>JBMOPD010000035.1:0-16587 GCA_049323615.1 Bacillota bacterium | reverse complement strand
GGTCCGCCAGCGGCCAGCCCATAGAACTTTGCTACCACTGCCAGAAATGTGCGGCGGGGTGTCTTCCCATGGCCGGGTTTCAGGAAATAACCCCCAACCAGTTGATCAGGATGATCAACCTGGGACTGAAGGAAAAGGTTTTAAGAAGCCCGGCCATCTGGCTCTGCACCGGCTGCGAAACCTGCGGCGCCCGCTGCCCCAACGGCATCAGCATAGCCGAAGTAATGGACACCGTCCGGGAAATGACCCGGGCGGAAAATATCATGGCCCCGGGGGACAGGACCCCCACCTTCCACCGGATGTTTTTAAACGACCTCAAGTCCAGGGGCCGCATAAGCGAGAGCATACTCATGGCCAAATACAAGATCAGCACCGGCCAGCTATTCAGCGACCTGGACCTGGGGCTGAAGCTGTTTTTAAAGGGCAAGCTTCCCCTTGTGCCCAAGGGTATCAAAGGAAAAAACCAGGTCCGGAAAATATTTGACCGGGCCGAAGAGGGAATAAGGCGCAGGCGCGGGGGCGCCGGTGAAGGGGGGCAGACAAAATGAAGCTGGCTTACTATCCGGGATGTTCCCTGGAGGCCACGGCCAGGGAATACGACCAGTCGTCCAGGGCGGTCTGCCGGGAACTGGGGCTCCAGCTGGAAGAACTGGAAGACTGGAACTGCTGCGGGTCCACATCGGCCCACAACCTGAATCACACACTGGCCGCCGCCCTGGCCGCCAGGAATATCGCCCTGGCCCAGAAGTCCGGGCTGGACGTGGCCATTCCCTGCGCGGCCTGTTTCGCCCGCCTGCGCAAGGCCGACCACCTCCTCCGGCAGGGCGGGGAAACCAAAGAAGAGCTGGAAGACCTGGTGGAGTTCAAGTACACCGGCCAGGTGGCTGTAATCTCACTGCTGGAGGCCGTTGTGGCCAGGGCCGGCCTGGACAGGATAAAGGAAAAAGTGACCAGGCCCCTGAAGGGCTTAAAGGTTGCCTGCTACTACGGCTGCCTGATGGTGAGGCCGCCGGAGGTAAGGGGCTTTGACCGGGTGGAGAACCCGGAGATGCTCGACCGGCTGATGGAAGCCCTGGGGGCCGAGGTAAAGCAGTGGTCGTATAAAACCGAGTGCTGCGGGGCCGGCCTTTCCCTGACCAGGTCAGAGGTGGTGGAGGGCCTGGTGGGACGGCTGGCGGGAGCCGCCCGGGCGGCCGGGGCCGGGGCCCTGGTGACGGCCTGCCCCCTGTGCCAGAGCAACCTGGAAATGCGGCAGAAAGGTGGGGAAAAGTTACCTTCCTTCTATTTCACGGAACTGATGGGCATCGCCATGGGGCTGCCCGGGGCAGAGGGCTGGCTGGCCAAACACCTCAACGACCCGAAAGCGCTGATATAATTTGTTTTAAATTCACATTCAGAACCGTCCCCAATGTGATAATTTGTTTTAAATTCACATTCAGAACCGTCCCCAATGTGAATGTAAAAAGAGCTGACTGCCGACAGCTATTACAGTGGGGTGTGCTTCACTTCCGGGTGGCCGCCCCACAATTTTTTTATTACTTCGCCGACCTCGCGGGGGCTGCCACTGGTGTGGAAGATTTCGCGTCCCTTTTTGGCAACGGGGCTTAGCAGGCCGTTTGCCTCCAGGACCCTTGACACCTGGCGGGCCACGGCCTCCCCGGTGTCAATCACGGTAATCCGCGGCCCGGCAATGGACCGGACCGGGTCCTTTAGAAAGGGGTAGTGGGTGCAGCCCAGGACAATGGTGTCCACGCCCCTGTCCAGCAGCGGGGCTAAATATCTCTTCAGCAGATTTACCGCTTCGGGACTGCCGTGCCTCCCGCTTTCCACTACCTCCACCAGGCCCGGGCAGGGCTGTGAAAAAACCTCCGCCCCGTTTTGATATCTTTCCAGCAGGGATGAAAAACGGTCCCCCGACAGGGTCACGCCGGTGGCCAGCACCCCCACCCTGCCGTTTCTGGTGGCGGCGGTGGCGGGCTTGACCGCCGGTTCCATGCCCACGATAGGCACCCTGTATTTCTGCCGGTATATGTCCAACCCGGCCACCGAAGCGGTGTTGCAGGCCACCACCAGCGCCTTTGCCCCCAGGCCCAGCAAAAAGTCGCATATTTTAACGGACCGGGACACTATTTCGGCGGGGGGCCTGACCCCGTAAGGGCAGTATGCCGAGTCGGCGTAATAGACAATGTCCTCATGGGGTAAAAGCCGCCTGATTTCCTTCAGGACCGACAGGCCGCCCACCCCCGAGTCGAAAACTCCTATGGGCCCGGGATCCGCCAAGATTAACACCTCTACACGCTTATACGAATTATTATTTCCTTCTTTTCAGCCTGGCAAAAAAGGCCGACACCAGTACCGCCGTGGCTATCCCCAGGGCCGTGCCGGCGCTGTCGTTTTTCTGCAGTACCACCGACCACAGGTAATAGACCCCCACAGCCGTGACAACGGTGACCATCATGGGCAAAAATCCCCTGCTCAAAACCTGACCCCCCCGACTTACGACCGGAGTGTAGCTACGATTCTTTTCGGATTGAGCAGCAGGTCAAGGCCGTCCAGGATGTTTCCCACCATGATGTCGGCGGCTGTTATGGCCTGGCTGCAGGCCCCCTCGTTCCCAAGCACCAGTATGCCCAGGGCGGCCGTTTTGAGCATCAGGCGGTCATTCATGCCGTTTCCCACCGCCACCACATTTTGATCCCCCAGCCGGCGCACGAAACTTTCCTTTTCCGGGGCCCCGATTCCCTGCCCAAGGACGGTCACGGTTCCGTTTATCATCCGGCAGGCGTCTCTGACCGTGCCGAAGGTGTCGGCGGTAAGAATGTGCACTTCCAGTTCGGACGCAAGCTGGTTTAGCCTTTCCTGGACACCGGGTATGAGGACGCCGTCGGTGGCCATGGTACCGTTAAAGTCCAGCACAATATGCTTAAGGTTCATCTGGCCCAGGCCGGGGATTTCCACACTGATCATTTTACCGCCCCCTTAACTAAAATTAAATTGAGCACTATAATAATAGTAACCGATGGAGGTGTATATGTATTGTCATCAAGAATAGAAGAACTGGAGAAAAGGATAAACGACCTTAAAAAAAGGCTGCCCGCCCATTCCGTCAAGCCACAGATGCTTGAGGAACTGGAGGAACTGGAGGAAGAGCTGGCCGACCTGAAATCAAAAATGGGAGATTGGGCTTCCGAACGCAAATAACCGAAACACATTTATTATTCTCCGGAAAATAATCTCATCCCTGCCCGGCGGATAATTTTAACAGGCCGCAAGGCAAAACGGGAGCTGAGCTGGTTTGAAGATAATCGTAGACGCTGACGCCGCGCCGAGGAAGGTCATGGAAATATGCCGGGAGGCCGCCGGCCGGTTCGGGGCGGAACTGTGGACCGTGGCCAGCTTCAATCACCGCATTGAATCCGGGAACCACGTAACAGTGGGAAGCGGCCCCCAGGAAACCGACCTGAAAATATTAAACATTGCCTCCAGGGGAGATGTGGTGGTCACTCAGGACTTCGGCCTGGCGGCGGTGGTGCTGGCCAGGGGGGCGGCCGCCATTTCTCCGTGGGGGAAAGTGTTCCGGCCCGAAACCATAGATTTTTTGCTTGAAGAAAGGGAGATCAAGTCCAAATTCAGGAGGGCGGGCGGGAGGACCAGGGGGCCGGCCAAAAGGACAGAGAAAGAGAACATTGATTTCCGAATTAATCTTTATAAAATTCTGTTCGGGGGGAATACCAATGCTGGAAGTGATTAAAGGCCGGTATTCGGTAAGGAGGTTCAAGCCCCGGGACATTCCGGAGGAGATGGTGCAGGCAATGCTTGAGGCCGCCAGGTGGGCGCCTACGGCGGGCAACTTGCAGCCGTGGTTCTTTTACGTGGTGCGGGGCCGGGAACACCGGGAGGCCCTGTCTTCCTTTGCCCTGAACCAGAGGTTTGTGGCCCGGGCGCCCCTTTGTTTCGTGGTTTGCGCCGAACCCGAACGTTCCGCCAAAGTTTACGGCGGCCGGGGGAAAGACCTGTACAGCATCCAGGATACGGCGGCGGCTGTTCAAAACATACTGCTGGCGGCGGTTGGACTGGGCCTGGGCGGCTGCTGGGTAGGCGCTTTCGACGAGGAAAAGGTGCGGGATTATCTGAAGATGCCGCCTTACAGAAGGCCGGTGGCGATAATACCGGTAGGCTACCCCGACGATGAAGGCAGGGGCAGGCCGGGGCGGCGGGAGATAAGAGAAATTACACAGTTCCTCTAGTATTGATAGTACATTCACATTAAGCCAAAGGGATGTGGTGACAATGTTAATTTTTTTGCTGGGAATGTACAGGCGGCGCATATCAAGGCGTAGTGACAGAGAAGGACGGAGAGTAAAAAAAGCTATATCTTTTCAATTGCAATTATCATATAATTAAGGTGAATATACATGTGTAAACTGCGCTTAACGGTGTTAGCAGGCCGGGTTTGTAAATAAATAAAAACAAATTTTTTTACCGGGACATGTGAAATATAACACAAACAAGGAGGAATTTCCTTGATGAAAAGATTGAAATTCAACGCTGTTCATACCAGAAAAAAACACGACCAGTGCGAAAAATGTGCCTACTACATCCAGGCTCCGTATGCTACAGAGGGCGGAAGATACATCTTTGAGTTCTGCACCTCGAAGGGCCACAAGGGAATAATCATACAGTACAAAGAAAAAACTGAAAGAACTTGCTTCGATTTTAAGGAAATGGAAATAAGCCATGGAAATGTGGAAAAACACTCTGAGAACAGCGACTTGTCGGCATCAGGGTAAAAAAAGCCCTCCGGGGGTAAAACCCAGGGGGGCTTAAACTTTATTAAAAAACAAAAAGCTAGAGCGACTAACGCTAAAATCTTTGCGTAAAACGGAAAAATTATTTACTTAATGCATTTACGGATGCTTTGTTTTAAACCACACCATGGCAAACCAGCCAAATTAATGGATATTTGAATGATTTTGATAGACTATTTGTATTAATAATGTTAAACTGAAATTCGGGATAAACTAACCATATATTTTGTTGCAGGTGCTCTTTCAGCTTTAAAAATAAAACCAAGGAACAATCAGGAAGAGGAGTGAATTATCAATATGGCCTTAGTGGTAGGGATTAACGGATTCGGCCGCATAGGAAGGGCTGTATACAGGGCCACATTAAATTATCCTGACAAAATCAAGGTGGTTGCGGTAAACGACCTGACCGACGCCAAAACCCTTGCCCACCTGTTGAAGTACGATTCCGTCCACGGCATCTGCCGTGGCGAGGTGGAAGCCACAAACGGCAGCTTCAGGGTGGGTGAAAATGAAGTGCAGGTTTTAGCCCGGAAGGATCCCGCGGAAATCCCCTGGCGCGACCTCGGGGTGGACGTGGTGGTGGAGGCCACGGGACGCTTTACGGAAAGGGAGGCGGCGGCAAAACACCTGACCGGCGGCGCCAAAAAAGTTCTCATCACCGCGCCGGCAAAGAATGACGATATCACCATAGTGATGGGCGTCAACAACGGCAAGTACGATCCTGCCAGGCACCAGGTTATTTCATGCGCTTCGTGCACCACCAACTGCCTGGCGCCTATGGCCAAGGTGTTGCACAGGAGGTTCGGCATAGTCAGGGGGATGATGACTACCGTCCACTCCTACACCAATGACCAGCAAATACTTGACCTGCCCCATAAAGATCTGCGCAGGGCAAGGGCCGCGGCCCTTTCCATAATACCCACCACCACCGGGGCGGCCAAGGCGGTGTCCCTGGTGCTTCCGGAATTAAAAGGAAAGCTTCACGGCATGGCCATGCGGGTGCCCACTCCCAACGTATCGGTGGTGGACCTGGTGGCGCAGCTGGACAGCGAAGCGACGGTGGAAGAGATTAACGCGGCGCTGAAAGAAGCCGCGCAGGGGGAGTTGAAGGGCATCCTGGCCTACAGCGAGGCGCCCCTGGTATCAAGGGATTACAACGGAAACCCCCACTCCTGCATAGTGGACGCGCTTTCCACCATGGTCATCGACGGTATTATGGCCAAAGTAATCGCCTGGTATGACAATGAGTGGGGATACTCCAGCCGGGTGGTGGATACCGCTCTTTACATAAGGGAAAAAGGTTTGTAGACTAAAATCAGTATCACCCTGCCGGGGCCTTAAGCTTCCGCAGTAAAAGGAGGGGATGTTCAGTGTTAATTACCACCACACCCAACGTGGAGGGAAAAACCATTAAAAACTACCTGGGAGTAGTCTGCGGCGAGGCCATTATGGGCGCCAACATAGTCAGGGACCTGTTCGCCAGCATAACGGACATTGTGGGGGGGAGGTCGGGGGCTTACGAAGAAAAACTGTCCCAGGCCCGCCGGATAGCGATGGACGAGATGAGTGCCCAGGCCAGAAGGCTGGGCGCCGAAGCGGTGGTGGGTGTAGACCTGGACTACGAGGTGATCCGGGAGGGCATGCTGATGGTTACCGCCAGCGGCACGGCGGTGACCTTTGAGGACAGGTAGCCCGCCGGCAGAAATTATTTAATAAATGATTTTGTAACATTGAACTAAATGTTATAATAGCTTTATGAAAAAAAGCATGGTCAGCGACAGGCTGGCCAATTGTTTTAATTGTGCGGGAAGGAAAGGCGGCATGGCAAAGCTGGCGAGGCAGGGTATTATATTCGACTTCGACGACACCCTGGTGGAGACAACTGTCTTTTTCGAGATTGCCAGGGAGAGGTTTGCCCGGCTGATGGTTGAAATGGGCTTTCCCCTGGAGGAGGTTCTGGCTGCCCTGGATCAAAAGGATATAGAAAACGTCAGGAGGTGCGGGGGGTTTTTAAAGGAATGTTTCCCCCGCGCCATGGTGCAGACCTACCGGCACTTCTGCGACCTGAACCGGAGTACTCCCGACCCTGATACGTGCAGGCAGGTGGAAGACATCGGCTGGTGGGTTTTTGACCAGAAGCCGGTTGCGGTGCCGGGCGCCGGCGAAATACTGGCGGAGTTGTCTGCCCGGGGGGAATACGATATATTTCTGGCCACCAAGGGTGACCCTTCAATCCAGTGGAAGAGAATAAACGACAGCGGTTTGAAAAAATATTTTAAAAGGGTTTATGTGTTGAAAGACAAAACCAGGTGCCAGTATGAACAGATCGCCCACTGGCAAAAACTCGACGCGCAAAGATCATGGGTCATCGGCAACAGCATAAAGTCTGACATCAATCCGGGCCTATTGGCCGGATTCAACTGTATTTTCATTCCCAACAGCTATACCTGGCAGTATGAGATGGAAGAGCCACTGGGGGAATTTGTAACCGCGGAATCTCTGGAAAAGGTTTTGGACCTGCTGCTGAACAAAAAAGTTGCTGTTTGAGGTCATGTAGCCCGAAACTGAAATTTAAAGGGGAGGCAGGGGATTGGTTTTGACTGAGAGCGCCTTGCTGGTGGTGGACATGCTGAATGATTTCATCAGGAAGGACGGCGCCCTCTACTGCGGAGAAAGTGCCGAAAAAATCGTGCCCTTTGTACAAAGGAAGGTGCGGGAGTTTGTTTCGCGGGGACTGCCGGTTATCTTCATTATAGATGCCCACGACCCCGAGGATCTTGAGTTTAAAAGGTTTCCACCGCATTGCATTTACGGCACCGAGGGGTCTTCCATTATAGATGAATTGAAGTCCCTGGTGGAAGAGTACTCCTTCTCCATCAGGGTCCCCAAAAACAGGTACAGCGGTTTTTTCCGGACCGATCTCAATACCATACTGCGGGACCTGGACCCGAAAACCGTTGAGGTGGTAGGTGTATGTACAAACATATGTGTTTTGTACACCGTGGAGGAGTTGTGCAACAGGGATTATAACGTGGTGGTGCACCGGGACGGAGTTGCTTCCTTTGACCAGGATGCCCACCAGTGGGCAATCAGGCAGATGACCGAAGTCCTGGGCGCAAAAGTCCGCTGATTAAAAAACTAACAATACCAAAAAATGACAGCAAGCGGGTTTTTTTTCATAACAAACTTTCCCAGAGAAAGATTGGGATTAATGGATGTTTGATCCTTAAAACCGATGTAAATGAGGATATTTGCAACTGGACAAACCCCCACCGTTACCATAAAATTAAAGTACACTTCGGCGGGGGTTATGGCATGTATATAAAGACAAGAAACACTGTAAAAAAGTACAGGCAGGGGAATATACCCGCCGCTTTCGGTTCCGATCTCTGGCTGTCCGGAGCCACCAACGTACCCAATTTGCTGCTAAGGTTTTACAAGTATATGTACATTACCGACTCCGAGATGATGACCCTGATCCAGATGTTCAGGCTCCGCACCGAGGAAAAGGACCTGCACCCGACCCCTGAAATCATGGCGGAATACATGTCGGCCACCCCCGAAGAGATTGAAGGGGACATCAGGTCACTGATCGAGAAAAAGATAATATCTGAAACGCTGTACTATGAAGAGTCCAGGGACGATGTGCTGACCGGCTATGACTTCGAACCGCTTTTTGAAAAGCTGTCGGACTACTGGGCCTTTGTCAGGGCCAAGGAGATTGAAAAGGCCGGCGCGAAACTGGACGGGCAGGTGCAGCGGGGTTATAAAAGGGAAAAACTGGCTTCCTGCTACTCCAGCTTTGAAAAGGAGTTCGGACGGCCGCTCTCACCCATAGAAACGGAGAAAATAACCCAATGGGTGGAACATACCGGTCCGGAACTGGTTCTGGAGGCGCTGAGAAGGGCGGTACTGATTGGTAAAAGAAATTTCAGATACATAGACACCATCCTGCTGGAGTGGAAGAAAAACAACCTCAATTCATTGGCCTCCATTGAGGAGTATGACAGGCAGTTTCAGGTTAAGCGGCCTGCCCGGGACATACGCAGAAGGGATAGGGGCAGGCCTGACGATGGAGGAGGCGGGGATGCCGATAAGCGCAAGGATTTGATTAAAAAGCTGTACCTGACATGACAGCCGGTATAAACCGGCTTTCTGCTTTATGGCAGGAATTTTGGGTCAGAAGACAGAATTCAGAAGTTAAAAAATTGAGGGCGGGGATTTCCCGGTGAAAAAGGATTGGTCCGGGAGAAAAGGGGAAAAAGAATTGCGCTGCGGGGTGACCACGGGGGCGTCGGCGGCGGCTGCGGCCAAAGCGGCGGCTCTGCTATACTTCCGTGGCGAAAACCATGACCAGGTGACGGTGGTCAACCCCCGGGGCGATTTCATAAAGGTTCCGGTAAAAACGGCGGAATATACAGACGGCGGCGCCAGGGCGGTGGTGGTCAAGGACGGCGGGGACGACCCCGATGTCACCAGCGGGCTGGATATAATCGCCGAGATAGTGCCCGCCGCCGGCGGAATAAGCATAAAGGGCGGGATTGGGGTGGGCACCGTCACCATGCCGGGGCTGCCGGCGCCGGTGGGGGAGCCGGCCATCAACCCGGTGCCGGCCTGGATGATCAGGGAGGCCGTGGCCACGGTTCTTCCCGCAGGGACTGGGGCGGATATTACCATCAGCGTGCCGGGGGGCCTGGAGGCGGCCGGGCGGACCCTGAACGCGCGGCTGGGCATAGAGGGGGGTATATCCATACTGGGGACCACCGGTATAGTGCGCCCCATGTCTGAAGAGGCCCTTAAGGATTCCCTGGTCCCCTTCATCAAAAAGGCGGCCGCACTGGGTCACAGGCGGGTGGTGCTCACCCCGGGCGGCGCAGGCTGGCGGCAGGCCGTGGAAGTTTACGGATTTCCGGCCGATGCCGTCATCGAGATGAGCAATTACGTGGGCTTCATGCTGGAAAAATGCGCTGAAAACCTGATGGAATCGGTGATCCTGTGGGGCCACATAGGCAAAATAGTCAAGGTGGCCGGGGGGATATTCCACACCCACAGCCGGGTGGCCGACGGGCGCAGGGAGGTACTGGCCGCCTATACGGCTTTACACCGGCCAAAAAAGGAATTAATTGCCGGCATATTGAATATTAACACCCTGGAGGGCGCCGTCAGGCTGATTGAAGAGTCAGGCCTGGACGGAGTCTTCGACCATATTGCCGCCAGGGCCAGCCGCAGGGCGCAGGAACACGTCTGGGGCAAACTCAGGGTGGGCACGGTATTAACAGCCCGGGACGGCCGCATACTGGGCATGGACGAGACGGCCGGAGAACTGGGGAGGCTTATGGGATGCGGAAAATTAAGGTGATCGGGGTGGGGCCGGGCAGCCCTGCATATATTGCTCCCGCGGCGGCCTCCGCACTGCGGGAAGCAAGTTTGCTGATCGGCGGCCGGCGGCACCTGGACAGTTTTGCCGGCCGGGGCCAGGAAAGGTTTGTGCTGGCCAACAATCTGGAAGAAATGATTGCGTTGATCAGGGACAGGAGGGAAAGCGGGGTGGCCGTGCTGGCCAGCGGCGACCCCGGAATGTACGGGGTCCTCAGGTTTCTGCTCAAACACTTTGCACCGGGGGATATAGAGGTAATCCCGGGTATAAGCTCGGTGCAGCTGGCCTTTGCCAGGCTGTCCATGCCGTGGGAGGACGCTGTGATCCTGAGCGCCCACGGCAGGCCCGCGGAAAAGATTAAAGAACTGGCCGCCGGTGGGGAGAAGGTGGCCGTAATGACCGGCACCGACAACCCGCCCGGAAAAATCTTTGACATTATAAGCCGGGGGAAAGACAAAAAAACTTTTTATCTCTGCTTTGACTTAAGCCTCCCCGGAGAGGCCATAGTGAAGCTGAAACCGGGGGATGTTTACCCGGCAGAATACAGGGGAAGGCACAACTGTGTGATGGTGATTGTCAATGGATGATATCCGGCGGTACGGCGGGCCGGGCATACCCGATGAACTTTTCAGCCGGGGCAAAGTGCCCATGACCAGGGAGGAGATACGGGTAATCACCCTGGCCAAGGCGCGCCTGGGCCCGGGCATGGTGGTCTGGGACGTGGGCAGCGGGACCGGCTCCATAACGGTTGAGGCGGCCAGGATGTCGCCGGGGGGGGCGGTTTACGCGGTGGAAAGGTCCCCCGGGGGGATCCGGCTGACCAGTGAAAACTGCGCCAGGTTCGGGCTGGACAATGTTGTGCCGGTGGCGGGCGAGGCCCCCGGCGCCCTGGAACAGCTGCCCCGGCCGCACCGGGTCATTGTCGGGGGTTCCGGGGGGCTGCTGAAGGCCATACTGGAAGAGGTGGAAAGAAAAATTCTGCCGGGGGGCAGGCTGGTGATCAACGCGGTCACCCTGGAAACCTTTTCCGCCGCCCTGGATTTCCTGGGGGACCGTATTCCAACCGAGGTAATCCAGGTTTCGGTCAGCAAGTCGGAGAAAGTGGGTTCAAGCCGCCTGCTGAAGGGCTTCAACCCGGTTTTTATAATTACGGCGTGGGGATGGGGTGACGTGGTTGGCAGGTAAATTTTACGGCCTGGGGGTTGGCCCCGGAGATCCGGATCTGATTACCCTGAAGGCCTACCGTATTCTTCAGGAAGTGGACATGCTGTGTGTGCCCAGGTCCTCATCGGACAGGGACAGCCTGGCCCTGCAGGTGGTCAGGGGGCTTGCCGGCAAGGAGTATGATCTCCTGGAACTTTCCTTCCCCATGTCCCGGAACAGGACGGTGCTGGAGGAAAGCTGGGCCGCGGCCGGGGAGGCGGTGGCCGGCAAGGTGCGCCGGGGAAACCGGGTGGCCTTCGTCACCATAGGCGACCCGATGTTTTACAGCACATACGGGTACCTCCTGCGGCACCTGCGGTCCCGCCACCCGGACCTGGAAACCGAAACCGTGCCCGGTGTTACCGCCATGTCGGCATGCTCATCCCTGCTGGGGGCGCCCCTGGCCGAAGGGGATGAAACCCTGGCGGTACTGCCGGCGGCGTACGGCGTAAGCGACCTGGAGGGCATTGTGGACCGCTTTGACAATGTAGTGCTGATGAAGGTGAACAGGAAGGTTAAAGAGGTGGCGGAATTACTGAAGCGGCTGGGGATGCAGGGCAGGGCGGTATACTTCAGCCGCTGCGGGTATAGCGACCAGTTTGTCACCGCTGACCTGGAAGGGCTGGATGAAAGGAACCTGGACTACATGTCCCTTATGATTATAAAGAAAAGGGGATTTGCCGGGGAATATCCCGGGCAGGCGGGGGGGCGGCGGGAATGATCTATTTTATCGGGGCAGGCCCCGGAGATCCCGAACTGATCACGGTGAAAGGGGCCAGGCTCATTGCCGGGGCCGACGTGATCATTTACGCGGGATCCCTGGTGAATCCCGCCGTACTTGACGGCTGCAGGCCCGGGGCCGAGATTTACGACAGCTCCGGCATGAACCTGGAAGAGGTGCTGGAGGTAATGGGCCGGGCCTGGCGGGAGGGTAAAAAGGTGGCCCGGGTGCACACCGGGGACCCTTCCATCTACGGGGCCATCCAGGAGCAGATGGACGCCCTGGCCGAAAAAGGCATACCCTTTGCGGTAATCCCCGGCGTCAGCTCTCTGTTCGCCGCGGCGGCGGCCGTACCGCACGAGCTGACCCTCCCCGGCGTAACCCAGACGGTGATTATGACCAGGCTGGAAGGCAGGACGCCGGTGCCCGGGGGGGAGAGGCTGGCGGACCTGGCCAGGCACAGGTGCACCATGGGCATATTTTTAAGCGTAAACCAGATGGACCGGGTGGTGTCCCAATTGCTGGAAGGGGGATACGACCCGGGCACAAAGGTGGTCGTGGTGGAAAGGGCTTCCTGGCCGGACCAGAGGGTGATCAGCGGGACCATCAAAAACATCGGTAAACTGGTAAAAGAGGCCGGGATAACCCGCCAGGCCATCATTCTGGTAGGGGACGTCTTCGGCGGCCATTACCAGCGGTCCCGGCTCTATGACGGGAACTTTTCCCACGGATACCGGAGGAGAAAGGAATGAAGGTGGCCGTTGTCGCCCTCACCGGGCGGGGAACCGGACTGGGGCTGAAGGTTTCCAAAGTCCTCCGGGCCGCCGGCGGGTATGAGGTGGAGCTGTACACGATGCCGGACCTGGCCCGGGATATTGACGGCGCGGTCCCCCTGGAGGAACCCCCGGGCCGGGCGGTGGGGGAACTCTTTTATCAATACCGGGGCCTGGTGATGATCATGGCCCTGGGAATCGTCATCCGCACCCTGGCCCCCCATGTCAGGGACAAGAGAACCGACCCGGCGGTGGTTGTGCTGGACGAGGGGGGCAGTTTTGTCATCAGTGCCCTCAGCGGGCACCTGGGCGGGGCCAATGACCTGGCCCGGCTGATAGCCCGCGGCCTTGGGTCCACGGCAGTGATCACCACAGCCACCGATGTCAACGGTGTTCCGGCGGTGGATGTACTGGCCAGGGACTTGCAATTGATTCCGGAACCACCGGACGCCATAAAAAAATTTAATGCCGCCCTGGCCCGGGGGGAGAGGGTAAAGCTTTACACCATGTACGACCTTCCCCTGCCGCAGGCGGAATCACTGTCAGTCAGGCCGTGGAAAGAACTGGGGGAGGGTGAGGACGGCTGGAGGGTGATGGTAACCGGGCAGGACCCGTTTGCAGCCGGCAAAAAGGACATCCTGCTGAGGCCCCGCAACCTGGTGGTGGGGGTGGGCTGTAAGCGGGGTGTTGACAGCGCGGATATCCTGGTTGAAATAAAAAGGACTTTTGCCAT
Source organism: Bacillota bacterium (assembly GCA_049323615.1). Lineage (GTDB taxonomy): Bacteria > Bacillota > Desulfotomaculia > Desulfotomaculales > Desulfocucumaceae > JBMOPD01. Next base: position 2,972 of record JBMOPD010000035.1, on the reverse strand, counting down.
GGCCAGGCGCAGCCTGCTGTGCCTGAGGGCCCTGGCCACCATAGAGGCCAGGGCGTCGGAGGAGGGGCTGGTCAGGGCCTCAGGGGAACTGGGGGTTCCCCTGATCGGATTCGGCGCCCCGGAAATCAACGGGGCCATAGAAAGGTACGGACTTTCCAAGTCGGATTATGTCATGCACAGGATGGGAGTGGGTGGAGTATGCGAACCGGCGGCGATGCTGGCGTGCCGGCAGGGAAGGATGCTGGCCCCCAAGAGAAAGTGCGCCGGGATAACCCTGGCGCTGGCCGAGGAAGGCTCCGGGTGGTGGGAATCGGACCCGGGTCGGCGGACCTGATCAGCCCCCGGGCCCTGAAGGCGTTACGGGAAGCCCGGGTGGTGGCGGGATACAGGACATACATAGGGATACTGGGGGACCTGGTGGGGGACAAGGAAGTGATCAGCACCGGCATGACCCGGGAGACCGAGCGCTGTACGGCGGCCATCGAGAGGGCGCTGGCCGGGCAGGACGTGGCCGTGGTTTCCAGCGGGGATCCCGGTGTCTACGGAATGGCCGGGCTGGTGCTGGAGATGCTGGACAGGGACGGGCTGACGGGGAAAATAGACGTCGAGATCATCCCCGGCATAACCTCCGCCACGGCGTCGGCCGCCAAAATGGGGGCGCCGCTGATGCACGACTTTGCCGTAATCAGCCTGAGCGACCTGCTCACCCCCTGGGAGGTTATCGAAAAACGCCTGCAGTCCGCGGCCATGGGAGATTTCGTGTTGGTCCTGTACAACCCGGCCAGCCACAGGCGGGTCAATCAGATCAGGAGGGCCCGGGAGATTTTAAAAGAACACAAGGCCGGGTTCACACCGGTGGGCATAGTGCGCAACGCCGACCGGGAGGACGAGGAAATAGTGATCACCGACCTCGATCATATGCTGGACTTTAAAATTGACATGCTGTCGACAATCATCGTGGGCAGCAGCAACACCAGGAGGCTGGGCGGTTACATGGTCACACCCAGGGGGTACAGCCTATGATCCTGGTCATCGGGGGCACCTCGGAGGGGAGGGAAATAGCCCGGGAACTTGCGGCCAGGGGGGCTTTGGTGCTGGTCAGCACCGCCACCGGGTACGGGTCGAACCTGGCAGCCGGGGACGGGGTGCCGGTGGTGCAGGGACGGCTGAACCGCGAGGAGTTGACGGACCTCCTTATTGCCAGATCGGTGAAGGTGCTGGTAGACGCGTCGCACCCCTTTGCCGCCGAGGTCAGCGCAAACGCCACCCGGGCCTGTGAACTGACCGGGGTAAAGTATATCCGCTTCGCCCGGCCCTTTGAAGAGATGCCGGACAGCCCCCTGGTGGAGACGGCGGAAAGCTACCGGGACGCCGCCCGCCGGGCCTGCGGCCTGGGCTGCAGCATATTTCTCACCACCGGCAGCAAAACGGCCCGGATATTTTACGACCTTGCCCGGCAGGCGGGAAAAAGGGTTGTCATCAGGATTATCCCCGACCCGGAAACAATCAGGAATCTTCTAGATATGGGGTTTAGCCCGGCGGACGTGGTGGCCATGCACGGGCCCTTCAGCGAGGAAATGAATGTCGCCGTCTTAAGGCACTACCGGGCCGATGTGCTGGTAACCAAGGAAAGCGGCCGGGCCGGGGGATTGGGTGAAAAGATATCGGCCGCCGCCAGGCTGGGAATACCGGTAATTATCGTCAAAAGACCCCCCGAGCCCCCAGGCGCGGTCACTTCAACTGCGCAGGCGGTGGAAATCGCCCTTGAAAACCTGAAGACAGTTGACTAAAAAAAGGGATTAAGGGTTAGGGAAAGGCGGGATGATGTAAGTGAAGACAGGGGTTATTCTGCTCAGTCACGGCAGCCGGCTGCCGGAAGCCCAAAAGACACTAAAGGAACTGGTGGAGCAGGTAAAGGCCGGCGGAAATTTTGATCTCGTGACCGGAGCATCCCTCCAGTTCAACCGGCCGGACCTTCAAACGGCGGTGGCCCAGACGGTCTCAGCCGGAATGGACAGGGTAATAGTGGCGCCCCTTTTTCTTTACATGGGTATGCACATGAAAAAGGACATTCCGGAAATCCTGGATGAAGAAAGAAAAAAATACCCCCATGTCCGGTTTGACATGACCGGCAACATAGGGGCCGACAGGAAGCTGGCCGAAATACTGCTGGAAAGGATCGGGAAGGTGGTCTAAAGGATTGGAAATAATCAAGGATCCCAGGGAAATTGAGAATAAAAGCATGGCCATCATTGAGAACAGCCTGCCCGAACTGCAAAACTTTCCGGCGCCGGAAAGGGAAATAATCAAAAGGGTTATTCATACAACCGGGGATCTGGGCTGCATTTCACTGGTCAAGATATCTCCGGGGGCGGTGGAAGCAGGGCTTGCCGCCATCAGATCGGGACGGATTATACTGACAGACGTGAACATGCTTAAAGCCGGACTAATTGCCGAAAGGATGAACCGGTTCGGTGTACAGGCCCACTGCCTGATCAGCCACCCGGAGGTGGTGGCCGAGGCAAGGCGGAGCGGACTGACCAGGGCCATGGTGGCCATGAAACAAGGCGCATCAATGGTTGAAAACGGCGTCATAGCGGTGGGAAACGCCCCTACGGCCCTGTTTGAGCTGTGCCGGATGATCAGGGGGGGAGAGGCCCGCCCTGCCCTGGTGGTGGGAACTCCGGTGGGTTTTGTGGGAGCCGCCGAGTCCAAGGAAATGCTCGTGGAGACTGGAGTTAATTATATTACCATGCCCGGTACAAGGGGTGGAAGCACGATAGCCGCGTCGATTGTCAACGCCCTGCTGCTGCAGGCGTGAGATACAAACACCATAAAATACCTCTTCGATAGCAACCTCTAAAATATTGTACGTCCCAAAAGAAGGAGCCGGGCTTTAGGAAAGGCTGTAAGCATTCTGGATTCTGGATTCTGAATTCTGGATTCCCGCCGCTGGAACAGCGGCGCCGCCC
>JBMOPD010000034.1:0-7874 GCA_049323615.1 Bacillota bacterium | reverse complement strand
TTTTGATGGCTTGAACAATCATCATTATAGCGGAAGGAGAATTTTTTTCTATAAGTTTTTGTCTCCACCCGTGTAACGGGTGGTTTTATGTTCGAAACTCCGTTTCGAACTCGCTAAAGCGGATAATTAAATAAGCGCCGCCCCTTTACCGGGGCGGCGCTTACACTCTTTTTCGTGCTTTATGCCGTTTCTTCCTTTTTCTTTTTCCGGTCCACCGAAACAATGAGCGGCTTTTCTTTCTTCAAAATGGTGTCCCTGGTGATTATGCACTTGGCGATATCCTGGCGGGAGGGGATTTCATACATTACATCCAGCATTACTTCCTCCAGTATGGCTCTTAAGCCCCTGGCCCCGGTCTTTCTCTTGAGGGCTTCCTGGGCCACCGTCTTCAGGGCCTCGGACTGGAATTCAAGGCTCACCCCGTCCAGGTCAAACAGTTTTTCATACTGCTTTACCAGGGCGTTTCTGGGCTCGGTGAGAATTCTCACCAGGGCCTCTTCGTCCAGGGCGTCAAGGGTTACGATGATCGGCAGGCGCCCTACAAACTCGGGAATCAACCCGTACTTGAGCAGGTCCTCGGGCAGTATGTGCCTGAGAATGTCGCCGATTTTCTTCTCCCGGTGGGTCTGTATCTCGGCCCCGAACCCCATGGTCTTCTTGCCGATCCTGTTTTGAATTATCTTGTCTATGCCGTCAAAGGCGCCGCCGCAGAGGAACAGTATATTGGTGGTATCCAACTGGATAAATTCCTGGTGCGGGTGTTTGCGGCCGCCCTGGGGAGGAACGCTGGCCACGGTCCCTTCCAGAATTTTAAGCAGGGCCTGCTGCACTCCCTCGCCGGAAACATCCCTGGTTATTGAAGGGTTTTCGGATTTCCGGGCGATCTTGTCGATCTCATCAATATATACGATGCCTTTTTCGGCCTTCTCCACGTCGTAATCGGCAGCCTGAATGAGTTTCAAAAGTATATTCTCTACATCCTCACCGACATAACCGGCTTCGGTGAGGGAGGTGGCGTCCGCAATGGCGAAGGGCACGTTTAAAAGACGGGCCAGCGTCTGGGCCAGCAAGGTCTTACCGCTTCCGGTAGGCCCCAGCATAACAATATTGCTCTTCTGCAGCTCGACATCGTCAATCTTACCGCCCAGGTTTATTCTCTTGTAGTGGTTGTATACCGCCACGGCCAGGGACTTTTTGGCCTCTTCCTGGCCGATTACATACTGGTCCAGGATGCCTTTAATTTCCTTCGGCTTCGGTATATCGCTGAGATCCAGCCCTAAATCTTCGTTCAGTTCCTCCTCGATAATCTCGTTGCACAGCTCAATGCATTCATCACAAATATATACCCCTGGTCCGGCCACCAGTTTTTTGACCTGGTCCTGCAGCTTACCGCAAAAGGAGCATTTCAGCTGACCCTTCTCGTTAAACATTTTTTCACCTCTTTTATTTTTGCTTCCTTCCCTGGAACACCTCGTCTATTATGCCGTATTCCTTCGCCTCCTCGGCAGACATGAAGAAGTCCCGTTCGGTGTCCCGGGCCACCCTTTCCAGGGGCTGCCCGGTATGCTCAGAAAGCAGCTTGTTTAAAATCTCTTTCATGCGCAATATTTCTTTGGCCTGAATGTCGATGTCCGTTGCCTGCCCCTGGATGCCGCCCGCAGGCTGGTGAATCATGATCCGGGCGTAGGGCAGGGCATACCGTTTCCCTTTTGTCCCCGCGCTGAGCAGGAATGCTCCCATGCTGGCCGCCTGGCCGACGCATATGGTGGAAACAGGGCACTTGACGTACTTCATGGTGTCGTATATGGCCATGCCGGCGGTAATGACGCCGCCGGGGGAATTGATATACATCTGGATATCCTTCTCCGGGTCCTCGGCCTCAAGGAACAGCAGCTGGGCCACCACCAGGTTGGCCATATGGTCCTCGATAGTCCCGCCAATCAGCACGATCCTGTCCTTCAACAGCCTTGAGTATATATCGTAGGCCCGCTCACCGCGGTTGGTCTGTTCTATGACAATTGGAACCAGTGTAGACAATTCTTTATCCCCTCCTGGAACTCGGTTTTTGTTTCAGACTATTCTTTTTCGGGCTCCTTTGTGTCTTTTTCGGACTCCTTTGCCCCTTTTACCAGCACGGCCCGGTCCACAAGGAACTGAACGGTTTTGTCCCGCAGTAAACTTTCCTTGATAAACTCCATCTGGTTCTGACCTTCCAGTATTTTTCTAATCACTTCGGGGTCCTGCTTAAGCTCCTGGCTCATACGGTTTACTTCTTCGTTTATCTCTTCATCGCTGACGGCCAGGTTCTCAGCCTTGGCCACGGCATCGACAACCAGGGACTGCCGTACACTCTGCTCGGCGTCCGGGCGCACCCTCTCCCTCAGTTCATCCATATTGGAATTGGTGTAGGTGAGATATTTATCCAGGGAGATCCCCTGCGCGGACAGGCGCTGGTCCATATTTCTGACCATTTCCTCCATCCGGCTGTCTATCATCTCCTGGGGTATATCCACCTCGGCGTTTTCCACCGCCTTGGCCACCACGTCCCTGCGTATCTGGGCCTTGGCCCTTTCCTCCGCAGCCTGTTTTAATTTATTCGCCAGATCGGCCCGTAATTCCTCCAGCGTATCAAACTCACTGACGTCCTTGGCAAACTCGTCATCCAGGGGCGCCAGTTCCTTGCGCTTGATGGACTTCACCGTAACGGTAAACACCGCTCGCTTCCCGGCCAGTTCCTCCTTGCCGTAATCGTCGGGAAACTTGACGTCGATGTCCCGGGTTTCGTTTATAGTCATACCCACAATCTGATCTTCAAAACCCGGAATAAATGAGCCGGAACCAATTTCCAGAGTGTAGTCGTTGGCCTTGCCGCCCTCAAAGGGCACGCCGTCTATCTTGCCTTCAAAATCTATGGCCGCCAGGTCGCCCTTCTCAACGGCGCCTTCCTCCAGGGTAACCAGCTTGGCATGCCGGTTCTGGAGCCGCTCCAGCTCCTTCTGGACATCTTCTTCAGTGACTTCCTGGTGCGGGCCGGTGACTTCCAGGCCGGTGTACTGTCCCAGCCTGACCTCCGGCTTGACAACCACCTTGGCCTTAAAGACCACCGGCTTTCCTTCTTCCAGCTGCACCAGCTCCAGTTCGGGCTGGGAAACCGGATCGATGCCCGTATCTTCAACAGCGCTCAGGTAAGCTTCCGGTATTATTATTTCAACGGCCTCGTCATAAAGGGCCTTTTTCCCAACGTACCGCTCCAAAATTATGCGCGGGGCCTTGCCTTTTCTAAACCCCGGGATACTAACCTTCTTTACTATTTTCTTGTAAGCCTGGTCCACAGCCTGAGAGAATTTTTCCGGTTCAACCTCAACCTCCAGTACGACCGTGTTTTTTTCCACTTTTTCCGCGGTAGCCTTCATTAACAATGATCCCCCTTGATTCATGCGTTTATAAAAATAAGTTTTCCTTAAAATTACCACCGGGAGACAAACCAAGGATTATTTGGCAGAATTATTCTGCCCATTTTTTTACTGTGGCTATTCTTTAAGAATCAGTATCTGTATATTATAATCCTTCAGTGCAGATAAAACAATATTTCTCTTCAATAAGATTTAGTTTTTAAGAAAAATTTTCCAAAGTGAAAATGAAAAAACTTAAAAAATATTTTAAACATAAAAATTTGCTAAAAAATATACCGATATCGTTTAAAACAGGAAGATAACCACCTATATTTTTTCAATATCTGCCTTTTGACTTGTATACAATATTTTTTCTTGCCTGCTAGTCGTTGACTATTCTGCCAGGGGTATGCAATAATTATTATGTTGTGCTTCATGCTTGTACCGGGATGCCGGCCCGCTTATGAACAGGGTGACCCTGTAGCCTTGTTCTTCTGACAATTATATCAGTTTTACAGCTTTGGTTATAATAAATATTATGGTGAGTTTTTCCCCAAAAAAAGGCAGTTGATAAAGGAGGATTCCAATTTAGATGAGCACACCGGTAAAAGCCCCCATGGTAGGAAAACTGGTTTCCGTCGATGTAAAGGTCGGCGACCAGGTCAAGCAAAATGATGTGGTGGCCACTATCGAGGCCATGAAAATGTTTGTCAAGATCTATTCCCCCGCCGACGGAGCGGTAAAGGAAATAAAAGTATCCCCCGGTGAAGTAATAAACCCCGACACTGTAATCATTGAGCTGGAATAGGCTTAATGCCAGGTAAAGATTCACCGGAAATACTCACCATAAAATAAACGGACTTCCTTTTATACATATCTTAATGCTTAAATATTCACTGCCGCCCCACCACCAGCCTGTGTGGAGGTTTTGGCATTCGCTGCATTGGGTTGACATTCAATAACCGCTCTGCCGGCAGAGCGGTTATTATTTTTCCCGTGAGATACACTGTCCGCCTCCAAAATGCCGGATAAAAACAGCTTAAAAACGGAAAAATAAGGCCGGAGGTGAGAAATACAATGCATTTGGAGACTGAAACCTCATGGCACGAGTGGAAAAACATGCTGGGCAAGTTCGTCCACGGAAGCCACCTTCTGGGACTCTCCCAGGACAAGATTAACGATCTCTCCTACCGGGTGGGGGAATTTTTCGCCAACCATTTTGACCCCGGCAACCGCGAACAGCGCCTTTTAAAAGAACTGTGGGAACAGGGGAACGAAGATGAAAAAAGAGTTCTGTCATCACTTATATCAAGAATGGTAGGCAAGGGTGAAACACACTAAAATAGCCGCCCTGCCGGGCGGCGCCGCTGTTCCAGCGGCGGGAATTCAGAATCCAGAATCCAGAATCCAGAATGTAAGGCATTCCTTTGCTGCGTTGCTACCTGCATGGATTACATTTTCGATTAATCCAGAATTCAGGCTGCTATTGGGTCAGCCTGAATTTTTTATCGTTAATCCACCACGCCCGGCCCCTCTTCCAGCAGCTTCGACACCGTTACCAGTTCATACCCTTTGGCCTTCAATCCCTCTATCACCCTGGGCAAAGCCTCGGGAGTCTGCAGGCACGTGTCACTGGCGTGCATCAGGATAATAGCGCCGGGGTGCACCCTGTCCAGCACCCTGTTGACTATGGCGTCAACACCGGGCTTTTTCCAGTCAAGGGAATCGGCGCTCCACTGGATGACTTTATAACCCAGTTCGTCGGCCACCCCCAGCACCATATCATTCCAGGCCCCGTTGGGTGTCCTGATCAGGCACGGACTGACTCCGGTCACTTCCTTTATCGCCTGGTGGGCCGCCATTATCTCCTCCCTGACCGTACCGGGAGATTCCCTGTCCAGGTCTATGTGCCGGTTGCCGTGGGAGGCTATTTCATGGCCCTCCTTCGCCAGGCGCCGGGAAAACTCGGGATATTTCTTTACCCACGGCCCGGATAGGAAAAATGTTGACTTTACATTATATTTCTTCAGTGTATCCATGACCGGTCCCGGAACCTTGGTCCCCCAGCTGATATCAAAGGTCAGCGCGGCCACCTTGCGGTCGGTCTTGACCTTATATACGGCGTAGGACTTGGGTTTGGTGGAGGCCGTGGTGGAATTGCCGGCCAGCATTACCCCGGTAAAAAGCAGCGCCGCCACCACCAGCACCGAAGCGGCAACAACATTGCGCCTCAACTTCAAAAAATTGAGATAATAGACTTTCATAACATATCCCCCTTGTAGAAGTATAGGCAAAATTTCCTGATATAAACATATTGGCATGTTTTTACCAATATGCGGACAATAATGCCGCCGGCAAGAAAAAGTTTCCGCTAATATTAAAAAAACATAGAGGGAAAATAACATCCGTACAGTCCAAAAATGACACGCTTTTTCGGGGTGATCCGATGCGGCCGACCGGAATGACTTTGATCGCGGCATGCCTGGCGGCGCTGCTTACTTTTTGCACCGTCGACCCGGCGGTGGCCGCAGAACCTTATATTTCCGCCTATTCGGCCATTCTCATGGAAGCTGATACCGGCCAGGTCCTTTTTGAAAAAGAAATGCACAAAAGACGGGAGCCCGCCAGCCTCACCAAGATCATGACGGCCATACTGGCCCTGGAGTACGGGCGCCTGGAAGAAGTGGTTACGGTGGACAGGGAGCCGGCCAGGATATCGGTGGGGCAGGAACTACATCTTGCCCAGGGTGACCGCATCACCCTGGAAAACCTGGTCAAGGCCGCCCTGCTCTATTCGGCCAACGACAGCACAGTGGCCATTGCCCAGCATGTGGCCGGAAGCGAGGAAAGATTTATCGAGCTTATGAACGCCAAGGCCCTGGTGCTGGGAGCCCTCAACACCCGGTTCGCCAATACCAACGGCTACCACCATCCCAACCACTACACCACCGCCTACGACCTTGCCCGGATAACCCGTTACGCCCTGACAAACGCCAAATTTGCCGAAATCGTGTCCATGCCCCGGGCCACAATATACTGGGCGGACGGCAAAAAGGAAAAGCAGGTGGCAAACACCAACGGCCTGGTGAGGGAAAGGAGCTACGAGGGCATCTGCGGGGTAAAGACCGGTACAACCATGAGGGCCGGCAACTGCCTCGTGGCCGCCGCCAGGAAAGGCGGCCGGACGCTGATCGCGGTGGTGCTGCACAGCCGCAACCGCTACGGGGACGCCGTAAAGCTTCTGGACTACGGTTTTAACAACACGGTTCCGGTCACTCTCTGCCAGAAATCCCAAAGCTTCGGCACGCTGCCGGTAACTGGCGGAGTCCGGGAATACGTGAAGGCCGTCAGCGATCGGGCGGTGGAGGTATACATGGGGGACGAGGACCGCGAAAAGGTTACCCAAAAGGTTCTGTTTGACAAGCCCCTCCAGGCGCCGGTGGCTGTGGGGCAGAAGTTGGGCACAGTGGTCTTTTACCTGCGCGGCTCCGAAGTGGCCCGGGTCAACCTGGTGGCCGCCGAAGAGGTCAGAAAGCAGGGGATACTCCATAAATTGAAAGATATTTGCCCTTGACTTCCCGCCGCCGGTATTGCATAATATAATATACGGCACGGGCGGGTAGTTCAGTGGGAGAACGTCTGCTTGACACGCAGAAGGTCGGAAGTTCAATTCTTCTCCCGCCCACCAGGAAAAAAGCTCTCCGGGAAACCGGAGGGCTTTTTATTATAACAATTTGCCCCACAAATAATAAAAACCTCCCACTTAAGCGAGAAGTTTAGTTAATTTAGGCCTTTTCTTTTGAGCAATTCGTAATACTTTCTCTACTACCTACAAGAACCACGTAAACAACCCGTTCCTTTGGCTTCAGTTGGTAAATAATGCGGTGCTCCCCCCCGGCGGTTGTAACGTAAGCGTCAAATAAAACACACCTTCAAAAGAGAAAGCCCATATGAGAAAATAGCCTGAAAATTAAAATAAGGAGATGTTCAGGATGGCAAACAAAGAACTCGGAACCATATGGGCACAGCGTTTTTTGGAATTCGAAGCCAGTGGGCAAAGCATAGCCGCCTGGTGCACCGAGCGCTTACTCAGAGAAAATCAGTTTTATTACTGGCGCAAGAAACTGCGTTCGTGCCAGACAGAAAAAGAACAACCGGTTAAATGGGTTCCTATGGAGGTAGAATTCAGTAAACAAGCAAGACATGCTGCAGACTCCATATCAGTTCATGTAGGGCAGGTAACAGTTGAGATAAAAAAAGGATTTAATCAGCACTTGCTAAGAGAGATAGTGCAGGTGCTACAGTCGGTATGATTGGCGAAGTATCAAGCAGGCAGGTTTACCTGGCCTGTGGCGGCACTGATTTACGTAAATCAATTGACGGATTGGCAGTGCTGGTAAAAGAAGCTTTCGATTTGGACCCGTTCAGTCAGTGCATGTTTGTATTTTGCAATCGCAGCCGGGACAAGCTCAAGATATTACA
>JBMOPD010000033.1:0-7930 GCA_049323615.1 Bacillota bacterium | reverse complement strand
GTTCAGATTCTATTGACTTTGCCCGGTGGTGAAGAACCAGTTTTGTCTCAAACCCTATAGCTCAACCGTAAAAATTTCATTTTTTACCAGCAAAGAACAGTTTCAAAAAAGTTATGCGTCAGCTCTGTTGAATTGGTTGGTGGATACCATAATTGACGTAATGCGGGTATAATTGAGTAAGGCCGCATTGCGCCGGGCCGTCAGCCGGGAGGTCCGGGCTTTCCGGATTCTGACGGGAAAGATCTTCGGAGTAGAAAAAAGGTGGGATGGCTATGACCGGGCCCTTGTCGGTTTTTATCATGGGGGCGGGGAGAATGGGTGAAATCCTGGCCAAATCAATGGCCGGGAACCACATGGTAACAATTTATGACCATGATGAACAGAAAGGACGCATGGTGGCGGAGAGGGCGGGCTGCCGGTACGGCAAACCGGCCGATATACTGCCCTCGACGGAGGTTGTTGTGCTGGCCCTTCCGCCGGCGGTGACGGCCCCGGCCCTGGCATCGGTGCATCAATTCCTGCGGCCCGACGCCGTGGTGATCAACATTGCCACCACTGTTTTTAAAGATGCCCTGCGCCCCCTTTTAGGCGGTTCAGGCCACCTGGCGGGGGCCAAGATTGTCGGGCATTACCGCGAAATGAACGAAAAGCCTGCTGTGCTGGTGGATGCCGACACTGAAAAAGCCGGGCAGGCTGCATTTTTGCTGTTTTCGGATGTGGGCCGGGTGGAGCCGGGGGATGAACGGCTGGTGCAGCTGATCAATACCCTGGCCACCGGCGAAGCCTTCCGGGCCGCCGTGCGCATCGAGGACCAGCTGCGGGAGGCCGGGGTAAGTCCCGGGTTGATCAACTCCGCACTGCGGGTGGTGGCCGCCGGCTCCATCAAATCCTACGCGGAGGGGGATATCGGTCCCTTTGCCCGGGAACTGCTGAAAGAAATCCGGTCGTCGTCGTGAGCCTTACCTGAGCAGGGAGCGGGCAATAAGGATGCGCTGGATCTGGTTGGTGCCTTCCAGTATTTGCAGCAATTTTGCTTCCCAAAGGTTCTTTTCCAGGGGATACATCAGCAGCCCGTGCCCGCCCAGCACCTGGATGGCATCGGTTACCACCCGCATGGCGGTATCGGTGGCATAGCATTTGGCCATTGCCGATTCATATCCGCCGGCGCACCCGCTGTCAATCCGCTCGGCGGCGTCCCGCACCAGCAGCCTGGCAGCCTTAATTTTTGTATACATATCGGCGATCATAAACTGAATGGCCTGAAAGTCGGCAATTCTCCGCCCGAACTGCCTGCGGCTCCGGGCATGGGCCACCGCCGACCGGTAGGCGGCCTCGGCCAATCCAACCCCGATGGCGCCCATATTGACCTTGGCCACTTCCAGCGCTTTCGAGGTTTGCTGCCAGCCGCCGTCCTCGGTTCCCAGCAGGTTTTCTTTGGCGGCCTGGTAATCCGTAAGGCAAATGACGGCATTGGGAAAAGAGGCAAAGCCCACCCTTCGCTCCCGGTACGGTTTCACCACCATATTTGAGTCCGGTCTTTCCACTATGAAAGCCCCGATGGAGTCCTTATTCCCGCCGTCCGGCCGGTTAATCCTGGCCAGGACTATGTATAGCGAGGCCTCAATCCCGTTGGTGACAAAGGTCTTGGTTCCCCGCAGCGTGTATCCACCGGGCGAGGGGGTTGCTTTCAGGACCAGGCTTTTGGCGTCGGAACCGGCCTTTGGTTCGGTCAGGCAAAAGGCCCCCAGTTTCTCACCCCGGCACAGGCCCGGAAGCCAGCGCTTCTTCTGGGCTTCGGTTCCCCAGCGCCCAATCATGTAGGTGCACAGCGTATGGGCGGCCAGCGAGATGGCCAGCCCCACAGAGTTTTTCGCCACGGCCTCAAATACCGAAGTCATCTGCCGGAGGGAGAAAGAGGATCCGTAAGGCCTGGGGACGGCCATGCCCATAATGCCGTAAGTTCCCATTTCCTTGTAGAATTCACGCCGGAAATCGGGGTCGTTCTCAGCCAGCTTGCCGCTTGCCGGGAGCATGTGGTCAAGAAAATCGGTTAAGGGTACCCGGGCCGGTTTTTCAGGCGCAATTCTGCTTTCCGCAAAACAGGTGTCCGGCAGGTTAGAGGCCATAAAAGCATCCCTTCTTTTGTTGGAATTTTCTTTACATTATTTTACCAAAAGAAAGGGCATTTTATCACCGGAAGGTGAATTTAATAGCCGGTAATTTTTTTTCTCCGGTAGTGACAAGTGGTTCCCCGGCCGAAAACTCCACCCGTCCTTCACCTCCCGGGGGCTGATCCCCCGCCGGGGGGTGCCTTGGGGCGTGGACCACGGTAATGCTGCTGTATATTAATTCTGTTTCCTGTTCTCTAAACCTCATCTCCGCCCTGGGAATGATCACTGATACCTCGTGGGGGACATCGATATCGAGCCTTCGGGTCAGGGAGATGGTCAGCATGGGCAGGGTAAGCTCTATGGCGTCGTCCTGGATGGTCAGGCGTGGGTTGGGACTGGCCGGGTGCGCCGCTTTTTCATGGCCGGGCGGGTGAGGGGGACCGGGAGGCGCCGGCGGCCCGGGGTTTCCGTACCGCTTCAGCCTCGCCCGCCACTTTGAAAATATGCCCATATGACCGCATCCTTTTTTACCCCTGTTACTCTATACTATTGGCAGCGGAGGAAGTTTTGTGCAGCTAAATGGCACCGTGGGACTAATAAAAAATTAATAACGGCTGCGGTGGGTCCTTCCTCGAAAAAGAATTAACCTTCCAAATTTTCAGAGATATTCCCTGTCGTAATGAAGAAGGCCCCATAGGGAGGCTGCTGTCGGACAGAACGGTTAGAGCCGGGAATTAGAAACCGATTGATTTTAAAGCGCCGGGAAGAGCGGCCAGTTTATCCAGTACAATATCCGGATGTTCCTGAAGGAGGATCTCCGGTTTATTTTCTCCTCCCAGCACGATTCCCGTTTTTACGCCGGTGTTTCTTGCGGCATAAATGTCGGACAGGCTGTCCCCTATGTGGATTACATTTTCTTTCCTGACCCGCGCCCATTCTATGGCTTTAAGCAGGCCCTCCCCGGAGGGCTTTAGCATCTGCACATCATTTCTTGTTACCACCAGCCCGAAACTGTTTTCAAGGCCGAATTTTAAAAGGGCCTCGTTTAAACCCTTTTTCCCGACGTTGGACACCAGCGCAATCTTATATTCCCCCTTAAGAAGGCCTAAAAGATCGTGCAGGCCATGAACAGGCCTCCACCGGGACGCCGCGTCAAGGTCGTATGTATCATAAATACTGTCGATCAGCGAATTGAGATGATTACCGGGGAAACCCCATTCTTCTCCCTTTTCCCGAACCAGATTATAAATGACGGCATAATTCGTGTTACTGAAAATCTTTCCGGGAAGCCCTTTTCCGGTGAGGATTTTTAAAGCCTCACCTTCCGCCTCGGCCAGCTTCCACTGGAAGTCAACCAGTGTTCCCTCGAAATCAAATGTTATTAACTTGATTTTTTCCACCTCCCTGATTTTAGAAAAAGATTCTTATGCATTGATTTTTATTAATTCTATCTGCAATCCCAAAAACCTGCATTTATACCAGCAATTGGCTTGAGAATAAAATAGTTGACAACCGGAATGCGGCAGGCTAACATAACCATTAACGGAATACTTTTTTAAAAGTGATGACGGGGAAAAGTAGGCTGGAAAACCACCCTCCAGGGAGAAGGCGCCGGTGACTGGAAGCGCCTTCAGGGCAGGACCGGTTGAAGTTCTCCCCCGAACTTTGAGGCTGAAACCTTTCAAGTGAAGTGGAAAGTAGGCCGAAACGGGTTTCTCCCGTTACAGGGAAGGGGTATAAGGAAAAAGCGATTCCCGTACCTTTAAATGAGCCGGGCCTAAAAAGCCAAGTAGGGTGGTACCGCGACCGTTCGTCCCTATGGGATTAACGGTTTTTTTATTTTATGGACGGCTTTTGAGGCGGGAAAAGAGCAATCCTTTATCCGTAGAGAAGGTTTCAACGAAACCAATTTAGGGTGGTACCGCGGAAAAATTTCCGTCCCTGCGCAGGGGCGTTTTTTTTTGGCCAGCATGACATTTCAAGGAGGGATTTTGATGCGTAAGACTCTGGTTAAAATCCATCTTTCCGGGAGCCATTTAGTAATTGAACCCGTCTGCCGGGGCATCGACATGCGCCGGGATTTCTGCCTGTCCTTAGAGGCATGGAAACAGCTAAACAGAAAAGAAGGCCGGGTCATAGCCCGGAACAATAACAGCTTTGCCGACTTTCAGGTGATCAGCGCCCTGGATTTACTCCGGATAGATTTTTTCTGGCTGAATACCTTAGAGAGTGATGTCCGTGGCCGGCAGGAGACTATCTACCTGACCTTCTCCCAGGTCCGGGACTGGGTGTGGGCCGGCGCAAAGGGAACCTACCGGCAGATCTCCATCAACCCCTGCACTCCAAACCTAATCATCCTGATTGATAAATAAAAAATTATTTCTCCCACCCTTGTCCCGGTTTCGGACCTTTATCATTTCACAAGCTTTTCAATAACCGCGTTGCCAAACCGGTCAACTCTGACCAGAATGTCGAGGTCGGTCTAGCCAAAGTATTTGATTTGGTTGGCGGGGTGCTTGGACAGGTGCATGAGCGACTGCCCGGACAGCAGCAGCACAAAGAAGATCGAGAAAACCGGGTGAGAGCCGGAATTGGTCTTTTCTAATATTAGGAACATCTCCGTGGTCACAAAGGCAACAGCACTGATAATACCAGCGGCCAGCGAAGGACGACCGCATGTTATAGATTAAATAAAATACAACTGCGAAGAAAAGCAGCGCCATAAATATGGTTGCCGGCGAAGAAGAGCGCTCCGCCACCACCCAAAAACCCAGCAATAAGGAGCTTAGTGCCAGGGGCAGGGGCTCTCTCAGGAAAAAAGCCACGGGCAACACGCCCAGGAACCAGAAAAGTATACCGTTTGGGAAGTAGGCGTTGATGTGATATATTTGCGCAATAAGCCAGATGCCCGAGCCGAACATGATGCATCCAAGCAAAGATAAAACTGCGCTCAACTTCGGATAGCTGGTGTGAGTCAACTGGGAGGACAGGTGGAAAGAAACCAGCGGGACAATTACCAGGCCAATCTTCAACCACCTGGGAAGGTACTGCCAGTTTGAGGCAAAGAACAGTATTATCCCGGCCCCCAGCAGGATGGCGCCCAGTATCAGCAGGATTGAAATCAGCCTGTTTTTATGGTCCTCCGGGTATAAACCGGCTATTTGGTCAGCCTGCTCCCGGCTGATGATCCCTTTTTCCGCCCACAAGTATGTTTCTTTCTTCAACCAGGAAGCCCTGCCCACGGGAATCCCTCCTTCCCGGGTTAATTTTTAAGCCGCTATAGTAACATAAAATGTCAAATGGCTGCCGGGAATACTTTTCAGCTTAAGCCTTATCTGATTAATTACAATATAACGTTTTTTATGATCCTTGAATACCCGGGTTTAATTATTTAATAAAATAATTCTTTTTATTGACAAAGTAATATCCACCGACGTTGAAGCCGTTCGCTCAATCGTCCCGCCCCAAGTGAACCACACCTTCCGCTTATTTTTCCCGTAAAGCATCTGGCGGGAGGTTATAATAGAAGAGTGCCCCGGCACAGAGAAAAGTTGAAAGGGATGGCCGGGGTTTAAGTTTGCGGGTTTAGGGGGTCAGGCTTAACTTTGTGAAATTCCGTTTGAACAAAGGAACAAAGTAAAGCCTGACCCCATTCACTTCCCGGCGAGAAGTTCAAGCCCGACCTGTCGACACCGCAGAAGGGGCCAAAGTAAGTTGAGACTTTTTTACCGGAAAATTGTGATATAGTCATAAATGAGGGAGCCGCCAGATGGCGGCTTCAATAGTTTAACTCTTGTCCTTGTCAGGCAGTTTTTCACTGCTGGAAAGGGGGCCCGGCTCAACCAATTCTCTGTATGCATCATAATTCGTCGGGTCTCCGGCCATAAAAGGGGGCTGCGGGTAGGAAGTGAGCGGACGCTTTTTCTTGTCGGTTTTCTCTTTGGCCATTTAAAACACCTCCGAATATAGCTTGGCCATTTGAAAATCCGTTATGCACTTGTTTATTTACCAGGCTGCTCCATTTTAAAGCCCACACAGTTATTGTATATTCTTTTTGCCTCTGTCGTAATCTAAGACGAGGGGTGAAAAAAATGATGTGGGGGAACTGGGGGTTCGGCATCCCAGCTTTTGGATTGCTTATGGTTCTGGTGATGGCTGCTTTTTACGTCATAGTCCTGGTTGCGTTCTGGCGTTTAATGAGGGCCCACGAGTCAATTGCAGAAAACCTAAAGCATCTATCTATAAATCTTAAAGAAAAACCGAAGGAGCCTTAGGGCTCTTTTCTTTTACCCAGCCTAAATATTAATGCCGCCTCAAGGGCGGCTTAAAACTTTATCAGCATTTTTCCTCACCTACGGTTTTTCTTCCTGCGATAATCCGAACTGATTCTGCGATATCTTTAGCATAGAAGATAAAGGGAATTGTTAAGGCTACAGATGCAAGTGCTAGAATAGACATACCTGCAGCGTGGTGCATACCATCCTCTCTACTTAAATACATAATGGCACCTCTCCTGACTCGTCCCCCAAAAAGAAAAACGGCAAATAATTGCCGTCAGAGATAACAATGTAGCCGGTTGCCTAAACATACCGGTCTACATTGTTGCCTAAATGTGGAGGGTTGGGTGCTTTGGGCAGCATGGACTCAATTAGCGTTTTTGTGGCCTCTTTTTCCTGGTCCATCGCCTTGCGCAGCAAACTGGTTTGAACTTGACCTAACAAGTTAGCTTGTTGCGCCCCTACTCCACCCATGTCGTTGGAATCCATAAAAAACCTCCATTCTTTATATTAACAACTTTTTCGGTTTTTTTAAACAATACCTTTAGCACGGCTCCGTTGCTGTTCTGTGGCCAGTCTTTTGGAAGGGGGATTACAAGGGTATTCCCACCCCGTGCCCCTGTGGGCAAATGTTTTGCACTGCCATTTCTTCCTTTCCAGGCACGAAAAAGGCCAACGGTTTGTTTTCCGTTGGCCTTGATTCTTGGCTTGCTGCATTATTTGGATTATGCTACAGAAATTGTAAAAATGGATTATTGCGCTAATTTCTTTATTAGCGGTTTGAAGCAAGGGTCTGGCACTACAATATCTAATAAATACATTGATGCGGTCAGGCCTGGTATATCGATTTATTGTGGCTGAAGTATCTTTCGCTTCCACTACCTGTCACGGCAATTTTGCAGCCAGTTTTGTTAGTTTTTTTTCAGTAAGTCAGGACATCCAATTTATCCGACAGAAGAAAGTCATTCATCTTCCAAGATTAATTTTTTTATCCTCTCATCAAAGAATTCTATTTCTCGAGCATCATAAATTGCAACCGTCATTTCATGTTCAAACTCCTTATCGTTTATATGGGTATGCTCTTGAAAAATATTTCCTTGCAACATTCGCTCCAAATCATCTCTTAATTCAGCAGCTTCTTCAGGTGTCAAAAGGATTAATACGTTCTTTGTTGCCTTATCATTATCTTGGTCAAGTATCCTCATCATTCACCATTCCTTTCAGTTATGCGGCACATCATTTGGATATATTGGGCCTGATTTCACCCATTTCCCATTTACGAGTTCTTCTATATGACCATGAGGACTATTATGAGGAGAAGGATTATTTATGTCAAATCTTATTCTTCTTGTTCCATCTTTGGATATTATTACAATATCACCACTTTTATTTTTAATCAATCTGGCACCATTACCAGTCTGCGTCAAGATTTAGTAGGTAGAACTCCCAGTTTTTTTTATTCATACTTAGAGATAGCCGAGGAAAGAAAACTCTGGGGCCGGGGTCCGGGTTTCAATCCGGCTACAGGACCTGCGGCTGAAC
>JBMOPD010000032.1:0-8087 GCA_049323615.1 Bacillota bacterium | reverse complement strand
CGCCATGGTCAGAGAGACTGTCATAAACAGAGACAAAACAAGCAGTTTCCTCATGAAAAATACGACACCCTCTTTATATAGTGCGACAGGGGACGGTTCTCGCTGTCGCATTTCTCGCTGTCGAAGTGTCAGCGGAACCGTCCCCGAGTGCGACAGGGGACGGTTCTCGCTGTCGCATTTCTCGCTGTCGAAGTGTCAGCAGAACCGTCCCCGTGACACCGTAGTGCGACAGGGGACGGTTCTCGCTGTCGCATTTCTCGCTGTCGAAGTGTCAGCAGAACCGTCCCCGTGACACCCCTCAAACTCTAGATCCCCATGTCCTTCGCTATAATTAATTTCATCACCTCGGTGGAACCGGCGTAAATGGTTTGCACCCTTATATCCCGGTAGTCCCTGCTGATGGGGTACTCCTCCATGTACCCGTACCCGCCGTATAGCTGCAGGCACTGGTACGCCACCCGGTTGGCCATTTCGCATATCCAGTACTTGGCCATGGACACCCGCCTGACGATATTTTTGCCATCCATGTGGTCCTCTGTCAGCCGGTCCACGAACACCCTGCCCAGCTCTATCTCGGTGGCCATCTCCACTATCTTGAAGGTGTTGTGCTGGAACTTCGACACCGGCTTGCCGAATACAGTCCGGCTGCCGCAGTAATCCATGGCCTCCTTCAGCATTTTTTCAGCGCCGGCCTGGGCGCCGATGGCGCAGACAAGCCTCTCCTGCTGCAGCTTTTGCATCATGTAGAAAAACCCCATGTTTTCCTGCCCCAGCAGGTTTTCAGCGGGCACCCGGCAGTCCTCGAAAAATAATTCGGTGGTGTCCTGGCTCTTCAGCCCCATCTTATTAAGCCTCCGCCCCTTGATAAAACCAGGGGTTCCGTCCTCCACAACGATAAGGCTGATGCCGGTGTAGGGGGGATCGGCCCCTGGATTGGTCTTGCAGGCAACTATTACAATGTCGCAGTTGTGCCCCCCGGAAATAAAAGTCTTGGCGCCGTTGAGCACGTAATAATCCCCTTCCCTCCTGGCGGTGGTCTTAATGGCGGCCAAGTCGGAACCTGCGTTGGGCTCTGTCATGGCCACAGCCGCGATTATCTCTCCCGAAACACAGCCCGGAAGCCATCTCTTTTTCTGTTCACCGCTGCCGAAGCTGGCTATATAGGGCGCCACTATATCGCTGTGCAGAGGGAACATTATATTGGTGCCGTTTCTGGAAAGCTCGTCGATAATAACGGCAGAATAGCCAAAGTCGGCCCCCGCCCCACCATACTCCTCGCCCGCCCAGGGGCAAAGAAAACCGTTTTCACCGCATTTTCGCCAGACCTCTTTGGGCACCAGCCCTTCCTCCTCCCACTTGTCATAGTGGGGTTTCAGCTCGGCATCGATGTATTTTCTGAATGAGTCCCTGAACACCTTGTAATCCCCGGAATTCAAATCAAGAGACATAGCTCTACCCCTTTCGCCATTTTAATATGTTAAAAGACTGAGCACTGGAGTCAAGTTAATAGCCAAGACATACGTGAGCATTTGGACTGACAGGGCCTACAAAGCCAGGCGAAGTTTTTCACAGCCCGTGTAATCTAAATTCCGCCTGTAACTCTTATCACCTGGCCGGTTATATAATCGGCCATGGGGGAGGCCATCATCAGTATGCTGGCCGCTGCCTCCCCGGGAGTGGCCGCTCTTCCCAGAGGGCAAAGCATGGTAAACATCATGCGTAATTTTTCCGGCACCCCCAGCGCCACCTGATCCTCTCCCCTGTTAATAACCTCGCCCTTTTCCTTTGCCTGGGTCAGCCTGGTTTCAATAAATCCGAAGGCCACGCAGTTCACACATATATTGAAGGCGCCCCACTCCCTGGACAGGGTCTTGGTGAGTCCCACCACCGCCGCCTTGGCGCTGGAGTAGTTGGCCTGGCCAAAATTGCCTTCCAGCCCGGCAATGGATGAAATATTTATTATCTTCCTGCACTTGGCCCTGCCGTACCGCTCCTTTTCCTTTATAGCGTTGTCCCTCATGTAAGGGGCCGCCTCCCTTACTATCCTGAATGGAGCCGTAACGTGTACATCCAGCATGGCCTGCCACTGCCTGTCTGTCATTTTGTGGGCGGTGGCATCCCACGTATACCCGGCGTTGTTCACGATGATGTCGATGTCGGGACCGTATGCCTTTACCGTTTCACTGATAAGCATTTCAGGATACCCTTCGGCGGTGACGTCCCCAACCACCGCTATTGCCTGTCCCCCCATTTTTTTAATCTCTTCCACCACTTCCGCCACCGGGGCCTCGTCGATATCGGTCACCACCAGCTTTGCCCCCTCGGCCGCGAACATCAGGGCGGCCGCCCTGCCGATGCCCCTTCCCGACCCGGTGATAATACATACTTTATCCTTCAGCATATTGTCCATATTTCTCCCTCCGTGACAATTCAGTTTCTAACCGGACAGCTTCCTGACACCTGTTTTATTTTTTCAACTGAATGATTGGATAATGTGTTCTGCGCCAATTTTTATAATTTAATGAATATATATTCATTCTACGGTAAAATAAAAATACCTACCTCGGTTTTGAAAACAGCCAAAAGAATGTAAAAAATTATGAAAGAACAATATAATTCACAGCCTGACCTCAGGACATTATAAAACCACAGGGTTCACAGGGAAAACAGAGTGCTGAGACGGATTTCCCCTTGACCTCTGTAATCTCTGTGTACTCTGTGGTTTATATATCTTTTTGGCGCTTACTTATCATTCCTTATTCAGCATCCCCAGGTTCCCGGTGACCGGCCATGGCGGTTATCCCGTAAACTCAGCGTCTTCACCGTACAGCTCCGGCCTCTTGGCCGCCTTTTTGGCCCGCCTCCTGTCCTTGAAACTGGCCAGTACGACATAAAGCGAGGGGACCACTATAAGTGTCAGCATGGTGGAAAAAACCAGCCCCGAGATAATGGTCATGGAGATTGGGGTAAATATCGGGTCCCCGGAAAGGACCAGGGGCATGAGCCCGGCCACCGCCGTGGCCGAGGTCAGGAGGATGGGCCTTAGGCGCGCCTCCCCTGCGTCTATTACCGCTTTATACAGATCGCTCCCCTTCTGGCGGGCCTTTTCTATAAACTCTATGAAAACTATACCGTTCCGGACCACGATGCCCGCCAGCGCTATGGCGCCCATCATGGTCATAAATCCCAGAGGAGTGCGGGTGACAAACAGGCCGATAAGGCTCCCCGCCACCGCCAGGTAAACGGTGCTCATAACTAAAAGCGGCAGGCTTAGGGAGTAGAACTGTATGGCTATCTGGATCAGTATAAGGAAAAAGACTATGATGGAGAGCCGTCCCATATCGATGAATATATCGGTCTGCTCGGACATCTCGCCTCCTATTTCCCAGCGGTAGCCCTCGGGAAAATCCATTTCCTTCAAAATGGCAACGATCTCATTGTTAACCTCTGTGGCCGTCCTGCCCTTTACATCCCCGAAAACTGTGACAGACCTGGACAGGTTGCGGTGAGGTATTGACTGTATTCCAAAAGACGGCTTGACGGCGGCAATCTCGGACAGGGGAATCTGCTCCCCCCGTGCGTTTGGCACGGTCAACCTCTGAAAAACAACCATGGGGTCTTCCCTGGATTTTTGAATATACAGGTTGATGTCGATGAGGTCCTTGCCGTTGTCATACTGTCCTATGGTTATGCCTTCGCTCACCAGCCGCAGGGTCCTGGAAATGTCGGAGTAGCTGACCATCTTCTGGTCCATCATCTGTTTGTTCACCTGAAACTCCAGGGTATGGCGGTCCAGCCCGAAATTGTCCTGTATATCCTGGGCTCCCGGCACCTTTGAAATCCTGTCTACGGCCTCCTGGGCCAGGGCCCGCAGCTTGCCTATATCGTCTCCGAAAATGTGGACGGTGATGGGGTCACCCACAGGAGGACCGGTCTGAAGGCCGCTGGGGTAGACCACAACGCCCGGGTACCTTTGCTTGAACTCCTCCCGCCAGCGGTCTATGGTCTCGTCCATATCAACCTTGTCCAGGTCCAGTTTGGCCACCAACTGCCCCCTTCCTCCGGAAACACCGGAGATTTCGGTGCCGTGGCCGTACCATATGTCGGCCCTGGCGCCGGCAATGGCCTCCACTGACTTGACTCCCGGCTGCTGCATCACCCAGTTTCTCACATCAAGCACCACCCGGTGTGTCTCCTCAACACCGGTCCCCACCGGCAGGCGTATGTTGATGGGCATTTCCTCCCGGTCGGCCATGGGGAAAAGCTCAACCGGAGTAAAGGCTATCAGCCCGTAGGCCAGCGTGCCGATGGAAACGCCGATTAAGCCGGTGCGCAGCGGCTTTTTAAGCATACGCGGCATAAGGCTGTTGGCGTACCACTTCGTAAGGCTGTTAAGCTGCCTTCCCAGGAGGCCCGCCTGCTTTTGACCGCCATCAGCCCCCCTGGGGTAGCGCCTTTCATACCAGTGGCGGAATATGGGAATCACCGTCAGGGACATTATCATTGATGTGATCATGGTCAGGGTTATAATCACCGGTATTGGTTTTATAAACTCCCCGGAATTGCCCCTCAGGAAGAAAAGCGGCCCGAAGGAAAAAACCGTGGCCATGGTGGCCGTGAGAATAGAGACTGAAACCTCCCTGGCACCGTTGACGGCTGCCGTAAAAGGCGGCTCCCTGAGGACGAACAGGTGCCTCTCTATGTTGTCGTTGACCACCACGGCGTCGTCCACCAGTATACCCAGCACAACGATAAGGGCAAAGATGGACATCATATTAATGGTGATATTAAGGGGCTGGAGGAAGATAAGCCCCACCGCCATGGATATAGGTATGGCGAAGGCTATTATCAGGGCGGTTACGAAATTCAGCCCCAGGGTGCAGACAAACATCACCGCCGCTATGGCTATTATCATTTCGCGCATCAGGTCGCTGTACAGGTCCTCCACAGTTTTGCTCTGTGAATAGACAGGCTCCACCCTGGCCCATGGCGGCAGGGTTTTTTGCAGTGACTGCATCATCTTGTTCACCCGGGCCTGCAGCGTGGGGACGTCGGCGCCCTTCTCCACGATTACCCCCATCACCACCGCAGGCTTCTCGTTGTGATAGGCGTATACCTTTACATCACCATTGGTGAGGTATGCCCTGCCGATATCTTTCAGGTAAACAGGAACCCCTTCCCTGGTGCGGATAACCACAACCTGGTTAAGCTCCTCCATCTTATAAGTATCCGGCAGCTTTAGCTGGAATGTCCGGCCGTCAACCTTCAGGTCGCCTATGGGGATTCTTTCGTTTTGTGATTTTACAGCCGCCATTACCTGTGTCCAGGTAATACCATAATGCAAAAGCTTCTGGGCATCCACATCGACGCGGACCTCCTGTTCCGGAAGCCCTCCGATGGAAACGTCGGCCACATTGGGCAGAGTTCTCAGTTCGTCCCTCCAAAGCTTCAACGTGTCCCTCAGGCTGTAAAGCTGGTCCCTGGTATCGGCTGTCACGTTAAATGTATAAAAAGCAGCCTTGTTCAAATCGTCGTTTATTACCGGCTTTTTTGCGTCATCGGGAAGATCGGCCTCGGAGTCCTTTACCTTTTTGCGCAGCTCATCCCAGACCTCCTTCGGGTCCAGGCCGTCCTTGCATTCCACCACAATGCTGGAGTAGCCGAAGCCGGAGGTGGACCTGATTGTCTTTACCCCCTGCAGCTCCTTTATCTTCTGCTCCAGCTTTTTGGTGACTGTCTGCTCCACCTTTTCGGGGGAGGCGCCGGGATAAACGGTGGTAACGGTGGCGAATGTTATGATAACATCCGGCTGTTCCTGGCGTGGCAGCTGTAAAAGGCTCAAAAAGCCGACGGCTATCACCATGGCAAGGAACACCAGCGTGATTTTACGCTTTTTCAGCAGGTATTCAATCACTTTTTAGCCTCCCCTGCCTGTTTGATGACACCGCCGTCGGAAAGCAGGTCAGCCCCCCTGACCACCACCCTGTCTCCCGCTTTCAGCCCGGAAGTTATCTCCAGGCGGGTGCCGATCAGGTCGCCGGTGGTAACGTGTGTTTTTACAGCTGTTTCTCCATTGGCGATAAACACGTACGGCTTGCCCTCGCCCCGGCTCATAACGGCCTCCGCCGGCAAAAACAGTCCTTCCCTGGTTTCAACAGCCCGTACCGCCCTCACCACCTGACCCGGAAACCAGTCCCGGTTGGGATTGGCTATTGTGACCTCCACCCCGATGGTGCCGGATCCCTGGCTGGTGGTGGGGAAGATACGGGTTATCTTTCCCTCGCGGTTATCTTTGTAAAGAGTCAGGGCAACGGTCTCCCCCACCTTCCACAGTGAAATCTCGTAGTCAGGAACGGGCAGCACCACTTTCAGGGTATCAATCCGGCCTATGCGGTAAACCGGGGTACCAATGCCCACTGTTTGACCCGCCGAAGAAAGCTTGGCCAGCACAGTTCCGCCGATGGGCGCCCTGAGCCGGTCTTTGCCCGATCCCGGACCGGCCCCCGCCACCAGGGAGTACGCCTGCTGTGCGTAGGAATAATCCTTTTCGGCCACGGTCAGACGGTTTTGAGCATTTTCAAAGTCTGATTTTGAAAGGGCACCCTGGTTGTAGAGCTGATCCATCCTGGCAAAGTCGTCCTTTGCCTTCTGGTAATTCACCAGGGCTTTATCGAGACCTGTTTTGGCCTGGGCCACCTGTACCGAGTACTCGGCCGCGTCCAGACTTGCCATCAGATCGCCGGCGCTTATCCGGTCCCCTTCCCTGTATGCCATTTCAACAATGCGGCCCGCCGCCTCAAATGAAAGTAGAGCCTCTTCCTCAGGCTGAAGAGTACCCGACAGTTCCGAGTAGCGGGATGCCTTTTCCACCTGCATTAGCACAGTCTCCACCAGCCTTGCCTCAACAGCAGGCTCCGCCTTGTCCTTTTTGCCGCAGGCCGCAACGGCGCCCAATGCCATCAAGAGAACCAGGACCAGTGCCGCCCGAACTATTTTCCCGCCTACCATCACTTATCCCACAAACCCCTTTCAATTTTTTCAATGGCCTCTTCAAACCACTCTATCCAGGCCCTCTCGAATTTTATCCCGGACTCCAGGGTAAGGCCGGCGAAGAAGACCTCTTTCTCCATTCCCACAGTCTCGATATGTTCTTTAAATCCTTTTTTTATGTTAAGATACTGATCCAACTGCCTTTGGTGCAGATCCAACTGCTCTCTTAAAAGCCCCAGTATCTCTTCTTTTTCAAGGTTTGCCCCGAAAAAAACCTTGACAAGAAAGGGGACTCTGACCGTCATCAGCCCGATGGGCTCAGCCAGCCAGCGCCTCAGTTCCTTTCTCCCGGCGTCGGTAATCCGGTAGACCTTTCTGGGCGGGTGTTTTTCCTGGTACTCCACCTCCATGGTGAGAAGCCCCTCTTTTTCCATCTGACTCAAGGCTGGGTAAATCTGGCTAAGGTTTGCGCTCCAGAAATGCCGGATTGACTGGTCAAAATGCTGTTTCAACTGGTATCCGGTCATGTTGGAACAATTCAGAAAGCCCAGCAGAGCGTATTTAAGCGACACAGCATCACCTCCCCATAAATAAAACTTTATATATATAACTACTTATATATATAAATATAGTATAAAGATGCCTCCCGGTCCAGTCTTTATCAACCGCCAAAAAATAAAAACCCCGCCAATTCACGAGGTTTATTTCCATTTAACACACCTTGGTTTTAAGCACGGCTGTATACGAGATTCTGTTGTTTCAAGCAATCATCTATCTAGGGATAAATATCCCTTCCCCTTGCGGGGATGCCCCTACCCGCAGTTAAAAACTGCCTATTTGGGTTGCACGCTGGAGGAGTTTACCCTTGCACTCACCGGTCGCCCGGTGACATAGTTTCTGTGGCACTTTATGGCTACTCCCTGCTGGAACCCCACCGGGTTCCAGCCTGTTTTGCCGTCGTCAGGTCGCCCTGCCCCGGCTTGCGCCGGGCACCATTTTATACCCTAACGGATATGCGTGTCTCGACTTTCCTCTACCTCCCACAGGGGGAAGCAGCGATTGCTCACCGTACTTATACCGCTTTCGGTGTGTTAGAA
>JBMOPD010000031.1:0-65405 GCA_049323615.1 Bacillota bacterium | reverse complement strand
CGGTCGGCTTCCGTCGGCAAAGAGCTATAGAGACTGTTCAGTCGCAGGTCGGGTTCGCGAGTGCGATGTCTTCTCCAATGCGCCATAAAGCTATTATGGGGTTTGTATGCAAACCAAAGGTTTACTTCAGTACTTTAAATCGACATATACTTTCTTTAACGATAAAAAAGCCGCCCTGCCGGCGGCTAAAATTTACTGCGGCTTAATATGACGGCTACATGGAACTGCGGCGCAGCTCCCGGAAGGACTGCATCAGCTCCAGGTTTGTCTTGTATCTCCTGATCTTGTCCAGCATCAGCTCCATGGCCTCCACCGGGGCCATCCCGGCCACCGCCTTGCGGAAGTGCCACATCCAGTCCAGCTCAAAGTTGGTAAGCAGCAGCTCCTCCTTGCGGGTTCCCGACCTGACCACGTCAATGGCCGGAAATATCCTGCGCTCGGCCAGGCGCCTGTCCAGGATCAGCTCCATATTGCCGGTGCCCTTGAATTCCTCAAAAATCACATCGTCCATGCGGCTCCCGGTTTCCACCAGGGCCGTGGCCAGGATGGTCAGGCTGCCGCCCTCCTCCAGGTTCCGGGCCGCCCCGAAAAACCGCTTGGGACGGTGCAGGGAGGCGGGGTCCACGCCGCCGCTCAGGGTGCGCCCGCTGGGCGACACCACCAGGTTGTGCGCCCTGGCCAGGCGGGTGATGCTGTCCAGCAGGATAACCACGTGAAAGCGGTGCTCAACCAGGCGCTTGGCCCTTTCCAGCACCATGTCGGCCACCTTGACATGGTTTTCGGCCGGCTCGTCAAAGGTGGAGCTGACCACCTCGCCCTCCACCGAGCGCTCGATATCGGTCACTTCTTCCGGCCTTTCATCTATAAGCAGCACTATCAGGTAAATTTCGGGGTGATTTCTGGTTATGCTGTGGGCTATGTCCTTGAGCAGGATGGTCTTGCCGGCCTTCGGGGGGGCCACAATCAGTCCCCTCTGCCCCTTGCCGATGGGCGCGATCAGGTCGATGAGCCGGGTGGAATAGCGGTCGGGGTCCATTTCCAGCCTGATCCGGTCATTGGGATAAAGCGGGGTGAAGGCGTCAAAGTGCAGTCTTTCGGCGGCCAGTTCGGGGTTGAGGCCGTTTACCTCCTCCACCCTGAGCAGGGCGAAATATCTCTCGTTGTCCTTGGGCCCCCGCACCAGCCCCCGCACCAGGTCCCCGGTGCGGAGGTCGAATTTTCTGATCTGGGAGGCCGAAACATAAATGTCGTCGTAGCTGGGCAGGTACTGGAAGGGCCTTAAAAAGCCGTATCCCTCGTTGATGATTTCCAGCACCCCGCTGGCCATGATCAGGCCGGACTGCTCGTTCTGTTTTTTCATTACCTCAAAAATAAGTTCTTTCTTGCGCAGCTTGGAATACCCGGTCAGGTCCAGATCCCTGGCAATTCTGTAAAGTTCCTGCATGGTTTTGTTTTCTAAATCATTTTCGGTGTAAGGCAAGGGAAACCCCCCATTATCTTTCCGGCCCGCCAAAGGCTTGCGGGAACCGGATTTGTTTTATTATTCAGCGGATTTCAATTGGGGCGGGAAAGCTTCACGGACAAAGGCCTGCGTTTTTTCCGGCGACAGTCCAGGAGGGCCTTGACGGTGAAATAGGCTACAACGGCGGCAGTTAGTGAGTTTACGGCGGCACCCAGCATGAAGGGGTAGCCCAGCTGTCCCAGCCACTCCACCCAGGCGCTGAAATCAAGCAGGGACACCGGCTGGCCTGCTGCCTGCGGGGTGTCTCCCCCCAGCATGGCCTTGCCGACAAAATAGTTAAAGGCGAAAAAGAAGGGAACGGCCCACTTAAAAAATATAACCGTCAGCACCGCGGCAGCGGCGTTGACCCTGGCCAGCTTGGCCAGTAAAAAGGAAACGGGAATACTTATGAATGGTATGGGAAGAAAGTCCAGAGCGGTGCCCAGGGCCACACCCAGGGCAATTTTTCTCGGGGAGTCCGGGAGGTCCATAACCCTGTTGTAAGTTTCTTTAAGCTGCCGGACATATCTTTTTGCCAGTCTTATAAGCACGGAAAATCCTTTCTTACACGGCAAAGCATGTTTTTTATTTAAATATTATTGCCTCTTTTCCAGTCCCTATATAATAAATAAAGGCTTTAAGGTTGTTTTTTGGGCACCTTCTCCCAGTCGGCCAGGAATTTCTTGATGCCGATATCTGTCAGCGGGTGATCCAGCATCTGCATGATTACCTTGTAGGGAACCGTGGCTATATCCGAGCCGGCCAGGGCGGCCTCGGTAACGTGGACCGGGTGGCGGATACTGGCGGCAATCACCTCTGTTTCTATACCGTAATTGGAGAAAATGGCCATTATCTGCTCGATCAGTTCCATACCGTTGTAACCGACATCATCCAGCCTGCCCACAAAGGGGCTGACGTAGGCGGCGCCGGCCAGGGCGGCCAGCAGGGCCTGGTTGGCCGAAAAAACCAGGGTGACGTTGGTTTTAATCCCCTCGCCGGACAGTACTTTGACGGCCTTTAACCCCTCGGCGTTCATGGGGATCTTGACCACTATATTGGGGTGAACGGCCGCCAGCTGCCGGGCCTCGGTTACCATGGCGGAAGCCTCGGTGCTCACTGCCTCGGCGCTGATGGGGCCGTCCACAATGGCCGTGATTTCCCTGACCACCCGGGCAAAGTCCCTGCCCTCCCTGGCGATCAGGGAAGGATTGGTGGTTACCCCGCTGATCACCCCCAGTTCGTAGGCGGCGCGTATTTCGTCTATATTGGCGGAGTCGATGAATATCTTAATGGTAATCCCCTCCCGTCAGAATCCTGACCTCCAAGGCTATCCCTTTAGCTATGTCACGCTTTTCCCGAGCTGCCGAAAAGCCTTATTTTTTCCCTGATTATTTCAGTGGCCGCGTCCCTGGCGGGGCCCAGTATCTTACGGGGGTCTATTTCACCGGGCTTTTCCTCCATTACCTTCCTGGCCGCGTCAACAAAGGCCTCCCTGATATTGGTGTCTATATTGACCTTGCGCACTCCCAGCCTGATGGCTTCGGCGACGGCGTCATCGGGGACGCCGGAAGAACCGTGCAGCACAATGGGTATTTTGACCAGGGAGCGTATCTTTTTAAGCCTTTCAAAGTCCAGCCTGGGCTCCCCCTTGTACCTGCCGTGAGCCGTTCCGATGGCCACCGCCAGGGAGCCGACCCCGGTTTTTTCCACAAAGTACCCGGCCTCTTCCGGATCGGTAAACATCGCTTCCCGCTCCGACACCGTGATGTCGTCCTCAGTGCCGCCTATTTTCCCCAGTTCGGCCTCCACCGATATGCCCAGGGGATAGGCGGTTTCTATCACCCGGCGGGTAATGGCGATATTCTCCTCCAGGGGGAGTTTCGACCCGTCTATCATCACCGAGCTGAAGCCGGCCCTGATGCACCACAGTATCTGGTCATACCCGGTCCCGTGATCCAGGTGCAGCGCCACCGGAACCTTCACCGAAGCAGCGGCCTCCCTGGCCATGGACACAATATATCCGATGCCGGCATATTTTATGGCGCCCTGGCTGGCCTGCATGATCACCGGCGCCTTTTCAGCCTCGGCCGCCCTGACAATAGCCTGAACTATCTCCATGTTGTTGCAGTTAAAGGCCCCGACCGCGTATCCCCCGGCCTCGGCCTCCTTAAGCAGATCTGCCACCGGAACAAATGACATATTTTTTCCCCCCTCAAAATTGTTTCTCTCTTTGACCATATTTATGTCTGTTTATTCTTCCGGCCGGGACTCTTTTTGGTTTTTCCGGCCCTGACCAGGCTGTCCAGGTACTCGAAGCCGTTTTTCACCAGCTCGATTTCCTCCACCTGCTGAATCACCTGTAAATCATCTTCTGTTTCGGCGTAAATTATATTGACACTGTCGCATTTGCTGCAGTGAAGCTCCAGCCGGTCCGGGAAAATATCCACCCCGATCTGGTGATTGCCGCACTGGCAGTACAGCGTTCCTTTCTCGGCTATCTGGTGCAGGCACTGGAGCACCTCATACATGATCTTGCTGTTGTGAAAGTAGTTGTCCCGGCCAAATTCGTTTACCAGTACCTCCAGTTCTTTTTCCCGGCCGGAAACTATTTTTTCAACCTCTTTCTTGCGGCCGATATGACCCAGCTCAAGTCCGGTGTCATAACAAAGGAGATCTATGACCTCCGGTGAAGACCAGATTTGTTTTCCGGAGATAAGCCGGCTGTGGTACCCGTCACAATAAACACAGGATATTCTTATCCGGTAGTCGGAGCGGTTCCTGGTGCTGATGGCCAGTTTGGGCGAACCGCACGAGCACTTGATATCCAGGCTTTTGCCGCAGGCAACGGCAAACCGCTGCAGCCTGTGGTACTCCAGTCTGCCGCATTCCGGACAGCGCATGGCCAGGATTTTTTCAGTTTCCACAGGCACGGGTTATACCTCCCTTCGGGTTTGTGCAGAGCCTTTGGAAAGCCTGATATTTTTACAGGTAAATTTCGCTGTCGATAAATAAATTCCTCTATAGTAATTACCCTATTTCTTGAAATTCATCTGTTTTCCGGGAGGAGTCTACAAGCAAGGCCTTCACCAGAAGCCTTACCTCGTTCAAATCAAAAGGCTTGGTTATGTAATGCCTGACTCCCAGTTTTTTTGCCTGGCTCACCATTTCCAGGTCTCCGTAAGCAGTCATCATCAAAACGGGCACCTCGGGGTCGGTTTTTCTCAATTCCGCGAGAGTTTCCAGGCCGTTCATACCAGGCATTTTGATATCTAAAAGGACAATGTCCGGCATTTCCTGGCAGATCATTTTCAGGGCCTCCTGCCCTCCCGCCGCTATCCTGACCCGGTAGCCCTCATCGCTGAACGCCTCGTAAAGGAGCCGGCGCACACCCTGCTGGTCGTCAACAATCAGAAGACTAAAATCTTTTTCAGCCATTGATTTTATGCCTCCTTCCAATGGATTAAATTCGCCGGCTGGATAAAAATTCCTTTAAAAATTTATATCTTCCATCTGATTTAAGAATAAGTCGAGAGGTCCCGCTGCCAGGGCCAAAAGTAATACCAGCATAACCACCGAAAGAATCACCAGGGTGATCACCGGGGTGAAAGCCACCATCACGGCCCTGCCGGTGGAAAGGCGCTGGGTTTCCCTCACCCCGGTGATCACCAGGACCACACCCCAGATCAGAACGGCAAAGGAAAGAAGAATGTTAATAAACCAGGCCACCCCGCCAACACCGCCCAGGATGGCCGCCAGTATCTGAACGGGCAGGGCAAGCAGGGCAGGAAGCGACGCCAGGCCGGTGGCCGCAAAAACCCCCACGGCCCTCCCCCTGCCGCCGGACAGCTCGGCCAGGAAGTATAAAAGGCCGCTGTAAACAAACCATTTTATGTACTCGTAGACCAGACCGAAAACAGCCGCCACCGGCACCATGGCCCTGACCAGTTTCTCTAACCCGGCGGGGGTACCGCCGGCAAAGTCGGCAAACACAAATTTTGCTGTCAGATATCCCCCCACCAGTACCGACAGCAGCTTGACCAGGGAGAATATCAGGACCACATTCTTCAGCGGCGGAGATTCCGCTATCCGCTGAAAGGTTTTAACCGGGTCGAAAAGGACGCCGTAAATCAATTCCAGAAATCCCGGCATGGGCTGCAAATCACTTTCGGCCTCTTTAAATAATGATTCCCGATAATCCTTGTCATCCATCTCTCTCACCTCCCACTTCACACATCTCACATCTCAATGGGCGGGCACAGCAGCAGCACGCCGGGATACCCCCGGACCCCGGTAAGGGGAGATTTGCCCTGGCTTAAGGAACTGGCCATGTCATCGAAAAACTGCCACCACGGCCTTTTCGGGGTAAGGTTCAACGTTCTGGGGTTTTTGCCCAGCCCGGATATTTCCCCCGCCAGGCTGATGGAATCATAAAAATTGCCCAACTGGTCCACCAGCCCCACCTCCATGGCCTGCCGCCCGGTCAATACGCGTCCGTTCAGCCGGCGTACCACGTCGGGGCTGAGATTGCGGCCCCCGGCCACCGTGTCGATAAACTGAAGGTATGTATCATCCACCATCGACTGGAATATCCGTCTCTCTTCCTCAGTCATCGGCCTTACCGGAGAACCCATGTCCTTATAGGCGCCGCTTTTGAAAGTGGTGGAACCGATACCCAGCTTGTCAAACAGCCCCCGGTAGTTGGTGGTCTGGATCAACACCCCGATGCTGCCGGTAATGGTCCCCGGATTGGCCACTATCTTATCCGAAGAGGCGGCAATCCAGTAGGCGCCCGACGCCGCCACGTCCCCCATGGAGGTAACCACCTTGACGCCCGATTTTTTCAGTTTCTTCACTTCGTCGGCAATTTCCTGGGAGGCCGCGGTGGTTCCGCCCGGGCTGTTCATCCGCAGAACCACGGCCTTGATGTCCGGATTCCTGGCCGCCTGGCGCAGCTGGGCCATAACCGTCCGGGACCCGGATGCGCCTTCTCCGAACAGGCCGGCGGCGGACCTGTCCCCCACGATCATGCCCTCTATTTCGATGATGCCCACCGCCGGCCCAATCCCCGTATAAGCGGCGCCTCTTTTGTTGTCCGGGTGGCCGGCCCTTACCAAAAGCGCCGCCAGCAGCGACAAAACAGCCGCGCCCAGCACTATTCCCCCGATTATTTTTTTCCTGGTCAAGTTTTTCCCCCCTCAAAGACTTAGTCTTTGTTGTCCCGGCCCTTACAATGCAACAAAAAAACCCAACGGCCGGAGCTGTCAGGTCAATCGGTCAGTATATTATCTCTCCTGTTTTGAGTCCCGGTAACCAATGGCCGCCCCTATAAAGTCCCGGAACAGCGGGTGGGGACGGTTGGGCCTGGACTTGAATTCCGGGTGGAACTGGGTGGCCACAAACCAGGGGTGATCGGGCAACTCGATTACTTCCACCAGGTACCCGTCGGGCAGCGTTCCGCTTATAATCAGCCCCCGCTCCGACAGTTCTTTTCTGTATATGTTGTTAAGTTCGTACCGGTGCCTGTGCCTCTCGTTGATTATTTCCTGGCCGTAGGCCCTGTGGGCCAGTGTCCCGGCCGCCAGCCGGCAGGGGTACTGTCCCAGCCTCATGGTGCCGCCCATCTTGTCAAGTTTTTTCTGTTCCGGAAGCAGGTCGATCACCGGGTACCGCGTGTTGGGACTGAACTCCGAGCTGTTGGCTTCCCGCCAGCCCATTATGTTCCGCGCATATTCCACCACTGCCAGCTGCATGCCCAGGCATATCCCCAGGTAAGGAAGCTTGTTTTCCCTGGCATAGGTGATGGCGTTTATTTTTCCCTCTATTCCCCGGTCGCCAAATCCGCCGGGAACCAGCACGCCGTCCACGTTATCAAGGTGCTTGGCGGCCGGGACCTCCTCCAGTTCCTCGGAATTGATCCAGCGGATATCCACCGCCGACCCGTGATGCAGCCCGGCGTGCCGCAGGGCTTCGGCCACGCTTAAATAGGCGTCGGGCAGGGACACATACTTGCCCACCAGCCCGATGGTAACCGTGCCGGTCAAATTTTTCATGCCGGCCACCATGTTCCGCCATTCCGCAAGGTCCGGCCGGCCGCAGGAAAGCCCCAGGCGCTGCACCACTATCCCGGCCATGCCCTCCTCTTCCAGCATCAGGGGCACCTCATATATTGAAGAGGCGTCAACGGCCTGAATGACCGCGTCCTTGTCTATATCGCAGAACAGGGCCAGTTTTTCCTCCAGTTCCCTGGAAAAGCGCTTCTCTGTCCGGCACACGATGACATCAGGCTGAATACCTATGCTGCGCAGCTCCTTGACGCTGTGCTGGGTGGGCTTGGTCTTCAGTTCATTGGCCACCTTCAGGTAGGGCACCAGGGTAACGTGAATATACATCACGTTTTCCCGGCCCAGGTCGGTCCGCAGCTGCCTGATGGCCTCCAGGAAGGGCAGGGATTCGATGTCACCCACCGTCCCCCCGATTTCTGTGATTACCACTTCGGCCTGGGTTTCCCGGGCGTGCCTGACAACGCGGTCCTTTATTTCATTGGTGATATGCGGAATGACCTGGACGGTGGCGCCCAGGTAGTCACCCCTGCGCTCCTTACTGATCACGGAATCATAAATTCCACCCGTGGTAACATTACTGTTTCGGCTTAAGTTTACATCGGTGAATCTCTCGTAGTGTCCCAGGTCCAGGTCTGTTTCGGCGCCGTCATCGGTGACGAACACCTCGCCGTGCTGGTAGGGACTCATGGTCCCGGGGTCAACATTGATATAGGGGTCCAGTTTTTGTATGGCAACCTTAACTCCGCGGCTTATCAAAAGACGTCCCAGGGAAGCTGCGGTGATGCCTTTACCAAGAGATGAAACCACTCCGCCGGTGACAAATACAAATTTTGCCATGCAAGCCTCCTATTATCTGGAAATGGTTATTAAACTACCTCTCATATTCTATCCGCCGGGAAAGGACAATGTCAACAATTAATAGCCATCAGCAGTCGGCTGCCGGCTACTGGAATCCAGAATCCAAACCCCCATGCCGTAAAAATGCGGCACCACGGACAATGAAAATCTGTGGCCGGGGGTGCGGTTTTCAGCCCGGGCTTTCGATCCTGCGGTTGAACCGGCTCTATGCTCGTCGCTTACGGTCATGCCGACCGCCCTCAACTCAGCGTCCTGCTTCGGTTCGGGCTTCCGGCTGCGTCCTGCAGCCGGCCCGGCATTCCATACGCTCCGTCGCCAAGAGCCGGATAACAACCTCCGGTATTTACGCTCCGGCCTGAAAGGTCCTCCCCCCTCCGTACACTCCGGCTAGGAATTGGTTATTTTTATTCTGTCTTCTGTCTCCTGTCTCCTGACCTCTTAGTCCCTCTTAAGAGCTACTTTCCTCCCCAGCCCATTTTTACCGCCGCCGCATAGCCCAGAAAAAGGCCCACAATGCCGGCCAGCCCGGCCACGGTGGGAGGCGCCGGCACCGGCAGCCTCAACAGGGCAAACACCACCCCCACCAGCAGCCCGGTACCAAGGGAAAGTGCAATTTCTTTCAAAATAATACATTCCTTTCAATACTCAGTGGTAGATAAATTCACATTGAGAACCGTCCCCGATGCGAGTCATTCACATTGAGAACCGTCCCCGATGTGAATTTTACATTCTCTCCGGGGCGGACAGGCCCAGCAATTTAAGCCCGTTCCTGAGCACTATGCGGGTGGCGTTCACCAGCACCAGCCGGGCGTCGGTGAGCCCGGGGTGGCCGGAAATAACCCGGTGGGCGTTGTAAAAACTGTGCAGCAGGCCGGCAACCTCGTGCAGGTAGCGGGCCATCCGGTGGGGGGCCATGTCTTTGGCCGAGGCCGCCACCTCTTCCGGAAAGTCCGCCAGTTTGCGGATTAATAAACTTTCCGGCTCCTCTCCCAGCAGGGACAGGTCCGCCCGGTCCGGGTCCGGGAATTCCCTGTGCGTCTCCTCAAGCTGCCTCAAAATGCTGCATATGCGGGCGTGGGCGTACTGTATGTAATAGACCGGGTTCTCATTGGTCCTGGCCCCGGCCAGATCAAGGTCAAATTCCAGGTGGCTGTCCGGGCTGCGCATAACAAAAAAGTACCTGGCCGCATCCCTGCCGATCTCCTCCATCAGTTCCTCCAGGGTGACAAACTGCCCCGTGCGCTTGCTCATGCGCACTATTTCACCGTTTTTGTACAGCCTTACCAGCTGCATGATGATAATCTGCAGGGCGCCGGGGTCGTACCCCAGAGCGGCGACGGCCCCCTTCATCCTGGGCACATGGCCGTGGTGGTCCGCCCCCCAGATGTTGATCACCCGGTCGAACCCCCGCTCAAACTTGTTCATGTGGTAGGCTATGTCGGCCGCGAAATACGTCGGCACGCCGTTGCTGCGCACCACCACCTCGTCCTTCTCCACCCCGAAGTCCGAAGCCCTGAACCAGAGGGCGTCTTCCTGTTCGTAGAGATGTCCCCGCCGGCGGAGGCGTTCTATGGCCTCCCGGACCGCCCCGGAGTCATGCAGGGACTGCTCGGAAAACCACACGTCGTACACCACCCCGAACTCCTCCAGGGTGGTCCTGATGGCCCCGATCTTTTCCGCCAGGGCGTACCTGACCATGTCCCGGCGCCTTTCCTCCGGGGAGGCGTCCAGGTACCTGTCCCCGTATTTCTGGACAAATCCCTTCATGGTTTCAATTATGTCCTCGCCGTGGTACCCCTCCTCCGGGACCTCGGCCTGCCTGCCCAGAAGCTGCAGGTAGCGGGCCTCCAGGGACCGCCCGAAGTGTTCAATCTGGTTGCCGGCGTCATTTATATAAAATTCCCTGGTTACATCAAACCCGGCGAAATCCAGCAGGGAGGCCAGGCTGTCCCCCAGCGCGGCGCCCCTGGCGTTGCCCATGTGTAAAAGGCCGGTGGGGTTTGCGCTTACAAATTCCACCTGCACCTTTTTCCCGCCGCCTATATCAACCCGGCCGTAATTTTCATCCAGCCTCAGGATCTGCGGCAGCTCGGCGTATGCCCAGTCAGGCTTCAGGTAAAAGTTAATAAAACCGGGGCCGGCCACCTCCACCCTCTCCACCGGCGAATTCTTCAGGTCAAGCTCCCCCGCCAGTATCTCGGCTATCCTGCGGGGGGCGCTGCGGGCGGGCCTGGCCAGCAGCATGGCGATGTTGGTGGCAAAGTCGCCGTGGTCCCTTTCCCTGGGCACCTCCACCACAAAGTCCGGCATCTCCACCTCCGGCAGAGTACCCTTTTGGCCGGCCGTTCCGGCCGCCTTTTTCAGCATCCCGGCCAGAGACCGGCGAGTTTTCTCCACTATCCCGCTCATTTCCCCAAACAATGCCTCCTTAAAATCAACGCCGTGCCAAAAAAATATAATACGCCCCCGGGTTGGGGGAAACCCCGGCCCCGAAAGCGGTAAAGCACGCCGGTTCAAATTTCTCTTGGTTTATTATACTCTTTTTTTACCATATCCAAAAGGCTTAACTCGAAGTTCAAGGTTCGAAGTTCGAGGTTCGAGCCTGATCAAAAAGCCGCCTTTTTACAAGGCGGCGGAGTAAACTGCTTAAAGGAGAACCCGGCCAAACAACCCGGGTTTTCTTCTTTGTTTATTCCAAATCCATCTGGGATAAAGACAAAAAATGGCACTCCCGGCTTCTAATCCCCAATCCCTAAGTCATATCCCGCCTTGAAGGCCGCCCTGTTCAATTCCAGGAACCTGGCCGGCACCCTGGCCTCCAGGGCCTCCTGCCACTTTTCCTCCGGGAAAGGCAGGCGGGAGGCCAGCACTCCCAAAAGGACAACATTGGCGGCCTTGACATTGCCGCAGTCCCCGGCCATGCCCAGGGCGTCCACCACCACGGTGTTTTTGACCTTGGATTTCAGGTAGCCCGTGATGTCACCGGGGTAGGCGGCCAGCCCCGCCAGCACCGGCACCGGGTAAATGGCCTGGTCGTTGACGATCATGCTGCCGTCCGGCTTGAGGTAGGAAAGCCAGCGCAGCCCTTCCAGCTTTTCAAAGGCCAGGATGGCGTCGGCCCCACCCTCCTCGATGAGCGGGGTGTACACCTTTTCCCCCATGCGCACCTGGGTGACCACGCTGCCTCCCCTCTGGGCCATCCCGTGTATCTCCGAAACTTTAATGTCATATCCCATGGACTGGCCCACATGGGCCAGCACCCTGCTGGCCAGGATGGTTCCCTGGCCTCCCACGCCCACCAGAAGAATATCCAGGGGTTTAAGCACCGGCCCCGCCTCCTTCCGCCCCCGCCAGGGCTCCGAACTTGCACACCTGCACGCACAGGCCGCACCCTGTACAGGATACCGGGTCGACGGAGCAGGTCTTGTCGGTGACCGAAATGGCGGGACAGCTCAGCTTGAGGCAGGTCTTGCAGCCGGTGCAGGCTTCCCGGTCCACCGTGACCGGGGAAGCGGCGGCCTGCCTTTTAATCAGAACGCAGGGCCTGCGGGCGATAATCACCGACGGGCCGGGAGCGGCCACCTCTTCCCTGACGGCCTCCTCCAGCCCGGCCAGGTCCAGCGGGTCCACGGTCCTTACCCTGGTCACCCCCAGCGACCTGACCAGCCCTTCCAGGTCCACCACCGGGGCGCTCTCACCCATCAGGGTCCTGCCGGTGGCCGGGTGATCCTGGTGCCCGGTCATGGCCGTGGTGCCGTTGTCCAGTATCATCACCGTGGTGTTGCCGTTATTGTAAACGACGTCCAGCAGCCCGGTAATCCCCGAGTGGAGGAAAGTGGAGTCCCCGATCACGGCCACGGTCCGGCCGCGCATTGCCGGGGCGGACCGGTCGATGCCGTGGGCCATGCCGATACTGGCCCCCATGCAGACGCAGCTGTCAATCCCGTCCAGGGGGGCCAGCCCGCCCAGGGTGTAGCAGCCGATATCCCCGGTGACCACCAGTTTAAGCTTGCGCAGGGTGTAGAACACTCCCCTGTGGGGACACCCGGCGCAGAGCACCGGAGGCCTCACCGGGACCGCCGGCATGTCCTCGAACTGCCGCACGGGAGCGGCCTCTTGCCCGGGAATCACCCCGGCGGCGATGAAGCCCCGCCTGACCAGGCCGGTGCTGAACTCCCCGCTGTCCGGAAACAGCTCCTTGCCGCTCACCGGCAGGCCCAGGCCCCTTACGAAGTCCTCGATGTAAGGTTCCAGTTCCTCAACCACGATGAGCCTGTCCACTCCCGCGGCGAATTTTTTAATCAGCCCGGCGGGCAGCGGATAGGTCATCCCCAGCTTTAAAACCGCGGCCCCGGGCAGTACTTCCCGGACGAACTGGTAGCTGATGCCGCTGGTGATTACCCCCACCTTCCGGTCCCCCGGCAGTATAAAGTTCAGCGGGGTATTCTCGGAGTAATCGGCCAGCCTTTTAACCCTTTCCCCCAGGGAATGCCGGCGCAGCCTGCCGAAGGCAGGAACCATCAGCCACTTGCGGGCATCCTTGCGGTACTCCCTGAGGGAACGGGAAACAGGCTCCCGCAATTCCACAAAGCCCTGGGAATGGGCCACCCTGGTGGTAATGCGCAGCATCACCGGGATGTCGAACTCCTCGCTTATCGTAAGCCCCAGCCCCACCATGTCCCTGGCCTCGGCGCTGTCCGCGGGCTCCAGCATGGGGATGCGGGCAAACCGGGCGTAGTTGCGGTTGTCCTGCTCATTCTGGGAGCTGTGCATGCCCGGGTCGTCGGCCGAAACGATCACCAGCCCGCCGTTGACGCCGGTGTACGCCGCCGTCAGCAACGGGTCGGCGGCCACGTTGACGCCCACATGCTTCATGGTCACCAGGGCCCTGACGCCGGCCATGGCGGCCCCGATGCCCACCTCCAGGGCAACCTTTTCATTAGGGGCCCACTCGGCGTAAATCCCCTGGTAACGGCAAAAATTTTCCAAAATTTCGGTGCTCGGTGTGCCGGGATAGCCGGCGGCCAGGGTTACCCCGCTTTCAAAGGCCCCCCGGGCGATGGCGGCATTTCCCGTCAAAAGCTCGCGCAAGATCTGATCACCTCCGCTTACGTGAAAACAAATATCCATAACATTATACATCAATTGGCCGGTTGTCAATTACCCTCTTGGCCTTCCCCTGGCTTCTCTCAATGGAGAATGGCTCCATCAGCCTGACCCCGGCGCTTATGGAGAGCACGCTCTGCAGCCGGGCACGGATTCTTTCCTCCAGGGCCTCCAGGTCCCGGAAATTCCCCGAAAAGGCCTCGGTCAGCTCGACCCGCACCTCCAGCATGTCCAGGCGCCCCTTCCTGGTGACCACTATCTGGTAATGGGGGGAGATGCCGTCCATCTCCACCAGCACGCTTTCAATCTGGGAGGGGAACACATTGACCCCCGAAATAATCAGCATGTCGTCGGTCCTGCCGGTCACCTTGCGCATTCTGGCCGTTGTCCTGCCGCAGGCGCAGGGTTGGTAATTCAGCTTCGAAATGTCCCTGGTGCGGTACCTGATGACGGGGAAGGCCTCCTTGGTCAGGGTGGTGATTACCAGTTCCCCCTCTTCCCCCGGCTCCCCGGGCTCGCCGGTATCGGGATCGATTACCTCCACCAGGAAGTGGTCCTCATTGATGTGCATGCCGGCGGTCTCCAGGCACTCCCCGGACACCCCGGGCCCCATCACCTCGCTGAGCCCGTAGTTGTCGGTGGCCTTGATGCCCCAGGCCCGCTCCAGCTCGGCCCGCATACTCTCCGACCAGGCCTCGGCCCCGAAAAGCCCCACCCGGAGCTTCAAATCCCCGGGGCCGACACCCATTTTCCCGGCCACCTCGGCCAGGTGCAGGGCGTAGGACGGAGTCCCCACCAGGGCGGTGGCGCCGAAGTCCTTCATGAGCATGATCTGCCTTTCGGTATTGCCCACCGACGAGGGAACGATGGTGGCCCCCACTTTTTCCAGCCCGTAGTGAAGCCCGAAGGCCCCGGTAAACAGGCCGTAGCCGAAGGTGATCTGGGCCACGTCCTCATCGGTGACCCCGGCCTGGGTAACCATCCGGGCAACCAGTTCGGCCCAGGTCTCCAGGTCGTTTTTGGTATAACCGACCACAATGGGCTTCCCCGTTGTCCCCGAGGATGCGTGCAGCCTCACCACTTCCTTCAGGGGAACGGCAAAAAGGCCGTACGGGTAGTTATCCCGCAGGGCCAGCTTGGTGGTAAAGGGAAACTTGCTGATGTCTTCCAGCGACCGGAGGTCGCCGGGAGTGACTCCGTGCTGATCAAACAGGCTTTTGTAAAAGGGAACCCGGTGGTAGACCAGCTGTAAAGTTTCCTTCAGCCTTTTAAGCTGCAAATCTTTCAATTCTTCCCGGTCCATGCACTCGTACCGCGGGTTCCAGATCATATGCCTTCTCCCCTTACTTTGGTGTCGTTTTAACTGCCGTATTTCCCGGCGGGCTTTAACTGCAGTTTTTCCTTCCGGGCCGCCGGGGCTTCTCCGAAAACCTTTTCGATATGGGCCTCCGGCAGGGGCCTGGTGAAAAGGCTTACCGCCGGCACCACGGCCAGCGGTATGAGCATGGCCAGTGATCCCACCAGCGGTATTACACCCGGGTCAAGTTTATAATAGAGGGACAGTACAACCGAAACGGTCAGCCCGGTCAATCCCCCCGCCCAGGCCGACGCCGGCGTGGTTCCCTTCCAGAAAAGCCCGTACAGGTAAGGAGCCAGGAAAACACCGGCCACGGTGCCCCAGGACATGGCCATCAGGCTCAGGATAATACCGGGCTTCAACAGGGCAATCAACAGCGACAGGAATATAAATATCAAACAGAACAGGCGCATGAGCAGGGTTCCCCGCCGGTCACCCATATCCGGCCTGACGGTCTTGATCAAATCTATGGTAATGGCCGAACTGCTCACCAGCACCAGGGAGGCCAGGGTGGACATGGACGCCGAAAGCACCAGCAGCAGTATGACGGCGGCCGCTGTCTCCGGCAGGGTGCTGTTAATCAGGATCGGCATCAGCATATCCGGCGTGGCCTTGCCTGTGGCCGGGTCAAGCGGCAGCTTATCGAAAAACAGGCGGGCCTGGGAGCCGGTATAGTAGGCGCCGAAGGTGATGATCAGGGCAAACAGGGTGGCCACGATCATGGCCGGCTTAATTGCCTTTTCATCCCTGATGGCATAAAATTTCTGCACCATCTGGGGGAGGCCCCAGGGTCCCAGGCTGGTCAGCACCACCAGGGAAAACAGCGGCAGCCAGCCGGGAGGCCCCACCGGGCCGGCCAGTTTCGGATTTATGGCGGCCAGCTTTCTAACCCCCTCCACGATCCCGCCCATCTGCGGGGACCCGACCACGTGGTAAAGCAGCAGGCCCACTCCGCAAATCATTACCGTGCCCTGGATAACGTCGGTCAGCGCCACCGCCCGGTAACCGCCCATGATCAGGTACAGGGCCGTAAGCAGGCACATGAACACCACGGCCAAAATATAGGGAACGCCGAATATCTGGTTGAACAGGTAACTGAGGCCCATATACACCGAAGCCGAGTACGGCACCAGGAAAATAAAAATGACCAGGGCCGCAAAAAGCTTCATGCTGCGGCTGTCATAGCGGACTTCCAGAAATTCGGGCATGGTCATGGCATTTAGCCGCAGCGTCATCCGGCGGGTGCGGCGGGCCAGCACATACCATGCCAGCAGGCTGCCCACCAGGGTATTGCCCGCCACTATCCACAGGCTGGACAGGCCGAATCCCCAGCCCACCTTCCCGGCGTAGCCAATAAAAATTACTGCTGAAAAGTATGTGGTCCCGTACGCGAAGGCCGACAGCCACGGCCCGATCACCCTTCCCCCCAGGAAGAACTCGTTCACGGTACGGGTTTTTTTCATGCCGGTATACCCGCTGTACACCAGCACACCCACAAAAAGACACAGCAGCAAGTACTTGACGGTCATTTTCCTGCCATCCTCCCATCCTGCAAATATAAAATTTTTAAGGCCGGCCGGGCAGCCTGCCTATGTATAAGGTTTACTTCTACACCGTCCGGCAACAATCCTTCCAACTATAATATGTTTTTATATAATAAATTTCCTTAAAGATTGACCACGGTTTTTACCCGCACCCCGTGGCGGCTCACAAAACCGGCCATTCTCCTGAAGGCTTCGCCCAGGTCCTCCACCGACGCCGCGTAGGAACAGCGGACAAAGCCGCTGCCGCTGGGCCCGAAGGCATCGCCGGGTATAACGGCCACCTTTTCTTCCAGCAAGAGTTTCTCGGCAAATTCCTCCGAGGTCAGCCCGGTGGCGCTTATATCGGGGAAGGCGTAAAAGGCTCCGCCCGGCTCAAAGCACGGCAGGCCCATTTCCTTGAACGCCTGCATAACCAGGTGGCGGCGCCGGTTGTACTGCTGGACCATCTTTTTCATGCCCTCCCGGCCGTTTCTGAGGGCTTCCAGGGCGGCCATCTGGGCCGTTATGGGAGCGCACAGGATGCCGTACTGGTGAATCTTGTTCATGGCCGCGATAAAATCGGGATTTCCGGCGGCGTAGCCTACGCGCCAGCCCGTCATGGCATAGGCCTTGGAAAAGCCGTTCAAAAGAACGGTGCGGTCCTGCATCCCCGGCAGCGAGGAAAAACAGGTGTGGCTGCCGGTGTATGTAAGCCGGTCGTAAATTTCGTCCGAAATAACGATCAGGTCGTGGGCCCTGACCACCTCGGCTATCTCCAGCAGGTCCCGCCGCCGCATAACCGCCCCGGTGGGGTTGTTGGGATAGCAGAGAACCAGTATCTTGGTGCGGGGAGTAATGGCCCGCTCCACCCTTTCGGCGGTCAGCCGGAAATCGTCCCCGACGCTGGTGGGCACCGTCACGGGCGCTCCCCCGGCCAGGGTGACGGCAGGCACATAGGAGACATAGGAAGGCTCGGGAATGATTACCCCGTCCCCCGGGCAGACCAGGGCCCTCATGGCCAGGTCAAGGCCCTCGCTCACTCCCACCGTGATCAGCAGCTCCCTCCGGGCATCATAGGTCACCCCGTAAGTGACGTCCAGGTCCCGGGCAATCTCCTCCCGCAGTTCCAGCAGGCCCTGGTTTGAGGTATACATGGTATAGCCCTTTTCCAGGGAGTATATGCAGGCCTCCCTGATATGCCAGGGGGTGACAAAGTCCGGCTCACCTACCCCCAGGGAAATTACCCCCTTCATCTCGGTGACCAGGTCGAAGAATTTGCGTATTCCCGAGGGCGGCAGGGAACGGACAGCCGGGTTGATTTTTTCGGACCAGTCGGTTTTGTTACTCACGGTGACACCACCAGCCTCCTGTCTTCTTCACCATCTTCAATGATTACACCGTCCTGCTTATAGGTTTTCAGGACGAAATGCGTCGTGGTGCTGACCACCCCTTCAATGGTGGCCAGCTTGGTAGCCACAAAATTGCTTACCTCCCTCATGGACCGGCCTTCGATATACACGGCCAGGTCGTATGTTCCCGACACCAGGCGGACGCTGCGCACCTCGGGAAAGCGGTATATCCTCTCGGCCACGGCATCGAAACCGACATCACGCTGGGGCGTCGTGCGCACCTCGATCATTGCCGACACCTTTTCGTTCCCCACTTTTTCCCAGTTAATCAGCGTAATGTACCTCAGT
This sequence comes from Bacillota bacterium, assembly GCA_049323615.1. GTDB lineage: Bacteria > Bacillota > Desulfotomaculia > Desulfotomaculales > Desulfocucumaceae > JBMOPD01. Next base: position 47,301 of record JBMOPD010000031.1, on the reverse strand, counting down.
ATGGTTTTATTGTTTTCAAGTTCTTTAATCCGCTTTTTTACTTCCTCAACGTCCATGGACAGCATAATGGCGATGTCATTTTCGGTAAGCTTGGCATTGGATTCTAAAAGTTCAAGTATTTCTTTCAAATCCGCCACCTCCCCCAAAAAATAACTCCCGTCCCCATACTAATAAGGGACGGGAGATTTTTCCCGCGGTACCACCCAAATTGGCCGTTGTTTTACGGCCCTCTTTTGGCGCCTGTTAACGGGGGCTTCCGGCAGGACGTACTCACCCGGCGGTTTTAGGTCCTGCAGCTCCGGGGCCGGCAAGGGCACTTTCATCCGCCGGGCTTTCACCCTCCCCGGCTCGCTCTGGACTACATTTCGCCCGTATTCCCCATCACGGCACAATTATAAGAAATTACGGCAATTATAGCACGGTGTTTTCAAAAAAGTCAACAGGGAAAGTGTAGAAAACCTGGAAAGGGTCAGAATTCACATCGGGGACGGTTCTCAGTGTGAATCTTTAGCTCCCTTTATTCACACTGAGAACCGTCCCCGATGTACGTTCACACTGAGAACCGTCCCCGATGTACGCGTGGGTGTCCGGTTAAAGTGTCAACACGCCGTTGTTGGTGCGTATTACCCTGAGCACCTTCTCCTCCTCCCCGGTGACGGCGTCGATGTACACCAGGAAGACGTCATTGTCCAGCCGGCCCTGAAATTCATAGGTCAGCACCTCCTGGTCCACCGTTCTGGGGATCAGGGCCAGCCGTCCGGGACTTACCTCCTTAAGCCTCGGGCTCAGTTTCTTCCTTGCCTGTTCCGCCGTCAGCTTCGGCTCGGGCAGCTTTCTCAAACGGTGGGACATATAGTAGCCGGTTGCGTCAAATCCCACCACCTGGCCGTCATCCAGGGCCACCGACACCTTTATCTGGTCGGGGTACAGAATTACCCCTCCCTGGGTGGCGGCAAAATTGTAAATGGCCACATTGTTGCGAATTTCATAGTAAGTGGATTCCATGTCCTTAAAGCCCCGGTCCCGCAGGAAACGGGACGCCCGGTCACCCGCCTCGCGGGCCGTAAGCCCGGTGCCGCCGACATTTCTGGAGTTGAGCATCCAGATTACCCGCCCGCCCTGCTGGGAAACGCCCAGGGCTATTTTTTCACCGTTCCTCACCGGCCTGGGAGTTACCTCAACGCGGTACACGGGAATCCTGCCGTTGTCCTTTCTGACCACATTGGCTATGTAGGTGACATTTGGCCGCTGGTCTATGAAGGACAGGGACGTGTTTCTGGCCTGGTCTCCGCTTACCTGGGGGCCCTCCAGGCCCAGGGGCTTCCTGCGGTCCAGGTGGTCCGAAAAGGGCCCGTCGTATATCAGGGTGGGGAACTGCTGCATATCTTTGTCTATCACCTGGAAGCTGCCGTTTGCCAGCTGCGGACCCTGCCTGCGCAGCACCCACCTGCTTTCCCTTCTCAGCTCGCTCATGGCCAGGGTTCCGCTGGCTATATCGGCCTCCACCCTCTGCAATTCCGCGTTCAGCTGCCCGGCCTGCTTGTAAAGCATCTGCAGGGTCTGCCACTGTTCATCGGTTTTGGGCTTCCCCCCGGCGGTCTGCACGGCCAGGCTCTGCGCGTAGGCTCCCACCTGGTTTAAAAACTTGATGGTCCGGGCGATGGCGGCCTCGGACACGGGAATCTGGCCCAGGTTGCCCTGGGCCGCCACCGCTTCCTGCCAGAGACGCATGAAAATCTGGGCGTCCTGCCAGGTTTCCTCGCCCACTAGGGCCTTGGAAAGAAATACCTCCATGTTCTGTATGTTGTTCACCATATTGTAAAAAGCCAGGTTGTATTTATTGTTGAGCGCCGTTTCGGCCGCCCTGCGGGACAGCATCTGGCTGTAGCCCCAGTAGCCGATCCCGGCCAGCAAAAGAATCCCCAGGGTCAAAGGTAAAATCCAGCTGTAGCGCCTTCTCACCATCCACCACTCCTTACCGGGCAAAAACATGCCGTCCGATTTGAGTTACCAATTGCCTTGACCAGATCCAGGGATTAACCGGCTTGTAGGGGTTCCAGAAAAACAGCGCCCCCCCGGTGGGGTCCCAGCCGCTTAACGCTTCCTGGGCGGCCCGCAGGGACTCCGGGGAAACGGGCCTGGTGTACTGCCCGTTGGTTACGGACTCAAAGGCATGGGGCTGGAAAATCACCCCGGCCAGGGAACTGGGAAAAACCCCGCTCCGGGTCCTGTTCACTATCACCGCCCCCACGGCCACTTTGCCCAGATAAGGTTCATCCGCCGCCTCTCCCTCGATAACCCGGGCCAGCAGGTACACGTTGCTCCTGTCGGACACCCCCCTGGAAACCCCCGCTGACGCCGCAGCGGTACCGGCCTGCCTGGCCGTGGGAAGACCCAGGGCCGCCCAGGTCTGGGGACCCACCACTCCGTCTACAATCAGCCCGTTTTTCCTCTGGAATTCCTGTACCGCCTGGAATGTCTTCCCCGAATAATAACCGTCAATGGGGCCGGTGTAATATCCCCACCTGTTCAGCTGCGCCTGCACCTTCGTTACATCAGGCCCGCTGCTGCCCCAGTAAAGATTCCGGTCCTGCCCGAAGGCGCCGGCTCCCCGCCAGACCACCAGGCCCACCACCAGCAGGGCCGCCAGAATAAAGGGGGCCGCCCTTTTAATGTTATTATCGAAAGCCAAAAACATCCCCCCTTCAACACCTGAATTTGGAGTATATTTTGCCTTGAAGGGGGGATAAGTATGCAAGAAAAAAGCCGCCCACCCTATAAAGGTAAACGGCCCGGTAGAACCCGAAAAAAGGCATTCTTTTTGGCTTTCTGTATTCTTATTCTGGATTCTGGATTCTGAATTCTGAATTCCTCCGCGCCCTGAATTCCAGTGCCCTTTTCACCACCGCCCCGGCCCAGCCGGGGGCCGCCAGGGCGTGCAGGTGGTTATAGCAGGCCAGTACATTTTTGTATACCACCCCGTCCCTGCTGCCGTCAATACCCCAGCCCCGGGTTACCCGGAAGGCAAAGGAAACCTCTTTCTCATCAATATTTTCCACCCTGGAATGGTGGAATTCATGTCCCTTAATCACCGTACCCCGGGGGAAAAACGGGTTTTCAAGGTCCACCTCGACCATTTCGTATCCGTGCCCCTGGGGGCGGTCCGACATCACCACGTCAAAGGGCAGGCAGCCCGACATCCGGTAGGACCTGCCTTTCCAGACCAGGTTGCGGGCCAGGTACATCAGCCCCCCGCACTCTGCGTACACCGGCAGCCCAGCCTCGACCCTTTCCTTTACCGACCGCCTTAAACCCTCATTGGCTTCCAGTTCGGCGGCGAACACCTCGGGGAACCCGCCGCCGATATAGAGGGCGTCAATATCCGGCAGCCCGGGCTGGCTGAGGGCGTCCACCTCCAGCAGCCGGGCCCCCGCGGCGGCCAGGGCTTCAATGTTTTCCGGGTAATAAAAGGTAAAGGCCCTGTCCCTGAAGACGCCGATTACGGGCTTTTTCCCTTCAACGGCCGGCTCAACGGGCCCGGCCGGATGCCGGCGCCCGTTTACCGCCACCGGCGGCGCGGACCCGGCCACCTCAATAATCCTGTCCAGGTCGAAAAACCGGATGGCGGCCCGGCCGATCTCGTCCACCGAGGCCGGCAGATCGTCCCTCTCGGCGGCCGGAACAAGCCCCAGGTGCCGGTCGGGAATAATAAACTGCCGGCCCTTGGGGATTACCCCCAGCACCGGGATGCCGCAGTACCGCTCCAGGGCCTCCCTGAGCATGTTTTCATGCCTTGGCCTGGCCACCTTGTTGAGAATGACCCCGGCCACAGTCAGCCCGGGATCGAAATGCATAAACCCGCGGACCAGGGGGGCCACGCTCCTGGTCATCCTGGTGGTGTCCACCACCAGGATGACCGGCGCCGCGATGGCTTTGGCTATTTCCGCGGTGCTGCCGCTGCCTTCAATGTCCACACCGTCAAAGAGCCCCATGGCCCCTTCCACCACACCCATGTCGGCGTCGGCGGTATTTTTAAAGAATGAGTCAATTATTCCTTCCCTGGTCATCATGAACCCGTCCAGGTTGCGGCAGGGCCTGCCTGTGACCGTGGTCATCCAGCTGGGATCTATGAAGTCCGGACCCTTTTTAAAGGGCTGGACCGCCAGGCCCCTGTTCTTTAAAGCGGCCAGCAGCCCCAGGGTGACCGTGGTTTTTCCCGACCTGCCGCAGGGGGCGCCCACCACAACGCGCGGTATTTTGCTTATCTTGTTGTTCATTTTTAACGCCCCCTTAGAAAAATAATAGGCACAATGCTTTACAGCCATCCGGCGGCATAGCCGCCGGACAGCTCACCTGTGCCTGAGAATGCGTAACTGTAGGGTTCTTTATCTAAAAATCCAGCCTTACGCTTAAATCTTACACGCAGCCGGTGGGTTTGGGCAGGCCGGCCAGTTTGCAGGCGCCCTTGGCGGGGCCGGTGGGGAACAGTTCATAGATATACTTCAGGCTGCAGCCGGTTTCTTTGCACAGTTTGCGGATCATGGGAGCAATCTGGAACTGCTTGTAATAGTCACGCAGGTAATGGATCACTTTCCAGTGATCGTCCGTCAGGTCAGTGATGCCTTCAACACCGGCAAAATACTTGGCCACGTCTTCGTTCCACTGCTCAGGGTCAACAATGAAACCGTCCTCGTCGATTTCGATCTCCACCCCGTTGACATTGATGGATGCCATCCTGATAAAGCACCTCCACTAAAAGATTATATTGGCGATGATTTTATTCGCCTTTTTTATATTACAAGAGTGAACACGCCAATTTCCGCCGGCACCCCTACCAGTACCCGTTGCATGTCCCCCCCAGTAACAAGGATACCATTGACAAGCTGCTTCGTCAATCACCGGGACTTTGAAATAAAGTTTTTACCAACAATTACACCCTACTTCCATACCAGGGCCTTGCCCAGCAGGTCAATCAGGCCTTTTACCTCAACGCCAAGCTTGTGCTCTTCCACCATGGGATAAAGCTGCGCCTTGCAGATTGAGCAGGGAGCGCAGAGTATCCCGTCGCCGTTGGCGCCCACGCCGGTGGCCCTGACCAGTTCGGCCTTCTTGGCGGACAGCTGGATGCGCCGCTGGTACATTTCCGGGTCGTCAAACAGTATTGCCGAACCGCCGCCGCAGCAGAAGGTCCACTCGCGGTTGGGGGTCATTTCCCTGAAGTCGGCCACGCTGGCCTTGATCACCGTGCGCAGGTTTTCCACCAGCCCGCAGGCCCGGGCGTAGTTGCACGGGTCGTGCAGGGTTACCGGCCGGTCGTTCCTGGTGGGGTCCAGCTTGAGCTGGTTGGTCCTGATGTAGTAGGCCACCTCGTCGTGCAGGTGGGTTATGGGCCACCGCACCGGCCGGTCCGCCAGGGTCGGGATGTACATCTTGGCCGCGCGCCAGCCGTGGCCGCACTCGCCCCAGACGATCTTCTTGACGCCCAGCTTCTGGGCCGCGTCCAGGAGCCGCATCACGTTGTGGCGCTGGGTGAACCGCTGGTCGAACAGCAGGCCGAAGTTCCCGGCCTCGGTCACCGTGCTGGGGATGGTCCAGTTGGCCCCGATGTAGGTGAAGAACATCGCCGCCCCCATCAATGTATAGGCGTTCTGCAGGAAGTCCGCCGAGGAGGGGATGTACATGATGTCGGCGCCCTCTTTGTCAACCGGAAAGGGGGCGTCCACGCCGAATTCGTCCATTATCTCCTCGGACAGGAACTCCAGGGTGTCCGTAATGCCCGGCTTGGGCAGGCCGGTGTGGTTGCCGGTCCTTTCCATGGCCGCGCCCACGCTGGCGTGCAGCTTGGGAACGATCCCCAGCCAGTGCAGTATCTGCCGCCCCACAAAGGTCACCTCGCAGGTGTCGATGCCGAAGGGGCAGGCCCTGGCGCAGCGGCGGCACTCGCTGCACTGGTAGAAATACGAATACCACTGCTCGATAACATCCAGGCTGATGTCCTCGGCGCCCACCAGCTTGCCGAACCAGCGCCCCTCCAGGGTGAAGTACCGCTTGTAAATCTTGCGGATCAGCTCGGCCCGGTTGGTGGGGATGTTGTTGGGGTCCTTGGTGCCCAGGTAAGTGTGGCAGTTTTCGGCGCAGGCCCCGCACTTGACGCAGGACTCCATGGCCATTACAAAGGACCTGAACTTCTTGCGCATTTCGTCAAGGTACTGAAGGGCCTTCTCGCACTTCTGGTCATCGGGCGTGGGATCGATGTGAATCTTTCTCATTTCCTCATCAGTGGCCCTGATGGGCTGCACCATATCCTTGTATTTAGGCATTTACTCACACCTCCCCTTCGCCGGAAGGCAGGCCCAGTCCGGCCTTGCGCGCCGCGGCAATGTCAATGTTGGGCAGCCCGGGGGCTGGGTCCCTGTACGGGCGGTTTATAATCCAGCGCTCGGCAAACATTCCCAGTACGTGCATCAGCTTGCTGAACGGGAAAATCATCAGCAGAATCTGCACAAACAACAGGTGCAGCATGAAAAACGGCCTGGTAAAGACCTCGTGGCCCGCAGGCACGGGCTTGAGCATCACCAGGTGGGTGACGTAGTCTTTCACCGGCGCGTAGGTGATGCCGAAATCGTGCTCCCACAGGCGCATTATATTGCCGATGACAACGATAGTAAGCAAAAGTACAAGGTGCAGGTAATCGCTGGCGAACGAAACCTCCCTCACCTTGGGGATGGCGAAGCGCCTGTACAGCAGGTACAGGAGGCCGGCAAACATGATCAGTCCGAAGGTGGTGCCCAGCAGGGCGGACATCTGCTCGCTGAGGTTCTCTGACATGCCGATGTAGATAAATTGCTTGCCCAGGAAATAGATGCCTACCAGATGGCCCCCGATCACGTTGAACAGGGCGATGTGCATCAGCCAGGACCCCAGCCACAGTGCCCGGTCGGAACTGAAAAGGCTGCGGAAAAAAATTACTTCTGTACCGACAATGGTAAGAGCCTGGGTATTGTTTTGAGGAAATGGCGACAGGGTGATGTTATGCACAATCCTGGCCCCGGCCCAACGGCCCAGCCTGTACAGCAGCCCGAAAGTAAAAATCACAATGGTGATGTAGGGCAGTATCTGGAGTACAAAATAGGTCACGCTAACACCTCCTTGGGGCGCTGCAAGATAATATTACGTTTCCTGTAAAGTTACTGCGCCGCTGGGGCAGACGGAAGTGCAGGTTTCACAGCCGAGGCAGTCGTCCAGGCTGCCGGTTACCTCGGCCTTGCCGTCCACCATGCCCAGTACGGAACCGGGGCAGTTTTCCGCGCATTCACCGCAACCCTCACACTTATCACGATCAACTTCAACCAGATACACGCAGCTCACCTCCTTAATCTATAAATATATATTCACCTAGTTGACGGCCCTCAGAACTCCTCTCCTCACATACGGACCGCCAACCATAACCCCCGCCGGGTGCCGGTGGCGCCTCCCGAAAGGGCGCCCGAAAATTGCCATAGCAAAAACAGGGGCACTTTAAATGGCAGAAAAAAAACCTTACGCCCCATATCCCCTTACTTGACCGGGGCAGGGTCGTGCGGTAATGATTTTAACGGTATGCACCTATACCTTAATTCGTTGCCCATTTAATTTATCCTTCTTGACGTCCAGTTTTTTTGTAAGATCACACAAAAAAACTTACCTTTCAACACCCTATAATTATAATTTATTTTTTAAGGCCGTGTCCACCGGTGGTTAGTGGCAAAAACCTTGCCGGGTTCAGTATTTGACGGTTGTCAGCCAATGTTGATATAATAGCGGAGGTGAAGAGTCGGGAGCCGGGAAACCGGGAATCCCCAGTCCTTTCAGTATGTAATTTGGGGGAGAAGAGAGAAATGCCTATCTTTGAATTTCGCTGCCTGGAGTGCGGCCATCTTTTTGAAAAACTCTTTGTCAGGCACGATGAAAAAGTGGATATAGAGTGCCCCAAGTGCCGGTCCGGGTCCTTCGAGCGGGTAATCAGCCGGACCAGTTACGTGATGAAGTCCGGCAAGGGCCCCAGCAAGCCCAAGGTGACCTCCAAGTCCTGCAGTTCGGGGAATGACTGTGTAACGCTGGAGATACCCGGACCCGACGATTGAGGCGCCCCAAAAGTCCACCGCGGAATGAGTATTTAAATAGAATGATGACGAAGGGGAGATGTCTGATCTCCTATGAAAAATATTGAACCTTTCGGCAGGGAGTTTACGAAGAGGCCTGCCTGCCCCTTCTGCGGGATGCCCATAGAAAGGCCGCAGGAACTCTCCACCCGGAGGCCCGGTGAGATGCCGGTGGGGTCCTGTTCCTGCGGGGCGGTATACGCCTTCGACGTGACCGGACATAACCTGGGGGCAGCGTTTATCGAAGCCCTTGTTTTCGGGTGCGACATGGACTGGGACCTGGCCTGGAACCTGTTTCCCGAAGAGGACTACCTGGAAAAGCTGGTGGAAAATTACGACCTGGACAGCCATTTGATTGTTCCGGGCGGGTCTTACGAGGGCAGGAGAATATCCGGGGCCCTTTACTTTATCAGGCTGCATCAGGATATCCGGGACGCCACCGGCCGGGGCGCAGAGAGAAAACTGGAGCGGGCCCGGGCCGCAGCCGTTCCACCCCCGCCCCCTTCCGCCGGGCCGGCGGAACAAAAATCCCTGACCAAAAAAGAAGTTGAGGAATTGGTAAAAGAATACCGGGTGGACAGGCTGGTGGGCGCCGCCGGGCAGGACAGGCGGATCGTCCGGCACCTGCAGCGGCTGCTTTATTCGGGCGATCACCTGGTCCGCGCCAGGACGGCGGAAATACTGGGCAAAGTATCAGCGGTAATAGCCCGAAGGGATCCCGGGCCCATCTCCAACCTCCTCCAGGAACTGTTAAACTCGGTGGCCGCCCCCGGAGCTTCAAGCTGGGGTTCAATCGAGGCCATCGGGGAAATCATCGGAAACTCACCCGACCTCTTCGCCGGGTACATTCCCCCGCTGTATACCTTCCTGGGAGACCCGGATCACCGGCCGCAAATCCTGAGGGCCGCAGCCAGGGTTGCCCAAACGCGGCCGGACCTTGTCCGGGGCGCAGCCTTCCGCCTGCTGCCCTTTCTGCGGGACCCGGACCCGGAAACCCGGGGCTGCGCCGCCCTGCTGTTCGGCAGGCTGGGTATGGCGGAAGCGAAAAAAGACCTGGCAGCCCTCAGGGATGACGCCACTGAGACAAAGGTATACAAAAACGGGGCGGTGGAAAAAACCTCCGTAGGCCGGTTAGCCAGGGAGGCACTTGAAAGGATGATGGCCGGAAGCGGGGGTCAGGAGACAGAATACAGGAGACAGGAGACAGAATGTTAAAGGCATTCTCTCCTGCCTTTTTTTTGCCGGCAAACCTACCTTGGGCCGTAGGACCCCATAAAGCTGATCAATTCTTCCACAGGCGCCTTGATGGATTTGGAGACCGACAGCAGCAGGGACGCCCTCTCCGCATCCCTTTGCCCGCACCTTTCCAGGAGCCTTCCGGACAGCCGGTAAAGCTCCCGGTACGCCCCGTCCAGGTCAAAGGCCGGGTAGGGCCGGTCTTTTTTAAATCCCGCCTGCCAGCAGGCGTGAACCGCCCCGTTGATTACCGTGGGGATGCCGTAGACCCGGCAGGTGATGGGCCTGTGGCCGTAAAGAACGCATTTATCGTCGCTGCCGAGGAGCGGGCACCTGACCCTTTCCCTGGCCATGGCCAGGGACTTCAGCCTTGGGTCGTGGTCGTAAGCCTGAAGCCTCTTCTCCACCTCCAGCAAATCCCTGTCCGCCCTGTCCAGCCTCGATGCCGCCTCCCGCCTGGCCTTCCTGTCCAGCTTGTGGAAGTGATAGTTTATATATACGGACTCAATCAAAAAAAGCCCGAACACCGAATGGCAGCAGTCGGCACAGCCGATCCCGCATTTCATGTCCGGGCCGTAATTCTTCTCCATCTCCAAAAAGGCCCGGTCCGCCCCGGCCGCCAGCAGTTCGTATTCCCGGAACAGGTCCCTGAATATGGCCATCATTTCCGGTGGGGCTCCAGCTGTTTTAGGAATTCCGGGTGGACCCCGAAGCCCAGTTCCACGGCCCGGTCAACGTGCCTGACGGCGTTGTCGTAGTCGTCCTTCAGGAAGTAGGCATAGGCCAGGTTGTTGTGTCCCAGGGCGAATTCGGGAGCAAAATCAACCAGTTTCTTCCCGGTCTCCACGGCCTTGTCGAGATCATCCTTCTGTATATAGGCGTTGATCAGGTTGCTCCAGGCCTGGGCCATGCCGGGGTTCAGCTCGATGGCCTTCTCCAGGGCCCCGACGGCCTCGTCGGGCCTGGCCAGCTGCAGGTAGGCGAAGCCGATGTTGGCGTACCCGCGGGCATACCTGGGCTCTATTTCCACCGCCTTTTTATTGGCCTCCACCACCTTTTCCAGGTCCCCCAGCTTGTAATAGATATACCCCAGGTTGACGCAGGCCTCAAACATGCGGCCGCTGTTGGCGATGGCCTCTTCAAAAAATTCTATGGCCTCTTCATACCTTCCCTGCTGCATCAGGAAAACGCCTATATTGTTCTGGGCGTTGGCGCAGGTGGGGTTTTCCTTCAGTATATTCACCTGCTGGGCGATAAACTCTTCAGCGCTTTGCGGGGTTTTCATGTTGCCCTCCTTCCCTGCTCTTAATTTAACCACAGAGGCCACAGAGTACACAGAGATAAAAAAGCCATAAGTGATACACAGTCAGCTGTTAGCTTTTCAAATTATTTTAATAAATTTTTCCTCTGTGGCTTCAAAAAACAGGAAGGCTGCCGTCTGACACGGGCGGCAGCCTCCCCGGGCGTAAATTGACTTAGTCTTCCGCAGCTCCTTCGGTGGGGTCTTCGGTGATGCCCCTTCCCTTCAGGCCGTACATGGTGCTGCTGCCGGTGGAGAAGAAGATCAGCGTCCCTTCATTGACCAACTCGGTGGCGGCCTTCTTGATTTCTCTCATCTTGGCGTCCGGGTACACCTTCTGAACGGCCTTTTCCATGTCCTTGAAGTAGAACTTGGACTTTTTGCTCCCTTCGGCAAATTCAAGAATGGCCTTTTTAAGTTCTTCCATCATAATAATCTCTCCTTTAAAATACGGGAACGGTCTGCAAACTTAGTTTGATCCGTTCCCGCATCTTTTATTAGGCGAGTTTTACTCGTCAATCCCGCCGGCCGCCTTGGAGACCTCCCAGGCCGCGTCGGTAAACTTGAACTGGGTGCTGGTCCGCCAGGTATCGTAGGCCAGGCGGTAGTCGTCGATCAGGTGCTCGGTAAAGGGCAGGCCGGTCACTTCGAAGAATTTCTCCCAGCCGATGCGCTCGGCCCAGTCTCCCAGGCGCTCGTACTTGTTGGCGCCGGCGGCGTAAGCCTCAATGATCTTCTTGACGTCCCTGACCACTTCCGGGAACCGGGGGAAGTTGTTGGGCAGCCAGGGAACGACTACCTTGGAGAACTTGGGCTCACTGATCCGGTTGGAAATCTTCCCGCCGGCCAGTATGGTCACGCCGTCGCCCTCCTTGTCCGAAAGCGGCAGGGCCTGGCACATGGTGTAGCAGTTGCCGCAGAACATGCAGCGTTCTTCCTTGATCTTGACCGTCTTCTTCCCGTCCGCGGTCTTGTCCGGGGAAATGGCCCCCACCGGGCAGGCGGCGATGGCCAGCGGTATTTCACAGAGCTTGCTGATATACTCATGGTCAACGATGGGAGGCTTGCGGTGGTAGCCCAGCAGGGCAACGTCCGAGCAGTGCACGGCGCCGCACATGTTCAGGCAGCAGGCCATGGAAACCCTGACCTTGGCCGGCAGGGTCATGCCGGTGAAGTACTCAAACAGCTCGTCGGCCACGGCCTTGACCATGGAAGAAGCGTCGGTGGCCGGGGTATGGCAGTGGATGTAGCCCTGGGTGTGGACGATATTGGTCACGCCGGCGCCGGTCCCCCCGATGGGGAACTTGTAGCTGCCGGATACGTGTTTCCGGCTTAACAGGTCCTTCTTCAGCGCCTCCACCTTTTCCAGGCTGTCCACCAGGAACTCGATGTTGTTCCGGGTGGTGAAGCGGACATAGCCGCCGCAGTGCTTATCGGCAATTTCGCAGATCTCCCGGACGTGCTCAACGGTCATAAACCGGGCTGCGCCGCACCTGACGGTGAACACCTTGGCCCCGGTTTCCGAAACGTGCACCAGCACGCCGGGCTCCAGCACCTCGTGGTAGGCCCACTGGCCGTAGTTTTCCTTTATGACGGGAGGGAAATACTCCCAGTAATGCCTCGGGCCGAGGTCTGTAATCCTGTTTTCCTGCGGATTATCCGGATTATACCGGCCAAGTCTTTCGGTAGATAATTTCATTATACACTAACCCCCTATCTCTTATGTCTCTTCCGGTATTCGTTGATATCCCGCTTCCAGCCGCCGGTGACATCCTCTTCCTTCCAGAAGATGTAGGGGTTGGAACGAGGCTCCTTGACAAACTGCGGCGCAGGCGGCACTCCCAGAACTTCGAGGAACTTGGGCAGGCCGACACGCTGGATCAGTTCTCCCACGCGCTCGCGGTTCTTGCCTTCTTCCATCCACCATTCAAATATCTTCTCGATGACTTCCTTGATGTTGTCGTAGGGCGGCTCGGCCTTCATGAAGGGAACGATCAGGGTGGCCAGCTGGGCGCCTTCCAGGATGGGGGCCTTGGCTCCGCACAACAGGCTGATGCCGGTATCGGTGCCCGGCTTCAAAGCCCTGGGCATGGTGTTGATGCAGTGCATGCAGCGGACGCATTCCTTGTTGTTGATTTTAAGCTTGCCGTCCACCATGGCCATGCACTTGCTGGGGCAGAGGTCAATGACTTCCTTCTGAATATCGAACTTGCCCCAGTCCCTCCCGGCGTGGGCGCCGGCGTTGGGCTTGAAGTCGCCCGCGATATAGGCCTTGACCGCTTCCTGGTCAATCCTTATATCGTCCCGCCAGGTGCCGATAAAGGACAGGTCGGAGCGGGCGATGGAGGCCACGCAGCCGTTGGGGCAGCCGTCAAACTTGAACTTGAACTTATAGGGGAAGGCCGGGCGGTGCAGCTCGTCCTGGTAGTAGTTGGTCATTTCGTAGCACAGTTCCTGGGTATCAACGCAGGCAAACTCGCAGCGGGCCTTGCCGATGCAGCAGGAAGGGGTGCGCAGGTTGGAACCGGAGCCGCCCAGGTCCTGGTCCAGCACGTGGGTCAGCTCAAAGAAGATGGGCTCCAGCTGCTCGGTGGTGGTCCCCAGGAAGATCAGGTCGCCGGTGGAACCGTGCAGGTTCATCAGGCCGCTTCCCCGGTACTCCCAGAGGTCGCAGACGGTCCGCAGGAAATCTGTATCGTAAAACTTGCTGGCCGGCTGGTTGACGCGCATGGTATGGAAATGGGCCACCGAAGGATATTTTTCCGCCAGGTCGGTATACCGGCCGATGACGCCTCCGCCGTAACCCATGACCCCGACGATGCCGCCGTGCTTCCAGTGGGTCTCGCCGTCCTCAAAAGATTGCTGGAGCAGGCCAAGCAGGTCCTCGGTGCCTTCCATGTCAATCATCAGTTTATCCTGGCCCAGTTTTTTCCTGTGCAGGGCGTTCCGCTTGGCGTCGGCCACGAAGCTGGGCCACGGTCCCTTTTCCAGCTCTTCCAGGGCCGGAATGCTATGCTTTACCTTGAAGTTTTTAAGTTCTTCCTCGGTGTAGTTTTTTAGTTCGGCATCGGAATAGATTCGCGACTCGTTATAGCTTATTTTTCTCACCGGCCGCTTAGCTTTGGGTTCAAAAGCCACTGGCAATACCTCCTCTGTTATGGGTATAGACTTATAAAACCGAAAAGACTTTTCCTTTCCCTTTTACAACCCGCCGATCTTCAGCTAACTTTACCATACAAATATATCTCACCGATCAAACAACAACCAACCAATAAGGCCCCTCTCCCCACACCTCCTTCTTCTAGGGAAAAATCAACGCCTCTTATTTTCACCCGCTTCTCTACCTTATTGGTTTACCGGGCTAAGTCCTTAAACCTCCTCGACGGTCACCGAGTTGCTGGGGCAAACGCTGATGCAGGTTTCGCAGCCGAGGCACTCCTCGGTGTCTCCGGTCACTTCGGCCTTGCCGTCCACCATCTCGAAGAGGGAAACCGGGCAGTTTTCGGCGCACTCGCCGCATCCTTCACATGTGTCACGGTTAACGGTTACTCTGTACATTAAAACACCCTCCTTGAAAATTAGAAATGAAATTAGTAATTGGACCGCTGATATAGCAGTGGCCGGCTGCCGCACCCGCGTTCCCGGGCGGGAGGCCAGCCAAAATAGCTGTCTTCTTTATTCCGGCACCTCGCGCTTTTTGTAACTATCTAACTGATCGAAAAAGGCGCGAAAAGCAAACCCAAGGTCCGTCATCAGGCCGAAAACCCCGGGCTGCCTGAAGGTAAAATAACCTGTGTAAAAGGTCAAAATGGGCGGTTAAACGGTGCAGGCTAATAAACAACCATTAAGTCGTTATTCGTTACCGATTAAATTATTCCTCCTGCCGGCAGGCAATTTTTTTACACGTCCGCCTCCCGGTATTTTATACCACGCCCGTTCAAAAAGCATTACTTTGAGGTCACCACCAGCCTGGCTTTTCTAAGCAGGTTTTGCAATCTCAGGGCTTGCTTCATAACCTTATGCAGATTTAAAATAACTGCTTCATAATTTCCCTTATCCGCTTCGGCGGCCAGCTTTTTAACCAGAGGCGCCAGTGAAGGAAACTGGGTCAAAAATATCAACGACACCCAGACACTATTTTCCGTAGCCCTGTTGGCTGCCGCCGGCCCCCAATGCTTGTCGTACTGTTCTTGAATAGAGCTGTACATCATCTTCTCCAGCTCTTCTTCGCTGTGATATTTCCCCTTTATGGCCATGTCCACAATATCGGTCCCCGGCAGAAAATTCAGCCCGTGCAGCTGCAGTTCAAAGGGCCTCCCCAGTTTCAGGCAAAGCTTGTAAGTTTCTTTCAAATCCTCCCGGGTCTCAAAGGGATGCTGCAGCATGAAGTCGTATATAACCTTCGGCACCTTGCATCTCGACAGAACCCTGCTGGATTCGATAATTTGCTCCCGGGTCTCCGGCCTGTGAAAGACCTCTTTGCGGATTCTGTCCGACCCGCTCTGGATGCCCACCACAATTTGGTACAGCCCGGCCTCCACCAAATTTTTGATCACGTTCTCACGTATTTTGAGGGGGTGCCCCCATATTCTGAAGGGCAAACCGATTTCCTTCCGGTACCTCGATTTAAATTCCTCTATCCAGCCGGCTTCATCAGAAAATATTTCATCCCAGAAATGTATAACCTTCAGGTTTTTGACGTTTCTTTTAGCCTCGTTGAGCTCCCGCATAACGTTGTCAACGCTTCTGAATCTTACATACTTCCCTTTTTGGGCATATATTCTTCTTAAACTTATGGAACAGCAATAGGAGCAAGTGAAGGGACACCCTCTGGAGGCGGTCAGTTCATAGGACATCCCCCTTAACTGAGGGTCCCCCTCTACCAGCGTGTTGTCGTGTATGAAGTACTTATTTCCCCCCCCGATCTCCGGATAGCCCAGGTCGTCCAGGTTTTGGACCAAAGGCCGCGGTTCGTTTACAATCAAACCATTGCTTCGGAAAGCAAGGTTCGGCATATGGGTTACGTCTTCGCCGCTTTGCAGCCTTGCCAGGAGTTCAGTTAATGCTTCTTCCCCTTCTCCCCGGACCACATAGTCGCAGTATGCCAGAGATTTTTCGGGAAACAGGGTGGGATACACCCCTCCCCAGATGATCGGAATGTCAAACTTCTCCCTTATCCTGTTGTTGACCAGGTACACCGTTTCCAGATACAAAGAGGCCATAACACTTATGCCTATAAATGAAGGATTAATTTTATTTATCAGGGCCTCCAATAAATCCAGTTCACGCTCGCTGGCTTTGCCCGGCCTTTGACTATTAAACTCCTTAAAAAAAAGCAGATGGGGATCATACCCCCTCTTTTTCAGCGCATTTGCAAGGTATCTTATGCCAAGCGCCTTCTGATTATAAAACCCGATAAGAAGAACAGACTTGTTCAAAATAACCTCTCCCAGCCTATCATAAATTCACTACCCATGATATCACAGTTTATAATCTTTAAAAAGAGGGAAGCCGCTCCAAAAGCCCGCCCGGGCTCCCGGCTGCTTCCCTCCATCTAATTTAGCCGTGAAAAACTCCGTGGATTTTATAAACCGGAGAAATCCAGGGTGGCGAAATAGTCCTCGATGGTTTCGGCCCGCCGGATCATCTGCACGCTGCCGTCGGGCTTGAGCAGCAGCTCGGCCGACCGCAGCTTGCCGTTGTAGTTGAACCCCATGGCGTGGCCGTGGGCCCCGGTGTCGTGAATGACCAGAATGTCGCCGATATCAATCAGCGGCAGCTTGCGGTTGATGGCAAACTTGTCGTTGTTTTCACACAGGGAGCCGGTGACGTCGTAGATGTAGCCCAGGGGCCAGTCTTCCTTGCCCACCACCGTGATGTGGTGGTAGGCCCCGTATATGGCGGGGCGCATAAGGTTGGCCATGCAGGCGTCCAGCCCCACGTAGTTTTTGTATATCTCCTTCTTGTGCAGCACCGTGGCCACCAGGTAGCCGTAGGGCCCGGTAATCATCCGCCCGCTCTCAATGGCCAGCTTGACCGGGTGCAGGCCGTTGGCCACAATCTTTTTCTCGTAGGCCTTCCTGATGCCCTGGCTCAGGTAGTCCAGGTCCACCGGATCCTCCTCGGGCCGGTACGGTATGCCTATGCCGCCGCCGAAATTGACAAATTCCACCCGGATGTCCAGGGTGCGGTGTATCTCGATGACCAGGTCGAACATCATGTTGGCCGTCTCGATAAAGTAATTGGAGTCCAGCTCGTTGGATATCACCATGGTGTGCAGGCCGAAGCGCCGCACGCCCCTGGACTGAACTATCCTCAAGGCGTCCAGTATCTGTTTCCGGGTCAGGCCGTACTTTGATTCCTCCGGGTGGCCGATGATGGGGTTGCCCCCCTCCCGCAGCGGCCCGGGATTATAGCGGAAGCAAAGGAATTCCGGCAGCCCGGCATGCTTTTCCAGGAAATCTATGTGGCTGATGTCGTCCAGGTTGATGATGGCCCCCAGTTCCCTGGCATTGACGAATTCCACCGCCGGGGTGTCGTTGGACGAGAGCATTATCTCTTCCCCGCTTAAGCCCACTTTTTTGGCCAGGATCAGTTCGGTCAGCGAGCTGCAGTCGGCGCCGCACCCCTCCTCCTTCAGGATCTTCAGTATATACGGGTTGGGCGTGGCCTTTACCGCGAAATACTCCTTAAACTCCGGCGCCCAGGAAAAAGCCTTGAGCAGTTTGCGGGTATTGGCCCGGATGGCCGCCTCGTCGTAGATGTGGAAAGGCGTGGGGTGCTGTTCGATGATCTGCGTCAGCTGTTCCTTGGTAAAGGGCAATTTCTTTTCCGCCATTACTCTAACCTCCTCCAAAAATATTGACCTTCCGGGAAAGCGCCGCCTGAACCGCGGCCGGCGGCGGGATAATCCCTGCGCCGGGCATTAAAAAAGCGGCCGTGAGCACAGTCTCGCAACCGCTAAAAAGGACAAAGCCCGTCTCAGCCGTCTGGAAGATAGCGCTCCACCCGAAATTGCAGCTGCGGGTGACAGTCCTGTGTTTATTCAACACAAGCCCAGCAAAGGTTCTTCAGCCTTAAAAACCTTCACTTCGGCGGTCATCCCTTTCCGCACCTCTCACAACCGGCCTGGTTCAAGGTGCGTACTGATGATAACCGCGCCTCTATCTCTGCCTGATTAAATTGTATATAGTATTCAATATAAATAAACAGGCGGGCCGTGTCAACTGTTTTTATCTTCGGCCCGGGATCTGTCCGGGTGCTGTATCCCTGTTTTTGACGAAGGGAAAACCGCCATTTTGTCGAAATATTACAGGGCAGGAAAAAGGGGGCATCTCAATGCATCAGGACTTGTTTCAGGCCGGGCGGCGCCTGCCCTTCACCACCGATTCCGCGCTTTATTCCGATGTTTACGAGGCTGAAATACTGGCGGTTCACCCCGACCGGATAGACCTTCACCTTTCTTTCCACCGCGGGTACCTGCTGCTCCTGCCGGTGGGGACAAGGGTCCGCTGGCTGCCCCCCGGGCTCCCCGGCGCCGGTCTGACCTCCCGGGTCATCGCCCGCAACACCGCTGAAAAAACCTGGAGTGTCACCCTGCCGGCCCCCGACACGGCGCGCCCCCGCAAAACAAGGGTGCTGGCCGTGGGCAGCGGCAAGGGCGGAGTGGGGAAAACCACCTTCTGCATCAATGCGGGACTGGCCCTGATGCACTGCCGGCAGCGGGTCATTTTGCTGGACGCCGACATCGGGCTGGCCAACGTGGAAGTCCTGCTGGGGCTGCACAGCTCCAGAAACCTTACCGATGTCATCCAGGGCGGCTGCACCCTTGCCGACATACTGACCGAGGGCCCCGGCGGGATCCGCATCCTGCCCGGATCCAGCGGCATTTCCTCCCTGACCAGGCTGGATTCCCTCCAGTTTAACCGGATCATTTCGGGCTTTGCCGAACTGGAAGCCGACTGCGACGTACTGATCCTGGACACCGGGGCCGGGCTGTCGGAGCTGGTCCTCAAATTCCTGGAGTCTGCCGATGAATTCCTGCTGCTGACCAACCCGGAACCCCACGCCGTAATGGACGGCTATTACCTGACCAAGGTGCTTTCCCAGAGAAATCCCCGGATCAGGGTTAACCTGATTGTAAACCGCTGCGAGTCGGATCAGGAAGCCCGCCAGTGCAGCGACGCCTTTATCAACGCCACCCGGCAGTTTTTGGGGGTGACCCCGGTGTACCTGGGCTGGCTGCCTTACAACCAGATGGTTCCCCGCTCCCTGAAAAAGAAGTCGCCCCTCTTTCTCTCGCATCCCCAGGCCGACTACTCCCGCAGCATTTTAAGCATTGCCCAAAAACTGGTGGGGCTGCCGGAGCGCCAGGACCGCCAGTCGGGGCTGAAGGCCTTCTGGAGCCGCTTGAAAAAGAGCTGGCTGGATGTTTAAGCCGAACATGCCCTTAAATCTTTCTGGGGGAATTGGCCAGGCGGGCCGCCGGTCAAATGTCCGGATTGATACTTTTCATACAGGATCCCGGCGTCCCGGTGGTGTTTTACCAGGGTATTGCCGGCCAGTTCCAGGGCCCGCCCGTCTATCCCGCCGGCGCCGGCCAGCAGCAGGGCGGCGGGTGCTTTGCCCCGATGGTTCCCATTTCGGGCACAGTGATCTGCCAGTCCCCGAGCAGCTCCGGCAGCATGGCCTCGAACTCCTGGTCCACCTTGTCTATCTCGTCCACCAGGAGAACCGCCGGCGAGGGCGAGGTGATGGCCCGCAGCAGGGGGCGGGGCAGCAGGTACGGTTCACTGAATATATCCCCCTCGATATGCTCCCACTTCCTGTCCTTACTGACCGCCAGGATATGTAAAAGCTGTTTCTTGTAATTCCACTCGTAAATGGCCTTGGTTTCATCAAGGCCCTCGTAGCACTGCAGCCTGATCAGCGGCCGGCCCCGCATCAGGCTGAAGGCCTTGGCCAGCCCGGTCTTGCCGACTCCCGCCGGGCCCTCTATGAGCAGGGGCTTGCTCATCCTTTCGGCCATAAACAATACAGTGGCGGTGGCGTCATCACAGATGTAGCCCTCCCGGGCCAGACCCTTTTTGATTTCGGCCAGGGATTGATCCATGCCGCTCCCCCCGGTCAGGCCTCTGTTCATAACCTTTCCTCCCCGTATAAATCTAACATTTCCTTCAGCCACCGGATTTTCACCTTTTGTATCTCTATTCCGTAATCCAGTATCCTGACCCTGTGTTTTTGCACACCCTTTTGCACCATCCTGTCCCTTGCCCTGAGCAGGCCGGCCAGCTTGTCTTCCATCAGCCCGAGCTGCCTGGCCAGTTTGTCCAGGGCGGTATCCGGGTCCGTGTGGTTGAAAAAGTTGCACTTGTTCAGGAACTCGTACTTGTTGAAGAAGTCAAACCGCGCCGGTTCATTTTCCCCGTCGCCGGACAGGAGCCACTGCCTGAACTCCTCCCGCCCCTTTTCGGTAATATGAATTACTTTTTTGCTGGGCACCTTTTCCTGGTGCACCACCTCCCTGGTGATCAGGCCCGCGGACTCCATCCTGTTCAGCGTGGTATACACCTGCCCGTCATTAACCTCAGGCCCCAGCCCGAAGAAGTCCCGGTACAGCGACTTCAGCATTTCGTAACCGTAGGTGGGGCTATCCATCAGGCACCCCAGAATAAGGTGTTTTAAACCCATGTCATACCTCCGCCAATTTGCCTTAACTTAAACTTATATTAACATTATTATACCTTACTGTTAAGATATGTAAAGAATTTTTGCAGCCGGCGACATACCCGCCACAAAAAACAAAGGAAACAGCACCGGCTGTTTCCCGCAAAAATACCCCCGCCAAATGGTCACTAATTTTACTAACAACCAACCATCGCCCTCAGTGAAAAAACATTTTCCGGGCAGTTCCTTTCGCAGCGCATGCAGGCCGTACCGTTGCAGCGGTCGAATCTCAGCCGCAATATAATATCATTCTCCGTTCCGGCCGCAGCCAGGGCCTGTTCGGGACACTCCTGCACACACCGGCCGCACCCCAGGCAGCCCTCAAACCGCGCCTCGTGCACCGGCCCCACCTGCTCAATCACCTGCAGGCCGCGGGTTCCCAGATCGTCGATATCCCTCTGCACCACCCGGACGATGCGGGGATCTCCCTCCGGCCGGGGCAGAACCGGCAGCTTGAAGGAGCGGGCCAGCTTTTCGTACTGCGGCCAGGGCATCCCCTCGCCCCAGTAGGCCAGCTCCAGCATATAGGCGTTGGCAAACTCCCTGGAGGAGCCGAACATGCAGTGCCTGGCCCGCAGGCGGCCGGCCAGTTCCTGCAGTTCGCCCAGCCGGCGCGGGTTCAGCGCTATCTGCCTGGCCATGGCCAGGGAGGTGTTGCCCACCTGGTATATCTGCTCCGCCGCCGGCGGCACCGCCCCGATTTTATGGGCTTTGCGGGCGTCCACATAGGTCCCGGAGGCCCCGGCCATATACGCGCATTTAATGTCTTTCACGGCAATGCCGGCCCCGTGGGCCAGGGTCAGGTACCCGGCCCGCAGGGCGCCGATGGCCTTGCCGGCCTCCACCAGGTCATCGCTGCTGAAGACAATGCCGTTGGCCAGCCGCATCCCGCCGGCCACCTTTACCTCCGGCAACTGGATCAGGGAGGCCCGCATGCCCTCGTAGACGGTGGAAATCACCCCGGTGCCGGTGATCCCCAGAGCCGCAAGGCCGCCCCTCTCCAGCACCATACCCCGCTGGGGATTGACCAGGTCTCCCTGTTGCGGAGTCAAATTCTGGTCCAGCACCAGGCAGCGAAAGCCCGCCGCCTCCGGCGCCAGATCGGAAATGGCGCCCGGCGCGGCCAGCATGCCGTGGCGGATGTGCTGGCCTTCCAGCGCGGGCCCGGCGGCGCAGGATCCGGTGATGATCTCATCGCCAACCTTCAGGGCCATCTCGGCGTTGGTGCCGTAGTCGGTGGCCAGGCAGATGTCCGGATTGTCCAGCAGGCCCGAGAGGATCATCATGGCCAGGGCGTCGGCGCCGATCTCGTGCCTGACCGCCGGCGGGATATACACCGCCGCCCCCGGCGGCAGGTCCAGCCCGCGCACCTGTTCCGCCGCCAGCTCCCTGGCGTCCCGGTTGGGGGCCTCCACCCCCAGGGCCCGCCGCTTGCGCTCCCCGGCGTAGGCCAGGTCCCGGACCTCTATTTCCTCAAACAGGGAGAGCTGGATGGGGTTGCCGCAAACCGCCAGGCGGCAAATCTCCCCGGGCACGTCCAGCTGCCGGAGAACCTGGTTCACCGCCGCCATTACCAGGGAGTGGGCCGCCGGCAGCCCGTAGTCCACGGCGAAATTAAGGTGGTCCATGACATTGGCCCCGGGCAGCGGGTGGCGGGCGGTAATAACCGTTCCCATAATCCGGCCGCTGCCCAGATCTATGGCCTGGCCCCGGAACCCGCTGGTTCCCAGGTCCAGCGCAATTCCATAAGCGGACATATCAACCTCCATCCCCGGGCGGTAAAAGGCAGCGCAAAAGTTCCCCCGCCAGTCTTTCTGTATCCAGGTGATGGCCGATCACCACCAGCCGGCTGCCGTCAAACCGGCCTGTCAAATCGGCTTCGTTAAAATTCTGCGGTAAAAAATCATACCGTACCCACCCGCCCGTACATTGAAAAATGCCCTTGGCCCGGACCACTTCCCCAACTTCCGGGCGGCCCAGGGCGGTGAAAAACTGACGCAGCGCCTGGCGGTCAAAAGCCCCGGCCATTTGCCTGGAAAAGCTCTGGTAGTGAGGCGTGTCGGGCAATGATGCGGGGCGGAGGGGGCTTTCCCCGCCGCCACGCATCACCCCGGCATGGACAGTTGAAGCGTCAAGCTGGTCCAGGGTAACCCGGCCGTAACTGGTCAACAATACGGCAGCCCGCCCGTTGATGGCCGCTATGGTTTCCCTGACTTGGCCAGCCTCAACTGCGGTGATCAAATCGCACTTGTTGATTAAAATCAGATCGGCATATACCAGCTGGGACCGCACATACAGGGGACTGGCCGCCAGCAGGCCGGGAAAGGCCTGCCCGTCCACGATGCCGATCACCCTGACCGCCTGTACGTAAGGCTCCAGCCTCAGGCTGCCCACCGATTCCAGCACGTTCCGGATGGTGGCCACCCCCGACGGCTCGATGATCAGCCGGTCGGGGGCGAAATTAACGGCAATTTCGGGTATCTGCCGGCCCAGGTCGGCTTTCATGGTGCAGCAGATGCACCCGCTGCTGAGTTCCACCACCTCGTTGCCCCCCTGCCTGAGCAGGGCGCCGTCCACACCCACCTGGCCGAATTCGTTGACCAGTACGACCACCCTCTCCAGGGGGGTCAACTGCCCGGTCAGCTGCCGGATAAAGGTGGTTTTGCCGCTGCCCAGAAAGCCGCTGATAATATCTATGATCATGGGCCGCTACCTTAGCCGTTATATTTTTCCCGCATCTGCCGCCAGTTTTTGCCGGAAACGGCGTCGGCAGCCATGAGCGGGGCCTGGGAGGCGTCCTTGCCCCAGATGCCCAGGTCAAATTTGGTCACATATTCCTCCGAAACGGCGCCCCCGCCGCAAATGAAGGGCAGCTCGACGCCTTCCCGCCTCAGCCGGCTGGCTATGCGCTCAAAGGCGGTCATGGTGGTGGTCATCAGGGCGGTGCCGGTAACCATGGCCGGCTTTTTGTCTTTTACGGCAGCCACCACCTCGTCCACCGGCACATCCTTGCCCAGGTCGATCACCTCGTAGCCGTTGGCCTGCAGCAGGGCGTTGACGATTTTCTGCCCCAGGTCGTGAATGTCGCCCTCCGCTGTGTGGGTAATGACCACACCTTTCTTTTCCATGGATTTGCCCATTTTCTCCTCGCATATCTTCACGCCTTCCAGCATGGCGTCCGATGAAATGATGGTCTGGGGCAGGAAATAGACCCCTTCATCCCACAGGCGGCTCACTTCGTTCATACCCTTCACCAGGGCCTGGATCACTTCCATGGGGCCCTTGGTTTCCAGGGCCTCCCGGACCACCGCCCCGATATTGTCGGTATCCCCTTCCACCACGCAGTCAATCACCTTTTTCATCACCGGGTCCACGGCCAGGCCGACCTCGGCCCTGGCTCCGCCCTTTTCCCGCCTCAGGTCGTAGCGCACAAAAATATGCGAAAAATCATCGAGCGCGTACATTCATGTCCCTCCTTACGAAACTTTATATTTTGGAGATTTTACAGGCCGTAATTGGCCGGCTGGAATCCCGGCACCGCTTTCTGGTACATGGGCAGGCACTGGTCGATAAAGTCCTCCTCCCTGTCCGGGAAGGAAAGCAGGTCCTGATATGTCTTTTCCAGCACTTCCCTTTCAAATTCGGAGAGCTGCAGCCTGCCGTCCTCCCGCATCAGCTCGGCGGCCTTGATCCCGGCGGCCCGGGCGCGGCTGTAGTACGACCCGTTGTTGTTCACGATGGCCCGGCCGATTTCATAGGCGTTGTCGGGGGCCAGGGTGAAGCCGTGGGTGTCCCGGTACTTGTCCGAGTTGATGAACATGTCCCGCAAGTCCCTGGCCTTGCCCATTTTAATGGCGGTGTTCATCAAGGCCACGTCGTAGCCCAGTATTTCCGCGAAAACGGCCACCGAGGACCCGCCGAACATGTCGTGGTACTCCACCGCCTCGTTGCTCCACAGGTCGCAGCAGGCCGCCACCAGGTTGCCCAGCAGGTCTGCGTGGGCGCAGGCGCAGGTTTTTCCCTCCATGGCGATGGGCACGCCGGTGATGGCCTTGATTATGGGATCCTCATAGGCGCAGTCCTTGGTCGGCCCCCTGGCCCCCTGCTCGTAGGCCACCAGGGTCCGCCCGGCGCAGATGGCCCGGGTGATGGCGGCGAAGGTGTGGGGCACCGACTTGTCCAGGTAGCCGCCGGCCATGAACATGGCCACGTTGGCCTGGGCGCAGTTGGTCTCGCCGCCGGGGGTGGCGCCGTACTTGCCGGCGATATCCACAACCTTCTGCCACAGGTATTCCACGTCACGGCTGCCCAGCACGCCTATACCGAACAGCACCCCCCGGATATCCTGGCGGACAATGGCGTAGTCCGAAATCTCCTTGCCCCCCATGGACTCAATGGACAGGTTGTCCGTCCCGCCGGCCGCGCATGCCTCGAAGGCGGCCAGGATGGTTCTCATGGCGTTGCTCTCCCGCATGTTCTCCTGGTCGGGCTTGCGGAAGTCGGCGATGGTGGACCTGAAGGCGCTCTTTAAGCCGTACCGCTGGTAATAATCCTCCATCAGGCGCTTGGTCTGGGCCGCGATATCCCCGCCCCAGTCGGGGTTTTTGGTCATCTGGTAAACGTGCTCCAGCTCAATCTGGATGCCCGGAAAACCCAGGGTAACGCAGCGGTCCAGCACGTCCCTGACCATCTTTTCGTACTCGCGCATCAGGCTCTTTTTCGACTCCTCGGAACCCGGCCTGGGATGGGGCACCAGTTCGGGATACACGTAGCCGCCACCCACCTCGAAGTCGCGCCCGTATTTGACAGGAAACTTGGCCGTGCCGAACACCATGTCCTCGGCACTGTCATAAGCCATGGCAGTATACTTGGGCATATCCAAACCTCCTACAGCGTTTTTTTACTTTTCACAAAATTGAAAAAACCATCTTCCCCAATCCTGCTCTCGCCCTTGATGCCGGGATAAAAGTCACCACAGAAGCCCCTTTAACTCCTCAGCTATCCAGCCGATTAACACCCCCCTCCGCCCATATGTGCCGATTATACCAGGCCGGCGCTGATCCGGACTGCCGGGCGCCGGCTAGCACACAGCCCGGACCATGGCCCGCAGGCCGTCGGTGGAAGCTCCCGGCGGGATGGAGCAGCCCGGGGCAATCATATGGTAGCCGTCGGCCACCGCCTTTCTTACCTCGGCGATAATTTTATCGATATTTCCCGAATACAAAGTGTTCGGGGCGTTGACCCCCCCGATCAGGGCAATGTGGCGGTCATAGCGGGCCAGCTTTTTAATGGCCTCGGGGGCCGAGGTTTTTTCCTCCACGCTGATGGCCGTCGCCCCCAGGTTGGCCATATCCTCTATGATGGCGTCGGTTTTGCCGCAGATGTGTATTATGGTGGGGATATCCCCCAGGTTTTCAACCAGCCTTTTTTGCCACGGCCAGGCGATTCTCCGGTAGGCGTCCGGGCTGATCATGTCCATGGAGCACATCATGTCCTCGATGCAGATGGCGTCGGCGCCGGCCGCCGCCAGTTCCCTCCCCAGCAGGGCGGCGGCTTTTTCGCCCACTTCCAGGAACGGTTCCAGCAGGTGCGGCTTTTTAATGCTTGTCCTCAACAGATCGGTTACCCCCAGCAGGTTGCCTGCGATGCTGAAGGGGCCGATCACCCCGCCGATAACCAGGGCCCTGTCCCCCACCATCTCTTTCAGTATTTTTAACGCTTCAATCAACCGGGGCAGCCGGCCCCGCTGCAGAAAGTCCTCCGGAAATTCCGGCCGGTCTTCGGCTTTGTAGGGATGCACCCTGATGCCCGGCACATTTTCCCGGCCGCCGTCCTTGATCACACACCCCAGGGCCTCCGACTCAACCGTCTGGCAAAAAGGCACCCGCACTGCATCAAAGCCCAGCACGGTATACGCCCCGGCGGCAAGCCCGGCCATCTGCCCGGGATTATAATTGGCCTCGGGCCAGTATACGCCCAGTTCCTCCATCTGCTCGTAGGTAGCGGTCTGGTCCACACACAACACGGGCACGCGGTCCACCGGCTCACCCTTAAGCGCTTTCAGCATCCTTTCCCTGCTCTGCACGGTCAATCCCCCTTCGCTTTTTTTCCTTTCGCCTGCGTCCGGTCACTGGTCAATCATTCAGCCAAAAAGGCTTTTCTCCGTTTTGCCCCGGGAATAACCGGACAACGAAAAAACTGACAGGTAAAACCTGCCGCCTTGAGCCGGATCCTACTCTGCCAGTCTTAATGTGTGCTTTTCGCTTAATATTATGCCATAAATGGGGCAATATGGCATTTATGGATTAAGCTGCTATAATTAAATTTTAAACGACGAACAATGGAATGTTAAGTGCCGGCGCCTAAATGGTAAAATTTGGGCGCCATGCCGTCATGTAGCCACTCCACCGGCAGACCAATCGCGACATACTTACCCTGAAAGAGGCGCTGGAATTTGCCGGCACGTCACCCGGCAGGAGGACTTTTTGCTGACCAGCTGCTGCTGCCCCATCTGGATTCTGGCAGCTGAGTACTAGCAGCTTTTGCATGACTTCCCCGCCTGCTCCTCGGCCTTCTGGATCTTGGCCCACGTGTCTTTCAGCGGCACTATGCGGTTGAAAACCAGGGCCCCGCCGATTGAGTCGACGGGATCAACCATAAAGTAGCCGTGCCTTAAAAACTGGTACCGGCTTCCCGGCGCCGCCCCCGCCAGGCCGGGCTCAACCAGGCAGGAAGTAAGCCTCTCCAGCGAATTGGGATTCAGATGAGCCTTGAAATCGGCCCCCTCGGTATCATCGTCGGGGTTTTCCTTCAAGAAGAGGTGGTCGTACAGGCGCACCTCGGCCTTGACGGCGTGGGCGGCCGAAACCCAGTGCAACGTGCCCTTGACCTTGCGCACATCCTCAGACATGCCGCTGCGCGTCTCCGGGTCATAGGTGCAGTGCAGCTCGACCACTTCGCCGGTCTTTTCATCCTTGACCACCCGCTCGCACTTGATTATATAGGCGTGTTTCAGCCGCACCTCGCGGCCGGGGGACAGGCGGAAGAACTTCTTTGGCGGGTCTTCGCGGAAATCCTCCCGCTCAATATATACCACCCGGGAAAAAGGCACCTTCCTGGTCCCCATGGCGGGATTCTCCGGGTTAATAACGGCATCCAGTTCCTCCACCCGGCCCTCCGGATAATTGTCTATGACCACCTTGAGCGGGCGCAGCACCGCCATCACCCGGGGGGCCTTTAAATTCAAATCTTCCCGGATGCTGTGCTCCAGCATGGCTATATCGACCACGCTGTTGGCCTTGGCCACCCCTATGCGCTCGCAGAAGTCCCGGATGGCCTCCGGTGTGTAGCCGCGCCGGCGCAGGCCCGAAATGGTGGGCATCCGCGGGTCGTCCCAGCCGCTCACATACCCCTCCTCCACCAGCTGCCGGAGCTTGCGCTTGCTCATCACGGTGTAGCTGAGATTAAGCCGGGCAAACTCAATCTGCTTCGGGGGGGACTGGATGTCCAGCGCCTGCAGCACCCAGTCGTACAGCGGGCGGTGGTCCTCAAATTCACAGGTGCAGATGGAATGCGTGATCTTCTCTATGGCGTCCGACAGGGGGTGGGCATAGTCGTACATCGGGTAAATGCACCACTTGTCGCCCGTCCGGTGGTGTGTCGCC
Source organism: Bacillota bacterium (assembly GCA_049323615.1). Classification (GTDB taxonomy): domain Bacteria; phylum Bacillota; class Desulfotomaculia; order Desulfotomaculales; family Desulfocucumaceae; genus JBMOPD01. Next base: position 19,234 of record JBMOPD010000031.1, on the reverse strand, counting down.
CGGATAATCCGGTACAGCACCGGGTCCCGCATATTCAGGTTCGGTGAGGCCATATCAATCTTTGCCCGGAGCACCATGGAACCGTCCGGGAATTCGCCCTCCTTCATCCGCCGGAACAGGTCCAGGTTCTCCTCCACCGAACGTTTGCGGCACGGGCTTTCCTTGCCGGGCCCGGTCAGGGTGCCGCGGTAATCCCTTATTTCATCCGGGCTCAAGTCGCAGACATAGGCCTTGCCGGCCTTGATCAACTGGACGGCGTACTGGTACAGCCGGTCGAAATAGTCCGACGCGTAGTAAAGCCGGTCGTCCCAGTCAAACCCCAGCCATTTGACGTCCCGCTTGATGGATTCTACATACTCCACATCCTCTTTGGCGGGATTGGTGTCATCGAACCTCAAGTTGCAAAGGCCACCGTATTCGGCGGCCAGGCCGAAATTAAGGCATATCGACTTGGCGTGGCCGATGTGCAGGTAGCCGTTCGGCTCCGGCGGAAACCTGGTGTGCACCCGGTGGTATTTACCGGTTTTCAAGTCCTCATCGATGATGTTTTTAATAAAATTGGTGGGTACGGCAGGTCTGTCAGTGGTCATCTCCTCGGATCCCTCTTTATCTTTCTTTTTATCATTGTACTGTTCAATGCCCGGCGCCGGCATCCCTTTTTCCTCCCCATACGAAAAAAATCCGGCTGGATTAATGGCATGGCAAATGGTTCATATTTCCATAGGTTTGCCAAAAATCCTCCAAATTATGTGAGCTTAACCAACTGAAAAAGCCTTTTCGCAAAGAATACGCACCTGCATCTTTCTCACTTCTACATTTTATTTTACAATCCTCCAGCCTTGGGGTCAGGGGCGAAGATAAGGCCCAAAACCCATCCTGTTAGTTTACTTTACACCCCATATACATATAATGTATAATGTATGTAATTAATTTGTGAGGTGGACAGTTATGTCCGTAAGGATGCAGATCTACCTGCCGGAGTCACTTTTCGCAAAGCTGAAAAAGAGGGCCGAAAAACTGAAAAAGCCAATGTCCGAGCAGATACGGGAGTCCCTTGAGGCTTATTTTAGCAAGGAAGAAAAGTTATTACCAAATTCAGGCGACCCGGTCTGGCACATTACCGGCGCCGGCAATGGCCCCGGTGACCTTTCAGAGAGGCATGACCATTATCTCTACGAGGAAAAAAGCGAAAGGGAAAAAAGCTGATGTTTGTGGATACCTCGGGCTGGTGCGCCCTTTTTGACGCATCAGATCAAAACCACGGCAAAGCCGCCCAATTATGGCGTGAAATAAGCGGATCCACCGCCAGGTTATACACCAGCGATTACGTACTGGATGAAACAATCACCCTGATCCGGAAAAAGATCGATCACGAATCCGCCGTGAAATTCGGCAGGGCAATACTGGAAAGCAGGATCACGGAGATTTTGTGGGTGACGGAAGATGTCTGGGAAGGCGCCTGGTCAATGTTCCAGAAATACCGGGACAAGGACTTTTCTTTTACCGACTGTACAAGTTTCGTATTGATGAAAAAGCATGGCGTTGACACCGCCTTTGTCTTTGACCATCACTTCACCCAGGCGGGTTTTTTGGTTGTCCCCCTGAAATAATGATTTTCCGGCCCCTGTTTCACGATGGCGGTTTTAGCAACTCCTGACTGGAGAAATACATCTACCTTTTACCTGTGTACGGTTTACCTCGGGTTATTTTGAATGCCCGGTAGGAGATATAATAAAGAGATGTCAATTTCTTTCCATCGAAGGTTATAAAAAGCTTGCCGATATAGCACACGAATACGGTGCAAAGCTGGTTATGCAAATTAATCATGCCGGCCGCCAGTCACTCACTGCTCAGGCGGAAGGCCTGGCGGACTGCGTTCCTTTACTGTAATGGAGTCGGTAATTAAAAACGGCATTGCCGATCTGGCGGCCTTAAGCCGCCCCTTTATCAGGGAACCGGATTTAGTTGCAAAATTTAAAGCAGGGTTCAAGGCCCTGCCTGTATATGTGTTCGAATCCTTACTTCTCCACACCACACCACTCTATGATGGTTAGAGCATAGATTTCGGCAGCTTGCAAAATACTTTTCAATTCGATATATTCATCCGGGTAATGGGCTGCTTCAGTGACCCCGGGGCCGAATACCACAGTGGGTATGCCGGCCAACTGGGCAAGTAACCCGCCGTCAGTTCCCCACGGGGAAGCCTTGATTTCCGGACCGGTATTCAGCACCTGGCGGTACGCGCCGGTCAGGATGCCGGTTAATGGATGATCCGGGGAAATGCTGCCGGGGAGCCAGCGTGCCCCAAACCATTCCACGGCCGGTGGATGTTTGCTGAACCAGGGATCTGTATATCGAAGGGAAAGCAGGGTCTCTTCAAGCTCTTTTTGAGCATCGGCCAGTGTTTCATCCGGGGCAACCCCCATCCGGCCCTCCATGGTAACCAGGTCGGGCACCGAGGACGGCCAGCTTCCCCCACTGATTTTCCCGATGTTGATGGGTACGGGTATCGGCACGTCGTGGTACAACGGATCATTGACTAAACGAAGGTTTCTCTTTTTCTCGATTTCCTCAATCTGCCGGATTACAATCATTGCCTTTTCTATGGCGCTGACTCCCTGGTAACGGGTACCGCCATGGGCAACAAGTCCTTTTACGGTTATCCTGAACCACATGGATCCCTGCTGTTGTGGATAAATTGCCATCCCCGAGGGTTCGGGAATTAAAGCCGCATCGGCACGGTAGCCGCGCAGGATAGAAGCCAGCGTGCCGGATCCGCCGCTTTCCTCTTCCACCACACTTTCAAATATTACATCACCCTTAAGTTTTATACCAAGCGCCTGCAGGGCCTCTGCTGCAAGAAGGCAGGATACTGTACCGCCCTTCATGTCGCTGGCCCCGCGTCCGAAGATCTTGCCGTTCTCGATGTGCCCGGACCAGGGAGAGCAGGTCCACTGCCCTGGTTCGCCGGGCGGCACAACGTCGATATGGCCGTTTATAATCAGTGAGCGGCCGCCGCCGGTTCCCCTCCACAGGCCTACCACGTTCGGGCTGCCGGTGAAGTCTGAGCGGGGAGAAAAAAAATAAGGGTGTTTTGTCAGCTCTTCGCCTTCCTGTTCCCATACATCAACGTCCATGCCCAGGCTGTGGAATTTTTCTGCGATTAAATCCTGGGCCTCCCGTTCAAAGCCAGCGGTACTTGAAACCTTAATCAACATGGATAAAAAATTGACTGTTTCATCCGCGTGATTTTCGATCCACTGCCTGATCCTGTTTCTTATCATACTCCATGCTCCTTCTTATACCGGATCATCAATTACCGCATCCCGCAACGCTTCAACCTCCTGACAACTAAAATTCTCCCACCTGATCGGGAATCATTAACGGTGCATCCGTAGCCCGCACCACGTCGCCAGGCCTATACTCCGCGGCAACTTCCTTTAATACAAGGCCGGTACCGGTTACTTCAATAACGGCCATATCGGTAATAATCAAATTGACCGATTCCCTGGCGGTCAGGGGATAAGTACAAGTTCGCACGATTTTAGGCGAACCGTCCCTGGCAACATGTTCGGTTGTCACAATAACCCTCTTCGCTTTCTGGACCAGTTCCATGGCGCCGCCCATACCCGGCACTCTCTTGCCCGGTACGATCCAGTTTGCAAGATCTCCCTGCCCATTGACCTGAAGTGCTCCCAGGAAGGTAATATCCAGCAGGCCGCGGCGGATCATGCCGAAGGCCACCGTGCTGTCAAAATAGGACGCCTCATCCATTAACGTAATGGGCAGTCCGCCCGCATTGCACAAAAAAGGATCTTCTTCTCCCTTCCGCGGGCTCTTTCCGTAGCCCAGGATACCGTTTTCGGCCTGAAAAACAACATGGATGCCCTCCGGCACATAATCCGCCACCAGGGTAGGGATGCCGATGCCAAGGTTTACAATCATTCCGTTTTTAAGTTCCCGGGCGGCCCGCCGGGCTATCAGGTCTCTTTTTTCTCTTCCCATGCCCATTTCCAATTCACTCCCTGAGAGGGTATTACCAAATTAACGTAAATCCCGGGCGTTATAACGGCTTCAGGATCCAGCGATCCCAGGGGAACAATCTCATCGGCTTCGGCTATGGTAATGTCAGCAGCCATGGCCACCAGGGGATTGAAATTTCTTCCGCTGCGTATATAGGTTAAATTACCAAAAGTATCCGCTTTGTCCGCATGGACAATGGCCACTTCGGCCGTGAGCGCGGTTTCCACCAGGTATTCCTTACCGTTAATCGTGATTTTCTGCTTCCCTTCCTCAACCACGGTACCGATCCCTACATCGGTTAGAATGCCGCCCAGTCCCATGCCCCCTGCTCTTATCCGCTCGGCCAGCGTGCCTTGGGGACTGAATTCAACTTCCAGCTCCCCCCTGTGCATCAATTCACCAGCAAAAGGGTTGGATCCGATGTGCGAAGTAATAATTTTCTTAACCCGCCCCGCGGTTACCAAACGGCCGATGCCCACACCGGGAAAGCCGGTATCATTGCCGATTAAAAATAGATCCTTAACACCTTTTTTCAGGAGACCCTCGATTAAAGCAGGCGGGGTGCCGATTCCTCCGAAACCGCCGTACATTAAAACGGTCCCGTCATGAATATGTTTCAGGGCTTCCTCCAGGGTGGTAACCTTGGATAACGCCAGTTCCCTTTCATTCATTGGTACCAACCTCTTTCTTTAAAATGGTTTTGGGATACCGATGTGAAATATGATCGGCAAGCTGGCTTTCTACCTGGTCGAGGGTCAGATCAAGCAGGTTCACAAGCATATCGATCTCCCTGATGGTAATTGATAGCGGCGGGGCAACCATAAAGGCCGCCCCCGCAGGGCCCACAAAACCTCCGCTGGCGTTGTAAATGATCAACCCATTATCCATGGCTTGGTTTATAATCATTCCGGCTACCCCCGCCGTATCTTCAAAAGGTTCCCTGGTTGCAAAATCCCTGACCAGTTCAATGCCCCACATCATTCCCATGCCGCGAATGTCTCCAGTTATGGGGTGTTTTTGTGCAAGTCGGCGTAATTTATTTTCCATATACTTGGAATTTTTGCCTGCTTTTTCAACCAGCTGGTGATTTAAAATATAATTTACAACCGAAAGCGCCACAGCAGAAGACAGGGGATTGGCACTAAACGTATGTCCGCTCATGATGGAAGCTGTTCCTTTTATAATGGTCTGAATGATTTGATCGCTCACCATGGTTGCGGCAATAGGCGTATATCCTCCGCTTAATCCTTTGCCGATGGCCATGATATCAGGTTCAATCCCCCAGTGTTCGACGGCAAACATTTTACCGGTCCTGCCAAAACCCGTCATCACTTCATCTGCTATAATCAGCACGTTGTACCGCCTGCATATCTCTACAACTTTTTCATGATACCCTTCAGGGGGAACAATGGCTCCCCCTGAAGCGCCTATAACCGGTTCAAAAATAAAGGCGGCAATGTTTTCCGGGCCGATGAGCTGGATGGACCTTTCCAACTCACCGGCACAAAGGAGATTACAATCAGGGTGTTTTTTCCCCAGGGGACAGCGATAACAATAAGGCGGCAGCGCCACTGGGTAATCCTGTAAAAGCTGAACAAAAGGTTTTCTGCGGGCCTTGTGGCCGGACATCGATAGGGCACCCATCGTAATACCATGGTAACTCATCCAGCGCGAGATGACCCGGTTTTTAGTGGGGCAACCTTTTTCCTGCCAGTATTGTATGGCTATTTTCATTGCCGTTTCCGTGGCCTCTGAACCGCTGTTAACAAAAAAGACCCAATTCAAATCGCCGGGTGCAAGGCAGGCCAGTGTCCTGGCAAGTTCCTCGGACGGCTGATTGGTAAATTGAGATCTGTACGTGAAGGCCACCTTTTGGGTTTGATCACGCATGGCCTTGAGAACATGGACATTGCCATGCCCGATATTGGCCACAAGGGCCCCTGAACAGCCGTCGAGGTAACGCTTTCCCTGTATATCATATAAGTAGATGCCTTTGCCGTGGGAAACCATGGGATATTCCTTTAACAGGTCGGGCTTGATTACATTTGATCTTCTTTCCATTTAACTACCTGCCTTTATGTAAATGGAGACTTCTTTTATAGAAAACTATATGTAAATGAGGTGCATAATTCCATTCGTCAAAAGCGCCTATTTTTTATTTAAAAATTATACGTTTTGTATAAATCCCATGTATAATAAAATAATATAATTTCTTTTTTAAAAAACGGGTAATTCTGTATTTACAACCGGAGGTGGGGCAATGACCCTTTCAGTTCGGGAGGCACTAGAAAATACTGCCCTTAAATCGGGCAGGCTTCTCGCTGGAAAAGCCGGTCTCGACAACATCATTAAGTGGGTTACTATCGTGGAGGTTCTGGAAGACACTAACAGGCTGGCCGAAGGCGAATTTTTAATTACCACCGCTTACGGTCTTGAAGGACAGTCTGATAAAAAAGCCCGCTTCATAAAAAGTCTGGCCGAAAGGAAACTGGCGGGAGTAGCCATCTTAACGGGGTTTTACCTGCCGGAAATTACCCGGGAGTTTATTGATCAGGCAGACAGGTATCAATTACCCCTCATTGAACTTCCCAATTCCCTGAACTTTTCCGATATTACCCGCCCAATACTGCAAAGAATTGTTCATAGACGCTACGAACTGCTGGATTTTTCCGAAAATATTCACCAAGAACTTCTTCAACCGGTGCTTTCGAACAAAGGTTTCTCTTCCATTGCCGAACTGCTGGCGGCGCGGACCAGCAGCAGCATATCGATTTACGATGTTCATTGGGAACTTCTAGCCCGGCATAGCGTCCACACTGTTTCCGCCGAGTATCAGAATGAAATACTTGGTCCCTTTAAGTCCAAGGTTTTGGCAGCCGTAATGGATAAGCATGAAATTGTTTATTTCGAATCATTATATGAGTCCGAGACCATGGTCAATATTGCCGCGCCCGTAACTGCCGACGGTAAAAATTACGGGTTTATCGTTCTGATTAAACCGCTCCGGGGTTTTAGTGAACTTGACCGGATATCAGTTGGACATGCCGCCATGGTGTGTGCATTGGAATTTCTAAAATTAAAGGCCATAGAAGAAACGGAATGGAGGATGCAGGGTGACTTCCTGGAGGAAATCCTGGCCGGTAAGTGGATAAAGGCATCCATGATTACAGAAAGAGGCAAATTAATGGGTTTCGACTTTTCCAAGCTGCATAATGTCTTATTAATAAAACTCTGCATTGAACTTACCGAGCATAATGAATCCCGGGTAAAAGATTATTTGTATAGACTTTATGAAACTGCCAAACAGGTTTTTAATGAAGGAAACATTAAAGTTTTTGCCAAAATGAGGCATGATTCATTAGTTCTGCTGCTTGAAGGCGGAACACTATCCCGGGAAGAAACAATGTCAGCCGCTGAAAAAATTAAAGAAAGATGGGACGCATATGCGCCAAACAGTAAGATCGTTATTGGTATAGGAAATAACCGCCGCTCCATCGACAAGCTGTCCAAGTGCGCGGAAGAAGCGGAGTTAGCCCTTAAATTCGGGCATTTCCTGAAACAGCACAACCAGATTTGCTTTTACGCCGACCTGGGCATCTTTCACTGGCTCATAGAATTATACGAACAAAAGGTTGACTTGCGGGTCATGTGCCACAATGTTCTGGGGGATTTAATAGAATATGACCGCAAGCATGGTAAACAATTAATAGAAACATTAGAAACCTATCTGGCTTTGAATGAAAACATACAGCAAACCGCCAGCGCACTCTTTATCCACAGGCACACCCTGAAATACAGGCTGGGCAGAATTGAAGCGAAAACAGGCATGAATTTGAAAAACCACCACCACAGAATCCAGATGCAAATAGCCATTTATATCCGTAAATTCCTTGAGACCCTGGAGTAGACGACATTAAATCAATTATGTTATAGTAAGATTCACAAATTGACAATCGCGATTGCCTGATAATTATTGAACATTCGATACAAAGAAGTATCCCCCGGCCAAAGAAGCCCTGCTGCCGTGAAGTAAGTGGATTAGGGCTTTTATTGTTCTAAAAAGGAGGTTTTAAGGGAGATTACACATCTTCACTTCTTATTAAGAGTGGATTTATACAACATGTACTATTTTTGAAATAAAATTTGTACTAAATGACTTATGTTTTTTTAAAATATTTATCGCTATAATTATGAAAATATTAAAAATTAAAAAATCTAAGGAGGGAAAAAGGAATGGTTATAAAGATGAAAAGAATGTTTTATCTTTTGGGATTTATGATTTTATCGATTGCCCTGCTCACCGGTTGCGGAGATAAGAAGGAAGCAGCAAATGGCAATAAGGAAAAGGCTAAGTTCACTTACGCCATGAGCGGAATGTATAAACCCTTTAACTATAAAGAAGGTGACAAACTGGTCGGCTTTGACGTGGAAATCGGCGAAGAAATTGCCAAGCGCACGGGCATGGATCCCAATCCCGTAACCAATCCGTGGGAGACCATCATCCAGGGGCTTAAGGCGGGCAAGTACGATGCCATCATCGGGAGCATGGCCATTACAGAAAAACGTAAGGAGCAAGTTGACTTCTCGCGGCCATACTACCGATCCGGCGCCCAGGTTTTCGTCAGCGCCGACAATGATACCATCAAAACAGCGGATGACATGAAGGGCAAAAAAATCGGTGTTGTCAAGGCAAGTACTTTTAGAGACGTGGCCTTAAAGTACACCGGCGAGGACAAGGTCATTGGATATGACAGCGACGTTATCGCCCTGCAGGATTTGCCAACCGGCCGGATTAACGCCGTTATCACCGACCAGTTGGTGGGTGTCATGGCCATTAACAACGGCTTGAAGATTAAAGATGTAGGCAAGCCACTGTGGGTGGACGAAATGGCTATCCCCGTGAATAAAGGTAATACCGAACTTTTGAAAAAGATAAACACGGCCCTTGAAGAGATGATTAAAGACGGCACCTATGATAAAATCAGTAAAAAGTGGTTCAAGCGCAGCATCCTGGGTGAATAATAAAGGGCGATGAAAACAGGGCGCGTTAATATGAACGCGCCCTTACGTTTGATGAGGTGACTAGATGGAGGCAATGTACAAAATTTTTCTGGAAAACTTTCTGGCCTTCACGAATGCAACGGCCGTTACCCTGAAACTAACCATTGTCTCACTGGTTCTGGCCATGTTTATCGGGCTGGTATTTGCCTTCTTTAAAATATCCGGGAACCGCCTGCTATACGGCATCGCCCAACTGTACATCACCATTATCCGGGGTACACCGCTCATTGTCCAGCTGATGTTTCTGTACTTCGGCATCATTAAAATTGTGGTGCTCCCCGCCTTCTGGGCGGGATCCCTGGCCCTAGCGATCCACGCCGGCGCCTACATTGCGGAAATATTCCGCGGCACCATCCAGTCCATTGACCGTGGGCAGATGGAGGCCGCCCGCTCGCTGGGGATGAGCTATCCGCTGGCCATGCGGCGCATCATCCTGCCCCAGGCCTTTAAACGGGCCATACCGCCTTTAGGCAACCAGTTTATTATCGGCCTGAAGGATTCATCCCTGGTGGCTTACCTCGGCGTGGCAGAAATATACGGTACGGCCCTTTATGCCCAGGCTGAGAACTTCCAGCCCTTTGAAACGTATTTGGTGGCAGGTTTCTACTACCTGGTCCTGGTTATCATATTTACGTTCCTGGTCAATAAATTGGAGTTGAAACTGAACGTGGAAAAATCGGGGGTGGGCGCCAATTGATCCGGATAAATGGCCTCAACAAGCACTTTGGGACACTCCACGTATTAAAGGATATTAATCTCGAAGTAAGTAAACGCCAGGTAGTGGTGTTGATCGGGCCAAGCGGTTCAGGCAAGAGTACCCTGTTAAGATGTATTAATTTCCTAGAGATTAAGGATAGCGGCGAAATTATCATCATGGGGAAAAGTGTAGAGCCCAAAAAGGATGATCTTAATAAAATCCGACAGAATGTGGGCATGGTATTCCAGCACTTTAATTTGTTCCCACACAAGACCGCCCTGGAAAACATAATTGAGGCGCCCATTTACGTTAAGAAGATACTTCGGAAAGAGGCGATTGAAAAGGCGCTGCTCCTTTTGGAAAAGGTGGGTCTGTCCGACAAGGCCGGCACCTACCCCGCTCAACTCTCCGGCGGGCAAAAGCAAAGAGTGGCCATAGCAAGGGCGCTGGCCATGAATCCTGAAATCATGTTGTTCGACGAGCCTACCTCGGCGCTGGACCCGGAACTGGTAGGCGAGGTATTGCAGGTGATGAAGGAGTTGGCCCGGGAAGGAATGACCATGGTGGTGGTCACCCATGAAATGGGCTTTGCCAAAGAAGTGGCGGATAATATTGTGATGATGGATGAGGGCAGAATTATTGAGGAAGGCACACCGGCCGACTTGTTCCAAAAACCCCGAATGGAGCGAACCCAAAAGTTTCTATCGCAAATTCTATAGACAGTTTACTAACACGGAGGATTTAAAAGATGTATAAGAGATTGGCGCTTCCTTCCCGGGACGCCGGATAAAAAAGGCTTCGAGGCTTTTGTCCGGAGCCTTTTTACATTTTTTGAAAAACGTCGGTAAAACTGCAAATAAGTGAATAAGTTAAGGGCCTGACCCTCCAATGTTCCTGAACAGAGTACCCGGCCGCCGTGCAAACCATTTATGCACTCCAATAACCGGGCGGTAATTCTGCTGGATCTGTTTTTCGCAAAGGGCCAGATTGGCAATGAACGGGATATCAAATAATTTTTCTATCATTGCTTGCTCCCATTAATGAATATCATAATGGGTTACATTTCTACAAAGAAAGATTTTTTCCCTTTAAGGGTATGTTCAACATTCCACTGATTCAAGCAATTCCCCGGGGGAACACACTGTGAACGGCAGTTTTTGTAAATCCGCCGTAAAAAAATGCCTGTCCAGAGTAACCAGGAAGTCTATTTTGGCATTCATGGCCGCGGCCAGTATTATTGCGTCTTTCTCATTTATCAGTTTCCGGGCGGATATTATAAAATCTTCCGTGGGATCGGCAATTTCAAAGGGAAGCGATTTAAAGAGCCTGTGATATTGGGGAAGACAGCGGAGCAGCTTTTTTTCGATGTTTCTTATCACCTCTGTAACCACCATCTCGGAAATCACCGGGGTAATCAGCCTCATCTCGGCCATAGCCAGCAGCACCGCGGAACCCCCGTCCGGAGAAGCCAAACCGGCAATTAAAACACTACTGTCGAAGAAAACCCTGTTATTCTTTCTGATATTCATGGCGGCCCTCTCTCAGTTCTGACAGCAAATCTTCAAGGCTTATCCGCTGATCCCCCATCTCGCTCTTGACGGACCTGGCCAGTTCCCTGACAACAAGGTTTTCCGGGGCAACAATGATAGCCCTGCCTACCTGATAAATGTCCACTACCGTATCTTCCTCAATCCCGAATTTTTTTCTGAATTCAAAAGGAATAGTCAGCTGTCCTTTATCCCGGACCCTGACTTTTTTGGGGTGGCAAGACGCTTTTTGATAGGCGGTTCTCTCTTCCACCAAAATGCACCTCCGGTATAATTTCCGGTAATATAATAGGAAATTAGTAAAATCCTACTTTAATATTATCTGACAATCCAAAAAAGTCAATACTAATTTTTCGCCAGAGGCACTCTGCCGAACCCCGGGACACCAACCTGAACAGAGAAAAAGGCGTTGGCCAGGGCCGTTTTTGCGGCCTCGCAACGCTTTCCCCAAAAGCCAGGTGGCGGAAGGCCCTTCTTCCAGGCCCTCCGCCATTTTCTACCTCAAAGCGTTATTCGTTATCGATGGTATAGTTCGCCATATCGGGGCAAACGGCTAATTTTAGAAAAAGAAAAAGAGACAGAGAACAGTCCCCTGACTCTCCCCATCTTTGGAAACGCCAGCAATGAGCCGGGTGACCTTTCAGCCAGGTATGACCATATTTATTTTGATGCAAAATCTTTCAGACGGGTATAAGGAACCAACTTATCCATTGTACGGACTGTAAAAACCTTTCCCCTGGTTGCTAACAATATTTTTTTCATATCTTCCCGGCGTACACCAAACCCCCGGCCTCCAATACAGGCAATAACTTCAAACTTTAGCTGGCGCCCCGGTGATGTACTTATTTCAGCCAAATGCTGAATGCGGGTTACCTTATCCCGTGCCGTCCCGTCATCTTCAGTGATTTTGGCCTCTATGATCACCTGAGGATTGTACTCGCTGGGAATAATAAAATCAGGCGCTTGGTCAAAACCGGTTATGCGTTCCGCCCTTTTGGTCTTGCGGAAACTTATTCCAGATCGGGTCAACACGTCCTCAACGGCTGTTTCCAGACTGTCTCCCACCAACTCTGATACTGAGTCCCGGTGCCCCGCAAAAGGCCTTCCCAAAAAACGTTCATACAGGAGCATGGCATAGGGAACCCCCAGATTAGCCATGGTTTGCATACCAGACAAGCCATTCCGGGTATCAGCTTTATCCAATCGGTGCAACTTATCCGGTTCCATCTCCGGAATACTATCTGTAAGAATATTACAGGCTGTTTTAACCAAAGCCCTAACCCGGTCAAGTGTAGTCGCGCTGCTGGACAGCGGTTTAAACGGATCCAACCGAATGTTCCGGTCAAGAGTCCGGATAAATCCCTGTGTCACTTCAACCTCTGCCCTTTGAGTAGCCAAGTAAGCCCATTCCGGCGGGGTAAAACCGAGCATTGTGCGTAAAACAATGAGGACCATGGGAGCTTCACATGCTACAGTTATTATGCGTTCTGGGTCAAACTGTCGAAAACCCAGCGTCGCCCGCTTTAATCGCTCATATCCCTGTTCAAAGACAGGGTAATCCACAAATCCTGCCCCCTTGGGCAAAATCAAAAACTCCGACTCCAAACAGGAGAATACAGCTGTCACAAAAGGTTCCAGGTTATTAACCAATTCTGAAAAAGGTACCTCAAAAGGGTATTTCATCCACTTCTCCTTCGTATTTTTCTGTTCCATCCAAGGCAACCCATTCCTGTGTTTTGGAAGTGGTTAAATACTCCTGGGACAGATACTCCATAACACCTGACCAGCCGCCAAGCTTTTCCACCTGATCATTTATCATGATCAGCTTTTTTTCTATCTCGTTGCCTGGTTCCCATACATGACGAATGTGCCAGATAGCCAGGCGTATAAGATGCCCGTACGTAATACAGCGCATATCACCCTGACTGATTTTTACATTCCCGTTTCGTAATTTGTTTATATCTTCTAGAACCAGTCGGGCAATGGCCTCAGGGGAGGATGCAATGGTCCGCCGCGATACTGTCCCAGTGGAACGGCAGACAAAAATAGTATCAATTATTGACGAACCTGTTCCGTTTATATGAATAGATGCCCCCATCTCACCAGGGCAGGGAAGGGTCGCAGAACACGTTAACCGGGAATCAAGAATAGCCACAGCAACAGGGAAATACGCATCAAGGCGATTGTGGTGATAGGTAAAAACAAAGGGCGAACCGGGTTTTAATGCCCTGGCCATATTTTGAAAAACAATGGACAGCCCTTCTGTAAATTGCGTTAACCCCCGTTCCATAGTGTTATTTCCGGTAAGTTCTTTTTCGTCCCTGGTGGAAATGCTCTTAAAACACGGCTCCTCTTTTCCAATAAGGCGGCGCAGCCACACGTAACAGAAATCCATCAGTTCGGCATACTGCACATTTGCAAAGTAAGGAGGGTCTGTCAGCACTGCGTCCAGGGACCCCGGGGGCATTTTTATCTCCGTAGAGCTGCCACAAAACAATTTAATTTTTCTTTTTTCTGAGCGGTTAGGTCCGGTTTTATACGGCCCAATCCATTCACCCTGAACGGGAATTTGAACCTTGCGGCCGTTTTTGTGACGGATTTCAAAAGGCTCATAGCAATAGGCCTTACCCCGGGCATATTTTTCTACAATATTTAACCACCCGCCGCTGCCGATGTTGTTGCCATTCTGGCCATTGACAATGCCTATTAAATTGGATTCGCATTGTACCAACCCCACCGGAAAGCCGTGCACAGAAAAGATATCTAAAGATTTAAGGGCACTGGTATCATACCGGCAAAGCATATTCTGATAACGCAACAGGTCGGAAAGATTTGTTGCTAAGGCATTCCGGACCTCACCGGAAGGATGTCCGGCGATGGCTCGGCAGATCAGTTCAAGCCCCAGCAGTTGGCGATGGTTGAACATATCCCGGTACCGCCTATATCCCCAGCGGTGCAGCCGGTCAGTTTCATCCCCAGCTGGGATGGTCTGATAAGGCACGAATTCAGGCGTTATACCCGACCATGCCCGGCTTGCCCGGTCATATTTCTCCAAATCCGCCGGATCCGGCTTTTTAAAGAATCTGCCTTTGCCCGGGGACTTGCATTGCGGGCAGTAGTATTCTATGGCCGCCATGCGGTGTTGAGGCGGCCCTTGCACAGGCTGGGGATACTTGTTGCTAACGCCGCAGTGAGGGCAGGAACATTGGTTGTTCCGGGCCGGCCCCTGTAATTGTAAGTCTGTATGGCAACCACGACATTTACCCGGATTTTTGGGGTTTTCGACCTCGTTTAGTTCCCCGCAGGCGGCACAAATCAGAACATGCCTGGGATGGCGCTGGTTGGTGGACAGTAAATAGCCCGGAAAAAGGTCGAAGGTTCTTCCGCAGGTCAGACAACGCTGGGTTTTCACCCATAAAAAATACTTTACCGGAACATCTGTATTTCCGCAAACCATACAGCTGGTTCTGTAGTAAACACCTATTTCCTTCTGCAAATTCATGAGTATATGGTTGGCAGACAATTTATACGCAGCCAAATCCAACTGGGAAATCTCCCGCTGGACAATCCAGTACGCCATTGGGTTGATATCGGCGCCGATAATATTGCAGCCCAGCCGGTTGGCCTCCAACAGAGGCGTCCCGCCGCCCATAAACGGGTCAGACACGGTGATGCCAGTTAAACGATTAGCCTTGTAAAAGTTCTCCTTAAGCTCACCCTGGACAAATTCAGACAGCAAAAGCCCCCTGAACAGAGTACCCGGCCGCCGTGCAAACCATTTATGCACTCCAATAACCGGGCGGTAATTCTGCTGGATCTGCTTTTCGCGAAGGGCCAGATTGGCTATAAAGGGAATGTCGAATGATTTTTCGATCATGTGGGGCCTCCGAAACGACTATTGCCTGGATGTCACAATCGCTGAGGTAATAACGGGTCAGTAGCGGCAAGAAAGGCGCACCTTTCATAACATCCACCGTAACGTTATTTTTTTCCACAATTATACCATAATTCCGGGGCGTAAAGATGAAAGCGGAAAATTCATCCGCCTTCAACCCCGGAAAATTGGCAGTTATCGGTGGTACGGTTCCCCCCGGGCTATCCTGAAGGCCCGGAAGACCTGCTCCAGCAGTATTATACGCATGAGCTGGTGGGGGAAGGTCATGTCGGAGAAGGAAAGCCTGCGTTGGGCAGACTGCAGTACCGTCCCGGACAGGCCCAGGGTGCCGCCGATGATAAAGGTGATTTGGCTTTTTCCCTCTATGCCCAGGCCGACAATGAAATCTGAAAACCCCTCCGAGGTCATCCGGCCGCCCTCCCGGTCCAGGGCCACCACGTAGGCGCCGGGGTGGATGTGCTTGGCCAGCCGCTCGGCCTCTTTCCGCTTAACGGCTTCTTCCACGGCGGGCGATGCTCCTTCCCGGACAGCCTCGTCGGCCACCTCCACCACGTTCACCCGGGCGTAGGCCGAAAGCCTTTTCAGGTATTCGGCCTGCGCCTCCTGCAGGTATTTTTCCTTTAAGCGGCCCACGGCCAGAACTGTTATATGCATAAGCCCCCCGTTCCCAAGATCATATAGTTTCCTGCAATAAAAAGCAACGGCGCATGTCATGCGCCGTTTTCAACTATCCTTACATCCGCCCCCAGGGCCCTGAGCTTTTTGTCTATCTCGTGGTACCCCCTGAAAATATACTTGGTATTGGTTATTTCGGTGTTTCCCCCGGCCATCAGCCCGGCCACCACCAGCGCCGCCCCGGCCCTGAGGTCGGTGGCCTTGACCTGGGTCCCGTGCAGCTGGTCCGTTCCCTCGATAATGGCCAGCCTTCCCTCCACCTTTATCCTGGCGCCCATGCGTTTCAACTCGTCAACCACCTGAAAGCGGTTTTCAAAAATATTTTCGGTGATCAGGCTGGTTCCCGGAATGGTGGACAGCATGGCCATCATCTGGGACTGCATGTCGGTGGGAAACCCCGGATAAGGGAGGGTCTTGATGTCAATCGGCTTCAAGGGCCCCTGGACAGCCACCCGCAGGCTGTCCTCCCCTTCGGTTACATCCACCCCGGCCTCCTTAAGCTTGGCCCGTAAAGGCTCCAGGTGCCGGAGGATAATGTTCTCCAGATAGACGTCCCCCCTGGTGGCGGCCGCGGCCACCATGAAGGTTCCGGCCTCTATACGGTCGGGTATGACCGAGTAGCGCATGCACCCGCCCAGGGAGCGTGACCCCTCGATCTTTATTATATCCGTGCCGGCGCCGCGCACCTTGGCCCCCAGGCAGTTTAAAAAACTGGCCAGGTCCACGACTTCCGGTTCCTTGGCGACATTTTCAATGACTGTCTGCCCCTCGGCCAGGCAGGCCGCCATCATTATGTTTTCCGTCGCCCCCACGCTGGGAAAGTCCAGGTAAATGCGGGTCCCCCGCAACTTCTTGCAGTAAGCCCGGACACATCCCTTATCCAGGATTATTTCCGCCCCCATGGCGGCAAATCCCTTGAAATGAAGGTCCATCGGCCGGATGCCGATATTGCAGCCCCCCGGCAGGGGTATTTCAGCCTTCCCGAACCTGGCCAACAGGGGGCCCAGCAGCAAATTCGAGGCCCGCAACTGCTTGGCCTGGTGATAAGAAGGCATTGATCCGACAGCCTCCGGGGGGCTTATCCTGACAGAATCACTTGCCTGCCAGACCACCTCCGCCCCCAGGGACTCAATCAGTTTAATCATCACCCTGACATCGTTGATATCAGGAACATTATCAAGGACAACGATATCCCCGGCCATGACGGTGGCGCTTAAAATGGCCAGGGCCGCATTTTTGGCCCCGCTGATCCTGACCCGCCCCCTGAGGGGCTGTCCCCCCACTACCACCAATTTGTGCACTCTGTCCTCTCCATTCCTGGTTAATCCAAAGTTCCGGCACAAAATTTCCCGCCCGGGTTTTAACCCAGCTTTATCGAATTAACCATGGAATATTTCTCTTAAATCCAAAGAAATTCCTGCCTGAAAACTTAAAAACCCGACCAAGTTCGCCAATTTTGTTCCAGTGTTGCCAAATCGACCCCCAGCGCCTCTTTTACCGACTCGCCGATTCCCCTGCCGGCGCCCAGCAGCGAAATAATTTTCATGAGCTTATCCCCGCCATGGACGGTATCGATATATTCCACCGCGGAAAGGGCTTCCCGGTACGCCAGGGCCTGGTCGGGAAGGTCGTCAAAACCCCTGTCCATTTCCTTCAGACTGTAAAAAGCGCCGCTGCCGGCTGCGGACAGGTCATCGAACCGGAAGCCGGTAAGGCGGTATTCCTCCAGCTGGGCCAGTCCCTCGGTCAGCCAGCGGGGACAGTTGCCCCTGGTGGCGTAGTCCACGGCCAGGTGGGTTAATTCGTGGGCCATGGGGCCGACATTGATAAAAGTGTTTTTTATTTCTTCCGGGTTCTCGCCGTTCACCCAGGAAGCCGGGGACAGCACCCTGATCACACCCGCCCAGTATACTCCCATGGCGCTTTCACTGGCGGGCCAGCCAAAGCTGGCGTTTAGCTCCTCCCTGGTGGGGTAGATCACCACGGTTACCTTGCGGCCGGTTTTTAGTCCGTATTTTGTGGCCACGGGCCGGTAAAATTTCTCCGCCGCCTCCAGCACCATGCCGGCATAATTGCTGTCAGTCTCCTGGTATTTAACCCTTACATGTTCTCCTTCCAGAACCATCAGGTGCCTGGACCGGAAGTCCATATTGGCCCCGGCCGCCTCCCTGTACAACTCGTACGTGTAACCCCTGACCTGCGCCGGCAGCCTTACCGCAGCCACCACCGCCAGGGTAAGCAAAATAAGGGCGGCTCTTAAGATAAAGCCGGCCCACCGTATTTTCGATTTTTCTTCCCGGTATGGAAGCTTCATAATGTGTTCACCTGTTTCTAATAGTTAACTGGCTAATATTAATTATAACGGCGGCGCCCGTGCAGTCCCACCGGTAATTAATTGAAAAAGGCCGGTTTTAAGCCGGCCTTTTTCAGCTGTCAGCTATTAGCTGTCAGCAGTTAGCTCCAGTAAATTTTCAAAGTGATTTTAACTATTTTTTCTCAGCCAAAGGTTTTAATGTTTCAATAATCCTTTTCACGTTTTCGACCCGGGGGTCGTTTTCCCCGGCCAGCTTGATAAACTGCTCAAACTCCTCCACAGATTTGCCGTAGTTCTTTTTCCCTATCAGGGCATAGCCATAGACGTAGTGCGCTTCCTTGTCGCCGGGGTTGCGGCTGATTAAATCTTTGAGTATTTTTTCAGCCCGGTCATACTGGCCCGCCGCAACACAGCTGTCGGCCAGCCTTATTTTCAGATCATCCCTGCCGGGCTCCAGGGCCACTGCCTTTTCATAGGTTTCAGCTGCCTTGGCGGCATTGTTTTCATTCGTGTAGGCCCGGGCCAGGTCGATTAATATTCCCACATCATCGGGGTTGGCCTTGGCTTTTTCCTCCAGCTCGGCCGCAGTGGCCTGCGGCCTTTGTTCGACTTCTTCCGGGGCGCTGCTGCGGCCCGGTATCCAGACTATGGATGACAAAATCAGGCCCAGTCCCAGAACTCCCGCCAGTATTCCGAAAACTATCCTCTGCTGCAACCTTCTTTTCTGCCTGAAGGACATCTTTTTCCCGGTCATTTTTTCGGCCCCCTACTGTTTAGACAACCCTGCACTGATTATTCCTATAGCATTATAATAGAGAGATTGGCAAAAGTCCATGCGCAGGCTTCGATAAATTAGCCGTCAGTGGCCCACCCCGCAGCGGCATAACAAGTAAAATAAAAAAGCCGCCCTGCCGGGCGGGTCTACTGAGACCAACATGTTAGCCATTATCAAGAAGCCTCTCCGTTATCAGGGGGGCTTTTTTATATCTCCTGGGTATTTACCCAGGGTTCTTTCGGACGCA
>JBMOPD010000030.1:0-8449 GCA_049323615.1 Bacillota bacterium | reverse complement strand
CCGATCTGAAGGATGTGGTGAAGATAACCACCTCCACCAAGACCCCGGACCCCGAGCAGCTTAAGCGGATAAACGAAGTCACCGCCAAGCTGATAGACGAGTATGGGTACTGTCACATCTGCGCCAACGAGCTGCTCAAGTACGTGGGCAGCCTGCTGAACCGGTAGCGATCTGATCGCAGGGCAAAAAGGTAAATAATGCCAAGGAACATTGGGGTCGGATCGCGGCCGGCCCTTTACAGCCTGCCCGAGGCTTCGGGGCTGCCGAGGCCGGAAAAAGCCCGGATAGCCGTTTTTGACGGGCAGTTTTTTGGCCGGAAAAATTTCCGTAACGGCACAGGCGTCTTCGGAACATGGGTTCGATCCAATTAAACTTGAAAATTCTGTCCTTTAGCCGCTGGAGATAGCTTGGATTGATTGGAGAGGATTAGTAGGTATGGGTGGGGTATCTAAATTGAATATTTTGATGGTAAGGCCTCATATACAGAAATTAAGGGATACATTAAGAGTAAATATGAGAATGTTAACGATGGCACCATAAATCAGCTTTAAAAAACAAGGAACACCCGAAAATTTTTCGGGTGTTCTTAACTATGCGGCAATTTGGGAAGCTACCTCCGGCTTTTAGTCTTGTTGTAGCAGGCCAGGCCCTTGGGGCTGAAGCAGGCGCTGCAGGAGACGCAGGAGGCCGCCCGGGACCGGCCGCTTTTGAACTTGGCCACAAGGTCGGGCTCCCGGACCAGGGGGCGGCTCAGGGCCACCATGTCGGCAGTTCCGCTTTCGACCACCGACTCCATTACCTCCAGGGAGCGCAGGCCGCCCACCAGGATCACCGGGATGGAGACGGCGGACTTGATTGCCCGGGCCGCGCCGGCATAATACGCCTCCTGGTCCGGGCGGAGGATGTTTGTCCTGGACATCGATCCCCCGGCCTCCCTGGTACCGCCGCTGACCTCGATGGCGGCAACTCCCAAGCTTTCCAGGAGCTTTGCGGTGTAGATCACGTCCTCCGGGGAGAGGTAGCCCGGTCCATCAAAGCCGTCAGTGGAGTTAAGCTTGACCAGAACCGGGAAGTCGTCTCCCGCCAGCCGGCGGCCCTTCAACATAATCTCCCTTAAAATCCGGGTCCGGTTTTCGATGCTTCCGCCCCAGCGGTCGGTGCGGCGGTTGGTGTGCGGGGAGAGGAACTGGGACAGGCCGTAGCCGTGGGCGATATGCAGCTGCACGCCGTCGCAGCCGGCGGCCCTGGCCCGGGCCATGGCGGCGGCGAAGTTGTCAATCCAGCCGAAAATTTCCTCATCGCTCAATTCCCGGGGGGTAATCCCCGTTTTATTTTCGGTTACCGCCGAGGGGGCCACGGGAACCATGTCCCGGGCAAGGTCGGGTCTGACCT
This sequence comes from Bacillota bacterium, assembly GCA_049323615.1. GTDB lineage: Bacteria > Bacillota > Desulfotomaculia > Desulfotomaculales > Desulfocucumaceae > JBMOPD01. The sequence continues at coordinate 7,057 of JBMOPD010000030.1, read as the reverse complement.
GGCGGCCGGCGTGGGAGACCTGGATTACCAGCCTGGCGCCGTATTCGCGGGCAATCCCGGCGATCTTCGCGTAGCCTTCGATAAAGCGGTCGTGGTAAATGGCATTCTGGTTGGCCGAGGCCCGCCCCAGGGGGTGCTGGACATAGGAGTGGCCGGTGATGATCAGCCCCACCTCGTTGGCCGCCAGTTCCCGGTAGATGTCCAACTCCCTGTCTGTTATGCCGCCGTCCGGGGTGCCCAGAGAGTCATTGGTGGCCGACCGTACAAAGCGGTTTTTGACCGTCATCTTCCCTATGGATATTGGCTCAAATAGAATGCTCATCAGTAAGTCTCCTTTTCCGTAATATAAAAATATTACCAGATGCCGCCGGCCGGGAGCAACTCCAGGGGTGGCCGGCGGGTGAAAAATGAATAATTGAGGGCAGGGGAGCAGTTGCCAGAACTTTAAATAAATTCTGTGCTATAATTGTTTAAAACAAAAGCAAATATTTATTAAAAAAATCAGAACTGTTCAACAGGAAGGAATTTTGGTATCTGTTTGAATTGCAGGAGGGTGACATCTATGAATAAGGGTTGTCCCTACGGCACACACCGGGTTCTCGAACCTGCAGGGGAAATGCCGCAGCCCGCCTGGAAACTTGATACAAACCTTCCCATATACAGCAACGAGATACTGATCAACGCGGAGAGGCTGAACCTCAACTCGGCAAGTTTTGCACAGCTCCTGATGGAGTGCGGTCCAGACAGCGAACGGATGGCAGAAAAAATACTGTACATTGTCCGGAAGCGGGGCAAAATGCACAATCCGGTAACCGGCACTGGGGGCATGCTATTGGGCGCCATAGAGGATATCGGCCCGGATCACCCGGCCATAAAGCATGCCGCCCCTGGGCAGCGGGTGGTAACGCTTGTTTCGCTTACGCTTACTCCGCTGGCAGTGGACTCTGTCAAAAGGATCCACCTGTCTTCCGGCCAAGTAGACGTGGATGGTCGGGCGATTCTTTTTGAATCGGGGACATTTTACCTGCTGCCCGATGACATCCAGGAAAACGTACTGCTGGCTGTGCTGGATGAAGCCGGTGCGCCGGCCTATACCTATTCACTGGCCGCGCCGGGAAAACGGGTGCTGGTGGTGGGGGCGGAGGGTAAGATCGGGGCGCTGTGCCTCTTTGCCGCCCGGGACAGACTGGGAAGCAGAGGTGAAATAGTGGCCGTGGTTCATTCCTCCACAGCCGGAAAAGACGTGGAAAAGCTCCACATAGCCGACCACGTCCTGGTTTTAGACACCACGGACACCATAGCCGCCTCCCGAACATATGAAAAGAAGATAGGCTGTCCGGCCGACCTTACCATAGACTGCGTCGATGTTCCCGGCAGCGAATTTTTTTCAGTGATGAACACATGCAACGGTGGGAAAATTTATTTTGCTTCACTGGCGTCCCGGTATACGGTGGCGGCCCTGGGGGCCGAGGGTATGGCCAGGGACGTCGACCTGCTTTTATACAAGGGCTTCTCCTCCGGCCATGCCGACTACACAGTGAACCTGCTGCGCCGGCACACGGTCCTGCAGGATTACCTCGAGGCCAGGTTTCTTAACGGAATGGTGCGGTCAAAGTCCTACCACCCGGCGGTACCCGCTAATTACCGTCTGTCCGGAGAGTTCCCGCCGTCCGGCGTAGAATCCCGGCCCGGTAATTTTGCTCTGGAAAAAAAGGCCATGACCGGGCCTAAACTGCAGGGAATAGTTCTGGCCAGCCGGGAAATGCACAGCCTGTCCCTCAACGCGGTCAAGGTTGCCCCTTATGACGCCAATATACTGATCACCGGTGAAACCGGCGTCGGCAAGGAGGTGTTTGCCGAGCTTATTCATAAATTCAGCAGGAGATGCCACGGGTCGCTGCTTAAACTCAACTGCGCCGCCATACCCGAAAGCCTGCTGGAGGCTGAATTGTTCGGCTACGAAAAGGGTTCTTTCACGGGGGCCAACCAGGCCGGTAAAATAGGACTTTTCGAGGCTGCCCGGGGTGGCACATTTTTCCTTGATGAAATAGGGGACATGTCGCCTTCGCTGCAGGCCAAGCTGCTGAGGGTTCTTCAGGATAAGGCGGTAATGCGGATTGGCGGGGTTAAGCCTGTGCCAATTGACGTGCGCCTGATAGCCGCCACAAACAGGCCGCTCAGGGAAATGATGGACCAAGGGCGGTTCAGGCCGGACCTGTATTACCGCTTGAACGTGGTGGAAATACGGATACCTCCCCTGCGGGAGCGGCGTGATGACATAATTCCCCTGGCGGAGCATTTCCTGGCCCTTTTCAACGAAAGGTTCGGGGCCTGTAAAACGCTCTCCCCGCAGGCTCTGCAGATTCTCCTGGAATACGACTGGCCGGGCAATGTCCGCGAGATTGAAAACCTGGTGCAGCGCCTGGTTCTGTGTACCAGGGAAGATGTTGTGTCCGAAAAGGACGTTTTGGACCACCTCGGCCTTGAGGCAAAGCCGCTGCCGCGCACAGCGCATAAGACGGTGTCCCCCTCCGCTTCGCTCCGGAAGGCGTTGGGGGAAATCGAGAAGCGCATGTTGGAGGAGGCCCGGCAGAAGGGGCACAGCACCAGGGAGATAGCAGCCCTCCTTAATACCAGCCAGTCCACGGTGGTGCGTAAACTCCACAAATACGGTTTATCCTAGCGAGTTATTTCTGAATCGCCCGGCCAGGTGAAATGCCGGATCTCGATGCGAAAACGGTTCACTTTGATTTTATATTGAATCAGGTTAAATGCTGAACCAACCCCGGGCTCATTGAATGCCCGGGGTTTTATTTCGTATTCACTCTTTTCAGAATAACCGTGCAAGTGGAACGAAATATGCAGTAAGATGCCAAAGCAGTTATTTAATTCCCGGCGGGGGTGGTCCCGGGAAAAGGAGAGGTGGTGATCTTTGTCGCAGCCGGGTTTAACGGATTATATTTGGAAAGAAAGGGGGTGTCCGTATTGGCTTCGGGAAATCGCTATGGACTACACAGGGTAATTGAACCTGCCGGCAGCCTGCCGCAACCAGCGTTGAAGGTAGACAACAGCCTTCCTATCCGGGACAATGAAATACTGATTGATGTGGACGTTCTTAATATTACGGCCACCGCCTTCACCCGTATCGAGGAGGAAGCTGGAGGCGACCCGGCAAAAATTGCAGCTGAGGTCAGAAAGATAGTGGAAGAGCGGGGAAAATTCCAGTGTCCGGTAACTGGATCGGGGGGGATGCTAATTGGCCGGGTAAGCAAAATCGGGCCTGACCTTGCGGGCAGGATTGACCTGGCTGAGGGCGATGCCATAGCTACCCTGGTATCGCTTTCCCTCACACCACTTTATATCTCCGAAATCAAGCAGGTCGATGTTGAAAAGGACCAAGTGTATATTGACGGCCACGCCATTCTTTTCGAAAGCGGGATTTACTGCAAACTTCCCGGAGATATCCCGAGGGTGCTTGCCCTGGCTGTGCTGGACGTCTGCGGTGCGCCGGGACATGCGGCAAAGCTGATTAGGGCCGGGGACAACGTGGTGGTAATAGGGGCCGGCAAGGCCGGAATTCTATGCCTTAACGAGGCAGTAAAGCGGGCCAGACCTACCGGCACGGTTCTGGCCGTGGAGTATGACCCCCGCCAGTGCGAGGTGGTTAAAAAACTGGGGCTTGCAGATGCGGTGTTGTGCGCTGATGCCACCAAGCCGGTGGACGTAATGAATTGGGTCCACCAGCAGACTCGTGGTAAAATGGCCGACCTGGTTATAAACACCGTGAATGTGGCCAACACCGAGATGGTCAGTATACTGAGCACGAGGGAACACGGAACGGTTCTTTTCTTCAGCATGTCCACCAGTTTCAGCAAGGCTGCCCTTGGCGCGGAAGGAGTAGGCAAGGTGGTTAATATGCTGATTGGCACAGGCTATACCGAAGGCCACGTGGAAATAGCCCTGCAGGCCCTACGCGAAAACAAGGCGTTAAGGGACTATTTTGAGGCCTTATACAGGAAATAATGGTTAACCTTTATAAAAAATTATCCGGAATGGAGGTCTTTACTATGCCTGGTGATTCTGCCGGAGCGAAACTGGCCAAATCAATGACGCCCGTCGATTATTTTACACTGGGTTTTGGCGCCATAGTCGGTGTGGGCTGGGTGGCGCTGATGGGCGACTGGATTAAACTCGGGGGAGGGGTAATCCCCACAGCCCTCGGGTTCATTCTTGCCGCCCTGCTGATGCTGCCCATGGCCTTCTGCTATTCCGAGCTTGCGCCCGCCATTCCGGCGGCCGGCGGAAGCATAGCCTATTCTTACAGGGCTTACGGGACGGGAGCGGCCTTTTGGGTGGGGTGGTTTACAGTCCTGGCGTACTTATCAGTATGCCCCTGGGAGGCAATCGCCATCGGCCACGTCCTCAGCGGGCTGTACCCGGGATTCAAGGTGATTCCCCTGTACTTCGCCAGGGGATACGAGATTTACCTTCCGGTTATGGTCATAGGCGTCGTCACAACACTGGTCATTGCCTGGGCCAACTACCGCGGGGTGCGGCAGATGGCTGCCCTGCAAAAGTATCTGACCTACCTCCTGATGGTGGCCGGCGTGCTGGTGATAATATTCGGTTTTATATTTGGAAAGCCGGGTAACATAATGCCGGTATTTGCCGCCGCAAAGGAAGGGGCCGGCTTCTGGGCAGGGGTGTTTTCGGTATTTGTTATGGCGCCCTTCTTCCTGGCCGGTTTTGACACCATCGCCCAGGGGGCCGAGGAGGCCGGAAAAATAAATTATTCCAGCCTGGGCAAAACGGTGATACTGTCCATGGTATTCGCGTCGTTGTTTTACGTCCTTGTGATTTTCGTGGCGGGTTATGTGTATCCATGGCAGGAACTGGTGAAAATGGACTTTGCCACCAGCACGGTTTTTAAGGCCGCGTTAAAATCACCTTTCCTGGCTTTCGTTGCCATAGTGGGAGCCTTGGCGGGGCTGCTGACCACCTTTAACGGGTTGTTTTACGCCACCAGCCGGGTTTTGTTCGCCATGAGCCGGGCCCGCCTGCTCCCGGCCGCTCTGTCCAGGGTGCACCCCAAATACAACACCCCCTACGTGGCTGTTATCGTAACCGGGATAATCAGCCTCCTGGGGCCCTTCATCGGCCGGAAATGGCTGATTCCCCTGGCCGACATCGGCGCCATCGGCTTTGTGGCCATGTACCTTGGGGGAACCATGGCGGCGTACAAGTTGAGATCGTCGGAGCCCGACCTTTTACGACCCTACAGGATGCCCGGTGGCAGGATCATGGCTGTGGTCGCGATTATAGCCAGCATCGTTATATTGTTCTTTGCGGTGGTTCCCGGCCTGCCCAGTTCCCTGGCGTGGCCTACCGACTACGTGGTGCTTTTGGGATGGATAGTGCTGGGCTTAATTATATACGTGGCCGGGGCCGGTGAACGGCAATCACTTAGTGAACAGGAAAGAAGCAAAGTGATTCTGGGAAATTGACTTTTTCCGCAGGCAATTCGGGAGGCGTGTTTGTATATGGAAAAACTGATAATCGTAGTGGCCCCGGTTGGAGCGGAAGTTACGAGGCGGGACAACCCCAACCTACCCATTACAGCTGAAGAGATTGCAAGTGAAGTGAAGCGTTGCGAGGAGGCGGGGGCCTCGGTGGTTCACCTGCATGTCCGCGACAACCAGGGCAATCCCACCCAGGATGCAATGTGCTTCCGGGAAGCTATCGACGCCATAAAAGCCGCGGGCTGCAACGTGATTATTCAAGTTTCCACCGGGGGCGCAGTGGGCATGACGGACGCGGAGAGGCTTCAGTCCATTTATTCCCATGAAGCCGTGGAGATGGCGTCACTGACTACCGGAACGGTTAATTTCGGGGATGACGTATTTCTCAACCCCCCGAAGCAGATTGAAAAATTTGCTTCTGAAATGCTTAAAATGGGCATAAAACCGGAGTTGGAGTGTTTTGACGCCGGGGCCGTCAACAATGGGCTGGCGCTTTTCAAAAAGGGTCTTATTAAGGAGCCGCTGCATTTCGACTTTGTAATGGGAGTACCCGGCGGGATCCCGGGAAATGTCCGCGACCTTGTGTATATGGTTGAAAGCCTGCCTCCGGGGGCGACCTGGCAGACGGCCGGCATCGGGCGTTTTCAGCTGCCGCTGGCGATGTGCGCCATAATAATGGGCGGTCACGTGAGGGTTGGCTTCGAGGACAACATTTACTATTCCAGGGGTCGCCTGGCTGAAAGCAATGCCGAGCTGGTGGAAAGGATTGTCCGGATCGCCGGTGAGACAGGAAGGGAAGTGGCCTCTCCAGACGAGGCCAGGAGAATACTGGGTATCGGTAAATAAAGTCGATAGGAGGGTGAAAGGATGATTGAATCCCTCATTAGACTGAGGATGGGCTCTCACGATGCCCACTACGGCGGGGGGCTAGTGGCGGGAGCTAAAATCCTCGAGCTTTTCGGCGATGTGGCCACAGAGTTGCTCATTCGCCAGGACGGAGACGAGGGTCTTTTTGTAGCCTATGACATGGTGGAGTTTAAAGCGCCGGTTTATGCCGGAGATTATATCGAGGCCCGGGGCAGGATAACCCGTCTGGGTAATACCTCCCGCCGAATGGAATTTGAGGCGTACAAGGTGATTTCTTTTTTGCGGGACCCGGATAATGAATCGGCCGCCCAGTTCCTGGAGGAGCCCGTTCTGGTGGCCCGGGCCAGTGGTACCTGCGTTGTGCCAAAAGAAAAACAACGGTTTAACGGTCAGCCATCATAACTGTCCCCGGGATTGGTATCATTCAGTGTAAAAGTCAAGGCTTTAAAAAATTATCAGTCTTTTCGATTGTATTAACCCTGTTATCAGGGTTTTACTTTATCCCGCCGTGTTCAGCCTCGGCGGATGACATCGGCGGAAAGCTCTAGCGTGACTTTCCTAATTGTTCGAGACAAAAAACGTAAAACTCACTTGTATCAAGGATTAGCTGGTTTAAGAACCTGTTACTAACCCGTTATCATGTGAAGTTTTTCGATTCCCATAATTTTCAT
>JBMOPD010000029.1:0-8866 GCA_049323615.1 Bacillota bacterium | reverse complement strand
TAGATAGGCCGGGCGTGTAAGTTCAGTGATGGATTGAGCGGACCGGTACTAATAGGTCGAGGGCTTGACCTAAAAAATCCCCTGGCGTGGAAAGTTTTCAGGGAGTACGCTGTGAAGTTTTGAGGGTGCAAATTTTCCGGTGGCCATACCGGAGGAGGTACACCCGTTCCCATCCCGAACACGGAAGTTAAGTCCTCCAGGGCCGATGGTACTTGGGCTAAAGCCCCGGGAGAGTAGGTCGTCGCCGGAATTAATTTTAAAGCCCCTGCAGGTAACCCTGCAGGGGCTTTGTCAATTAAATTCCTTGGCCAGGGCGGTCCAGGCGGGGAGGGAGCGCTCGATAATTCTCCGGTCGATGCAGTACGCAATCCTGAAATACCCGGGCAGTCCGAAACCGGCGCCAGGGACTATGAGTATGTTGTATTTCTGGGCCAGTTTTACAAATTCCACGTCGTCGGGCAGCGGTGATTTGGGGAACAGGTAAAAGGCCCCCTGCGGTTTGACCATCTCAAAGCCGAGGGAGGTCAGGTGGTTATACAGGAGATCCCTTTTTTCCCGGTACTCGTCTATATTTACCGTTTCCCTCTGCAGGCCGGCCACAAGCCGCTGCATCAGGGCGGGGGCGTTGACGAATCCCAGTGTCCTGTTGGCAAAAACAAGCCCATCCATAACCAGGCCGAGGGAATCTATTTCCGGGTGAACGGCTATGTAGCCGATCCGTTCACCGGGGAGGGCCAGGTCCTTGCTGTGAGAGGTAACCGCTATACTGTTCCGGTAAGATTTAAACACACTGGGCACCTTAACGCCGTCATACACTATTTTGCTGTAGGGCTCGTCGGAAACCAGGTATATAGATTTGCCCAGTTCTTTTTCTTTTTGTGCCAGCAGTTTCCCGAAATTATCCAGGACCTCCTTACTATACACCACGCCGGTGGGGTTGTTGGGGGAATTTATCAGCACGGCCTTGGTCATCGGGTTGATTGCCCCGGCCAGGGCGTTGAGATCGGGCCGGAAATTCGAGTCGGTGGAAACCTCCACCGTTTTTCCGGAGTGGTTGTCGACGTAAAATTTGTATTCCATAAAGTAGGGCTTTAAAACGATGACCTCTTCCCCTTCGTCCAGAAGGGTTTTCAAAACCACGTTCAGGGCCCCCCCGGCTCCCACGGTCATTACGATGTGGTCGGCCTTGAACTGGAGGTTTGTCTCCTCGGCCAGCACTTCGGCCACGGCCGCCCTGGTCCCGGCATATCCGGCGTTGCTCATGTACCTGTGCATTCCGGGAACAGGATTCAAGGCCAGCTTTTTTAATTCCTCCCTGAGTTTTTGGGGCGGTTCCACGTCGGGGTTGCCCAGGGTAAAATCGTAGACTTTGTCGGCGCCGTGAATCGCCCTGAGCCTCTCGCCCTCTTCGAACATTTTTCTAATCCATGAAGCCCCGGCAAGGAAACGCTCGATCTTTTTGCTTATAGCCATCTATGAAACACCCCTCCAGACACTATTGGTTAATTATTGTCAATTCTATGGCCTCTCAAAAAAACCTCCGTATTTTACAATCTATTTTTATTATTATGTGGTAAAATATTTTTGTTTTATAGGCCGATTCGATTTCCCTGATCAGGCATACTTATTTTAAAGTTTTTTGGGGATTAGGGGGGGATTGCGGTGAAAGCCTTTCTTATTCAACACCAGGATGAGGTTCCGCCCGGAATTGTGCTGGAGGTCCTGGCGGAATTGAAGTGGGAAGCCGAAGTGCTTCTCATGCAGAAAAAACCGGAAATCCCGTCCTCCCTGGAAGGGTTTGACTGCCTGGTGCTGCTGGGCGGAACAATGAATGTGGACGACATAGAGGATTTTCCCTACCTGGCGGAACTGCGCAGGCTGACGGCTAAAGCCCTCAAAGGAGGTTTTCCGGTGCTGGGCCTGTGCCTGGGCGCCCAGATGATGGCCAGGGCGGCGGGGAGCAGGGTGTACAGGGACCGGTGCGGTGAAATCGGCTGGTGTCAGGTGCAGCTTACCCGGGAGGGCCTGGAGGACAAAGTACTGACCGGTATAAAAAGCCCCTTCGAGGTTTTTCACTGGCACGAGGACATGTTTGAACTGCCGGAAAAGTCGGTATTACTGGGAACATCCGCAGTATGCCCCAACCAGATTGTCAGGATTGGGAAAAATTCCTATGGCTTTCAGTTTCATCCGGAGGTAACCGGGGATATTATTTTAAGCTGGACCCAGATCTACCATAATGAGGTTGAAAGCAGGCTGGGCCCCGGTGGTCCCGGCCTGCTGATTGATCAGACCAAAGAAAAGATAGACCTCTACCTCCGGGTCAGCAGGCAAATACTAACTAATTACTTCAGGAATATTCAGGCCTCCTTTTTAAAGATTGACGCATCAAAGGTTTCCTTGGAGAAGGTGATGGCCACGGCGGCGATAAACGCCGCCGCCAGGGAATAGCGGAAACCCATGGCGAAGGTGTCTGCAGTCATTATTCCGCCGGGGGTGTGGGCGGCCATGGCGGCGCTGATTATCACCGGGACCACCGCCGGGCCGGCCATGGTAAAAAGGTTGCCCATGCCCAGGGCGGTGCCGGCCAGGGAGTCGGGGTAGAGCTCCTTGACCTGGGCCAGGCCAGCCCCCTGGGCCAGCCCGTTTAAAAGGCCGTTGGTTATAAAAAGGATCAAGATTAACGCGGGTGTCAATTTGTCGGTAAAAAAGGCGAAGGGCACCCAGAACAGCACCAGGCCGTATGACGACAGCACCGCGGGAATCTTCCTCGATTTAAAAACCCAGTCGGACAGGTATCCGCCCAGGGGGGCCGCCAGGCCTCCTATGGAAAAAAACAGCAGCAGCGATCCGGCATCCACCCGGCTCATCCCTACTATACTCATCAGATAGGGACCTGCCCAGAGGCTCTGAAAGGACATGGTAGAGCCGTAATTCAGGAAATTCCTGATGGCAATGGGCCACATGCCGAATTCCCGGCATACCATTTTGACTGACTCAAGAAGTCCGGGCGCCGGCGCTTCCCGGGCCCTATCGGCAAGCCCGGCTGAAATATTGGGTCTTTTTTTATCTTTGGCCGGCAGCTCGGCGATGAACAGCCAGCCGGCCACGGCCAGTACGGCTGTAGCCATGCCGATAAACAGGAAACCGATACGCCACCCCACCGTCACTATAAGGAAGGCCAGGGGCACCGAAGCAGCCATTGATCCCACCATTCCGGCAAAGGGAAGCAGGCTGGCCAGGGTGGAGAACATTGAAGCCGGAAAAAAGGTGGCAATATATTTCTGGGTGGGTACGAAAACGCATGAAACCGAAAGTCCCACCAGTATCCTGGAGGCCAGCATCAGGGGGAAAGACTGGGCCAGGCTGAAAGCAACCGAAGCGGCGGCGGCCAGCAGAAGCATCAGGGAGACAAGCCGCCGGGGGCCGAAGCGGTCCGACATTATCCCTGCCGGAAGCTGCATGAAGGCATAAGGGTAGAAGTAAACGGCCGCCAGCAGGCCAAGCTGAGTGGGGCTCAGGGAGAGGTCCGCCATCAACTGGTCGGCCATCATGGCGATGGTAACCCGGTGGAAAACTGAAAGGAAGTATGCCAGTAAGAGGACGGCCAGGGCCGCCCAGCGCAGGTTACAGGTATGTTTCAATTGGAGGTCATCCCGTTTCTGTCAAAATCTATATGTATATTTTAATGGCTGAAGGATTATTTAAAAGAGTATAGAAAAGAATTTTAAAAGTCTAAAAATTAGGGGAGGGATGATCGTGCAGATAAAAAATGCCACCGCTTTTATAACCGGTGGGGCATCGGGACTGGGTGAAGCCACGGCAGCAAGGCTTTATAACGGGGGAGCCAATGTGGTGCTGGCCGATTTCAATGAGGAAAAGGGCAAGGCAGTGGCCGAAAAACTTGGAAACCGGGCTGCTTTTGTCTTTATGGACGTCACCAATACCGAACAGGTGCAGGCAGCCATCGATCTGGCCGTGAGCAAATTTGGCAGGCTGGACATTGCCGTTAACTGCGCGGGAACCGGGCTGGCCATCAGAACCCTGTCCAAGGCAGGGCCCCATAACCTTGATTTATTCAGGAAGCTGATTGATATTAACCTGATCGGCACATTCGACGTGATCAGGCTGGCCTCCGAGAAGATGGCCAAAAACGAGCCAAACGAGTTGGGCGAACGGGGAGTGATCATCAACACTGCTTCGGTGGCTGCCTTTGAAGGGCAGATCGGGCAGGCGGCCTATTCGGCCTCCAAGGCGGGTGTTGTGGGCATGACCCTGACCATTGCCAGGGACCTGGCCAGCTTTGGTATCAGGGTGTGCACCATTGCTCCCGGGCTCTTTGACACCCCGCTCCTGGCCGCCCTTCCGGAAGAGGCCAGGGCGTCCCTCGGCAGGCAGGTGCCTTTCCCGCCCAGGCTGGGGAGGCCCGAGGAATACGCCATGCTGGCCCAGCAAATCATCGAGAACGTTATGCTCAACGGGGAAACCATAAGGCTGGACGGGGCCATCCGCATGGCTCCCAAATAAAAAATATAAAAATATAAAAAGGATAGAAAGCCAGCTTTTAAGGCTGGCTTTCTTCGTCCTGGTTGTAAAGAAATTCGTTGTTTCTCCGGCGCCTCATTCTCCTGGCGGTATACCAGGTGATCAGGGCTCCCGATACCGCGGCCAGGGATATGGCCCCGGCTATGGTAGCGGTGTTCTTTTGTTTCTTTTTGGGCAACATCCGCGAGAACATTTCTATCACATGAACCACCTCAGGCTTATTATTCCCTTTACGCTAATTTTAGTAAGAGGTAATATATGTTAAGAACTCAGAATTCAGAACTCAGAACTCAGTGGGCTAATGTTCGTTTTTAATCTACCGGGGTAAGCCAGTCGCGCCAGTACTCGGACAGGTCGTCCAGGACGCTGACAATGTGCTCCCTGGTTCTGGCGTTGGCCCCGGCGGGATTCCGGCTGCGCAGGGCCTCGTATATGGCCCTGTGCTCCTCCACCGTTTCCTTGGCGCGCAGGGTAAGGGCACTTAAACTTGACTTCAGGAAGCCGTTCCACAGCTTGACAATCATGCTGTACAGGCGGGGCGACCTGGCCGCCTGGTAGATAATCTGGTGAAAGCTGGCGTTGTATTTGGGCATGTCGGTCAGGTCGTTGTGGTCCAGGCATTCCGCCATTTTTTTGCACAGTGATTCCAGTTCGTCCAGTTCCTGATCGGTAAGATTTTTGGCCGCCAGCTCGCTGGCCGCCCCTTCCAGCAGGCTGCGCAAAAAGTAGATTTCCCTCAGGTCGTCCATGGTGAAGGCGGCCACGGTAAATCCCTTGGAAGGGTGAAAATTGACCAGGCTCTCCGATTCCAGCCGCATTAAGGCTTCCCGTACGTGCATGGGGTTGACGGTCATTACGGCGGCCAGGTCGTCCGGCAGCAGCCTCTGCTCCGGTTCAAAAATACCGGACAATATGTCGTTGCGAATCTTTTCGTAGACCTGTTCCTGGATGGAAGCGGACGGGCCGTCGATTATAAGCGGTGAAGGCTGGCTGGTGACGTGCAGGTGGCCGCTGTATTTTTCCAGCAAATTTTTCAAGCCGGTTCCCTCCTATTCCTTTTTGTTTTTATCAGGTACAAGAACCCGGCCGGCGGCCAGGGCCCTTTTATTCAACTCAAAGAACCGGGCGGGGACCCTCTCCAGCACCGCTTTTTCCAGCGCGGGCCAGGAGACCAGGCCGGTGGCGCTGTTGAGGGCGCCCAGGGCCACTATGTTGGCCACCACTTCGTGGGCGATTTCGTTTTTGGCGGTCTGCATAATGGGCAGCTTTAGCACTGTGGCCCTGGTTTTGGGGACGTTTGTTACCAGCAGTGAGTCCAGGATCACCAGGGCCTTTTCGGCTACGGCGGGCAGGTACTTGTTGCACGCTTCCTGGGTAAGCGCCAGTAAAATGTCGGCCCTTTCCACGTGGGGGTAGTCAATGGGCTCGGAACCGATGATCACTTCGGCCACCGAGGCCCCTCCCCGGGCTTCCGGGCCGTAGGACTGGCTTTGAATGACGTGGTAGCCGTCCTCAACGGCGGCGGCGGCCAGGATTATACCGGCCAGGATCAGTCCCTGGCCCCCCGATCCGGAAAGCTGGACCTGGACGAAATGGGGCAATTTTGCAGCTTTATTTTTATTATTGTTTCCGGGCACGCCTGACCACCTCCATGTACGCAGCCGTGAATTCCGGCGCCTGGCGCCGGTGTAAGACACCGATGGTGAACTGGCCTTCCTGCAGCTGGGCGGTCCCGTCTTTTATTTTGTTAATCCAGACGGCGTTATCCTTCTGCCAGCGGATCATGTCGGACGGTGCGGGCAGGTTGTTGCGCCTGCCGTAGGATGTGGGGCAGTGGGTAACCGCTTCGACCAGTGAAAATCCCTGATTTCTGGTCCCTTCCACGATCAGCCGGATAAGCAGCTGGTTGTGGTAGGTGGTGGCCCTGCCCACGTAAGTGGCCCCGGCCGCCCCGGCTATGCGGCAGATGTCGAAGGAGGGCTCGGCCATTCCGTAAGGGGCGGTGGTGGCCTTTTTATCTCTTGGAGTCAGGGGGGAGAATTGCCCCCCGGTCATGCCGTAAATGCTGTTGTTGAAAACTATGGCGGTCAGGTCGATATTGCGGCGGCAGGCGTGAATCAGGTGATTTCCCCCGATGGCGCAAGAATCGCCGTCTCCCATGAGCACAAAGACGTTCAGTTCCGGTTTGGCCATTTTGATCCCGGTGGCAAACGGCAGGGCCCGGCCGTGGGTGGTGTGCACCGTGTCAAAGTCCAGGTAGGTGGCGGCCCGGGAGGAACAGCCGATGCCGGACACGATGACCACCTTGTCCCTTGGCAGGTTAAGCCTTTCCAGGGCGATGGCAAAGTCCCGCAGGATGATCCCGTTTCCGCAGCCGGGGCACCAGATATGGGGCAGCATTTCTTCCCGGAAGTACTGGATTAAATCGGAAGGCACCTAAAATCCCTCCTTCAGGGCGGCTAAAATTTCATCCGGGGTAAACAACTGCCCGTCGACCCGGGACAGTTTTTTCACCCTGGCCCGCCCGGCTGCCACCCGTTCCACTTCCAGAACCATCTGGCCGAGGTTCATTTCGGGCACCAGGATGGGGATACCCTTTTCAGCCGCCGCCTCTACGGCCTTTTCGGGGAAAGGCCACAGGGTGGTGGGACGGACCATGCCCACCTTGAGGCCCCCGGCCCTGGCCATTTTCAAGGCCCGCATAGCGGAGCGGGCGGAGCAGCCGTAGGCGAATACGGCCACTTCGGCGTCTTTCATCAGGGTTTCTTCCCAATGGATTATTTCATCCTTATGGCTTTCCACCTTGCCCATCAGCCGGCGGATCAGCTGGTCGGTGATCTCGGGGCTGTTGGTGGGATGGCCCGCCTCGTCGTGGACCAGGCCGGTGTAATTGCAGCGGTACCCCATGCCTATGTCGGCGATGGGAGGAATGTGGTCCACCGCCCCCCCGAAGGGCTTAAACCGGCTCCGGTCACCGGAGGGCCTGGGCCTTTCCACCAGCTTCAGCTTCCTGGGGTCCGGTTTTTTGACCCCTTCCCGCAGGTGGGCGATGACCTCGTCCAGCAGCAGGATGACCGGTGTGCGGAACCTTTCGGCCAGGTTGACGGCTTTTACCGTCAAATAGTACGTTTCATCCACCGACCAGGGGGAAAGAACGATGGCCGGGTGGTCTCCGTGGGTGCCCCAGCGGGCCTGCATCACGTCACCCTGGGCCGGGGCGGTGGGCCTCCCGGTGCTGGGGCCGCCCCGCTGGACGTTGACGATCAGGCATGGCAGTTCGGTCATACAGGCATATCCGATGTTTTCCTGCATCAGGGAAAAACCGGGCCCGCTGGTGGCCGTCATGGCCTTGGCTCCGGTCAGTGAGGCGCCGATTACTGCGGATATGCCGGCTATTTCATCCTCCATCTGGATGAACTTTCCCCCCAGGGCAGGTAATTGTTTTGCCATCCATTCAGCTATTTCCGTTGAAGGGGTAATGGGATAGCCTGCGAAAAAGCGGACGCCGGCGTCCACGGCTCCCTGGGCGCAGGCTTCGTTGCCCTGCATCAGACGAATTTCCACCGGTTTACGCATTCTTGTTCACCCTTATGGCAAAGTCGGGGCAGATGGCCTCACACAGGCCGCAGCCCACACATTCCTCCGGCCTGTCAACCCGCACTTTCCCCAGTTCGTCAACCGATATCAAACCTTTGGGGCAGGCGTCGGCGCACAGGTTGCAGCCCTTGCACCACCTTTTTTTTATCTCCAGGAAGCCCCGGGGAATGGGTATCTGATCAACTTCGGTCACTCTCTTTTGCCTCCTCCTGACAGAGAAAACGACGGCCCTTACTTGTTGTCACACAATTGAATCAGCTCACAATAACATTATAGTAGCAAAGACTATGCCATTGCCACAAGAAAATTTTATTTTTATTGATGAAGAATTACCGTTAAGGTGTTAATCCCAAGTTGACTCCTTTCGGTTATAGCCAATTGGTGAAATATGTGTAAAACGGAGCATAATATTAAGTCTTGTCAGGATTATAAAATATGACAGGCTTTAATTCCGACGCACCTGGCGTTTAAGACCTTAAGGAACGCTCAATACAAAAGGCGGCGAGGGGCGGGCGGCGCAAAAGCAGCGCACCTTTTGGCCCCAGTGCGCTACTTTGCGTCCAGTGGCATTACCAGGCCAGGTTGTAACCCATCTCAAAAGCCTTCTTGTTCTCCTCGTGGAACTTGGGGATCTTCTCCAGCATCACCCTGAGCACCCCGTCCTTGCTGAGGGTGCCCGCCAGCATCTTGGTGAGGCAGCCCAGCATGATCACGTTGGCGTAGA
>JBMOPD010000028.1:0-8918 GCA_049323615.1 Bacillota bacterium | reverse complement strand
TTTTGATGGCTTGAACAATCATCATTATAGCGGAAGGAGAATTTTTTTCTATAAGTTTTTGTCTCCACCCGTGTAACGGGTGGTTTTATGTTCGAAACTCCGTTTCGAACTCGCTAAAGCGGATAATCAAAACACCGGGAAGCCCGGTGTTGTTTTTTCTCGGTGTATAATCACATCATATAAATATATCCTGCATATTCACCTGCAGCCCCGGCAGCAGCGGTGAAACAGCGTGTCTTTCTCGTCGTAAACTCCGGCCCTGTTCCAGTTCTTTTCACCACGGACAAAAACTTCAAGGAGTTGGATTTCAGGGTCTAAAATCCAATATTCTTTTACTCCGTTTTCGAAATACATCCCGCTTTTTTCCTTGCGGTCGCACTTTTCGGTGGACGGCGAAAGCACTTCCACCACCAGGTCCGGCGCGCCCTGAATGTTCGTCTCTGTGATAATTGAGTACCGATCCTCATATTCCCGACTTCCCGTTAAAAGCGTTTCAAAAAAGCATCCTCTGACGGCATTCCAGAAGTTCATTCATCATAGAGGCTTTTTTATTTGGCAGGCCGCTTTTCCCGTCCACCGGGGAAAAGAAGGCATACCCCCGACTTCAGTCGGGGGTTTGAACAATTCTACCGATTTCCAAAACCCCCGTTTTTAAACGGGGGTAAGAGATCAGACGCTAAAGCTTTCCGGCTGAAAGCCGGAGGTTTTAGACCTGGTACATTGTAATAAATTTAAAAATATCCTATCATTTTATACCCTTCATATCGTAGGTGTCATTAGTCACCCCTTCTTCTCTCAGCTTAAATTTCTCAATTCTTCCGGTGGGAGTTCTCGGCAGCCCCCCGGTTACCCTTATAAACCTGGGAATCCAGAAGCGCGGCATGTTTTCCGTACAGAAAGCTATAACCTCCCCGGGCTCAATACTTTCTCCCGGCCTGGGAACAACAACCGCCATCACCTCGTCCTCCCCCACCTCGGAAGGAGCCGGTATCACGGCCGCTTCAAGGACTTTGGGATTTTTCAGCAGTATCTGCTCGACCTCATAAGACGATATGTTTTCGCCTTTTCTGCGGATGGCGTCCTTAAGCCTGTCCACAAAATAGAGGTATCCGTTTTCATCGAAATATCCCGCGTCCCCGGTATGGAACCACAGGCCCCTGAAGGCGTTAACCGTCTGGTCCGGCATGCCGTAATACTCCAGGAATATGGTCCATGGTATCCTGGGCCTGATCACTATTTCGCCCACTTTTCCCACGGGTAAAAACCTCCCGTAGTCGTCCATTATTTTAACCTCGACGTGGGGGCCGACCATTCCGCAGCTGCCGGGAGGATTCTTGCCGTTTATCACGATGTCATAGGGGGATGAAACCGGAATACCAACTTCCGTACTGCCGTAACCCCCGGAAATAAAAATTTTAAACCTTTCCCTGGCCATGGTCCATACTTCTTTTGAGGAATAGGCCAGCGCCACGATGGGCCCGTGGTCCTGTTCCAGCGGTGACGGCGGCAATTTTGACAGTATCTCCAGAATCGGCCCCACCGCGTGAAAATGAGTTACGCCGTGCTTCTTGATATCCTGCCAGAAATTGGCAGGATTAAACCTTTCCGCCAAAACCATTTTTGCATTCCCCAGCATTGAGGCCAGCGTGGCCAGGTCCAGGGCCATTATGTGGAAAAGGGGAAGGTATACGTACACCACACTGTCCCTGTTGATTCCCCCCGCTTCGGTCATCAGCAGGGCAGTGCATATAAACTGTGCGTTCGAGTCGGCCACAACCTTTGACGGCCCCGTTGTGCCGGAGGTTAAAATCATGGCGCAGGGGTCCTTTTCATACTTCTTCACCCTTACTTCCGGCCTGGGTTTCTCCGCCGCCAGGTCTTCAAAAAAGACATACGGCTTCCTGGGCGCAAGCCCGGGGTTAAAACTTTCCCCCCCGATAATGACAACACGTTTTATATTCTCCAGATTTTCCTCGACATTTTTGTACGCCTCCAAAAGCCTGGAGTCCACCACCAGATACCCGGAATGAGACGCCTTCAGGTTATAAATCAGCGGATCTTTTATAAAGCCCGTATTAACGGTAACAGGTACGGCCCCAATTTTCAAAATTGCAAAGTAGGACAGTATCCATTCCGGGGAGTTGTAGGCGAATATCGCCACCTTGTCGTCTTCCCTAACGCCCACCCCGTAGAAACCCGTTGCCAGGCCGTCACTTAGCTCATCAACGTCTTTGTAACTGTAAGTTCTGCCGTCCTCGAACATCAGCCACGTCCTGTCCTGGTTCTCCCCGGCCTTTTTGCTGACCAGTTCCGCCACTGTGGGATATCTCGTTAACGCTTCCCGGTAGATGTGTTCCGGATAAAACCCCTCTTTTTTTGTGGGGTCCGGAGGAAAAACAACTTCTTTCATAATACAGCCTCCTGCTCAGAGTTTTGCAATATAAATAATTAAATAAATATTCTGCTATTAGTTATCAGCCCGGCCTCTTCGTTTTCCATCCCTCCCTTGCGGGGCAGACCCCTTTTGCCCTTCAGTTATATTGCGTAACCTTGAAAGACCACTTTCCAGCATCCACCCCCTCAATCACTCCCCGTGCTTTTTTAAAACTTTCCGTGCCTGCCGGAGCCGCGTACAAAGCGTTCTGCGCCCCGCTCCGTTTCACCGCTGGCGATTACCTGCAGGCCCAGGCTGAATTCCAGCTTCACGGCCGATTCAAAATCCATGTTTAAACCGCGGTATACCGCCTGGCGGTCGCTGCGCATACAGATCTGGGGAAACTCCGCCAGCTTGGCGGCCAGTTTTTCGGCCTCCTCCCTGGCCGCCCCCGGTTCCACCACCCGGTTGGCAAGCCCCATGGCCAGCGCCTCTTCCGCCCCTACGGGGCGGCCGGTGAGAATCATGTCCAGCGCCCGGCTCATCCCGATCAGGCGGGGCAGGCGCTGGGTGCCTCCGTCCACCAGGGGCACTCCAAAGCGGCGGCAGAACACTCCGAACACGGCGTCCCTCTCCACCACCCGCAGGTCGCACCAGCAGGCCAGTTCCAGCCCCCCGGCCACGGCGTAGCCCGAAACAGCCGCTATGACGGGCTTGGAAAGCAGCATCCTGGTGGGTCCCATCGGGCCGCATTTCGACATGTCGGTTTCCAGCCGGTTGGCCTTCCCCTCTGAAAGCCTTGATACGGATCTCAAATCTGCCCCGGCGCAAAAGGTTCCGCCCGCCCCCCACAACACCGCCACGTTCAGGCTGTCGTCCGAGTCAAAGGCCCGGAAGGCTTCCACCAGCTGATCCGCCGTTTCCCTGTCAACCGCGTTCCTGACCTCCGGGCGGTTTATGATCACCGTGCAAACTTTGCCCTTGTTTTCCACCAGCACTTTCATACCTGAGGGCCACCTTTCATGTATATTGAACGTTCGTTATAAATTTTCCGATAAAAAACAACGGGCCAATAGTTATGTAATGTACGCCCTGACCATTGCTTTAAAACTCTCTTCGATTTCATTTATATCAAACGACTCCGGATCAATCGTCCACTGTATTCCGATTCCCATGCCCAGGCCGATTATCAGCGCGGGAAGATGTTTTGCCCTGTCCGGGTTAATACCGTCCTTCCCGCCGCCTTCATTCACATACCCGGCTATATAGGACCTGAGATTTTTAAAGAACTTTGCTATTATCTTGTTTATTTCCGGCTTGTTTTTGGCCTGCCCGAGAAAACTCAACAAAACGGCATAAAAATTTGGGTTGTCCCTGGCCACCCTGTTTATACTTTCAATATGTTTCAACATTTTCTCCTCAAAAGATTTTACCGGTTCAACCGTTTCCATTACCTGCTCGTGGGATTTGCGGAACGACTCCTTGATTACCTGGAGAAGCAGGTCCTCCTTGTTTTTAAAGTAGTGGTATATAATTCCCGTGCTTACACAGGCCTCGGAAGATATATCCTTTACGGACATATTTGAGTAGCCCTTTTCCACAATGCACTTTTCGGTGGCTTTTATGACCTGTGCCTTTCTTATTTCTTCCATTCCGACTTTGGGCATTGTCTTCTCCTTTTTTAAAATGAACGTTCAATATTAAAATAATATATAAGTACCTTACAAGTCAAGAAAATTATGGTCAATTTTTTCCCACTCCGCACCGCCCCCGTTAACACCGGTCATAAGCCTGGGGACGACAGAAGGGAGCGCTTACAGGACCGGGTGATTTTTGATATACTATAAAATATTCCATACTGCCGCAGCAATATTTTTTAATGAAAACCGAAATCCCGGGGGTGGTTTAATGGTAAGAAACAAAAAGGACTTTTATCAGATTTCAGAACTGGCGGAGGAATTCGGGGTAACCACAAGGACCATCCGCTATTACGAGGAAGTCGGCCTCCTGAACCCCCACAGAACCAACGGGTCCCACAGGATTTACACAAACAGGGACCGCGCCAGGCTGAAAATTATTTTGAGGGGGAAAAAATTCGGCTTCCCCCTGGCCGAAATAAAAGAACTGCTTGATTTATATGACCTGGACAGGACTGAAGTAAGCCAGATTTATAAAGCACTGGAATACGGCGGGAAAAGGATTGAACAGCTGGACTAAATGATCGGCGATTTACAGCTGCTTAAGGAAGAAATATTAGGCTTCAGGGATGAACTGTTGGCTATACTGAAAAAACGGGAAGGGGAAAAAAAGGGCGGGGAATAATTTTTTCCGGGCAGAAAAATGGGCTGCAAAGGGAAAAGCGGCTCTCCCCGAAAACATTACCCCGGAAGACGGCAATTTCATAATCTACACATCCGGCACCACGGGAAAACCCAAAGCAGCCCTGCTGACATCAAAGAGTATACTGTCCATGTGCAGGTCCCTTGGAAAAGCCATGGCCGTGAAACCGTCCGACAGGATGTTGAACGCCCTGCCTTTGAATCACGTGGGCGGCGCAACCATTTTGTCGATCAACTCCCTCATGCACGGCTCCACCCTTATCCTGCAGGATTCCTTTCACCCCGAGACATATGCCGGGGCAATTCAGGATGAAAAGGTAACATTAGCCGGCGGAGTCCGGACAATTTGGACCCGGCCAAGGATGAAGACGGATGGATGCACACAGGGGATGTGGCGGTGGCGGACAGCGAGGGCTACATTTCAATTGTGGGCCGGGTAAAGGAAATGTACATAACCGGCGGGTATAACGTTTATCCCCCCGAGATAGAGGATTGTCTCTGCCAGCACCCGGGGGTGCTGCTTGCCGCAGTAATAGGAGTTCCCGATCCTGTATTCGGCGAGGTGGGCAAGGCCTTTGTGCTTCCCAGGCCGGGATCCCCAATCACACCTGAAACTCTGGCCGCTTACTGCAGGGAAAAACTTGCCGACTACAAGGCGCCCCGGTCCTTTGAGATGGTTGACTCCTTCCCGATGACCCCGCTCGGAAAAATACGGAAGTCGGAACTTAAAGAAATGGTTTTGAAAAATCTTAATAAAGAAGGATGATTAGCATGGAAAACAGGCAGGACGTACTTAAAAAGCTAAAAATTAAAAGGCCCTTTGAGAATGCGGGCAACAACCTGAGAGCCAAGCTGACTCAGAATCCCGACTTCGACCCGGTGTCCCTCTTTGAGTGGGGGTCGGCCATGGGCATGGCAGTCCTGGAACTGCTGAAGGCTGTGGAGCAAAAGTTCGGAGTGGAAGGCCAGCAGGTCTGCCGGGAGGTGATGGTGGGGGTAGGCAGGAGAATAGCCGCCGAAGCAATGAAAGACGCGGATATTCCTCCCGGAATGACCCCGGTGGAACTGGTATCCCTGATAGCCACATGGGTGAACACCAGGTTTTATGCTTCGCTGGAAAAGCCTAGAATTATAAATAACAGCGAGTGTAACTTCGATATACTGTGGTGTCCCCACCAGGATGTATACCGGCCCTTTGACTGCCGCGTACAGAGATATTTCGTCCAGGGTATTCTGGAAGCGGCCAGGGAGGCGGGTATATGGCAGGGCTTTAACGTGGAGGTAAAATCCCTGATTCCGGCCGGCGCCGAAACTTGCCACTTCCGCATCTGGAAGGCCGGTGCAGGAGAACCAGCGGATCTATGGGAAAAATATACCCGGCAGTTGGAAGAAAAAGCCATGCAGAGGATGCCGGACCCGAAGATGTAGCCCTCACCGGTTCAGCAGGACAGCAAAGATTTCAGCCACTCCATTTACAAACAATGCCGCTCTCTTCCCGGGGGCTTTCGGTTTTGTCGTATAACCCCTCCGGCCCCTGAAGGGGTCCCTGTTTCAGCGGCGTTCCGGATTTCATAATGCCTGCCTGGACCAACCCGCCATCCTCGACGGGGTATTTAATAAAACCGGGCCTGTTTTTAGAAATTTTTACGGGAGAATATAACGGAACAATTGAGTACAACTCCTCCATGTCGGGGTTGTAAAGCCTGACGCAGCCCGATGTTTCGTTTCTACCTATGCTGCCCGGGATATTGGTGCCGTGAATGGCGAAATCCCGCTGGGACAACTCCATCAATCTTGATCCATAAGTATTCCGGGGATCGGAAACACCCTTGTTGGGATTCATTATCTTCCTTGCTATGTGGAGGTCCCCTTCCGGGGTTCTGCCCCCTTTGCCGAGCGCAACCCGGTAGCTTTTTATTGTCTTGTCTCCCGAAACTACACTTAATAAATTATTCGTTTTATCTATGAAAACATACAGGGGATCGAAAGGAATATCGGTTTCCACGGGAAGATTGGGTTTTAAGGACTGCTTTACCGACTCTTCAAGCAAAGCGGCGTCCCTTGCGGAATAAACCCATCCCCCTCCGCCGTTGTAAGAGGAGCATACGGAATTACTCATGGTATACGGTTCTCTGGGTATTGCGGTTAAGTAGTTAGTGGGGAAAGGCTGTGTAAGCACGGATAAATCCCCGGGCATGTAGCCGTTTTTTTTAACAAACTGGTATAAAGCGCTCCTGATTACGGTGGTGGTTTCCCACAGCAGGTATTTCCGGCGCATATCACCGGTATTTGTGACGGAATAACTGTCGTCCCGGGGATATACATATACTTTTATATTGCTGTTTTCCCCCGGCCACACGGCCATTCCCACCTCCCGCTGGCCTTTACCGGTTTTCTGGACCGCCAATATCTTTTTTGGGGACCTGGATTCCTCCTGGTATAGTTTTTTTACTGCCGCCATCAGTTCATTGACTACTTTTTCCCTGGAGATAACCCCGTCGATTTCAATTGTCCTGATTGCATAATCCCTGTCGGGAATATACACAGGCCGCTCTTCAATTACCTCGTAAGGCAGCATGTATGTATACTTTTTTTCGGTGTTTTCTTTAAATATATAAATCTTACCGGAGAAAAGCAAAACTGCCATTGCCATACCCAGTAAAAAGCAAAATAACAGCAGCAAGGCAAGGCCCGTTCTGCCCAACCGGAGGTCGGAAACCTTGTTAATCCTGTTTTTCCGGAGATCGCCATCAATCCGTAAAATTTCCCTGCCGGCGAACAAATATCCGTTTTCCCAGGATTTCCGCAATAACTCCAAGGAATCTCTAGTCTTTTGTTTATATAAAAACCAGTAATATAACAACCCGGTCTTTCTGTACTTAAACAGATTTTGACAGGCCTCCGCTTCCAGGCATAAACCCGCTTGGTACATTACCTTACCATCGTTTGGGTTTTTATTTAATAGTTTTCTCCACATTTGCGGATCATTTTTGGAAATGTACGTGCCGTCCCCGGCATCAACAAGGTTTTCTTTCATTTTGGCAAAACGGTCTATATCCACGAGTGCTCACTCCTCCCGGGGGTGAGATGGCAAATGAATTAAATGGTAAATTCTGTATAACTCAAAAGAATCCTGCCATATATTACCATTTTTGTTTTACAATCTTCCCAGAAAATAAAAATCACCCGCATCAAGCGAGTGACTTTCGGTGCAGTGTATTTCACGGTTTTTGAACGCAAAAATATGGACATCTATCAAAGCGCTATGATTTTGACGTCCACTACCCCTTCGACCCGCAGTATTTTCTGGGCAGTTTCCTCGGGCACCTCGCCGTCCACCGTGATAAGCATTATGGCCTGTCCGCCCATCTCCTTGCGCCCCACCTGCATGGTGGCGATATTTATCTTGTGATCGCCGATTAACAGCGCCACCGAACCTGCCACCCGGGGCTTGTCAACATGGCGGATATAAAACATATAGCCGCTGGGGGCGGCGTCAATCCTGTAGCCGTCAATCATCACCAGGCGGGGGTCATTGGCCCCGAACAGAGTTCCCGAAAGGGACCGCTCTTCCTTGTCGGTGTATACCTTCACGGTAATCAGAGTGGAGTATCCCTCGTTATGCCCGTCAACCGCCTGTATCACCTGAATGCCGCGGCTCCTGGCCAGCAGCGACGCGTTCACGAAGTTGACGGTCTCCTGCAGAATAGGATCTAAGAGCCCCTTCACCACCGCCGTGGTTATGGGCGCCACTTCCTTCTTGGCAAAATCTCCGCTGTATATGACCTCCACCTTTTTCACCCGGCCGGAGACCAGGTGGGCCTGAAAGCGCCCCAGCTTTTCGGCCAGGTCCAGGTAAGGCTTGACCACGGCCAGGGTTTTCGGGCTCATGGAGGGTATGTTCACCGTGTTCTTTACCAGGTTGCCGGTCAGGGCCGCCACTATCTCCTCGGACACATCCACCGCCACGTGGAGCTGGGCTTCCAGGGTGGACGCCCCCAGGTGCGGCGTGGCTATGAAGTTGGGCAACTTTAAAAGAGGGCTGTCGGTGTTGGGCTCCTTCTCAAACACGTCCAGGGCCGCCCCGGCCACCTTCCCGGCCGTCATGGCCCGGTACAGGGCCTCCTCGTCGATGATCCCGCCCCGGGCGCAGTTGATTATGCGCACGCCTTCCTTCATCATGGAGAGGGCCCGGTCGTTGATCA
>JBMOPD010000027.1:0-9617 GCA_049323615.1 Bacillota bacterium | reverse complement strand
CCGGCATAACGTAGCCCCGTCAGGACTTCTCCTGGTGGCTGAGGCTAATCAACCAGGCTTAGGAACGTATAACTCCTGGTTATACGCTACCCCAAGCCCCCGCCTCTATAGGCGGGGGTTGTTGACTAAGCTGAATACCTGATTACCTCGTAAGTGTGGCAGTCAAAGAGGCGTCTACTTTTAAAGCCTACACGCTTCAGAGCCATCTCCAGATAATTCGGATTAAGGTCAATGTAAATGCTATCGCGTTCCAGCATCATGGAAACGTGAGTGGTCGTTCCCGAACCACCAAAAGGATCAAGCACCACCCCTCCGGGAGGGCATCCAGCCAGTATACATGGCTTTATCAAGTTGGGTGGGTAGACAGCGAAATGATCGTCATCGAAAGGCTGCGTTTCTACGGTCCAGACGGTACGCTTGTTCCGTCCCTTCGGGTTGCTGCATGCATTTGTCAGGTCCCTGGAAATTGTCTGGTTACCTGGACCTCCATCAGCATATTTGTGTTTTTTACTGCGCCCGCGTTTAACCCTCGCCAGGCTATCCTCGGCGTAGGGCTCGCGAATGGCGTCAATATCGTAATAATAACGTTCCGACTTGCTAAACAGAAAAACATATTCGTGTGACCTGGTCGGCCGGTCCACGACACTCTCCGGCAAACAATTTGGTTTTTCCCAGATAATATCCGCCCGCAAATACCATCCGTCAGCCCTTAATGCAAACGCAACCATCCAGGGCAAACCCAGGAGGTCCTTTGGCTTCAGGTCGCCTCCGTAAGGGACCTTACACATCCGGTGCTGTTTCCCTTCGAGATGCAGCAACTCACGGTTGCCTCCTCCGGGTGTCCCTCCATTCCTGGCATAGCTGTCATCGATAACCAACCAGAAAGTACCAGCTGATTTAAGGACCCGCCTGGCCTCCCGAAACACGTCAACAACCCTTGACACGTACAATTCCGGCGTGGGTTCAATCCCAATCTGCCTGTCAAAACGAAGGGCGCCACACCTCTGGCAAACGCAGTTGAAACCTTCCTGCTGGTGTCCCACGGTAGACTTCCCTCCCCCAAGGGTCGACGTGACGATCATCGGTTCTTTTCGAACCCTATGGTCACAATCTGGATCGCCCCCTTCCCACGTAGCGGTACCGTAGTCACGAAGATTCCAATACGGAGGCGACGTAACTATACAATCAACGCTTTCAGCCTGAAGAGTTGACAGAACGTCTTTGGCGTCACCGAGAAAAAACCTGTAATGCAATCCATATCACCTCTTTTGAGATTCGGCCTATCTTAAACGACAACACCCCGGTTTTCTCCCAGGAGCCAGCGCTCTAATAGCCGCAAGGTCATCCGGATCCAGCTTCAGCTCCCGGTTGCGTCCATTTTTCGAATCTGAGGCCAAGGTTTTGAATATGAGCCAGATCCCGTTGCGCCTGTCCTTCCCGGCCCAGTCCAGGACCAGTCCCTTGCGCGCCTCCAGGAGCCGGGCCGCCCGCCGGCCCAGGTATACCTTGTCCCGGCCGGCAGGCGGCAGCAAAACCAAAACCAGGGCCTTGGCCCTGGCCGGATGTGAAAAATACGACCCGGTCCGCCAGAATCGGCTGGGTGGAAGGTCGCATCTTTCCGCGTCGAAGAGAACACCCAGTTTCCTGGAGAGCCGGGCAGCCCGGCCCGGGCTTTTTACGAGCCATGCCCTGACGTACAGTTACGGCCACCCCCCTTAACCAAACCGGAATTGCTTTCCCGGTTTTTTGTCGCCTGGAGACATGCGGCAAAGGTGGCCATTTTAAGGGTCTCCCCGTCAAGATGTCTGTACTTTTCCCTTTGCGCAAGGCGGCAAATCGCTATAAGCCTTATATTGCAGTTAGGTATGGAAGTGGTCCTTTTCAGCAATTCATCACGGACAGTGGCAACCATATCTTCCACGAGCATCACCTCCTACACCAACAATCGATTCCAATCAAGACATTTCTTCTTCCTTTTCCCTGCGCGAGGCCCTGGCCAGAATGGACCTGCGCACCGTCTCCACATCCTCCCGTTTGGCCAGGGACAAAAGCTCCGACACTGCAAAAAAAGTTGCCTTGCTGTAAAGCATTACCGACCTGGCGGTATCCCGGCCCTCATCAGACTCGATTTGACGCTCACAAAGTTTTATAACCACACTGGTAAAATCGGTATGCTCCGCTTTCGCCCGGCGGCTGATGGCCAGAGACAAAGGCAGCGGAAACCGTATAGTTCTCCTGTCAACAGTCATAATCTCGCTCCAATCATTTTTTTTACGCTCCGGGACTGCATTTAGACCCGGGTGGCCGTCCGTTGAGGTCCGGAAACCCGGTACCCCGGCCAGCCTGGGCCTGGCGGGCCGGGCGCTATAGGCTGAAATAGCGCCCGGCCCGGCCCTGAACGGATTATTTCCCGTAGAATACAGTAACAGCCACCGCCTCACCCGGGCCTTCGCTTCCTGGCACCCGGGTTCCGGGGTTCCTGGGCGCCTGGTTCCCCGGTTTCGGCGGCCCGGTTTCCTGGCATCCCGGAAACGTGGACCGGGGACCCGGGTCCTGGGCCGGGGGCCTGGGCCTGGACCCGGGCCTTGGCTCCTGGTCCCGGCGCCCGGCCCGGGAACCCGGTTCATTGTTTTTCCCGGCCTGCCGGAAGACCTGACCGGGATTCCCGGCAGGGCTGTCTGACGGCTCAGCCCATACGGCCGTTGCCATTGAGGAACAAAATGGGCAAAGCGTCAGACGGCCGTCTGACGCCCCGGACCAGGAGGCGCCAGGTCTGCCGGGCTACCCTGATGACGGGCACAGTTGCCGTCTGACGCCCGGGGCCAGGCGGGCCGTGGGGCCTGGGGACCGGGTAGCACGTATTATATTTAGGGGCATAGTATGGGACAGGTTGAGGACAAAAGGACGAAGACACCCCGGCCTGGTAAATAACGGCAATTGTCAATAATTTACTTTTCCAATGCCCTTAAAAACTCGCCCATTTCATCACTGTTGTTGGCTTTTTTGACGCCCCCACCGGATCCAGTACAGGATTTCAAAGACTTTATTTCCTTCCGGATATCGTCAAGGATATCCGCCAAACGCAGGGCAGTATCCACCCACTCCCGAACCCTGGCGGACCGTTGACCCTCAGGGTAACTCCATACTGGATGATCGGCCGGAAACGAAACTGAAATCCTTTTATCCGCTACCTTGCATCACCTCACAACCCTTATAGCGCAAGGCATACAGGGTGATTTTACTTGTAACGTGCATCACCTTTGATAAATAAACGCCCTAAAGAGAAATATCTGCATCACTTGCGCCAAATAAATATGCATTAAGTCTTGTAGGACAAGCGATACAGCGTGCATCACGTGGGGGTTGGAATACGTCCTAATAGCGTAAACATCAAGTAATTATTGGCCTCAAGGCATATCGCCAGTAGATACTGCCGTGCATCACGCTAAAAGCCAGGAGTGGTAAGGGCTGATAGGTTATTTCGCCGGCAATGTGCATCACTTGACAGACGATTCGAACCCCGTTTCTCGGGTATGTGCATCACATACCGGGCGAAAATGGCCATGAGCCCTACAAAACAGTGCTTTGAGACGTGCATCACGTTAATTTTTCGCACTGCCGATGGCCTTCAGGTAGCCGATTGCATTGGCGAAAACCGGCTCTTCCACAATCTTCGCGTTGGGCAGGACCTCCGCCAGGGCTTTCCCAAATAGATGAGCCCCGCCGCCGGCGAGCAGGACATTTTCCAGAAATCCAGCCTTGGCGCCCCATGTATTGGTTATGCTACTGGTAATAAGCGTTTCAATATCCTTTACCGCTCTCTGGACAGCTGCACCGAGGTTATACTTTTTGCCGCCGTAAACTATTGATTGTCCACTCAGAGTCTTTCGTGTCACAGTTGATGACTCCACCAAATCCAGTGGAGTTCCGGTCTGGCGCTTAAATTCAGCCATAACCGATTTGCTGACCAGGTGTACACCCAAGGTCAAGCTGGCGCGGTATTCATCACCGAGAGGAATAGGTTTGCCGTCCTTGACATCAATAAGAAGGATGTCGGTAGTGTATTCACCTATGTCAACCACGCCCGTTAGACCATCCTGCAGTACGTTCGAGCCCATTGCGTAAAGAACCACCCCAGCACCCTGGGGGTAAACCTCAACGCGGGAGAATGCAATTGTCCGCTCCTCTTTTCCATCTACGCTTACCGGTGCAGAAAAGCCGAGCAGCCTTTTCTTCAATGAATCCCTTTCTTTTTTATAGACTGCCAGGGGTACGCCTATACCCAGCGATATCGCTTCTGACTCCCCGCCATCTGATCTGTTTAATAAGTAGGCGGCGGTTAAGAGAAGCGCGTCGTGGAATTCCGGCGGCTTTTCGCAGGAAAGCGACAGGGTGGCCAAAGGCGACTGCAACGCCCGCTCACCTACTAACCAGCTCCTGTTTTCGCCTTCCATCTTGACGGCAACACGGTAACCAGGGCCTTCACTTGAGAAAATGCCGTCAAGCTCGTCCTCCCTCACAGGGGCCAGGACCGACTGAAAATTAATCTTGCGCCCACCTCCCGATACACCTTTAACTGACCCAGAACCCACGTCCACTGAAAGTAGTGTTTGCATTACTGCACCTCCAAATAAATTTTGGTTTATAAAATAAAAAAACCGGGATCTTGGAATCCCGGTTGCTCAATTTCCTTTCAACAACCGCCGGCATACCCGGCCAAACATCTAGAGCCGTTTATGACCCAATATTCGGCCGGCTGAGGCCTGGCGAGATGGAAACCCTGTGCCAGCTTTATCCCGGCACGTTGAACACCGGAAAGCTGCATTTCTGTCTCAACACCTTCAGCGATTATTTGCATGTTTAACATCCTGGCAAGTTTAACCATCGTATGCAGGATTATTTGGTAACGAGGAGCGTTACCACTTCTATGCTTGGTCAGTCCTCTAATTATCCTTCGGTCAATTTTCATGAAATTTGCTGGGATTTCACTAATGTCACTGAAATTCCGGTCGCCGTTTCCAACATCATCAAGGGCTACTTTTAAACCGTTGGCCTGTAACTCACCCACTGCCCTTATAAGCTCACAACGTGTTTTTTCTGGCAAAGCGTATTCAATCAATTCAATGACTGCTTTTTCCCGCACGTATTTAAGGCATTCAATAATCTCATGGCATTGGCTTATAACCGTGGATGGACTGAAATTATAAAAAATCATACCCGGTAGTGGGGAAGATTTTTCAACAGCCAGTTGAAAGCAAAACATTTCCGCTTTGGTTAATATTCCTTCACGGGCTGCTATGCGGAAGAGATTATTGGGGGAGCGCAAAGAGCCGTCAGGTCCACGGGCCAGAGCCTCAAAACCCGGTACGTTGCCAGAATCCAAATCATATATCGGTTGATATACGATTCTTATTTCCCTCCAAACCTGCGAAAAATTCAAATGAGTACCCCCTCTCGTTTATTTCGAAAAACTCGTATCCCTCCCATGCAGAACCACGAACCAATCCTCATACACACTTCCCCGGGTTACTACAACCCCGTCTGCGTACGGAGGTGTATTCATTACCGTTACTCCTTGAGGTCCCGCACCCGTCAACTGCATCTGCACTACCGTCCCGGAAGGACATATATCCAGCGATGGGTCCGTCCAGAACTCCACAGCCCACCTGTTCACCGGATTTCCTGTCGGGTACATGGGATTGTTGGTTACCCCGTCAGGCAGCTTGTCCGGGATGTTGACTGAGGACATTAAGCCAAGGTACGGGAACGACGCGGAGAAGTTCGCCAGCGGGCCGATGGTGTCCACCAGTATCACTGTTTTGGCGCCCGCTTTCACCCTCGGCAATTCCGTCTCTGACATCCCTGGGACAATGATAATATGCGTCGCCGGGTCGCCGGGCACCGGGGCCTGCTGCCCCGCCGGCGGACTAACGATCTGGGCTATCCGGGGCCTCTCGAAGGCTATCACGCAAAAGTCGCCGTAGTCCGACCACGGGGAGTCTATTCCGGCCCGGTCCCAGACTTTCACCCGGTATTTGAACTGGTAAACTCCCGAGCTCCAAAGCGGACCAGGCACGTCGGGGACCTTGCTTGTGGGTACATCATACTGACTTGCCTGGTTGTCGACTTTCCCGCTATCCAGCACCGCAGCCATATCGGACGCCCTCACAATCTGCACTTGATAGGCGGTCTGGCCGTCGCCGGGGTTGTCCGGGTCGGTGAATGTCCAGATTAACCGCGGTGTGCTGGTCAAAAAGCAAGACCCGTATACAGGCAGTTGCGGGGGGTCGGGCGCTCTGTCTACCTCCAGGGATATGTGAAGTATTTTCGGCGTCTGCACGGGGTCAGCGGTGTCCAGTACGGCCCTGACCACAAACCTGTTCCCCCCGGGCACCGCAGTCCAAACTTCGGGGGTCACAGGGGTAAAATTGGCGCCGCCGTCGGAGGACACGAAGTATTGGATAGACGTGCCGACCGGCTTGTCCTCCACCACCGTGAGTAGAACGGCGTCATTCGCCGTCGTATTGATTACTTTCGAATAATAATCGCGAGGGTGCGCATACCCCCTGTTGAGGTTAAGACCCGATATCTCCAAGGCCGCATTCCGAACCATTCGGTTGGCGGCATCGTCGTAAGTCCACCAGTGGACGTTGCCGCTTTCGTCGATAAATACCTGCTCATACGTGCCCGGCTTCAGCGATACAGCCACCGGATTATTAACCGGGCCCGGGCTGTACACATCAACCCTTGACGCCCCCCCGGTATCGTTGTTAATGTAATATCCCAAGTCATTGCCGGTTAGGACCGGACTGCCGGTGTCATCGCTGCTTGCCGATAAAACTCCGGCCAGGCCGGTTATCCTTCTGGCCGGATCCTCAATATACCTATATCCGGCATCATCATACATAAAATAGTAGCCTGAGGTTTTTGTAAAAAGCCTGAAATCCGGTGAATCGTTAACCATGGATATTGAAACCGGGTCTGTTATATCGGGGGTAAACACCAAGGCCGGGTTCAGGCTGTCCCCGGCGTCATATTTTGTTATTTTGGCTTTATTACCATCGTTTTGGAGAAGCAGGGCCGAATCCTTTGTTTTAAAAGCAGCCACTGAAAGAACGTTAACCAGTCCGGTGGTTTTTAAGGCCGGGTCGTTGCTCATTCCGACGCCGTTAAATTTATAATAAGCAATACTGTCTGACGTGATGGCCCATAAGTTCAGGTTATCCTGGCGGATGGACACCCCCGTGGCGTCCGTCGCCCAGGGACATGAATAAGCCGGGTTCACGGCCATGGTCCCTGTGGCGTCATCGTATTCGTAAAGAGTTATCCCGTCCTTGGAAGCGGCCGCATACCCCAAGCCACTCTCCAGGGTACTAATAGAGCTCGAAAGTGACTGCCAGGGCAGCAATACACAATGGTTTACAGTATCCACCCGGGCCGTGGTTTTGGTCAGGTCTACCATGGTTGTATCCTCAAAACCATCATCCAGTATAGTTTCAGCATGGGCCGGGACAATTGATATTATAATCACTGCCAGGAGCGCCATTAGAAACAGTGACTTTTTCAAGGCGGTCCCCACCCCCCAAAGATTAAATCTGAGAAATATCCACTTCACAAATCTTCCAGGTCCCATTGACAGCAACCATTTCAATTATTGCCTCCATTGATCTCGGGAGGCCGTCTTTTAAAAGGTCATAGTTTACCCTGGCCACTGCGTAACCTTCAGATACTCCCAGGCATTCCCAGTCCTTAACCCTGGTTAAAATCCTTTCCTTTTCGCTTACGGTTTTGGTGTCCGCCGGCAGCAATTTAGCTTTCTCAGACTCCTGAAGCAGTTCGCCGGCCAGGTATTTGGAGCCGTCGTTACGCTTTTTTTCAAAGGGAATTTCAAGGTAGGTTTTTATAATTTCCGCCGCTTCCGTGGGAAGTTGTCCGGGTTTCAGTTGTCCCCGGTGATAATTACCGTAAACAGTTTTATATATCAACCATCGGTCGCCGGTTTTTTTCAGCTTGAAGTTGTATGCCAACCGGTCGCATTCCCCGCCCGCGCTTTTGGTAAAGTCCGCCGACACCACAACAATGTCCTTGCAGACAGGGGTTGCCTTGAGGCTTTTCGAAATAATTTTCTCCGCCGCTTTAACTCTGCCGGCGTTGACTTTGGCTTCGGTCAGGGCTTCCCCGGACAGGGTTTCAAATACTTTTTCCCAGTTGCCGGCTGCTGCATTTTCAAGGTATTTTTCAACCACCGGAAAAGCCTCTTTTTCTATGCTTGCCGTGCCGGAACCAACCACGCCACAACCGGTCGCAAAAAAGCAGACAATAGCCACGATAAATACTTTCCTCAAAATATCACCCCCATCAAAAAAAGGGGCTGTCCCAAAAGCAAATTTTTTCCGGATACAGCCCCCACTTTACCTCTCATTTTGATTATTTTTGTGAATACCCCCCACCCAACCACAAAAACGATTGATAAACCACTTATGGATAACCGCTTTTTGAAAAAGGAGCCGACTTTTGAGTCAGCCCGAGCTTTACAGTTTTCTTATAGTTATCGATGTGGTACCTACATTGCCCGCCTGGTCCTTGACCCAGACCGGAATCACGTTGACACCCGGCACAGAAACCGTCAGGGAAATTATTCTGTTCGCAGGTACCGATGAGTAACCCGATCCGTCTAAGCTGTAGGTAAATGTTGAACTGGTGTTGTCCGAAATATCCAGCACCGCCTGAATGGAACCGCCGCTGGTGGCCATCGCGCCCGATACCGTCCTTATTTTTACCGTGGGCGGCGTGGTGTCTCCAGCGCTTATATTGTTTTGTATGTTTGTCACCGCTGTTTGTATCGTATCTAGCTTGGCGTTGGCCTGCCTGGCGGAATCCAGCACAGTTCCGCTGGCATCCCTTACCGCCGTTATTGTATTGCCGTTAACATTACTTACGGCGTATAGAGCATTGGTTGCATTGGTTGCAGCTGTATCGGCTGATGCTCTTGCTGCGTTTGCCGCGGTCACCGCAGTATTGGCCGCGTCTGTTGCTGTTTTTGGAGAATATCCTGTGAAACTCCCGGATGTGGTTCTTTGTTCATCAACTTTAATATGTTGATAGCTATAACTTACTCCACCTTCTGTACTAACAGATGTTATCATAACAACGACGTAACCTGATATCTTCCACGTACAGCCATCATCTGGAACTATATAGTCCATGTAATAATCTATATATCTACTGCTAGATGTCGACCATATTCTATCAACAACGATTTGCCTGGAAAACCCTTGATTAACGTTATACCCATTAAGATATGCATTTTGAACAGTATAACTAATCCACCCATAGTTAGTATAAAAACTTCCAATATGTTTGGTGTACGTGGCAGCATGCGCTTTTACCGGCACAATTAACAACAATACGGACAAAACCACAAAAACAACGTTTTTGCATAATAAATCTCTGATTTTCATAAGGTCGAACCTCCTTGATATTATGATTTATCAGTAGCGTTGCATAAAAACTAAATACTATACACAAAGGGATATTTAAGAAAAATTTCTATGTTAATATAAGTATAAAATGGTGTATACAACCATATGACTTTCTTCATCCTTGCCAGAGGGAGA
>JBMOPD010000026.1:0-70903 GCA_049323615.1 Bacillota bacterium | reverse complement strand
CCGGCCGGGCAGGCGTCACGGCAGGGAGGCGTCCCCCGCCGGTCGATGGCGTAGGCGGTGGGCATGGCCTGGGGGTACAGTTTGTATGCCGCCTTGCGGCCGCCCAGGCAGGCGTCAAACTCGTTGGGCACCTCCACCGGGCATACCCGGGCGCATTCGCCGCACCCGGTGCATTTCTTCATATCCACATACCGTGCTCTTTTCCTCACCTTGACGCGGAAGTTTTCGGAAGATCCCCTAATCCCCTCTACTTGCCCCCCGGTAATCAAGTCAATATTCAGGTGTCTGCCCACGTCCACCAGTTTTGGGGAAACTATGCACAT
Source organism: Bacillota bacterium (assembly GCA_049323615.1). Lineage (GTDB taxonomy): Bacteria > Bacillota > Desulfotomaculia > Desulfotomaculales > Desulfocucumaceae > JBMOPD01. The sequence continues at coordinate 70,580 of JBMOPD010000026.1, read as the reverse complement.
GGCGCAGTCGTTGGTAGGAAAGGTCTTGTCCAATCTGGACATAAGCCCCCCTATGGCCGGCTTTTCCTCCACTATGTAAACCTTGAGGCCGGATTCCGCCAGGTCCAGGGCCGACTGCATACCGCTGATGCCGCCCCCGACGATGCAAACGGCCCCTTTTGGGGGAGCATTCTCTCCATCCACGCTTACAACCTCCCATCTATTAACCGAGCCTCCGTTCGACTTTGGCGCGACAATTTCACCCAAACCGGCCTTTATCTGCTTTTCCATGGGCAGGTCGGATACTGCCTGGCACTGCCTTTGAGAAAATTCCTTGTCAATATTAAATTTTTTTCGCAGTTGGGTAACAAACCGCCTGACGGTTCGTTCTCGAAACCTTAAATCCGGATATTGCTCCCTAAGCCTGACCACAATCTGAACTGCATTTATATCGGGAGACTGTTTCAACCACCCGAGGATAACTTTTTGATAGGGATTCAGGTTTTTTACAAATGTTTTTTCTGCATCCATCTTAGATTACCACTCTCAATACTTGTCATATTAACTAAGGTGAAATCCAACTTTCACAGTATGGGCAAAATATTAATTGCCAGGTTATTTCCGGGCAATAATAGTTAACACATCCCAGTATATTTCCGGGCTGTAAAGGGATGATTTTTCTGCATTTAGGATTATAACATTGAATTGAATCGGGGATTTCCATGCTACATGATGGACAAATATATTTAGATTGATATTTGTTAGTTAATACAACCAGTATATTACCGCCAATTTCGCAATCACTGGCATTAGGAAGCCATAAATCTAAAATGTTCTTTTTACTAATCCTTCTATATGGTCCGTATTGTGGATCATGACAAGTAACAAATTTATTAGTAATACGAACCAATACAGTAAAGTGCCCCAATGCCGATCTTGATCTCAACCTTAGATTTAGTATGGCCCTAACCGAATTTTTATCGCAAATATGTAAAACATGTAAAGGATCCTTCGCTTTGATAATTATCGATTTCAGCCCACGTTCCAAAGCATCCTGGCATAGAATACTGGTTTTAGCAAATCTACCGCCGCGATTATCCGGTGTGGAAATATTATTCCATATTTCTGATTGGGTAACTGTCAAACCCAAAGAACGATATACCATTGCAAGAGCAGCAGCTCCGCACATCCTGTTAACACGTGTTTCCTCCTGTTTTTCGTAAGGAATGTAAAAATTTTGCTTCATTAAAATGGTCAAACCTCACCATAGGATGTTCTAAAGTCGTTTAATTAATGTGATGAATTAATTCTCCCGTAGAAAATCAAGGTAGGGCTTTTTAATATGTGTCATAGCATTAACCACCAACTCAACTATTCCGCCATAGTGTACGTTAAATTTTTCAGTGGTCTGATAAAACTCAAAGAGGTCTCTTATCGCTCCTTTGCAGTTTGAACAGGGGGCGGCAACATATTTGGGAATATCCGGTTTTTCTATGGTATCCTGGAATGCTTCCAGGATCTGCTTAAATTTCATCCTGCTGGTTACCTTATTCCTGAACTCGGGGAAGTTAAAGGATTGCATTATGGCAAAGCCACTGCCTCCACCACAGCAGTAGTTTTTAACCCCGTTGGGAGTCATTTCCCTGAACTGGGGGCAGATGGCTTTTATAATATTACGCTGGGGCATGACGATACCCATCATCCTGACCACATTGCAGGGGTCATGCAGGGTGACCGGAAAGTTATTTCTCATGGGATCCACCTTGATTGCCTTCCTTTTAATCAAATCCCACAGCAGGGGCAGAAAACTCTCCCTGGGGATGTTGTCTTCACCCACCATAATCCGGTCCATGCTTACCATCGATGACTTGTGGGCGTGACCGCACTCGCCTATTACAATCCTTCTTACGCCCAGATCTCTGGCTACCTTTAACTGGGCAAGGCCAATCTTCCTCCCCTGGGCATCGTCATAGAAAAGGCCGTAGTTAACGTTATCGTAGCCCATCGGATCGCTGCTCAGGGTCCAATTGAGGCCTGCTTCCTCAAAAATGATGGTGAAGGCCATGGCGTTTTCCGGCCAGGCTATGTATTCACCGGCGTTATGGACCAATAGTATATCCGCGCCCTTTTTGTCCACGGGAATTTTATACTTTTTGCCGGTCATTTCATGGATATCGTCTTCCATAAATTCGATCATGTCTAAAAAGGCGGCCCTGGTCAGCCCGGTGGTGGAACCGGTTTTCAACTGGTTGACTGTGCCCTTTTCATGCAGCGGCTTTGGTGCGATTCCCATTTCCATGCTGAACAGCTTTCTGATCTCCCTGGTCAGCAGCCCGTTGTCCAGACCCAGGGGGCAGGTCTGGGCGCAGCGCCGGCAGAGGTTGCAGCGGTAGGCCAGTTCTCCCAGGCGCATTATCGTTTCGATGCTGATGTCAATGTTTCCGCCCTTGAAACGGTTTAGCAGGCTGCCGTCCTGCTTGTATTTCCTATATATCAGCCTTAATGTCTCGGAGCGGAAAATAGGCCTGTATATCTCGGCCTCACCGCTGGATTTAAAGACGTGACACGCCTCGGAACAGGTGTTACATTTGGCGCAGTACTCAAAGGACAGGGTCAGCGGCTGTAAAAAGCCCCTGTTGGTTTGATCCGAGAAGAGCTTATCTAGGCCGTTCAGGAAATATTTCATCATGGCTTCCTCTTCTTCCCTGTTCTTCGGCCTGGCCAGGATATCGTTGCCCACAAATCCGTCCAGGCTGGCACAGTAGTTGTTTATCCAGGGCCCATTCGGAGCGGAAAACTCCGGCTCCATGCCCGGCTTATCGTAAGGCGCCGGCAGGGGCATCAGTTTTCCCAGTTTAAACAGCTGTTTCGACGGTTTTCCCATATCCTGGGGTTTTATATCACTCATAGGGCTACCTCCTATATCTTTTTATGTGTTTTCATACTATCTTTTGAGAGGCGGTGAGGTACCCGGCTTGATATGAGGCGCCGACCAGGAGGTCTTTGGTTTATAGCTCAAGGCCTTTCGAACAGTTTCCTCCATCCTGGAGTTCCTGAGATTGGGTTCGTTTTCCCACATCACCTTATGAAAAGAAAAGAACTTGCCCACGTAATGGCTCATCTTGGTCTGCGGTATATAGATTAACAGTGCGCCCAGCAGCAAGATATGCACGGTAAGGGCGTTACCGGCCCGGATGGGGGTGAAGGTAAGCAGCCCTTTCATAATTTCCCGGCCGTAATTGAAAGCGGGGTCTCCGCTCCACACTACCAGTCCGGATACCGCTACAGCCAGGATAAAGAGCAGATTGAAATATTCCTGCGGAGAGGTGTATTTTTTCAAGGTGTTGTTAAACAGCCTTCTTAAAAACAGGCCGGCAGATCCCAGAGTCAGCAGCAGTGCTCCGGTGGCGCCGGATATAAAGGTGAGGTAATAAATGAAGCCTGCCCAGGGGTTAACATTAACTCCCTTAGCTGTGGTTAAGGGCAGTCCGGACAGTTCCATAACAGCGCCGGCCAACAGCAAAACAGCCCATAGCACCAGTAAATAGATTCCCAAATGCAGCGCGTAACTAACCCACCAGTGCCGTTTTTGGTTGGCAAACAATATCTTTATAAAAAGCATTTCTTTCAGCATATCCAATAGCTCTGCCGCCAAAGAGGTGCTTTTAGGCTTGTTCCACCACTCCAGGTCTTCAAAATAGGACCCGCCGTAGTGGCGCCTGTCAGCGGCCTCTTTAGGCACCGGATAAAGTTCCCAGCGTCCATGCATGGGCATATTGGCAAATTTATAGAACCTGTAGAGAGAGACCCCTATAAAGGCGATAATAGAAAAGTAAATAAAGATCAGCAGCAACAAACAATGTTCCCCCCTTAAAAACTTTTTATAAACCTTAAAACAGCAAAAAGAAATGTGCCTAAAGCCATAGACCGGATTGCCCTGAGGCAGTTGTTTTCCACACTGATCACCGGCTTAGCGAAAGGCACAGCGCCACACCTGATTGGAGATCGTTTCAAACAATAAGCGACTTGCCAATATGGGATAAACCCACAGAAGTAATAGGATTGCTACTGATTATTCGTCAAAGTGATGTCTGAATGATGAAATCCGACTTATCCAGATTGTTAATGATACGTTCGTTAGCTACAGGCACACTTAAATACTTCCCTGCGATCATTATCTCCATCAGGTTCAGTGATCAGTTTTTTACAACCCATCTCAGCTCATAATATAAACTCCCTTGCAAATATACATTGTACTCCTGAAAAAACGTGCAAACTCTATCTATATCTTATAGAAGCTTTAAATGTCAATTATTTACCAGTGCCTGGTCCAAAAGTTCGTGAACAAAAGCAATCCGTACGTTCAAACTATAATGTTCGGCTATTTTTACAAGCTGGTCGTAGCAATTGAGGCAGGACGTGGCGACAACTTTAGCGCCTGTCTCCTCAATCTGTTCAGCCTTCAGCCTGCCCATGGCCAGGCGCAGGTTGTCGTATTCATCAGACAGAAGCGCCCCCCCGCTGCTCCCGCAGCAGTAGTTGTACTGTTTACCCGGCTTCATTTCCCGGTAGTTAGCGCAGACCCTGCTTAAAATGTACCGTGGTTCTTCAATGACGCCCTCTTTCCGACCCAGATTGCAGGGGTCGTGATATGTCACCGGTTCGGGGTTGCGCCCAGGATCCACCCTGACCAGCCCTTCTTTAAGCCACCTTACCATCAGCGCCATTTGACTTTTAGCCCCGCCGATCGCCCGGCACTGGAGCATTAGATCACCTGGCGGCTTAATCCCGAACCTTCCCCTGATTACCTGTACCAGTTCGGCAATGTTGACTTCGTTGGGGCAGTTAATCGTGCACCGTTCACAGATGGTGCAAAGCCATATGAAAGACGAATTTAAAACCTCATCCCGCAGCCCCAGGACGACCTGGCGTACGAATTTACGCGGGTCGATGTCGCCGCGTAATCCTGAGAAAGCGCACCCCGCCGTGCATGTGCCACAATAAAAACAGTTCTGAAAGCTGCTGGGGCTGGTCCCAATCTTTGTAAGAACTTCCTTCTTGAAGACAAAATCCATTTTAACCGGCTTCTCAGAGATATACACTACTGCCAACTAATACACCCCCATTCATTAATTTTTTTGAATACTGATTTTACCTTTTTAATAAAATCAAGAATTATATAAATATTAAAAACCTGGTCAAGCTAACACGTATGAGCATTACTCACTTTTGGATCACCTGAACCGTACAGCCAATGTTGTTATAATATAATTCCTATTATTTTTATTATTTTTATGTGTCTTATATACATTATATTGGAATATATTATCCCTAATGTCAATCCCAAATTTCCTGTTTTTGTACTTTACATTAATCTGCCATATTTCCAGAGGTTAAAAAAGCCACATATCCGGCACCATTAACGGTTTCGTCTTCGCCGGCCTGTTTCCGGCAAAAGGAAATACCCGGGGCACTGGCAGTTTCTTGCAGAGGAATGTTACTGGAACTCGCCAAACCCCTGGGAACAAAATTGTGACCCCTCTAGGTGTGTATCGAAATATGTATTGAAAAATGTATTGACAGACACCATTTAATGCCATAGACTATGAACAAAATTTAACTAAATCAATAGGAATTAATAGCATTTTAATATGCTAGGGTATTTAAAAAAGTAAAAGAAAGGAGGACAAGCAAAGCATGTCCAGGATCGCCAATAGCCTGACTGACTTGATTGGCAATACACCGCTATTGCGGCTCCAGCGAATGACACAGGGAAATGATGCCGACTTGGTAGCTAAACTGGAGTCTTTCAATCCGGGGGGTAGCATTAAAGACCGCATCAGTTTTAACATGATTCGCCGGGCTGAGGAACAGGGGCTGCTAAAACCTGGATCCGTTATTATTGAGCCCACCAGCGGTAATACCGGAATTGCTTTAGCCTTAGTGGCGGCCTCCCGTGGTTACCGGCTGATTCTGACAATGCCTGATACCATGAGTATTGAGCGCCGGAGCTTACTAAGGGCTTACGGGGCCGAACTGGTACTTACGCCCGGGGATTTCGGGATGAAAGGGGCGGTGCAGAAGGCGGAAGAACTGGCCCGGGAAATAGCTGACTCCTTCATACCACAGCAGTTTGAAAATCCGGCTAACCCTGATAGTCACCGGCTAACCACTGCGGAAGAAATATGGAAAGATACTGACGGACTGGTAGATATTGTCGTAGCAGGAGTGGGTACTGGCGGCACCATTACCGGCATTGCCCAGACACTTAAACCACGGAAACCTCAATTGAAAGTGGTCGCGGTGGAACCTTTAGATTCGCCGGTTTTGTCGGGAGGAAACCCGGGACCCCACAAGATTCAGGGCATCGGAGCTGGATTTATTCCCAAAGTATTAGACCTTTCCCTTATTGATGAAATAATCAAAGTGAGTAACCGGAACGCCGATGAAACCGTACGACGGTTGGCCCGGGAAGAGGGGATTCTGGCTGGTATATCCTCAGGGGCGGCAGTGTTCGCGGCTCTGGAAATAGCCGGGCGAAATGAAAGCCAGGGTAAGATGATCGTAATTATCCTTCCGGATACCGGGGAACGGTACCTCAGCACCCCGTTCTGTCTGGGATAATTTGTATTTTCAAATAACAGTTAAGGGGAGTCATGCGAATTGAAGTTTTCTACACGCGCACGGTATGGGTTGCGGGCTATGTTGGAACTGGCTCTGAACTATGATCCCAACGAACCCATACCTCTTTTGCAGGTGGCGGAAAGACAGGGGATTTCAGAAGGTTACCTGGAACAAATGATGACCTTCCTGCGTAAGGGGGGGCTGGTTCGCAGCGTGCGGGGTTCCCAGGGAGGCTACCTGCTCACCCGGGAACCAGCCAAGATTACGGCCGGTGAAATTGTCAGATGCCTGGAGGGACCGCTTAGTCCCACGGGCTGCGTAAGTGAGGACGAGCCGGAACCGTGCCCCCGGGCCGATTCCTGCGCGGCGAGGGTTTTGTGGGAAAGGGTAAGAAAATCAGTGGCAGATGTTTTGGATAATACCACCCTGGAAGATCTGTGCAAAGAGTCTGAAAAGATTCGCCTGTCCAAGGAAGCGAATATGTACTACATCTAAAGTTTATTTCCGAATCACAAATACTGATTAACAATCGGTACACTACTCAAAAATATGCCTGGCAACAGTAAAAAGGGACCCGGCGGAGGTCCCTTCAGATATTTTTTGTATTGTTTACGGACTTCTGGTCTGGTTTTTAAATAACAGATAAGAGTAAATCACCGGCACAATGGCTGCCGTACCCAGGGCGGCGACAATAATCACCAGGCCCTTCTGGCCTCCCAGCAGCAGGCCGGAAAGGGCAGTAACCAGCCCGGCCCCCACCCATAAGCGGGCGGCAAACCGGTGTGTTTTCTGCCATGCTTCCTCACTGGCCAGGGTCCACGGCGTCTTTATGCCCACAAAATAATTATGCCTCAGCTGTCCCATGAAATTGCCAAGAACCATAAACAGAAGCCCAACCGCGGTAACCACGGCCCGGTCCACCGAAACCCTATACCCCATGGCATTCATTAATATAATGACATACAGCAGGACGAGGAAGACAGCCAGGGCCAGCTTTAAAAAACGGTACGCCCCTCTGAACCGGGCATAGTTTTCCCTCCGGGGGTCAATCCGGGGCACCAGCACCATCAGCAGGTAAATCCCGGCCGCCATCAGGGGCAGGCCGAAGGCCCCCCAGATTTTTGAAGAGTAGCTGTCTACCTGACCCTGTACATTCCAGTGGCTGGGAACCAGGTCCGGCAGGTGCGGGTAAACCAGGACCCCGGTGATAAGCGAAGCGAGTATCAGCGACACCGCCAGCCAGTCTTTTTTGATCTCGGCCATAAAGCCCGTTTTTTCACTGCCGTTTGCCATCATTGTCATTATCCTCTCTTTCTTTCTCGTTAACTTCCAGCAGGTCGTGGATCCACCCTATTAATTCCTGGAAGACCGTGGTATTCAGGGAATAATAGATAAACTGCCCCTTTCTCTCATCCTGGACCAGATCGGCCTGCTTCAAAATGCTCAGGTGATGGGATATGCTGGGCTTGGAGATGGAAAACTGGTCGGCAATCTCCCCGGCCGTCATATCCTTAAGCCGGAGCAGCTTTAATATCTTCCTGCGGGTGGGGTCGGAAAAGGCTTTAAACACCAGGTTGATCTGAACCACCCCTTTATATTTTTGTAAATTTTTATAAGCGTCTAAATATATTTTGATTGTATCCTGTTAAGTCTCTTCTGTCAAGGGGTTTTCAGGGCAGATAAATTCAGCAGGGAAATTCACATTCAGAACCGTCCCCGATGTGAATTGCCTGCTGCCGAGGTGAAGGCATCGGCTTCCACTCTGTATACTCTAACGGGGCTCTATCACTTCACGCTTTCGCATTACGGCTCGCATGGTTTCCTGCCTACGCTTAAACCTCACCTCACGGCTTTGGCTCCAAGGCTGGATAACGGCGGCTGGCTGGGCCTTACCGTGCCGGCTTCCCACCGGCTATATTCACAACGCCGAACTGGCGCACCACCACCCCAGGGTATTATACCCGGCCTGCCGCGGTAAAAAACAGGGGCAGGCCTTTTAAAGGCCTGCCCCTGTATATCGCAAATTTTATTTATTGTTGAAAGCCGGCTTTCTTTTTTCAAGGAAGGCCGCTATGCCCTCTTTCCGGTCTTCGGTGGTGAAGACCAGTCCGAACAGGTCGGCCTCCAGGGCAATGGCCTTGTCCAGGTCCATGTTCAGGCCCTGGTTCACCGCTTCCTTGGACAGCCTTACCGCCACCGGGCCCCGGGCGGCAATCCTTTTGGCCATTCCCCTGCAGAAGTCCAGCAGTTCCCCGTCCGGCACCACGTGGTTGGCCAGCCCTATCTTGTGGGCGGACCCGGCGTCATACTGGTCGGCTGTAAACAGTATCTCCTTGGCCAGGCCGGGGTTTACAATCCTGGACAGCCTCTGGGTCCCGCCGAACCCGGCGATCAGTCCCAACTGCACCTCGGGCTGCCCGAATTTCGCCTTTTCGGAGGCAATTCTTAGATCACAGGCCATGGCCAGCTCGTTGCCCCCTCCCAGGGCAAACCCGTTCACAGCCGCAATAACTGGCTTGGACATGTTCTCTATTTTGCTGAACACCCTCTGGCCCAGTTGGGCGAAGCTCTTGGCCTCCAGCGGGCTGAGCTTGCTCATAAAGGCTATGTCGGCCCCGGCCACAAAGGCTTTGTCACCCGCGCCGGTGATAATAACCACCCGTACCTGGTCGTCCTGTTCAATTTCGTCCACCACCGCTTCCAGCTCTTTTAAAAGGTCCGCGTTCAGGGCATTGAGGACCTTGGGGCGGTTAATGGTGATCAACGCGATGTTCTCTTCCTTCTCCAAAATAAGGTTTTCGTAGCTCAACGGCCACACCTCCTGAAATTGTGATACCTTACCCGTTTATTTTACCACTTTTTGCTGCCGCCTACCCTTCGTAAACATAAAATCCCCGGCCTGTTTTCCTGCCCAGCCAGCCGGCGGCGACGTACTTGCGCAGCAGCGGACAGGGCCTGTACTTGCTGTCCCCCAAGCCCTTATGAAGCACCTCCATGATATACAGGCAGGTGTCAAGGCCGATCAGGTCGGCCAGGGCCAGCGGCCCCATGGGATGGTTCATGCCCAGTTTCATCACCTGGTCCACCGCCTCCGGGGTGGCTATACCCTCGTAAACGCAGTAAATAGCCTCGTTGATCATGGGCAGCAGCACCCTGTTGGATACAAAGCCGGGAGCGTCATTTACCTCCACCGGTATCTTGCCCATTTTTTCACTGGCTGCCCGGACTATTTCATAGGTCTCACCGGAGGTGGCCAGGCCCCTGATTACCTCCACCAGCTTCATCACCGGCACCGGGTTCATGAAGTGCATGCCGATAACCTTTTCCGGCCTCTTTGTGCTGGCCGCTATTTCGGTAATGGGCAGGGACGAGGTGTTGGTGGCCAGGATGGTGTGGGCCGGGCAGATACCGTCAAGCTCACTGAATATTTTAGACTTGATGCCCATATTTTCTACCGCGGCCTCGATCACCAGGTCGCAGTCCCCGGCGTCCTGCAGTGAGGTTGAAGGTTTGATGCGTCCCATTATTTCAGCCTTCTGCTCCGCGGTAAGCCTGCCCTTTTTTACATCCCTGTCCAGGTTTTTGCTGATATTGCCCAGTCCCCTGCTTACAAAATCATCGTTCAGGTCGTTCATCACCACGCTGTATCCGGCCGCCGCCGAAACCTGGGCGATCCCGGACCCCATCTGGCCGGCGCCGATAACCATTATCTTCTTAATCTCCATAACTGTCTTCCCCCTTATCTTTTAAAGGCTTTCCACCACCATGGCCGTGCCCTGGCCGCCGCCGATACACAGGGTGGCCAGCCCGTACTTGCTGCCCCGCTTTTTCATCTCGTGGAGGAGGGTGACCAGTATCCTGGCCCCGCTGGCGCCGATGGGATGGCCCAGGGCCACCGCGCCCCCGTTGACATTTACCTTTTCCATGGGCAGTTCCAGCTGCTTAATCACCGCACAGGCCTGGGCCGCGAAGGCCTCGTTGGCCTCGATGAGGTCCATGGCGGTCACGCCCAGTCCCGCCTTTTTCAGGGCCTTCCGGCTGGAGGGAATGGGCCCCAGGCCCATGTACGCCGGATCCACGCCGGCTGTGGCGGTGGATTTGATGATAAACAGCGGCTTTACTCCCAACTCCCTGGCCTTATCGGCCGACATGACCACGCAGGCCGCCGCCCCGTCGTTTATCCCGGAAGCGTTGCCGGCCGTTACCGTGCCTCCTTTTTTAAAGGCCGGGGGCAGTTTTGCGAGCGCTTCCATCGTTGTCCCCCGGCGCGGGAATTCGTCGGTGTCAAACACCACCGGGTCACCCTTCTTTTGCGGTATCACCACCGGCACGATTTCATCCCGGAACCTGCCGGCGTCAATGGCGGCAACGGCCTTCTCCTGGCTGGCAACCGACAACAGGTCCTGCTCCTCCCTGGTGATGCCGTACTTTTCCGCGATGTTTTCGGCCGTGATGCCCATATGTACGTCGTTAAAGGCGCACCACAGCCCGTCCTTGATCATGGCGTCGGCAATTTTCCCGTCGCCCATGCGGTATCCCCACCTGGCCCTGTCTATCAGGTAAGGCGCCATGGACATGTTTTCCATGCCGCCGGCCACCACTATGTCGGCTTCTCCCGACCAGATCTGCCGGGCGGCGGTTCCCACGGCCTTCAGTCCGGACCCGCAGACGATGTTAAGGGTCCAGGCCGGGACTTCCTGCGGCACTCCGGCCTTTATGGACGCCTGCCGGGCCGGGTTCTGCCCCAGGCCGGCCTGCAGTACATTGCCCATAATTACCTCGTCAACCAGCTTTTCATCAATGCCGGCTCTTTTTACGGCCTCCTTGATGACCAGGGCGCCCAGGTCCACTGCCGGAATTCCGTTCAGGGAGCCGCCGAACTTCCCCACCGCCGTCCTTACCGAGCTTACTATCACCGCTTCTCTCATTTCCCAGTCCTCATCCTTTCATAAAGCTGTTTTATAAAAACACGCCCAGGGCAGTATTCAAATGTTAACACCAAGAATACATCAATGCGCCTGGGCTAAATCCTTTGTGCTTACCCTCTTTTGGTTTGTAAGGGTAATTTTTTATATTGGAATTAGACTCTTTTTTCTGCCGACCTCTTACAGGCTCTCCCGCAGCAGTTCGCTGATGTCCTTAACCGACATTACCTCATCCTTGTTCTGGTTCTTGAGGCTGTCTTCCAGCATGACGATGCAGTAGGGACATGCCGTGGCGATTACCTGGGCCTCTTTTTCCGAAGCTTCTCTTACCTTGACGTCTGAAAAACGCTGGCCGGCCTTGGTCTCCATCCATATTCTGGCCCCGCCGCCGCTGCAGCACATGCTGTAGTCCTTATTTCCCTTGAATTCCGTCATGCTCAGTTCGGGAACGGCAGCCATCAGTTCCCTGGGGGCGTCGAAGACCCGGCTGTGCCTGCCGAGGTAGCAGGGTTCGTGATAAATAACCTTTTTGGCCACGGGTTTTGATAATTTTAATTTTCCTTCGGAAACGAGGTTCTGCAGCAGTTCGGTATAATGAACAACCTCAAACTGGGCGCCGAATTCCGGGTACTCGTTCCTGAATGTATACAGGCAGTGGGGTGAGGTGGTGATTATCTTCTTGACACCTTTGCTGTTAAACAGGTCGATGTTGTGCCGGGCCAGGTTGCCAAACTCTTCCTCGGCCCCTATCTTCCGCACCGACTCCCCGCAGCACTTCTCCTCGCTGCCGATGATGCCGAAGCTTACCCCGGCGGCCTTCAACAATTCCACAATGGCCCTGGCCACCTTCTGGCTTCTGCCGTCGTAAGCCGATGTGCAGCACACATAGAGGAGGTATTCCTTGTCCGGGGTGAATTCCGGAACATCGTGCCCCTTTGTCCAGGCTGTACGCTCGTCTCTTTCCTGGGACCACGGGTTGCCCTGGCTGTTGATGCTTCCCAGCACGGCCTTGAGGTTCTTGGGTATGCCGCCGGTTTCACAGATAACACTGCGCATCGACCTTACCACGTTGGGTATCTTTATCCCCCGGGGGCATTTTACCGCGCACTGGTTGCAGGTGGTGCAGGCGAAAAGGTAGTCGTCGGACTCGTAACCGTCATATCCGAGCCTGCCCATGTGAAACATGGCCCGGACGTTGAATTCGGATTTTTCCTCCATCCTCCCCCACGGGCAGGAACCGGTGCAGAGTCCGCACTGCATGCATAATTGTATCTCCTCGCCGCCGCTGGCAACGATGGCGTCCCTTACTTCATCAAATAACATTAAAGGCTCGGACATCGATTTTCCTCCTTATCCCGCTTAAACTTTAACCACAGATCCCTTAAAGATCAGCCCCAATCCCCAATCCCTAATCTCCAATCCCCAATCCCCGCTCTTAAAAATGGAAATGGCGGCCCTTCCCGTCACGAAAAAGGGCCGCGTTATTATTTTAAGCCAGTATCTTCTTGAATTCTTCCTTCAGCAGGGGCACCACTTCAAACAGGTCCCCCACGATTCCGTAGTCCGCCACTTTGAATATATTGGCTTCGGGGTCCTTGTTGATGGCCACGATGCACTTTGAGGAGCTCATGCCGGCCAGGTGCTGAATGGCCCCCGAGATCCCGCAGGCAATATAAACAACCGGGGAAACAGTCTTACCGGTCTGCCCCACCTGGAAGCTGTGCGGTTTCCAGCCGGCGTCCACCGCCGCCCTGGAAGCACCCACTGCGGCGCCCAGCACATCAGCCAGTTCTTCCAGTATGGCAAAGTTTTCCGGGCCCTTCATGCCGCGGCCGCCGGAAACGATGATATCGGCCTCGGTAAGTTCCGGCCTGGTGCTTATCTGCAGCACGATGTCCTTGATGGCCTGGCGGATATCGCCGGTGCCGGGAGCCACGCTGACAGCCTCGGCGGTGCGGCCGGGCCGGGTTTCGCCCACGGCAAGCACGTTGGGGCGGATGGTGGCCATAACCGGACGCGCCTCGGGGCATGAGGCCTTCACAAAAGCCTTGCCGGCGTATATGGGACGGGTAAACACCAGCTGACCGTTCTCCAGAACCATGTCGGTGCAGTCGGTTAAGAGGCCTGTGCCCAGCTTCTGGGCCACCTGGGCCGCCAGGTCACGGCCCGTAACAGTGCAGCCAAGCAGTATGGCGGTGGGTTCCTTCTCCTTGGCCAGGCCGGCCACGGCATTGGCATACCCGTCGGTTGTATAGTTGGCCAGGGCGTCGCTTTCCAGCACAAATACCTTGTCGGCGCCGTATTCTCCCAGGGCCGGGGCCAGGCCGGCCACGCCCTTGCCGGGCAGTACAGCGCACAGTTCCTCGCCCAGGCTGTCGGCAACTTTACGCCCTGCGCTTAACAGTTCATATGTCACTTTCTTGATTTTGCCGTCGCGTTGTTCTACAAATACCCATATTCCTTTAGCCATATTCCTTGACCCTCCTATCTATAAGTTCCATACTATATAACTTTTGCTTCTTCCCGCAAAGCCTTGACCAGGTCGCGGGCCGCGTCCGCCGGCTCACCGGGGATTATCTTCCCGGCGGCTCGCGCTGAGGGCAGGAAGTAACTTAACGCCTTGACCCTGGGGGCAACCTGTCCGGCATCAAGACCCAGATCACCCAGGGTCTTTTTCTCCATGGGCTTCTTCTTGGCCTGCATGATACCCTTCATCGAGGGATAGCGGGGCTCGTTCAGTCCCTTTTGGGCAGTAAAGACGGCGGGCAGGGCAACTTCCACAACCTGGCTGCCACCCTCGATTTCTTTGGTGGCCACAGCCTTACCGCCGGCAACCTCCAGCTTGGTGATCACGTTTACCACCGGCAGGCCCAGTATTTCGGCCACCCGGCCGGCCACCTGGGCCGATCCGTCGTCGATGGCCCTGAAGCCGCCCAGGATAATGTCGTACTGCAGCCCCGATATGGCCTTGGCAAGAATGGTGGCGGTGGTGAACTCATCCACTTCCTCCAGGCCGGGATCAACCAGCACGGCCTTGTCCGCGCCCATGGCCAGGGCCTGGCGCACGGCGTCCTGGGCTTCCGGGCCGCCCACGGTCACCACGGTTACTTCTCCACCGGCCTTTTCCTTGATCCTCAGGGCTTCCTCCACGGCAAACTCGTCGTAGGGGTTCATGATCAGGCTGACACCCTGCTTGTTTATTTTACCATTGCCGTCAATGGTAATTTTGGCCTCGGTGTCAAAGGTTTGCTTCATACACACAACGATGTTCATATGCTTCCTCCTTTGCATTTAAGCGTTTAGCCATCACTGTCAGCCCAAAGCCATTACCGTTTTTATCCAATCACCGTTACTAGAAGCCTATCATACTATTCAAGGGGATAATAGCTGACAGCTGACAATCCGGCCCGGGCTATTTTAAAATATTGGCCGCTATGACTATCCGCTGGACCTCGCTGGTACCTTCATAAATTTCGGTAATCTTGGCATCCCGCATCATGCGCTCCACCGGGTATTCCCTGGTATACCCATAGCCGCCGAATATCTGAACCGCCTTGGTGGTGACCATCATGGCAGTCTCTGAGGCGAAAAGCTTGGCCATGGCCGCCTCTTTTGAATAGGTCTGCTTTGTGTCCTTCAGGTATGCCGCCCGGTACACCAGCAGCCGGGCCGCTTCTATCTGGGTGGCCATATCGGCCAGCATCCACTGCAGGCCCTGGTTCGCCGAAATGGGCTTGCCGAACTGCTCCCTTACCTTGCTGTAATTGAGGGCCTGTTCGTACGCTCCCTGGGCAATGCCGAGGGCCTGGGCGGCAATGCCTATACGGCCCCCGTCCAGGGTCATCATCACAATTTTAAATCCCTGCCCCTCTTCTCCCAGCAGGTTTTCGGCCGGAATGCGGCAGTTTTCAAAAACCAGTTCGTATGTGGCCGAGGCCCGGATGCCCATTTTGTGCTCTTTTTTGCCAAAGGTGAAACCGGGGGTGCCCTTTTCCACGATAAACGCCGAAATGCCCCGATGTGCCTTGCTCCTGTCGGTGGAGGCAAAAACCACGTATGTTTCGGCCAGAAAAGCGTTGGTAATGAATATCTTGGTGCCGTTTAAAACGTACTCGTTTCCTTCCTTTACGGCGGTTGTTTTTATGGCCCCGGCATCCGAACCGGCCGCAGGCTCGGTCAGTCCCATGGCCCCTATTTTCTCTCCGTTGCAAAGCGGCGCCAGGTATTTTTTCTTCTGCTCCTCGGTGCCAAAGGCGTAGATTGGCCACGCGCACAAGGATGTGTGGGCGGACACCAGCACCCCGCTGGAGGCGCAGACACGGCTCAGTTCCTCCACGGCAATGGCGTAGCTGAGGTTGTCCATACCCGCCCCTTCGTAATCTTCCGGATAGGGTATTCCGGTCAGGCCCATTTCGGCCATTTTGCTCCACAGGCTCAGGTCATACTCTTCTTTCTCATCCATTTCGCCGGCCTTGGGAGTGATCTCTGACTCTGCGAAATCCCTTACAGTCTTTTTCAACAGATCCTGCTCTTCGGTAAGTTTGAAAATCACAGCAACTCCTCCTTGCCATTTCTGGGATCAGTTGCCTTTAAAGTTTTTTTACTCCAATCCCTCCCCTTCATTTATGCAAATCATGTGCCATATCTCTCAACCTGCCGCACCCAAAAGCGCGGAAAGTCACGGGCTGCTTTGATTTGCATTTTTTGTACTCCTGCTTATGCGGACATATCACCCCCAGTAAAAAACCGGTACTTTATAAATTATGATTGAACAATCAGTCACCTATTTTATTTTAAAAAATGTATTACACCAATGGCAAGTATGAGATTCACTTTTTTCCGTCCGCCCTAAAATATCACGACTGGTATTTCGACAATTGCAGGTCAAAGTCCTGTTAATATTTTTGAGATCGGGGCCGGAAAATTTTTTGTATATATTCATTTACATGTTCTTTTTAAGAACATCCGGACACAATAAAGAAGCCGCCCTGCGTGCGGCAGAATCCAGCTGGATTATGGCTCCTGGATTCTGTATTCTGACCCGGAAGCTTTTCAGGATAAGCTATTATTCAGGCCGTTCTGGCCCTTTCCAGGTGCCTGCTGATGGCCTCCTGGTAAAGCTGAATATACTCCACAGCCGACCTGGCCCACGAGAAGTCAAGGTCCATGGAGTTCCTCACCAGCCTCAGCCACTTTTCAGGCTCATCCCGGTACAGTTTCAGCGCCCTGGCGATGGCATGGTACAAGGCCCTGCCGTTATATTCCGAGAACACAAACCCGTTGCCCGACCCCGTGACGGGGTTGTAATCGTGAACAGTGTCCGCCAGCCCCCCGGTCGCCCTTACAATGGGAATGGTCCCGTAGCGCAAAGCAATGAGCTGCCCCAGCCCGCAGGGCTCAAACCTGGACGGCATCAGAAACATATCCGAACCGGCATATATCCGCTGGGCCAGTATGGCGTTATACCCCGTATATACTCCGGCCTTCTGTGGATACCTCTCCTTCAGCTTCCTGAACATATCCTCATAATACCTGTCTCCGCTGCCCAGGACCACCATTTGAATATCCAGGCGCATCAGTTCTTCGGTTATTTCGGCTATCAAATCCAGCCCCTTCTGGTCCACCAGCCTGGAAACCAGCCCGATTACCGGTACATCCTTTACCGGCAGGCCCATCTCCTTTTGCAGGGAGTATTTGTTTTCCTTCTTGTTTTCCACGCCGTCGCGGTCGTAATTCCGGTGAATCCGGTGGTCGGTCTTCGGGTCAAACTCATGGTAGTTTATTCCGTTCAGGATCCCGTACAAGTCGTGGGACCGCTTGCGCAGCAGGCCGTCCATACGCTCACCCAGTTCGGGCCGCTGGATTTCGGCGGCGTAGGTCCGGCTGACGGTATTGATAATGTCGGCGTAGCTGATGCCCATCTTTATGTAGCTTACCGTCCCGTAAAACTCCAGTTTATCCGGAACAAAGTACTCGTCCCCGACACCCAGTATTTTCAGCGCGGCCTTGGGGAAATTGCCCTGGTACTGCAGGTTGTGAATGGTAAATACCGTTGCCATCCTGGCATAGAAGGGATCGTGGCGGTACCGGGTTTTGAGGAAGAAAGGTATGGGGCCGGTCTGCCAGTCATTGCAGTGAATGATATCCGGCTGCCAGTTCAGGCGGGGAAGCATCTCCAGCACCCCGCGGCAGAAGAAGGCGAACCGCTCGGCCTCGTCCGGGAACATGTACATGCCTTCCCGGTAAAAATAATGATGGTTGTCAACCAGGTACACCGGGATTGTTTTATGATCGCCCTTGTAATGGGCCTCAATGGATGCCTCCCTGATAATGGCGGTTTCCGCCCTGTTGCCGAAATTGACCGGAAAGTCCAGGCGGTATTTTCCTCCTTCAATTCCCTTGTAATGCGGCATGGCCACCCTTACATCATTTCCCGCGTGGTCGTTGCCGACGGTGGCCACGGCCTTGGGCAGGGAACCGGCAACGTCGGCCAGCCCGCCCGTCTTGGCAAAGGGAACCACCTCCGATGAAACCAGCAGTACCTTCAGAGACCGGTCAAACATACCTGCCCACCCCTTCATAGTTGTTTTGCCGGGACGTTCCTTCATATGGAACAACTGTTTCCCTGATCTCGGAAGCCGCCATCTCCGGCGGGGTCGGGTTGATGTAAAACCCTGTGCCCAGCTCAAACCCGGCGGCTATAGTAAGCCGGGGCAGTATTTCCATGTGCCAGTGAAAATGAACCGTATCTTCCCTGCTTTCATTCACCGGGGCGGTGCTTATCACCATGTTGTACGGGGGACGTCTCAGGGCCGCCGACAGCTTCTTCAGGATGGTGCGCATGACCAAGGCCAGGTCGGCCACCTGATCCTCCCGTATGCAGGCGTAATCCGGCTGGTGTTCCTTTGGTATAATCCAGGTTTCAAAGGGAAACCTGGAAGCAAAGGGTGTTATGCATAAAAACCGGTCGCTTTCCGCCACCACCCGGTTCTGTTCCTTCTGCTCCTGGGCAATCATATCGCAGATGATACAGCGCCCGGTCATTCTGGCATGCCGCTTTAATCCATCCAGTTTTTCCTTTATATTCAGGGGAACCACCGGGGTGGCTATGATCTGCGAATGCGGGTGCTCCAGCGAAGCCCCTGCGGTGCTGCCGTAGTTTTTAAACACCTGGATGTATTTAAGCCTGATGTCTCCCCTCAAGTCCAGCGACCTGTCCCGCCAGGCCCTGATCACCTCCTGGACCTGGTACTGGTTCAAGTCCTCGATAGCCGTTCCGTGATCCGGTGTCTCGATCACTACCTCGTGGGCGCCAACCCCGTTCATTATCTGATAAACACCGAAATTTCCGGCATCTGTCTGTCCCTCAATCCTCACCGCGGGAAATTTGTTGGGCACCACCCTCACCCACCACCCCGGCCTGTCCCGGGCGCTGTCTTTCTCCCGGTAAGCAAGAATTTCCGGCGGAGTCTCCCATTCGTGATGCTCGCAAAGGGGACATTCTCCCCCTTTTTTCTCCTCTTTGGGCACTGAAAAATCGCTGGGCCTCTTTCCTCTTTCGGTAGCGATTACAACCCACCTGTCAAAGATGGGGTCCTTCCTCCATTCCGGCAAGGCAAATCCCCCGTTCAAGCTATAAGCGATAAGCTATAAGCTTTTTTAAATAATTTTAAAAGTTATTGCTTGAAGCAATTGGGTTGCAACAAACTGCTGTCAGCTATAATTTGAGCTTTCCGCAAAGCAAATGTTTTTATTCAGCGGCGCTCCCGATGAGCGGCGAAAAACAAAGAAGGAATTTGTTATTATTTATCGAAATAAAAATTAAAAATTTTCCCGGAAAAGGGGTGATCACCGTGGCCGAAGAAGCTGTCAGAATAAAGGGCACCAAGAACGGACTGGTGATACTGTTTAACCCCGACCTGGACATTGAAGAAGTTAAAAGAAATTTGCAATTAAAAATGGAAAGTTCCAAGGGTTTTTTTAAGGGCGCCAAGTTCTCGGTTTATGATTCGCACAGCCGCAGGGACCACCATTATATAAACGAGCTGGAGGGAATTTGCCGGCAGTACGGGCTGGTCCCCTCCGGGGAAGTTCTCTGGCCCCCTGCCGCCGGGGGAAGCCCCGGTGAAATTACCCCGTTGAAAAGGAAAAAAAATCAGGTCATCCCGATCAGGCAGCAGTTGACCCATCCCGGCGGGGAACAGGCCCTGCTGGTGTTACGCACTCTAAGGTCCGGGCAAAGTATATCATCCCGGTACAGTATTGTAATAATGGGCGATGTCAACCCCGGAGCAGAGGTGGTTTCCGAAGGCGGCATATACGTCCTGGGCAGCTGCAAGGGCAACGTTCATGCCGGAGCCGCCGGAAACTTAATGGCTGAAGTTTTCGCCCTGAAGCTCCAGCCCATCATCCTGAGCATCGGGTCCATAACGGCCGACTCTCCGGCTCTCCCCTCCCTTACCGGCCCGGTGGCGGCCAGGGTAAGCAGGGGGAAAATTGTTTTAGCCAAGATGTAATCAATCAAGGGTCAGAAGCTGATTGCTTAATATTATGCATGGCCGTTTATTTTGGCCAATAAAAACCTCCCGGCTTTTTTTGCGGGAGGTTTTTATTATTTGTCAATTTCTCTTTTGGCGGCCAGTATGCCTATGATGGATTTGGCATCGCAGATTTCGCCCCGGTCAACCATTTCCAGTGCCCTTTCCAGGGGAACGTAATGAAGCTGGATAAATTCGTCCTCGTCGGGATGAATGCCGAGGTGGGTCAGCCCCCCG
Organism: Bacillota bacterium; assembly: GCA_049323615.1. Lineage (GTDB taxonomy): Bacteria > Bacillota > Desulfotomaculia > Desulfotomaculales > Desulfocucumaceae > JBMOPD01. The sequence goes on along the minus strand of JBMOPD010000026.1, from coordinate 50,278 downwards.
GCCAGGTACAGGTATAATATCTCGTTGGTGAAACCGGGCGTGGAGTAGAAACTGAACAGATGCTTCATTGACCCGGCCTTAAATCCGGTTTCCTCCTCCAGTTCCCGCGCCGCGCATGCGGCCGGGTCCTCCCCCTTTTCCAGCTTTCCGGCCGGTATCTCCAGCAATACCTTTCCCACCGGGTACCTGTACTGCCTGACCATTAAAACCTCATTCTTTTCATTTATCGGAACCACGGCCACGGCCCCGCCGTGTTCCACCACTTCCCTCCGGGTGTTGTTGCCGTTGGGAAGTTCCACCTCATCCACCCTGAGGTTTACAATTTTCCCCCTGTAAACGGTTTCCGAGCCAATTGTCTTTTCAAAAAGTTCCACGGCCATCCCCTTTACTCCGGCTACAGGCCGGACATTTTTTTCATTTCGTATATGGTCAGCCCCGGCAGGAGGGCGTAGTCTTCGGTTTCCAGGTGAAAGGGGGCGGAGGCGTCATACAGTATGTTGCCGGAGGGAGGAAATTCATCATCGCCCTCCCAGATGACAAAAGTTATGGGCACTTTCGGGAATACGCCGACCGTTACCGCCCAGTCCCCCATATCGGCTTTTTTGCCGCCCAGTTTTTCACCCGCGCTGACAAGCAGGTCCGGCCTCTGGCCGAAAACGGCCATCAGGGGCCTGATGGCCCGGTTGTTAAAGGGGCCGACATATATTGAGCCGCTGGGAAGCTCCTTGAAGGTTATATACCTCCCCGCCAGCTGAACGTCACTGGCATGGTTGAGATAGTGCAGCAGGCAAACCCTGTTGGTCAGCGACACATCGCCCTTCCCCTCTTCCGGGGTGATTTCCCCATCCGGGAATTTGACAAGATATTGGGCGCCCAAAAAAGGAACGCGAAAAATGCCGGTTTCCGGGTCGTACCGGACGGCAGCCCGCCTGGCCGCCTCTTCGGGCACCAGCCTGGCAAATTCTTCGCGGGCCTTGTCATGGGCCGGATTTAAATTGATCAGTGCCATAAGAACCTCCGGAAACTTTTATAAAATCTATTTACGCCGCTTTCCGCACTTTTCCTGCCTGCTCCCCGCAAGTAAGAAAGCTTTCTCTCATTCCGGTCATTCCGGTAAAATTCACCTGTTCTGTGAAAATTTGATTGTTTTGCTGCCCCTGCAATAAATTGGAGGAATTTATTTTATTATTATAGAATAGTTATTGCTGCCCCGAACAAACCGGTATAATATTATTTTGACAAAATATGTATAGCTCAAGGGGGTTTGTATGGCTTGGAAGCCCGGGTAGGTATTCCCAGTTCACTCCTTTATTATGTTCACTTTCCCATGTGGCAAACATTCTTTTCCGAACTGGGCGTTAATGTTGTAACATCGGGCCAGACTACCAAGAGCCTGCTTGATGCCGGCGTCAGGGAAGCTCTGGCTGATGCCTGCGTTCCCATCAAGCTGTTTTTCGGGCACGTCATTTCGCTCAAGGACAAGGTGGATTATCTTTTCATACCCCGGGTTGTCTGCCTTAACCGCAAGACAATATACTGCCCCAAGTTTCTGGGGCTGCCGGACATGATCCGCTACGGCCTGTCGGGAATGCCGCCCATCATCGACGTAGAGATGGACAACAGGGAGGGCTGGCTGTCCCTCTGGAAGTCATACCTTAAAATAGGAAAGATTTTTGGCCAAGGCAAAATGAAAATCTTCCGGGCCTACATAAAGGCCCGGGCGGTAGCCGGGCGCTTCCAGTCCCTCCTGCAGGCAGGGATGCATCCCACCGAGGCCATAGACCTCCTGAAAGAGGGGGGCAAAGCTCCCGACAGGTATGAAAACAAGGGCGATCTGGTATTTGCCGTGCTCGGCTACCCCTACGAGGTGCACGACCAGTTCATAAGCGTAGGCCTGGTGAAAAAATTAAGAAAAATGGGTGTCAACGTAATTACCATGGAGAATTTGTCGCCCAGGAAAGTTGCCCGGGCCAACATGCTGGAAAAAAAGATGTTCTGGACCTTCAGCGACCTGGCCCTGAATTCAGCTTACTATCTTTTCAAAGAAGGCAAGGCGGACGGGATAATTCACCTCACCGCTTTCGGCTGCGGCCCCGATTCCATGGTTGACAAGTTAATGGAGATGGCTTCCAGGCAGTATCCGGATGTCCCCTATATGAGCATAACCATTGACGAGCACACCGGCGACGCCGGTATATCCACGCGGCTTGAAGCTTTCCTTGACATGGTCAAACGAAAAAAGGAGGCTGACCGGATTAAATGCCCAAGGTAACATTCCCCCGCATGGGAGAGTCCTACCGCACTTTTAAGATGCTCATGAACGACCTGGGCAACGAGGTTGTCATCCCGCCCAGGCCCAACAAGAGAACGCTGGACTACGGAGTCCGCTACGCGCCGGAGTTTGCCTGCCTGCCGCTGAAAATACTGATGGGGACCTATGTTGAAACCTGCATGGCGGGCGCCGAGCTGATTGTCACCAGCGGCGGGTCGGGGCCGTGCCGGGCCGGCCTTTACGGCCAGCTGCACAAAAAAATTCTCAACAGCATCGGCTTCCCCGTAGACATAATAGTTTTTGAGGCGCCCAAAAGCCACCCCATAGACTTTCTGCGGAAGGTCAACCGCCTCAACTCCAGCCGCCTGTCTTACCGCGCCATATGGGAATGCATCAAGAGGGGCTGGGAGAAGCTCAAATACCTGGACGACGCGGAAAAGCTCACCCACGTGGTGCGCCCCAGGGAACTGCAGAAGGGCTCCACCACCAGGGTATACCGCGAGGTTCTGGAGTGGATAGACGGTGCCTATACCATGGACGAGATAAAGGACGCCGGGGAAGCCGCCCTGCAGGCCATCAGGTCGGTTCCCCAGGATCCGGAAAGGAAAGTACTGAGGGTGGGTATTGTGGGGGAAATTTACGTGCTCCTGGAGCCGGCCAGCAACCTTGAAATAGAAGAAACATTGGGCAACCTGGGGATTGAGGTGCACCGGTCCATGTTCCTCACCGGCTGGACCAGGGACAACACCGTAAAGGAAACCGGGGAACACCTCACCGTCAAGGAGGCGGCCAGGCCCTACATTCCCCTCTGCATCGGCGGCCACGGGCAGGAGTCGGTGGGCCATACCGTCCTGTACGCCAGGGAAGGCTATGACGGGGTTATCCAGCTGGCGCCCTTTACCTGCATCCCGGAGATAGTGGCCAAGACTGTTTTCACCCGGGTCAGCCGGGAACACAACATCCCGGTCCTGTCCTTCTTCCTTGACGAGCAGACCGGTAAGGCCGGCATGACGACCCGCCTGGAAGCCTTCGCAGACCTGATGCGCAGAAAGAAAAGCCAGCTGTATGACTCCAGGCAAATTGAGACGATAGTCAGCTAAAAACAAACAAAGAAAGGTTTGGCAGAATGAAAGCTTATCTGGGCATCGATGTGGGTTCTGTAAGCACCAATTTAGTGGTAATCAGTGAAACCAGGGAAATACTGGCCGACCTCTACATAAGAACGCGGGGCAGGCCTATAGAGGCCATCCTTTCAGGGCTGGCGGAAACTTCCACCCTTCTTCCCCCGGACATTGAAATTTCCGGCGCCGGTTCCACCGGCAGCGGCAGGTATTTGGCCGGAGTAATGGTGGGAGCCGACGTTATAAAAAATGAAATTACCGCCCACGCCGTAGCAGCCTCCATGTATGTGCCCGATGTCCAGACGGTGCTGGAAATAGGCGGGCAGGATTCCAAGATTATCGTTATGCGCAACGGGATAGTCACCGACTTTGCCATGAATACCGTCTGTGCGGCCGGAACCGGGTCCTTCCTGGACCAGCAGGCCGCCAGGCTTAACATACCAATCACCGACTTCGGGGAAATGGCCCTCAGCTCCTCCGCTCCGGTCCGTATAGCCGGCAGATGCACCGTTTTTGCCGAATCCGACATGATTCACAAGCAGCAGATGGGCCATAAACTCAGTGATATCATCAACGGGCTGTGCGAAGCGCTGGTCAGGAACTACCTGAATAATGTCGGCAAGGGCAAGGAAATCCTGGCTCCCATTGTTTTTCAGGGCGGTGTGGCCGCAAACGCGGGGATCAAGGCGGCCTTTGAAAGGGCGCTGAAGCTGCCCATAATAATCCCGAAGCACTTCAGTGTTATGGGGGCCATCGGGGCTGCCCAGCTGGCCCGGGAAGAGGTTGAAAAAACCGGGCAGACCAAATTTAAAGGATTTAAGATTGCCGGGCTTCCCTACCGCACAAGCAGCTTTGAATGCGGCGGCTGCCCCAACAACTGTGAGATAGCCGAGATCTATGAGGAAGACAGGGTGATCGGCAGGTGGGGGGCCCGCTGCCAGCGGTGGGATGTGATGTAAGGCTTGCAGGCCGGAATAACTGTCAGAATTCAGAATCCAGAATTCAGAAGTTATCTTGAATGCCGTCCTATCTTGTCTTTTAACTGAAGCCGTCATCTTAGGGTGCCGGCTTTTTTTATGCTAATAAGACCGAACAAAACACCATTTAATAATTCTCGAAGTCTGCAGGTTTTACATAAAAATTATTATACGGAGGTAGTTGACGGGAGATAATAGGCTTATTGCCAATAGCTTAAAGCTCGGTAGGGATTGATTGTGGTGTCGGGAAGAGAGATCCGCTTGCTTCACCGGCTTTGCCGTTTATACGGAATAGAGACAGGGTACCTGGATATTGAGGGACGCCGCCGGCAGGCCCCGCCGGACTCGCTGCTGGCGGTGCTGCGGGCACTGGGCGCGCCGCTGGCGGGCCTGTCCGATGTGCCGGGGGCGCTCCGGGAAAGGACCCGGGAACACTGGGACCGTTTAAGTGAACCGGTGGCCGTGTCGTGGGATAAAAATCCGGTCCACCTGGAACTGCGCCTGCCTGTATCATGGCGGGAATACCCTGCCGACTGCGGGCTGGAGTTGGAAAACGGCGGTGTCATGCGCCGGGTTTGCCGTCCCGGCGACCTGCCGCTGCTTAAGTCAGCTTCGGTTGAAGGGATGGATTATGAGGTCAGGCGGCTCTCCCTGCCCTCCGGGCTGCCCTGGGGCTACCACCGGCTAACGCTGAACCTGCCGGCCCGCCGGCACGAGGTTTTGATTATCTCCGCCCCCCGCCGGGCCTTCACCCTGGCCTCCCGGATGACAGGCCGCCGCATATGGGGGGGCTTTCTGCCGCTCTATGCCCTCCACTCCGCCCGGAGCCCGGGCGCCGGGGACTTCACCGATCTGGACGCCCTGCTGAGCTGGGTCCGGGATCTGGGAGGCAGTTTTGTGGGCACTCTGCCATTGCTGGCCGCCTTTCTTGACCAGCCCTTCTCCCCGAGCCCCTACGAGCCGGTCAGCCGCCTGTTTTGGAACGAGTTTTATATTGATGTCGGGCAAGCCGAAGAATTTAAAAACTGCCCGGAGGCCCGGGAACTGTCAAATTCCCCGGCAGTTCAGGAGGAAGGTGCACGCTTACGGGCTGCGCCCCTGGTGGACTACCACCGCGGAATGGCGGTGAAGCGCAAGCTCCTGGAATACTGCGCGGGGGCCTGCTTTGCCGAAAGCTCCGGACGGCAGGAGGCCCTGCGGCGCTGGATGACAAAGAACCCCGCAGCCCGTGACTACGCCCGCTTCCGGGCAGCCGTGGAAAAACGCCGCACAGTCTGGACGGATTGGCCCGGCCCGATGCGGGACGGGATCCTGCGGGAGGGGGACTATGACCCGGAGGCCGAGCGCTACCACCTGTATGTGCAGTGGCTGGCCCACCAGCAACTCCGGGATCTCTCGGCCCGGGCCCGGAGAAACGGACAAAACCTGTACCTTGATTTCCCCCTGGGTGTCCACAGACACGGGTACGATGTCTGGCGCGAGCGCACCGCCTTTGTGCCGGAAGCAAGCGGCGGCGCCCCTCCGGACGCTTTTTTCACCGGCGGGCAAAACTGGGGGCTTCCCCCCCTGCACCCGGAAAGAATCCGGGTGCAGGGTTACCGCTACTACATCGCCGGCCTGCGCAATCATCTACAGCACGCCGGCATCCTGCGCCTCGATCATGTGATGGGCCTGCACCGCCTCTTTTGGGTGCCCGGGGGACTGCCGGCCGGCGAAGGGGTCTACGTGCGCTACCACGCCGAAGAATTCTACGCCGTCCTGGCCCTGGAATCCCACCGGCACCGGGCGCTGCTGGTGGGCGAGGACCTGGGACTGGTGCCCGGCTATGTCCGCACGGCCATGGCCCGGCACAGGGTGTACCGCATGTATGTGCTGCCCTTTGAATACACCGGGGATCCGCAAAAGCCCCTGCGCGACGCCCCGGCCGGCGCCCTGGCGGCCCTTAATACCCACGACATGCCGCCCTTTGCATCTTTCTGGCTGGAGAAAGAAAAAAAACCCTTTGACCGGGCCGCCCTGCCGGTCTTTCTGTACCACCGGGGCCGGCTCAAGGTGCCCACCAATAATTTAAAGGCAGTTTTCAGGGCCTGCCTGGGGCACCTGGCCGCCAGCCGGGCAGAGATCCTGCTGGTCAACCTTGAGGATTTATGGCTGGAGACAGAACCCCAGAACATCCCCGGCACCACCGGTGAATATCCCAACTGGCGGCGGAAGGCACGCTTGGCCCTGGAGGAGTTCAGCCAAACTCCTGAAGTGCTGGAAGCGCTGCAGGAGATCAACGGCCTGAGGAGGTGAAACAATGACCGGCAATGTAAGCCTGGGAGCCATCTATAAGGGAGACGGCCGCTGCCGGTTTTTAGTCTGGGCTCCCCTGGCCGATCATGTGGCGGTACATATAGTGTCCCCCCGGGAGCGTTTGGCGCCCCTGGCGCGGGGTGAACGGGGCTACCATCAGGGAGAGGTTGCGGGGGTCGAACCGGGCAGCCTCTACTTCTACCTCCTGGATGGGAAGAAGGAGCGGCCCGATCCGGCGTCGAGGCACCAGCCCCAGGGTGTTCACGGCCCTTCGCAGGTGGTGGACCCCCATGCCTTTGTATGGTCGGACCGCTGCTGGTTTGGCCCGGCCCGGCAGGATTTGATATTCTATGAACTTCATGTGGGGACCTTCACCCCGGAGGGCGCCTTTGAGGCCGTTATTCCCCACCTTGAAGGCCTGCGGGAACTGGGGGTCACCGCTGTCGAGATCATGCCGGTGGCCCAGTTCCCGGGCAGCCGCAACTGGGGTTACGACGGGGTTTACCCCTTTGCGGTGCAGAACTCATACGGCGGGCCCGAAGGGCTCAAACGGCTGGTGGACAGCTGCCACCGGCACGGACTGGCGGTATTTCTGGATGTGGTGTACAACCACCTGGGTCCCGAAGGAAATTACCTGAGGGATTTCGGGCCTTATTTTACCGGCCGCTATCTTACCCCGTGGGGGCAGGCGCTTAATTTTGACGGGCCCGGCAGCGATGAAGTGCGGCGCTTTTTCATCGAAAACGCCCTTTACTGGCTGACCGAGTTCCACATGGACGGCCTCCGGCTGGACGCCGTCCACGCCATCACCGACAAATCGGCCCTGCCCTTCCTGGAGGAACTGGCCGCCACGGTGCACCGGACCGGGGATAAACTGGGCCGCCGGGTTTACGTGGTGGCCGAGAGTGACCTGAACGACCCCCGCCTGATCCGGCCCCGGGCCGTTGGGGGGTACGGCCTGGACGGCCAGTGGAGCGACGACTTTCACCACGCCCTGCATGCCCTGCTGACCGGGGAGCAGGGTGGTTACTACCGGGACTTTGGGCAACTTCAGCACCTGGCCCGGGCCTTCCGCCTGGGTTATGTCTACACCGGCCAGTACTCCGCCTACCGGCAGCGGCGGCACGGCCGGCGGGCACATCTTTGCGAAACCTCCCAGTTCGTGGTTTTCGCCCAAAATCACGACCAGGTAGGCAACCGCGCCCGGGGCAAAAGGCTGAGCCACCTGGTCTCCTTTGACGGGCTGAAGTTGGCCGCCGGCGTGATCATCATCTCTCCCTTTACACCCCTGCTGTTCATGGGCGAGGAGTACGGTGAAACGGCGCCCTTTCAGTATTTCACCAGCCATTCGGACCCGGACCTGGTGGAGGCGGTGCGCAAAGGGCGGCGGGAGGAGTTCGCCTCCTTCGGCTGGGAAGACGGAGTGCCCGACCCCCAGGATGAGGCGACCTTCCTGAGATCCCGGATCGACCATAGCCTTTGCCGGCAGGGCCGTCACTACGCGCTCCGCCGGTTCTACCGGGAACTTCTCCGGCTGCGCCGGGAGCTGCCGGCCCTGTCCGGCCTCAACGGCAACAACATGGAAGTTGCTGCCGCTGGCCGGGAACCGGTGCTTTTATTGCGCAGGTGGAGCGGTGACGACGAAGTGTGTGCGGTCTTTTCGTTTAATGACGGGGAGTCCGCCGTCTCCCTGCCGGTGCTGGCCGGCAACTGGCGCAAGCTTCTGGATTCCGCGGAGGAGCAGTGGCTGGGGGAGGGAAGCAAAGTGCCTGCCGCCCTGGCATCTCCGGGAGAGGTGCGGATCACCTTGAGTCCCATGGCCTGTCTTTTGTTTGAGCGCATAAAGGAGGCGTAAGCCCAATGGAAAAATACATCTGCATTCACGGCCATTTTTACCAGCCGCCGCGGGAAAACCCGTGGCTGGAGGATGTTGAGCTCCAGGACTCGGCCTATCCCCACCACGACTGGAATGACCGGATAACCGCCGAATGCTATGAACCCAACACCGTTTCGCGTATTTTAAGCGGGGACGGCTGGATCAGGAAAATAGTCAACAACTACTCCAAAATCAGCTTCAATTTCGGCCCCACGCTGCTTTCCTGGATGGAGAACAAAAGGCCGGATGTCTACCAGGCCGTTATTGAAGCCGACCGGCAAAGCCGGCAAAACTTTTCGGGGCACGGGTCGGCCCTGGCCCAGGCGTACAACCACATGATCATGCCCCTGGCCTGCCGCCGTGATAAATATACCCAGGTAATCTGGGGCCTGAAGGATTTCGAACACCGCTTCGGCCGCCGGCCCGAGGGGATGTGGCTGCCCGAGACCGCGGTGGACCTGGAAACCCTGGACATCATGGCGGAACAGGGCATCCGCTTTACCATCCTGGCTCCCTATCAGGCCAGGCGGGTCCGGCCGCTGGGCACCGGGCAGTGGTATGAGCTGGGGCCCGGGGGGATTGACACCACCATGCCCTATCAGGTCCGCATCCCCGCTTCGGGCCGGATTATCAATGTGTTCTTTTATAACGGCGAAATCTCCCGGGCCGTGGCTTTCGAAAAACTGCTTACCAACGGTGAACGCTTTGCCAGGCGGCTGACCGGCGCCTTTAACGAAAAGTCCGGCTCCCCGCAACTGGTTCACATCGCCACCGACGGTGAAACATACGGGCACCACCACCGGCACGGGGATATGGCCCTGGCCTACGCCCTTCACTACATTGAATGCAACAACCTGGCCCGGATCACCAACTATGGGGAGTACCTGGAAAAGCGCCCGCCTACCCACGAGGTGGAAATTGTGGAGAACAGCGCCTGGAGCTGCGCCCACGGAGTGGAGCGCTGGCGGAGCAACTGCGGCTGCAACTCCGGCATGCACCCCGGCTGGAGCCAGGCCTGGCGGGCTCCCCTGCGGAACTCACTGAACTGGCTCAGGAACAGCCTGGCCCCCCGGTACGAGGAAACGGCGCGCCAGTTTTTCAGGGATCCCTGGGAAGCCAGAAATGGCTATATCACTGTGATCCTGAGGCGGTCGCCGGAAAGCATCCGGCAGTTCCTGGAGAAACACGCCACCCGCCGGCCGGGCCCGGAGGAAACGATCAGGGCTTTGAAGCTGCTGGAGCAGCAGCGGCACGCCATGTTGATGTTCACCAGCTGCGGCTGGTTCTTTGATGAAATCTCAGGCATCGAGACTGTACAGGTGATCAAGTACGCCGCCCGGGTCATCCAACTGGCCCGGGAGTTGTTCAACAGCGACCCGGAGCCCCATTTCCTGGAAATGATGGCCCAGGCCAAAAGCAACATCCCGGATCACCGGGACGGCGCGCATATCTATGAGAAGTTCGTCAAGCCGGCGATGGTGGACCTGGTCAAGGTGGGCGCCCACTATGCCATCTGCTCCCTGTTCGAGTCGTACGACGAGCATTCCGGCATCTTCTGCTACAACGTCCACCGGGAAGACTACCAGAACCGCCTGGCCGGATCCGCCAGGCTGTGCGCCGGGCGCGCCCGGGTCACTTCGGAAATCACGCAGGAGTCTTTGAATATCAGTTACGGAGTGGTCAATTTAGGCAATCACAATGTGAACTGCGGGGTCAGGCACTTCCAGAATGAAGAGGCCTACAGCCGGATGTTGCAGGACTTGACCGGAGCCTTCGACCGCGGGGATTTTCCCGAGGTGATCCGGCTCCTGGATCAGCACTTTGAAGGGGCCACCTACTCGCTGAAGCAGCTTTTCCGCGATAAACAGCGGGTGGTTCTGGACATCATTCTGGAAACCACCCTGGCCGAGGTAACGGCGGAATACCGGAAGATTTACGACCGTCACGCCCCCCTGATGCGTTTCTTAAAGGATATGGACACTCCCCAGCCCAGGGCCCTGTCGGCGGCCGCCGAATTAATGGTGAACACCAGCCTCCGCCAGGCCTTCGCCGGTGATATGCTGGACATCGAGCACATCAAAGCCCTCCTGGACGAGGCTGAAATGTCCAACATTCCGCTGGACGGGGCCGGCCTCGGCTATGTTCTGGAACAAACCCTGGGGGAGATTGGAGAACGCTTCCGCCACCAGTCCGGGAACCTCTCCCAGATTGCCTGCCTGGACGCGGTTATCGGCCTGGTTCATGCACTGCCCTTCGAGGTTAACCTGTGGAAAGTGCAAAACATCTATTACGGACTGCTTCAGACGGTCTACCCGGAACTCAGGAAAAAGGCCGCCCAGGGCGATGAGGAGGCAAAGGCATGGGTTGACCGGTTTAACGCCCTGGGGGATAAACTCCGCATACGGAGGGGCAAATAAAATGTTCAGCCCGCGGGCTCCCGCCGCCACATACAGAATCCAGTTCAACCGGCATTTTCGCTTCGCCGACGCCCGGGCCCTGGTACCATACCTGCAGGATTTGGGTATTACCGATCTTTATGCCTCCCCCCTGCTTAAAGCCAGGCGGGGAAGTCCCCACGGCTACGACGTAACCGACCCCACCCGCCTAAACCCGGAGCTGGGAGGCGAGGAGGATTTCGCGGCCCTGGCGGAAACCCTGCGGCAACACGGGATGGGGCTTTTGCTGGACATAGTGCCCAACCACATGGCCGCCAGCACCGAAAATCCGTGGTGGCTGGATGTCCTGCGGAACGGCCCCGGGTCGCCTTACGCCGGCTGCTTCGATATCGACTGGAACCCCGTCAGGCCGGGGCTGGCCGGCAAGGTGCTGCTTCCCATCCTGGGTGAACCCTACGGAAAGGTGCTGGAAAACCGGGAACTGGCCCTCGAAGCAGCGGAAGACGGTTTATGGATCCGCTACTTTGATCAACGCCTGCCGCTGAGCCCCGGCTCCTCAGGCCGGATTCTTGCCGGCTGGTCCGGGGAACTGGCCGGAGTTCCCGGGTGCCCTGCTTTACCGCAGCTGGCCGGTTTGCTTAATATGCTGGAAAAACTGTCTGCTCTTAAGGATGAAAAGGAACTGGCGCCCGCCTTCGGGCGGGCGTGGGGAATTTTCTGGCGCCTGTACAGCACTTATCCCGGGGTAAAAACTTTCACTGACGATAAACTTGAGGTTCTCAACGGGAGAAAAGGTGACCCGCAGAGCTTTGACCGGCTGGACGGAATACTGTCGGAACAGTATTACCGGCTGGCCTTCTGGCGGGCCGCCGGGGAGAAAATCAACTACAGGCGTTTCTTTGACGTCAGCGGCCTGGTTTCTCTCCGGATGGAGGAGGAAGAAGTATTTGAGGCCACGCACTCCTTGATTTTGAGCCTGGCCCGGTCCGGACAGGTCACCGGCCTCAGGATCGATCACATTGACGGCCTGCACGACCCATGTTCCTACCTGGCCCGCCTTCAGGACCGCCTGTCCGGCCGGGGAGACCGTCCCGGCTTTTACGTGGTGGCCGAAAAAATACTGGGCGATGACGAGGATCTGCCCTCCGGCTGGCCGGTTTGCGGTACAACGGGCTACGATTTCCTCAATACGCTGAACGGTATCTTCGTGGACCGGCGCGGGGCAGCGGAGCTGGACCGGCTTTATACCGGGGTCACCGGGTCCGGGGAGGACTTTGAGACGGTGGTGTATACCCAAAAAAAACGGGTAATGACCGAACTGTTCGCCGGCGAGGTGCGCACCCTGGCGCGCCGGCTGGGCCGCCTGGCGGAAGAGGACCGCTGGGGCCGCGACCTCACCCTGGCCGAACTGGAACAGGCCCTGGTGGAAATAACAGCCCGCCTCGGTGTCTACCGCACCTATATAAAAGACTTTAACGTGGCCGCACGGGACCGTTTTTACATCGAGCGGGCGGCCGCCGGGGCCGTGCAGGGAAATCCTTCTGCCGGCCCGGCCTGCGGGTTCCTGAGGCGGGTACTGCTGCTGGAATTTCCGGATTACCTGTCCCCGGACCAGCGGACGGCCCGGCTGCACTTTACCATGCGCTGGCAGCAGTTTACCGGACCGGTTATGGCCAAGGGCTGCGAGGATACCGCCCTTTATGTGTATAACCGGCTGGTCTCCCTCAACGAGGTGGGCGGCCACCCGGGGACCGCGGGCATACCGGTGGAGGAGTTCCACCGCCGCAACACGGCCAGGATGGACCGCTGGCCCTGCACCATCAACGCCACCTCCACCCACGACACCAAGCGGAGCGAGGATGTCCGCGCCAGGATCAACGTGCTGTCTGAAATCCCCGCCGCATGGGCGCGGCGGGTGGAGCGCTGGCGGCAGTGGAACGCTTCCCAAAAGCCCCTTTTAAATGGCCGGCCGGTGCCGGACGGAAACACTGAACTGCTTGTTTACCAGACGCTGGTGGGGGCCTGGCCGCTGCAAGAAGAAGATATGGCCGATTTCGGGGACCGGATCCGGGCCTACCTGGTTAAGGCGGCCCGGGAGGCCAAAATCCACACCAGCTGGCTTTGCCCCGACACCGAATACGAAAGATCCCTGGAAAAGTTCGTCACATCCATTCTGGAGCCCAGGGACGGGAATCTATTTTTACAGGATTTCACCGGGTTCCAGAAAGTCACCGCCTACTACGGGGCGCTAAACTCGCTGGGGCAGGCGCTGCTCAAGATTGCCTCCCCGGGGGTACCCGACTTTTACCAGGGAACCGAGCTGTGGAATTTAAGCCTGGTGGACCCGGACAACCGGCAGCCGGTTGATTTTAAGACCCGGTCCCGGCTCCTGGCAGAGCTTAAGGAAGAGGAAGCCGGCGGCCGGCTTAACCTGGCCCAAACACTGCTCTCCTGCTGGCCGGACGGCCGGATAAAACTTTATCTTATCTATAAGGCCCTCAACTTCCGCCGGGATCACCGGGACCTGTTCACCACCGGGGAATATATCCCCCTGGCGGCCACCGGGCCCGGGCATGAACACACCTGCGCCTTTGCCCGGAGGCTTAATAGCCGCTGGGTCCTGACTGCCGTGTCCCGCCTCCTGGCCAGGCTCCAGATGTCCAACCGGCCAGCCCGTTCTGTGGATGAACTGCCGGAAACCGGCTTCCTGCCGGGAGAGGCGGCCTGGGGAGACAGTGTCCTTATTCTGCCTGAACAGTCGCCGGGCCGCTGGCTGAACATATTCACCGGGGAGGTTCTGAAAGTCAACGGGGCAGCCGGAGAAAACGTTCTGCCGCCGGCCGGCCTGTTCCGCAGCTTTCCCGTCGCTCTGCTGACGTCAGAGTAAGCGGGTTTTGTAACACCTGCAGTATTGGGATCACGGCATGGCACATAGAGAATAAGCTAAATCACTACCTCAGCAACTTTCACTACAGGAAAGGAGAGACCAACTAATGCCTGTCTTCGGGCTGAAAGATTACGAGAATGTGGCTGGAAGCGCGGTTATAGGAGAAATCAGGGAACTGGGAGAAAAATTAGAGGGTTACAGCGTTTTGCATATCAACTCCACCAAGCTGGGCGGCGGTGTGGCCGAGATACTGCACTCGCTGGTGCCCCTGATGCAGGAAGCGGGACTGCAGGTCAGGTGGTCGGTGCTGGAAGGGGACCCGGACTTTTTCAACGCCACCAAGCAGTTCCACAACGGGCTGCACGGCCAGCCGGTCAACATCACCGGCGGAATGATGGAAAGCTACCTGGCCACGGCCCGGAAAAACCAGCAGCTGGTGGCGGCGGACAACGACCTGGTGATCATCCACGACCAGCAGCCGCTGGGGCTGACCGCCTTTCGCAGGGAGTCCGGCGGCCGCTGGCTGTGGTACTGCCACATCGACCCGCGCTATGCCGTTCCGGCGGTTTGGTATTTTCTGGCGCCCATGGCTTCAGCCTGCGATGTGGCGGTTTTTCACCTGCCGGAGTATGCCCGGAACCTGCCGGTTCTCCAGTACTTTATGCCGCCGGCCATCGCTCCCCTGTCCGATAAAAACAGGGATGTGTCCCCGGAGGAATACCACACTGTGTTGGAGAAACTGGGAATAGACCCGGAGGGCCCGCCGGTAATCCTGCAGGTATCCCGCTTCGACCGTCTGAAGGATCCCGTCGGCCTGATCCAGGCTTTCAAGCTGGTCAGGAAAAACAGGGAATGCCGGCTGATCCTGGCCGGCGGCGGCGCCGACGACGACCCCGAAGGGGCGGCCGTCCTTGATGATGTGCGATCAGCGGCGGACAATGACCCGGACATAATCATCCTGGCGCTGCCCCCTGACGCCAACCTGGAAATAAACGCCCTGCAGCGGCGGGCCGACGTGGTGGTGCAAAAGTCCCTCCGCGAGGGATTCGGCCTGACCGCCACCGAGGCCCTGTGGAAGGGCAAGCCGGTGGTGGCCACACCCACCGGAGGCCTGGCCCACCAGGTGCTGGACGAGAAAACCGGGCTGTCGGCCAAAACGGTGGAAGAAACCGCCGATCAGGTGGACCGCCTGCTGGCCAACCCTGAGCTGGGCAGGCGTTTGGGGGCCAAGGGGCGGGAGCACGTGCGCCTTAATTACATCCTGCCGGTGTACCTGCGGAACTGGCTGAAACTCATAAACCTGATCAGCGGCCGCCCGCGGTAGTTTTCTATTGAGGCTTACAGTTCTTAGATGATTATGGTAGAATATTGGCCGGGTAGATTCCTGACGTTGAAACGGAGTGACGCCGGCTTGTCCCGTGAAATATTAGGCAGCTTTGTGTACACAATCATACTGATTATAATGATTTCGTCCGGCCTGTGGGTAATGTTAGACTGCCGGAGGAGGGGCAGGCCCTGGAGTGAAACACTGGCCTGGGGATTATTTGCCGGGTGGTTTTTCGGGGTTGGCCTGATCGTATATTTTCTCTGGAACCGGAAGTTTCCCAGGTAGTTACCCGCCTTTTTCGCATGCTTACTACTTTGTACATTATAGTTGACAGTTTTTTTATGTGTTTATTTTAATAAACAGATTAAAAAGCGCAAACACCCCCGGACGCTATCCCCGGGCAGGTATTTTCTTTGGTACGAATATTGCAGAAACAGTTGATTGATAAGCTAATAACTTGACAGGGGAGGAGGCTTCATGCGTAAGTCCGTTATTCTAAGCGCCGCCAGGACACCCTTCGGCAGGCTGGGGGGAGGGCTTTCTTCCCTTAAGGCCACCGACCTCGGCGGAATGGTGATCAGGGAGGCCGTAAAGAGAGCGGGTATTGAAGATACCGCTATCGATAATGTCATCATGGGCATGGTCCTGCAAGGTGGATGCGGGCAGATCCCTTCCCGCCAGGCCACTGTCAGCGCCGGCCTGCCGTGGGAAGTGCCTTCCGAGACCATCAACAAGGTCTGCGCTTCCGGGCTGCGCAGCGTAACCATGGCGGACCAGGCCATAAGGGCCGGGGATGCCCGGGTTGTGGTTGCCGGCGGCATGGAGAGCATGAGCAACGCGCCTTATTTCGTGCGGGCCCGGTGGGGGCTGCGCATGGGTGATGATAAATTTACCGATCTGATGATCCATGACGGCCTGTGGTGCGCTTTTCACAACAAGCACATGGCGGTGCACGGCGGAAAGGTGGCCGGGGAATACGGAGTTTCCCGCGCAGAACAGGACCAGTGGGCGCTGAGAAGTCATGTCCTGGCCGTTAACGCCCAGGACAAGGGGCTGCTTGATGACGAGATACTGCCTGTCGCCATTCCCCAAAAGAAGGGCGAACCGCTGCGGGTGTCCAGGGATGAAGGCCCCCGCCGCGACACCTCCATTGAGGCGCTGAGCAAGCTGCCGCCCGTTTTCGACCCGGAAAACACCGTTACGGCGGGAAACGCGCCGGGTGTAAACGACGGCGCCGGAGCGCTGTTGGTGGCGTCGGAAGAAAAGGCGGCGGAACTGGGAATACGCCCCCTGGCCACCATCCTCGGGCACGCTTCGGTGTCCCGTGAGGCCTCCTACATAGCCACCGTACCCGGGCTTTCCATAAACAAACTGCTTTCCATGACCCACATGAACGCCGAACAGATAGATCTTTATGAAATTAACGAGGCCTTTGCCGCGGTAACCCTGGTCAGTGCCAAGATAGCAGGGATAGAACACGACAAAATCAACGTTAACGGCGGCGCGGTGGCTTTCGGCCACCCCATCGGCGCCAGCGGGGCCAGGATTATCATGACCCTGATTTACGAACTCCGCCGCCGGGGCGGCGGGATAGGTATCGCCGCCATCTGCAGCGGAGCCGCCCAGGGGGATGCGGTAATGGTCCGTGTAGAATGACTCATGGGTAAGAATACAGAATCCAGGAGTCAGAACCCAGAATGAGAAAGCCCGAATTTCAGGTCATACAGGCTTTCACTGTTTTATTCTGAATTCCGGGTTCTGAATTCTGTCTTCTGAACCCCAAAGAAATACAGTATAAGGAGGAAATTCATGCCTCTTCACCTTACTGAAGAACAAAAAATGATGCGGGACATGGTCCGCAAGCTGGCCCAAAACGAGATCGCGCCCCGGGCGGCATACTACGACAAAACGCATGAATACCCGTGGGAAAACATTAAGAAGATGGCCGAGCTGGGGCTGATGGGAGTGCCCATCCCCGAGGAATGGGGCGGCGCCGGGTGCGACTATTTATCCTACATCATCACCGTAGAGGAAATATCCAGGGCCTGCGCTTCCACGGGCGTTATCCTGGCCGTGCACACCTCGGTGGGCACCTTCCCGATACTGTATTTCGGAACAGAGATCCAGAAGAAAAAATACCTGCCCCGCCTGGCCAGCGGTGAAATCATCGGCGCCTTTGCCCTCACCGAGCCCGGCGCCGGGTCCGACCCGTCCAATTTAACCACCACCGCCAGGCTCGAGGGAGACTATTATATCGTTAACGGAAGCAAGATTTTTATAAGCAACGGGGGAGCGGCGGGGGTCTACATCACTTTTGTGCGCACCGTGCCCGGCAGCAGGGGCTACCAGGGAATTACCTGCCTTATAGTTGATAAGGACACCCCGGGATTCTTCATCGGCAAGCGGGAAGAAAAGATGGGCCTGCACGGGGACCATACCACCGAACTGATATTTGACAACGCCCGGGTCCCCAGGGAAAACCTGCTCGGGGTGGAGGGGGACGGCTTCAGGGTGGCCATGGCCCTGCTGGACGGGGGCCGTATAGGCATCGGCGCCCAGGGCCTGGGCATAGCCCAGGGCGCCTACGATGTGGCGCTGGAGTACGCCAGGCAGAGGGTGCAGTTTGGCAAGCCGATCATTGAACACCAGGCCGTGGGATTTATGCTGGCCGACATGGCCACCCAGATAGACGCGGCCAGGATGCTGGTATACCGCGCAGCCAGGATGAAAGACATGGGTCTTCCCCTCTCCAAGGAAGCATCCATGGCCAAGATGTACGCCACCGACACCGCCATGATGGTTACCACCAACGCCGTTCAGATACTGGGGGGCTACGGTTATTGCAAGGAGTACTCAGTGGAGAGGATGATGAGGGACGCCAAGATAACCCAGATTTACGAGGGGACCAACCAGATCCAGCGCATGGTCATCGTTAAAAACCTGATGAGGGAATGAGCCGCCCAGCGGCAGGTTTGAAACAAATTATCCGTAGTATTCCAGGGGAGGTTTATATGGAACAAGTGCGCAGAGGCTGCCTGCAGGTATACACCGGCAACGGCAAGGGAAAGACCACAGCCTCACTGGGACTCGCCATCAGGGCGGTAGGACACGGGCACAAGGTAATCGTCATCCAGTTCATGAAGGGCGCCGGGAACTACGGGGAACTGGTCACCGCACAAAAATACCTGCCCAACCTGACTATTGAGCAGTACGGCCTGGAAAGCTTTGTGAACAGGGAAAATCCCTCACCGGAGGATATCAAGCTGGCCCAAAAAGGACTGGCCCGGGCCATGGAGGTGGTTACCGGAGGTGAATACGACCTGGTTATACTGGACGAGATCAACGTCGCCCTTGACTACAACCTGATCAAGCTGGGCCAGGCAATGGCCCTGATTGAAAACAGGCCCCCCCATGTGGAGCTGGTATTCACGGGCAGGTACGCCCACCAAAAAATAATTGAGGCAGCCGACCTGGTAACTGAAGTAAGCCCGGTTAAACACCCCTTTTACCAGGGAGTGGAAGCCCGTGAGGGAATAGAGTACTAATATAATGGACTTTTTGGACGTCTTCTTAAATGGTCTAGGAAGGAGTGTGCCTGGGTTGAATCAAAAGATGGACGAAATCCGCAAGGCCAGGGAAGAATGGCTTGAAACAAGAAAAAATATGCCGGACCGTGACTTTGTGTTTGAAACTGTTTCCTCGCTTCCCGTCAATGACCTGTACACACCGGAAGATATTGAAAAATTGGACTACCAGAGAGATCTGGGCATGCCCGGCCAGTACCCCTTTACCAGAGGGGTGCAGGGCAACATGTACCGCGGCAGGCTCTGGACAATGCGCCAGTTTGCCGGCTTTGCCACAGCCGGGGAATCAAACCAGCGGTATAAGTATCTTTTAAGTAAAGGCACCACCGGTTTAAGCGTGGCCTTCGACATGCCGACAATAATGGGCTATGACAGCGACCACCCCCGGGCATACGGGGAAGTGGGCCGGGTGGGGGTAGCCATAGACTCCCTTAAGGACATGGAAACCCTTTTCAACGGCATACCCCTTGACAAGGTAAGCACTTCCATGACCATAAACGCCCCGGCCTCCATACTGTGGTGCATGTATATAGCCACCGGGGAAAAACAGGGGGTCCCGTCGGAAAAGCTGACCGGCACCATTCAAAATGACATACTGAAGGAGTATATCGCCCAAAAATCCTGGATATTCCCGCCGGAGCCGTCCATGCGGCTGATCACCGACATATTCGCATACGCTTCGAAGCACGTCCCCAAGTGGAACACCGTCAGCATCAGCGGCTATCATATCAGGGAAGCCGGGTCCACCGCGGTGCAGGAACTGGCCTTTACCCTGGCCGACGGCTTTGCCTACGTGGAGGCGGGGATGGCCGCCGGGCTGGACGTGGACGATTTCGCCCCCAGGCTCTCCTTCTTCTTCAACGCCCATATCGATTTCTTTGAGGAAATAGCCAAGTACAGGGCGGCCAGGCGCATCTGGGCAAGGCGCATGAGGGAGAAATACGGGGCCAGGAACCCCAGGTCCTGGATGCTGCGCTTCCACACCCAGACCGCCGGCTGCAGCCTTACCGCCCAGCAGCCCGAAAACAACATCGTGCGCACCGCCTACGAGGCCCTGGCGGCTGTGCTGGGAGGCACCCAGTCCCTGCACACCAACTCCATGGACGAGGTGCTGGCCCTGCCCACCGAAAAAGCTGTCCAGATTGCCCTGCGCACCCAGCAGATAATGGCGTACGAAACCGGGGTAGCCAATGTCATCGACCCCCTGGCCGGATCTTATTACGTTGAGGCCCTTACCAACAAGATGGAGGAGGAAGCCGAGAAATACTTCGCCGAAATTGAAAGGCGCGGCGGGGTGCTGGCTGCCATCGACCAGAACTTCTTCCAGCAGGAGATTGCCGACGCGGCCTACCAGTTCCAGCGGGCGGTAGACGGCAAAAAGCGTATAATGGTGGGGGTAAATGAATTTGCCAACGAGGATGAAAAACTGGATATAGAAATACTGAAAATTGACCCGCAGGTGGAAAAGGACCAGGTGGCCCGGCTGCAGAAACTCCGCCGGGAAAGGGATAACCTGAGGGTCGGGGATACCCTTGACGCCCTCAGAAAAGCAGCCGCCGGCGCCGAAAACCTGATTCCCCACATCCTTGAATGCGTCAGGGCATATGCCACCGAAGGTGAAATTGTCCAGGTGTTCCGCGAGGTTTTCGGAGAATACAAGGAGAAGCCTATCTTCTAAATCTTATCGGCGAGGTGATCTAAATGGGCAGAAAAATACGGGTACTGGTGGCCAAACCCGGCCTTGACGGCCACGACCGGGGTGTAAAGGTAATCGCCAGGGGACTCCGGGACGCGGGCATGGAAGTCGTGTACACCGGGCTTCACCAGACCCCCGAACAGATAGTGGAAGCGGCCATCCAGGAGGACGTGGACCTGGTGGGCCTGAGCATCCTCTCGGGGGCCCACATGACCCTGTTCCCCAGGGTTTGCGAGCTTCTAAAGGAAAACGGGGCCGGCGATATCATAGTATTCGGGGGCGGAACGGTGCCCGAAGACGATATCGCCACCCTCAAGGAAAACCACTGGGCCAGTGAAATATTCACCCCCGGAACCACGATCGAAACCATTGTGGATTGGATCAACTCACATGTAAAAACAGATTAATCTTATCCCGGGATCAGCAGCCGCAGCCCCCTTCCCCTTCGGGAAGGGTTATGTTTTTGCGCACAATCTCCTCCAGGCAGGCCAATGACCGGTCAATTTCTTCCTCAGTGTTGAAGTAGGAAAATCCGAAGCGCACCAGTTTCTGTTCAAAGGTCCCCAATGTACGGTGAGCGTCCGGCGCGCAGTGCAGCCCCGCCCGGCAGGCAATGCCGTAATTTTTGTCCAGTATCCCGCCTATCTCCACGGATTTCCTGCCTTCGATACTGAAAGAAACCACCGGCGCCCTGTTTTCAATACCGGCGGGACCGTAAATTTTAAGGCCCGGCACTTTCCGGGCGCCCTCAATAAACCTTTTGGTCAGGGCCAGCTCATGCCCCCTCATTTTTTCCATTCCCTCATTTAAAATGAAATCAATGCCCGCCCCCAGGCCGGCAATACCGGCGGTGTTCAGTGTCCCGGCCTCGTACCTTTCCGGCAGGGTGTCCGGCATCCCCGGCAGTTCGGACTGGCTGCCGGTCCCCCCCTCCTTCAGCGGATCCAGGGTAATCCCCTCCTTGATGTAAAGACCCCCGGTCCCGGTGGGCCCCAACAGGCTTTTGTGCCCTGGAAAGGCAAGCAAATCAACGTTCATTTTTTTCACGTCGATATCTATCACCCCGGCGCTCTGGGCGGCGTCCACCAGAAAGGTCACCCCCGCCTCCCCGGCTATCTTCCCTATTTCCTCCACGGGCATGACCGTTCCGGTCACATTGGAGGCGTGGGTAATGGCGACCAGTCTTGTGCCGGGCCTGATGGCCCGGCGGACATCAGCGGGGTCGATGCTGCCGTCGGGGGCGCATTTCACCCTGGTTACCCGCACCCCCTTTTTTTCCATCATGTTGAGCGGCCGGGCCACCGAATTGTGCTCCATGGAACTGGTGACCGCGTGGTCACCGCCCTTTAACAGGCCCTTTACGGCCAGGTTCAGCGCCTCGGTGGCATTTATAGTAAAAATAATCCGCTCGTATTGATCCGGGTCGATATTAAAAATCCTGGCCAGCTTTTTCCTGGTCTCTTCCACCACTCTATTTGCTTCAACCGACATCTTGTGCCCGGCCCGGCCGGGATTGGCCCCCATCTCCTTCACGCAGCGGGCCATGGCCTCGGGCACTCCCGGCGGCTTGGGCCAGGTCGTGGCGGCGTTGTCAAAATAAATCAATCGATTTCCCCCCCATTTACCAATCATAAGTTAAATATCTTCTACCGTCCGTCAAATTATACCCTTTACCAGTATATTCCACTGCATTAGAAAAGGGAGCCGGTTACGGCTCCCTGCCACAATTTTTTTATTCTGTATTCTGAATTCTGACTTCTGTATTCTGACGGTTAAGTGCAGACCCCAGAGCTTTATTTTTCCGCCTCGGCGGCGGCCTTGGCCTTCTTAATTACATCCTCGGCCAGCCTGCCGGGGACTTCCTCATAGCCGAAGAATTCCATCTGGAAGGAACCCCGGCCCTGGGTCATGGACTTCAGGTCAATGGCATACCTGTACATTTCCGCCAGGGGAACCTGGGCCTTGACCTTGGTGTGCTTTCCGCCGGGCTCCATACCCAGGATGCGCCCCCGTTTGGTGTTGAAATCGCTTATAATGTCACCCATGAAGCTCTCCGGAACGGTCACTTCCACACTCATGATGGGCTCCAGCAGCACCGGCTTGGCCTGCTGGGTGCCCTTTTTGAAGGCCAGGGAAGCGGCAATCTTAAACGCCAGCTCCGAAGAGTCCACCGGGTGAAACGAACCGTCAACCAGCACGGCCTTTACCCCGGTTACCGGGTAGCCGGCCAGGACGCCTTCGGTCATTGCCTCCCGGATGCCCTTTTCAACGGCCGGGAAATAGTTCTTGGGAACGGCGCCGCCGAAAATCTCCTCATCGAACGTGAAATCGCCATCCGCCATCGGTTCCAGCCTCAGCCACACGTGGCCGTACTGGCCGTGGCCGCCGGTCTGCTTCTTGTGCTTGCCTTCCACCTTCACCTCGGACCGGATGGTTTCCCTGTAGGGAACCTTGGGCGGCTCGGTGGCGATGTCAACCCCATAGCGGCGCTTTAAGCGCTCAATCATGATGTCCAGGTGCATTTCACCCATGCCGGTGAGCAGAGTCTGTTTTGTTTCCAGGTTCTTCTGCACCCTTATGGTCTTGTCCTCTTCCAGCAGCTTGCTGATGGCGCTGCCCAGTTTGTCCTCGTCACCCTTGCTCTTGGGGGTTATGGCCACCGACAGGGTGGGCTCGGGAAAATCAATGCCCTCCAGAACCACCGGGTTATCCTTGTCGCAGAGGGTGTCTCCGGTATCGGTATCCTGCAGCTTGACCAGCACCGCCAGGTCGCCGGTGGACACCTCCTGGGCCGGGGCCGTTGTTTTCCCCCTGGCAAATAAGACCTGCCCGATTTTTTCCGTTTTCTCCTTGTTGGCGTTCAGTACCGTCATATCTCCCTTTAATTTGCCGGTATATACACGGACGAAATTCATCTTGCCCACGTAGGGGTCGGCCAGTGTTTTGAACACAAGGGCCGAGAAGGGTTTCCCTTCTTCAACCCCGGGTGCCGGCAGGTAGTCCACCATGAAATCCATCAGGCTGGTGACAGCCATATTTTTTGTGGCCGACCCGCAGAGCACCGGAACCACCTTGCCCGCCTTGACACCGCTGGCCAGCCCGGATTTGATCTCTGCAGGCGTAAGCTCTTCACCCTCCAGGTATTTCATCATCAGCTCGTCGTCGCCTTCAACGGCGGCTTCCACCAGCTTTTCCCGGTTTTCCGCAATGGCGTCGGCCATGTCGCCCGGCACGGGCGCCTCCTGGGCTTTTCCGTCTTTAAAGGTATAGGCTTTCTGTTCCAGCAGGTCAACTACCCCGGTAAATTCCAGGGCCTGGCCGATGGGCAGCTGAATGGGGGCAAAATTGACGCCGAAGCTGTCCTTTAGTTCGTCAAGCACCTTGTAAAAGTTGGCATTCTCGCGGTCCATCTTGTTTATATATACCATGCGCGGCATATCACCGTCATTAACAAAATCCCAGATGATTTCAGTCTGCACCTCTACGCCGTCCACGGCTGACACCACAAAAACGGTGCTGTCCGCCACCCGCAGCGCTCCTTTTACCTCCCCGATGAAATCAGAATACCCCGGGGTATCAAGCAGGTTTAACTTGCAGTTTTTCCATTCACAGGGAACCAGGCTGGTGTGAATGGTTATCTGGCGGCTTATCTCCTCGGGATGGTAGTCGGCGGTGGTGGTGCCGTCTTCCACCCTGCCCAATCTTGTGGTCGCCCCGGTATTGAATAAAACGGCTTCCACCAGCGAGGTCTTACCCGCACCACCGTGTGCCACTATTGCGATATTGCGGATTTTATCGCTCGGATAACTTTTCAAATCCCCTGCCTCCTTTGTAAATAATGTTACCTGTGTAAAGTATTTCTATACTCTAATATGGCCAAACATAAAAATCAGCCCTGTTAAGAGCCGATTCACCGCGGATCGATAACGGAAATACGGCTATGTTATATTTAACCAAGCTTTTAAGTTCTACACAAAACCTTAATATCCTTTTATAAATTTTTGTTTTTTTAAGTAATAAATGAGCCTGTCAGCTTCAATAAAATAGCATTTTATTCCAGCAAGCCCTCATTATCCCGTCCCCGTGGACATACATATATCATCAGAGGTGAGAACATGTCCGGGCAGTCATTTGTCTACGGGACTTTTATACTGCTGGCGGCCAGTATTTTTAACAGAACCATCGGATTTATCTACCAGATCCTGATGATGAGGCTGATCAAGGCCGAGGGTGTAGGGCTTTTCAGCATGATTTTTCCTGTCTACATAATGGTGCTGGTGGTGGCCACCATGGGTATACCGGTGGCCATTTCCAAGCTGGTGGCCGAGGAGGTGGCCAGAAACAATCTGCCCGGGGCCTACCGTATCTTCAAAATCTCACTGGCCGTTATCTCCGTTAGCAGCCTGCTGCTGACAGTGTCGCTGCTTGCCGGGGCCCCCCTGCTGATCAAATATATTTTTCCCAATCCCAATGTTTATCTCTGCTTTATCAGCCTGATCCCCGCAGTGTTAATTGTATCAGTCTGTTCCGCCTTCAGGGGGTTTTTCCAGGGGCTGCAGAGAATGGCGCCAACCGCCGTTACCCAGGCGGCCGAACAGCTGGTCCGGGTATGTGCCGGCCTGAGCATTGCCTGGTTCCTGCTGCCGAGGGGAGTCAATTACGCGTCGGTGGGAATTTCCCTGGGAGTGGTATGCGGTGAACTGGTGGGGTTTTTAATTATGCTCTATATATTCATGACCAGGCGGCCCCGCACCGCCGCCCCTTTCTTCTTCCCGGAACCCCTCAGTGATTCCCTGGGCAGAATATTCGGCCTGGGCGTGCCGGTTACCTTAACCCGCTTTATCTCCACCGCCCTGATGTCCCTGGACGCGCTGCTCATCCCCAGGAGGCTCCAGATGTCCGGCATGGCCCTTAACGACGCCACCGCCACTTACGGCCAGTTTGTGGGAGTCGCCGAGGCCCTCCTGTTTACCCCCGGGGTGGTCACCATTGCCCTGGCCACAGCCCTCATTCCGGCGGTAAGCGACGCCCTGGCCCAGGATAAAGCCTACCTGATACACGGCCGGATCCAGGAGGCCATCCGCATAACAGTACTGGTGGGCGCCCCGGTGGCGGCGGTTTTCCTGGTGCTGCCCCACGAGCTCTGCCAGGTTCTTTTCGGCTACGGCTCGGCCGGTGACGCCCTTTTCATACTGGCCTTTAGCGGTCCCTTCCTCTACCTTCAGCAAACCACCACCGGAATACTGCAGGGGCTGGGAAGGGCCGGTGTTCCCTTTAAAAACCTGCTGAAGGCTTCGGTGGTAAAAATCCTGGGCATCTATTACCTGACCTCAATCCCCGGCTTCGGCATACGGGGCACCGCATTTTCCCTGGGGGCAACGTATATAATAATGGCCCTGCTCAATTACCGGGATCTGAAAAGAATTACCGGCTTAAGGCTCGACCGTACACTGTGTATTTTAAAACCCGTTATCGCTGCGGCGGCAATGGCCGTGGTCATGCTGCAGCTGAAACCCATACTTACCCCCGGCTTCCTGCCGGGTTTCCCCGGCCTGGCGCTGGACCTTATGGCCGGGGCTTTTTCATATTTTTTATTTTTATATATCATCGGCGGCATCAGCGCGGCGGATATCAGGAGGATAAGGTATTTGCTTAAAAGATAACATTTTGGGCCGGGAGACAGGAGACAGTAAAGAATAGTAAAAATTAATATAAAACAGTTATTATGTCTCCTGTCTCCTGTATTCCCTATAGCTTCCAGCCCTTTATCCGCTCTAACTCACAGTGGTTGGTAAGGTCTATCTGCACCGGCGTGACCGTTATATACCCCTGGCGGCTTGCACCCACGTCGGTGTCCGGGCAGTTGTCCTCCAGGTCCAGGACCTCCCCGGCCATCCAGTAGTAAATCCGTCCCCTGGGATCGGTGCGCCTGTCGAAAATATTCACGTACTTCATGTTGCCGAGGCGGGCTATCTTAACGCCGGCCGGCTTCCCCGGCGGCACATTGACGTTAAGCAGCGTGCCCGGGGGCAGCCCCTCCTTGTGGACAAGGAGGGCCAGTCTGGCGGTAAAATCGGCGGCTATCGTATAATCTTCTTCCACGTAGCCGGTGAGCGATACCGCCACGGCCGGGAAGCCGCTTATCACCGCCTCCACCGCCGCAGACACCGTTCCGGAATAAAGTACATCAGTGCCCAGGTTGGACCCCCGGTTAATTCCCGACACCACAAGGTCGGGGGGGTCCTCCAGCAGTTCCTCCAGGGCCAGTTTGACGCAGTCGGCCGGCGTTCCATCCACCAACCAGCCCGTCGACTTCGGCGAGGGGTAATTAACTTCCTTTGCCCTGAGCGGCCTGTGCATGGTTATCCCGTGTCCGATGGCGCTTCTTTCCCTGTCCGGCGCCGCAACGTATATCTTTTCTATCTCCTCTACCTTTTCCAGCCTTTCCCTCAGAGCGGTTATCCCATTGGCAAAAATACCGTCATCATTGCTAATCAGGACGCGCATCATAACCTCCTACTCAAGCTGTAAGCTGCCGGCACCAGCTGACAACTTTTGAAAACGAAAAACATTCATCTGTCTCCTGACTCCTGTCTCCTGACCCGGAAGCTTTTCAGGATAAGCTATACCTCATATATGGTGATAGTCATCCTGCCGCTTTCGTGGTCCTTGGTCAAGCCAAACATAAGCTTTCTGTCTTTCAGGCTTTTATTGAGAAAATCTACCACCTTGTACATCTCACTGTATGGTGAAAAGGACTTGGTTGCTATCAGTTCCAGTTTGCCCTGAACACCGGGTTCGCGGTCCTCCTTCATTCACCACTCACTCCTTACCCTTGATCAGCGCCAGCGCTTCAGCCCTGGTAACCTCATTCTTCTGGAAGGAACCCCGGACCGCCGAGGTGATTGTTTTTGAACCCGGCTTGCGTACTCCCCTCAATGTCATGCACATGTGCTCGGCTTCCACTATCACCAGCACGCCGTGAGGAGAAAGTTTTTTCATGATGGCGTCGGCTATCTGGGAGGTTAGCCTTTCCTGAAGCTGCGGCCGCTTGGCAAAGCCCTCCACCACCCTGGCCAGCTTGGACAGGCCGGTGACGTTGCCCCGGCGGGGGATATACGCCACATGGGCCTTGCCGAAAAACGGCAGCAAGTGGTGCTCGCACATGGAATAAATGGGAATGTCCTTTACCAGCACCATTTCCTCGTGTTCCTCGGAAAACATTTTTTGCAGGTGGTCGTGGGGGTCCTCCCAGAGGCCGCAGAATATCTCCTGGTACATCCTGGCCACCCGGGCCGGGGTTTCTTTAAGACCTTCCCTATCCGGATTTTCCCCTATAGCCTCCAAAATCATCCGTACCGCTTTCTCTATTTTTTCTGTATCTACCACAACCAACCCACCCCTCCCTTCTCCCTCTAATTATAGCTGGTTCATCATGACATGGGCCTGGGGGATTATCCTGACATCTTTCAGGCGCTTCAACCCCATGTCCTGAAACTCCAGTGCCCGGCCGGGCGAAAGCGCGCACCTGCCGTCCAGTGTCATTGGTTGAATCACCAGCATAATCCCGGTACCAACCCCGGCTACCAGATCCACCGCCCTTTCAAACTCCGGCGCCGGGCTTAAATCGTCAACTACTATTTTAACAAATACCCGTGCAGCCCTGGCAATGGATAAAAATTGGGTGTGTTCGTCCCATAGCGGCGGACAGCCGGCGGTGCCGGGCAGCTTGATGTCCATTGATATGATGTCAACCAGGTCGATTACCTGCCTCAGTTTTTCCGGCAGGGTGCCGTTTGTCTCAAGGTATATGCCTGTCCCCAGCCGTTTAAGGCCGGGCAGCAGCTCCTTTAAAAAATCCGCCTGCAGCAGCGGCTCTCCCCCGGTGATGCTGACCGAATGGTGCAGGGAGAGCAAAAAATGTTCCGCCGCCGTTTTTATTACTTCTTGCGCAGACAACGGGGTTTCTATCTCTATAAAGGCTCTCTTTCCGGGAGCCACCTCCACCCGGCACGTCTTTTTTTCTCCGGACTGCCCGGTGTCACAGTACCGGCAGGAAAGGTTGCATCCTTCAAATCTTACAAAAACCTGCCTGCAGCCGATATACGGCCCTTCACCCTGCACCGAAGAAAATATTTCACGGATAAAAGCACCCAATTTACCAAACACCTCTTACCTTGCAGCAGGCCAGCCGGACGGACGACATTTCCTCTCTGTACAGGGTACATACCTTACTGCCGGTATCCAGAATATCATCTTCCGAATACCCCAAATCAAAAAGCCCCACCGTTTCCACCGGCGTCCCTTCCGAAACCACGTTCAGCGCCGCGTGAATCATTACCGAAACCGGTGATGCGGTTGCTATTGATATGGAAAGCTTTTTTTCACCAAGATAAAGGTCGTCTCCCCTTCTGACCATTTGCGGGTGGCCCAGCACATCCTTTATTACCGCCATTAAAATCCTCTGCCTCAACACGCCCTTTTCAAGCTGTTCCCCAAAGTGTTCAACTATAAAATGAAGCATGTCCGGCCCGTATATTTTTGCGCCTCCCAGCACGTCCTCGACATCCACCATCTCGGAGGTGTCAACCCGGCACGGCCCCCTGAAGCAGACTATGCTGTCCCCCTGCAGGCCGAAGTTTTTGTAGGCCCAGAGGGATGAGAGCTGGTGCCCGGTGTACGTCATTTTCTGCTCATGGGTGTATACATGCATTTTTATCACCTGTCTCCTTGTAGCGCCCGCAAATACCTTTTGCAGCTCTCACAGCGCCCGCAGATTTGGTCTCCCCCGTGGTAGCAGGGCCATACGTGCTGGAGGGGTGCTCCCAGCCTTTTGCCCAGCCTTACAATTTCAACCTTGTCGAGCATCTGGGTGTAGCTCAGCACCTTAACCTTTTTCAGGGTGGAAAAGGACAGCGCCACGTTGGAAGCCGCCAGAAAGTCCCTGCTGTTGTCCGGAAAGGTTTTTGCCTCCTCGGCGTTGAAACCCGTCACAATTTGCCCGCAGTCCAGGGACTCGGCAAAGGCGGCGGCTATGTTTATAAAAATGCCGTTGCGGTTGGGAACCCATACCGCCCTGGCGGTCTCCTCCATTTTTTCAGGCCGGTTAAAATGGCTGTCTTCCGGCTCGGGAACATCAGCTTCCGGGTTGACCAGGGCGGTACCGGTTATTTCCTTCAAAAAAGTCAATACAACAACCCGGTGTTTCAGCCTGTAATAACTTGCGATTTCCGAAGCGGCACTTATTTCTTTCAGGCGCGCCCGCTGGCCGTAGTCAAAAGTAAGGCACAGCTTTACTTCTCCCTCTCTCAGGGCCTGGCTCAGGGACACCGTGGAGTCCAGCCCCCCGGAAAGCAGAACGATGCTGGACATAATCAATCCTCCAGGTATAATGCCGACGCGTCCGGTGACTCCCATATCCTGACACCGCAGGGCAGCACACCGGGCGCAATTTTGGCCAGTTCCTCCCCGACCCGGCGGTAAATGTACGCGGCCAGGTTTTCTGCGGTGGGGTTTATTTTCCCGCCTGCGCCGTTGAAGCATTCCAGTTCATTGAGATAAGTATGATCAAGTTGACGGATTATCCCGTCAATTATATCTTTCAGTATAATGAAATCAACCAGCATCCCGCATTCGTCAAGCCGCTCACCCTTAACCCTGACTTCCACCGTCCAGGTGTGGCCGTGCAGGGATGCGCACTTGCCGCCGTATCCCTCCAGTTTATGGGCGGCGGCAAACCTTCTTTTTACCGTCAGTTCAAACAAAACCGTGCCTCCCTAATCAGTCGCCGGTCGTCGGTCGTCGGTCGTCGGTCGTCGGTCGTCAGTCGTCAGCAGCAGTAACCGTGGCTTTTGACTTCTGGTTAAAAACTCCTCAATACCGACGTCTGACGCCTGACGACATACGACTGAATTGTCCGGCTATTTATTCTACTACCTTATACCCTGCATGGTCAATTGCCCGGGCTATTTTTTCATGGTTTACCGAGCCGGGATCGTAGGTTACCCGCACCGTTCCGCCGGCCAGGTCCACATCGGCGCCCGAAACCCCGGGCAGGTTCTTAAGCGCCTTTTCAACAGCCATCCTGCAGTGATTGCAGGACATCCCCTGTACTCTTATGTTTTCTTCGGTGACAGCCACAATTTTCACCCCTTTGCAATTTTTTATCTATTCTTTCCCCATTTATTAAATCATAACAGGAATTGAGGGTATAAATATAAGTGATAGTATACAACATTATTTTTCAGGGAGGAATAGATCAATGGCAAAAAAAAATAAACCGGCGAACAACAAAGAAATCTTAATCGAAAAAAAGTTGAGCAGGAGAACTAAAACCGACCCCGACTTTGCCAGGGGGGAAGCTTTTGTTGAGGAATCCACCGGCTCGGCAACCATGGTCAACCTTGACGGCAGGTGGGATTTTGACCACCCCGCCGGCCCCGGATGAGAGATGAGAGGCCGCAGGGACCCGTGGAACACTTTCCGCAAACGTCACACAGCCCCAGGTCCGGGTACAACCGGTCATTTTCCAGCAGCATGAGGTAACATTTCCTTTTGTCCAGGCCGTCATCCTGCAGCGCCCCGGCGGGACAAGACTTGAAACAGTAATTGCATTTTGGGGGACATTCATAAAAGGGGATTATTTCTCCGTCACCGGAAGGTATTCCCGGGTCCCAGTCGGTAACCAGGGACCCAATCCTTCCGGCACAGCCCCTTTCGGTAATGAGCAGGTGATTCCTGCCGAAGCGGCCTATTCCGCAGGCAAAGGCCACATGCTTGTGGGACCAGTACGACACCAGAAGGTCGGAGTCAAAATTGTGCGTCGGCTTTTCCCATGCGCATTTAAAACCTTCCCTGGCCAGCTCGGTTTCTATTTCCCCGGCGATCCCGGTGAGCAGGCGGTTGGTCTGGATATATACCTCTGCCCACAGCCTGGAGGCGTGGCGCCCACCCCTGTTTCCTTCCACCACGTAGCTTTTAAAAGGAAGAAAATAGGCCACAACTGCCCGGGCCCCGGGTAAAATGTCTTCCGGCAGCAGGTGGTCCGGGTGCACTATCTCCTTTAATTGCCTGAGGCAGCTGTCGCCGGCGGGGGCTGTGCCCAGCAGGGGTTCCCTGAAATACGGCAGGCCGGATCTTTCGACGGCCCTTTTGATAACCGAAAAAAGCCTTTCCCTCACATAATCCCCTCCTTTACTCCGGGTTGACGGGCAGGGATTTGACCAGGCGGATATATTTCTGCGGGAGGCCGAAAAATTCCGCGCCCCTGATTATTTTGCCTATATACCTCTTTGAGGGCAGGCGCTTATCCCCGGGGACGGACTGGTAGCACTCGGCGCAAAACAGCCCATAGGCCGTATGCACCGGCACCCTTACCCTTCTGTTATGGCGGGGCACATCTTCAAATTCATCCAGCTTCTGCCAGTCTTCGGGTTTAATGCAATAAAGCACCCCCCAGACACTACTCTCAGCCTCTGAAAATTTTATACTGGCCACCGTTCCCTGCCATTCCTCCAGGTATTGATCAAAGGTGAGGCCAAAACCCTCCAGGCGCCCCCGGCAAAGGAACCGGCTGCCCGGGCACCGCCTGGTGTACATTTCCTCCGGATCCAGATCGGAACCATAGGCAAAATACAGCCGGCCTCCGGCAGACAGCTCCCAGAGATGATCGGCCACTCTTTTTTCAACGGCCTCCCTCATTTCCACCACGGTCAGATACCTTCGCTGTTCCCTCTTTTTGGCCGCATCCTCCGGGAAGGAGGTAATTGTTTTTTCATCAATCAGCCTGCTGATTATACCGTCCAGCAGGTCGGCGGAGATTCCGGATCGCTTTAAAATCGAATCATAGGCCGGGGCATGGTCGGCGTCCCTGATCATCCCGAGAACGGCGGTTTCATTATCCGGCAGGGAGGAAAATTTCATCAGGCAAGTTACCCCCTTAATACAGATTATAGCCAGGATTTGAGCCTCTTCATATCCGTAATAATAATCTGTTTCTTATCTACCTGTATCGCTTTTTGCCTGCGCATGTCGCTCAATATCCTGTTGGCCGTTTCCCTGGAGGTCCCGATCATGCTGGCCAGGTCCTGGTTGGTCAGGGACATGTCGATGGCCGTGCCGCGCTCACAGGCAACCCCCTGTTCGGCCGCCAGAAAAAGCAGCGTGCTGGCCAAACGCCTGGATGTGTCCATCAGCGCCAGCTCGTTAATCTGTCTCTGCGCCATCCGCAGACGCCTGGACATTATCTTCAGCATCCCCAGGGCTATGCCCGGGTTGGACAGGGTGATCCTCTCCATGTCCGTGTTCCTGATCAGCCCCATTTTTGAATCTTCCACGGCCTCGGCGGTGGCCGGGTAGGGGCCGCCGTCAAACAGCACAACCTCGGCGAATATCTCCCCCGGATGAATAAAGTGCAGTATCTGCTCCCGGCCGTCCTCCGCCTGCTTGGATATCTTCACCCGGCCGGTTTTCAGAAAGAATACCGCCTCGCCCGGTTCTCCCTCCACAAAAATAATTCTTCCTTTCTGGTAGCTTCGCTCCATGATCAGCCCGTCAATTTCGGTCAGCTGCCGGTCGTCCAGGTAGGAAAAAAGAGGTATTTTCCTGAGATAGGCAAAGTAATCGGACAGTTTGCACACCACCTTGCTAAGCAGGGATTGGAGATTGGGGGTCAGCTAATTGCTATACGGCCTGAGGCGGAAATCGGCCCCCAGGCCTTTGGCTATTTCCCGGCACTGCTCAACATCCACACCGGGCCACTGCACAACCGACAGGGTAACGGCCGGAATCAGCCCGATACAACTTTCCGCGAACCGGATCACCGCTTCATAGGTCCCCTGCCCGAAGGCGGGCCGGCATATTTCCATGTAGCTGGCGCTGCTGTGGGCATTCAGGCTGACATTAATCCTGTCCACCAGTCCCCTGAGACTCCCGGCGCTTCCCGGTCCGTGGATCAGGTCGGCATGGCCGTTTGTATTAACCCTGATAATTTTGCCGTGTTCTCTTTTTATATGGCCGGCCACCTGTTTTACCAGGTCCATCCGGATCAGCGGCTCGCCGTAGCCGCAGAATACAATTTCGCTGTAGGGTTTTAAATCCCCCAGGAAGCCGATCACCTCTTCCGCTTCCGGCTCCCGCTCAAGCCAGAGGTTATATCCCACACCCTGTTTTTTTCTGATGCAGAATGCGCAGTTGTTGGTGCAGCGGTTGGTGACGTTCAGGTAAAGCCTGTCATCTATAGTGTATGTTAAAATGAAGTCTTTCAAAAAATATTCTCCCTTCCGGGCCTTTGTCAATACCTCTTTAATCCCTAAATAATAATACCACAAACTTTTCAAATGGCTGACTAAAAAATGATCACCCCAAAGCTGTCATAATTGAAATGCCTGGGCAATACATTTATGGTATAAAGTTCCTGGAGGTGTATGATATGGCTTTTAAGAGTCCAGGCCCCAGTCCCAGCCGGCCCGCCCTGTATCTTCCGGCCATTTTCAGAGGAAGCGCCATGGCCGTAATTGTATCACTGATCGGCATCTTATTCCTGGGAATAATATACCATTTCACCGGACTGATGGAATCAACCCTGCCTCTGATTGCCTCAATCATTCTCCTGGTCAGCGTATTCTGCGGAGGTTTTTCGGCCTCCAGACAGTCCGGCGCCAAAGGCCTTTTCCACGGCCTGGGCGTGGGTATTGTAATATTCTTTTTAATCTGGATTCTGATGGGGGTCTTCCTGCCCGCCGGGGTTGCCTTCATTCCGCTAATCCAGAAGTTTTTCATCTGTCTTGTCGGAGGGTCCCTGGGAGGCATCGCCGGGGTTTTGCTTTAAATTCCGGGCCCTCTATTCCCTGAAAGAGCCCGTAAAAAAACAAGGGACAGGTTCGTTGTCAACCTGTCCTTCGCTTGTCATGTCATCTATTTCCATACTTTCAACAGCAGACTCCTTATAAATGACGGCAACCTCACGAAATAAACCCGCAAGTGGCACTCACCCCTTATCATTTCCTTCCTTATATAATATTCGGGCAGGGGTGAAATTGTGACAGTTTCCCATTAAAACTTCGGTAATTTAATAGTGCTGATCATAAATCCCGCCAGGATAAACACCAGCGCCGCGGTGATCAAAACAGGGGCCCTGCCGGCGGCCAGGACTATGATGGCCACCAGTGATCCGGCAATGGTGATGGGCACCCCTAAAAAATACCCGGTTATGTTCATTATATTAAACCTGGCCAGGCGCAGCGCCCCGCATAGTACAAATGAAATAATTACCAGCAGGCCGGGCAGGCCCAAAGTATTAAGCTTCCAAAGATATACCATAATCGCCGGGGCCACCCCGAAGGAGACCAGATCGGCCAGGGAATCCAGTTCCTTGCCGAATTCCGAGCTGATCCCCATTTTTCTGGCCAGTTTTCCGTCAAGCCTGTCCAGCAGGGCTGCAGCCAGGATCATCACGGCCCCGGTGACATATTTACCCTCCATGGCATAAACAATGGCAAACATGCCTAAAACCAGGTTCGCCCCGGTAATAACGTTCGGCAACACCTCAATTCTCATCAGGCAACCTCCCGATTAACGTCTCGCCACCCTTTACACTATCGCCGGGACTGACAAGCACTTCCACATCTTCGGGCACAAATATTTCGGTACAACTGCCAAACTTGATCATGCCGAACAACTGCCCCTGGTCCAACCGGTCCCCCACCCTTGGGTAACAGACAATCCTCCTGGCTACAAACCCGGTTATCTGGCAAACCACAACCCTGAAACCGGAAGATTCAATGCCCACATAATTTCTTTCGTTTATTTCGGAGGCATGACTTTTAAAGGCCGGGAAAAACTTCCCGGGAACATAATCTATGTATCTAACCTGGCCCGCCACCGGCGACCTGTTAACATGGACATTAAATATGGATAAAAAAATGCTTACTTTCTTTGCGGGCCCGCCTATAAACCTGTCCTCCCGGACAGTGCTCACCGACATCACCACTCCGTCCGCCGGTGAAAGGATGGCCCTGCTGTCCCTGGGAATAGCTCTCTTCGGATTGCGGAAAAAGTATGCCGTAAACAAAAACAGTGACGCAGTTACAGCGCTGGCCGGCTTGTAAGACCAGTAGCACAGGGCGGTTACCGCCGCCAGCACAAAAAGGTACCTCCAGCCCGGACTGGCAATGGGGAAGGTTTCCCTCCTCATATTACGCCCCCTCTAAAGTTTTGCAAGTTTAATTTTAACATCTTTTACAGTTAATTAGAAGTATGAATGACCAAGTTAAAGGAGAGTTGATTAACAAAATATATTTAATTTCGACTTAATTTTACTTTTCCCTTTGTATTTATTCCATCTCTTTAAACAAATCTTCCAGCTTTTTCGCAACCTTTTTTAAGTTGCCCCGGAAATGGCCCTTTACCGGCAGTGAATAAAGGAAGTGCCTGCCGTAGCCCTTTTCAACAATTCTCCTGTCCAGGACCACCACCGCTCCCCTGTCCCTTTCCGACCTGATCAGCCTGCCAAACCCCTGTTTAAACCTGATTACCGCCAGTGGCAGGTAATAGTCATAAAAGGAGCTCCTCCCCGACATTTCAAGGTCCTCTATCCTGGCCCCGATGACGGGGACAGACGGGGAAGGAAAAGGAAGCTTAACTATTATCACGCAGGTCAGGGCTTCCCCCGGGATATCTATACCTTCCCAGAAGCTGGCCGCCCCCATAAGAACCGCCTTTTTCGAGCTTTTAAACTCCTCCACCAGGCGCAGCCTGTTGCCGTCCAGGTTATGCCCCAGCACACAGATGCCCTCTTCCTCCAGGCCTTCCCGCACCAGGCCGTAGACCTCCCGCAATACCCGGTGGGAAGTAAACAGCACCAGTGTTTTTCCTCCCATGACCACAACCAGGTCAACCAGCGCCGAGGCGATTGTTTCGATATAGTGCCGGTCCGCCTCAAATCCCTGGTGGGGCAAATCGCTGACCAGGCACAGCAGGGACTGTTTTTCATAAATAAACGGGGATTCTATTTGCTTTTTTACAACCCTTGACCCGTGTACCCGGTCGATCCCCACCCGTTCGGTGAAAAAATCAAAACTGCTGTTTACGGTAAGGGTGGCGGAGGTCATAACCACCGCCTCCCGGGCTGAAAATAAACTGTCGTAAAGCAGCCCGCCCACCCTGACCGGAGACGAGTGCAGCGTTACCGAAGACCATTCCCCCTGCCCGGAAACCGAGGCCCAGTATACAAAAGAATTATCGGCACAGCTGAAATTAAACTCCAGTTTTTCCAGCAGCTCCTCCCCGGTACTGGCCAACTGAATGATATCCCTCAATTTTTCTTCCCAGGAGTCATTCTCGACGGCCCACACCTGCATCAGGCCGATTATTTTTCTGAGGCCGGCCAGAAGGTATTTAACCTCGAAAACAAAATTGCTGAATTCGGCCGTCACCGGCCCGTATTTGTCCCCGCACAAATCCTCCCCTTTTAATACGCAATCAATCTGATCCCCTTCGCCGGCGCAGCTGTCCCGGCATATCAAATCCTTAAGCAGGGCAAAAAAACTGTCTGCAGCGGCCCGCAGCCTGTTCAGGCATTCCCTCAGTGAAACAAGGTACTCCATCCACGTGCCGGATTCCGACCCGGGCACCAGTTCCCAGCACCTGGTGACAATCTTGCCGGCGCCGCTCAGCCAGCGCCTGATGTCGCTCCTGGAGACCTGCCTGCCCAGCTGTTCGGTGGCCGCGTCTTCCAGGTGATGCGCCTCGTCTATAATCAGCGGCCCGTAGGCCGGCAGCACCATATGCCCCGTCTTGATATCGGAAAAAAGAAGGGCGTGGTTGGTTATTATAATCCCGGCGGACTCGGCCTCACGCCTGGCCCTGGTGACAAAACAAAACCCTGAATAATACCGGCACCTGTTGCCCAGGCAGTTGTCGCTGTCGGCGCATATGTTCAGCCACAGCTCCTCTTCCCGGGAGTTCAGGTTCAATTCAACCTTGTCCCCGCTCCCGGTCTCATTTATCCAAACCAGCACCCGGGCATAAAAATACGCCTCCTGATCCGACCACAGGCCTTCCGACAGCACCCCGTTCCACCGCCTCAGGCAGATGTAGTTGGAACGGCCTTTGGCCAGAACTGTCTTTACAGGCAAGCCCAAACACTCCCCGATCCGGGGGATATCCCTGTACCACAACTGGTCCTGCAGGTTTATGGTTCTGGTGGATATTACCACCCTCGGCCCCCCGCCGGCGGCCCAGAGGATGGACGGTACCAGGTAAGCCAGAGACTTCCCCGTCCCGGTGCCCGCCTCGGCCAATAAAAACTTTTTCTCATTGAAAGCCCTGGCCACCTCCACCGCCATCTCCACCTGCTGGTACCTGTACTGGAAAGACGGCATTTTGTTAGCCAAAAGGCCTTTTTCGGACATTAACTCCTTTACCTGGTCCGGGTCTGCGTATCCCCACCTTTCGGGGCCGTCATGACTTAACAAAAAAAATTTCA
Organism: Bacillota bacterium; assembly: GCA_049323615.1. Taxonomy (GTDB): domain Bacteria; phylum Bacillota; class Desulfotomaculia; order Desulfotomaculales; family Desulfocucumaceae; genus JBMOPD01. Next base: position 12,362 of record JBMOPD010000026.1, on the reverse strand, counting down.
CTCCCGTTACCTGTTTCCACCGGAATATATTCTTTTCTTAAGGGCCATTTCCTGCATTTATTCCTTGCCTTAAGACATCTCGCCGTGATCACCGGCCCTCATCCGGGCTTCATCCCTGTCAACAGCCTGCTCCTGCTGCTTTATTTTTTCTTCCACCAGGTTTTTAACCAGGGTGCTGACAGGTTGAAGCATGGAGGCCAGATCGGCCTGTGTCCTGGCCACCTGAGTTTTATCGGCCGCATTGTCCGTCTGTGACGGATTCTTTAGCACCGTGCCGATGTTATCAACGGTCAGTTGAACACTGGCGGCTACGATGGAAAGTATCTGGCCGAACATTTTCACCCCGTCAACAACCCTACTGAAGGTTTTGTCCATGCCCTCCTGATCCCTGAGCAGGTTTTCCTGTATATTCACTGTATTCTCAAGGCTTTTGTTCAATAAATCAATTTTTTTGTTTAATTCCGCCTCAAAATTTTTAACCTCCTCCATGCGGACAAGAATTTCAGAAAGACGGCCCAGCAAGGACAGCATATTTTCCATCCGGTCGTTTTCCACGGATTGCTGTTCGTACAAACCCTCCATCCGGTTAATCAGTCTTTCTATGGAAGCGCTCAGGTTTCCCCCCGAAGATTCATTCATCCTTGGTCAGCCCCCCGCACCGTAAACTTAATTATTTTTATTTTTTCTTTAACATGAATAGACCATTGGGGGCTCAAAAGTCGCAAAATCACTGTTTCAATCATAAAGTAAAATAAAAAAATCAGGAGGCGTGAAGTTTGGAGAAATTACCAATTGATCCGGGAACTCTGCCGGAACCCTTTAAGAGCATGATCACCAACCTGGACCCGGAGATGATTAAAAATTTTATCGGCATGTACGATCCGGCCACCCTTATAACGATGATGAATTCCATGTTTGCAATGATGAAGGACTCTCTGTCCCCGGAGCAGAGTGAAGCCATTAAGGAATTGATGGAAAATGTTATGAAGTTAATCCCGCAGCAAAAATAACAGAGAGAAAAAGGGCTGCAATTTAGTTGCGGCCCTTTTTTTAGCTGTTTTCCCGGGTCAAGTTGTCTGGAACGCTGACTGCCTTTACCACCGGCACTGAATTACTTTCATCTTTTTTTAGAGTTTTGTTTTCCACCTCTGAACCTTTGTTTTGATCGGGCTGTGCCGGCGCCTGGGACTTGGACGCCAGGGAATTTAAAAGGCTGTTGATGGGCTTGAGCAATTCCACCAGGTCTATACTCTTGGCGGCTCCTCCGGCCGGAGAATCATTACGCGTCCCGGCTGACTTCTGATTTTTTATAACGGCTATCACGGATTCTATCATAACCTGCAGGCTGCCGGCCACAATCTGAATTACCTGGCCGGTGGCCTTTGCGCCGTTCAATATACCGTTAAAAACCTGGCCCGGACTTTTCGCGGAGGATTGTGTTGTATCCCCCGATGTTCTTTCCAGGTGGCTGTAAATGGCGGCTATTTTCTGGGCCATTGCTTTTTCCCGTCTTTTTTGATACTCCAGGCGTGTGACGGCCTCAGTCAACCTCCCCATAGATGCCAGTGTGCGGCGCGATTCTTCAATCTCTTCGTTTTTTTCCCGACTCAGCTTTTCAATTTTTTGGATCAGTTCTTCCAACACACTTTCAACAGGCCCGTCGTTCCTATACTTCACACTGCCCACTTCCTTGTCGGAGATTTTTTAAATCTGCGGGCGCCTTGGGTCGCATAAAGGGCTACACAAAAGGTGTAGCCCTTTATGCAAAAAGGAAATCTTTTTAGAAATTGCAGCAGCAGAGAGCCAGCCCGATGAAGATCAGGGCAGCGGCCACATGCGGGGATATTACACCACACAACAGTAGGGCAACGGCCACCAGGAACAGTATGCAGCAAAGCAAAAAATTAAATTTTCCAGGAGAGAAAAACTCCTTGAATGCGGCCAGGGCGTCACTCACGTGAACTGCCTCCTTTCAAAAATTTTTTTTGAACGGCTGACGGCGTTCTAATTTAAAATATGAAGGGGTGCCATAAATTGTTACAGGGGTAACTTAAATATTGATTAAAACCTCCTTCTATGTCACAGTATTAAACAAACAGGTTTTTATACAACAATACTGCCGGGGAATGATAGTAATTATCCATTTATGTATACTTTTTGGCAAAATAGAAAATCAAGGAAGATATATACGTCCTGGTGATAATAAATGACAGGAGCGGGGTAATGACTGCAATTGACGACTACCTCTTCAACGAAAAGGAAATTGAACGGGCATGTAACGTTATTGAAAGCACCTTCGGAGGAGATTATTTCAGGCGGGGGACTGAACTGCTAAAGGATTCCGACCCTTCCGGGCCGGGCATGGGCAGGTGGCCCGGCGGAAGCCGGGCTTCCAAACTGCTGCTGGCCTGGCACCGGTCCAGGGAGGAGTTAACCTACGCCGCCCTGGAAGGTTATTTCAGGCCGGGCAGGTATTCCGCCGTTATCGGTGTGCTGGGGAAGAGCCTGGAAATGCTGCAGCAAGTGCCGGAGGTTAAAACGGCAGCCTCAGGACTGCTTGACGACACCGCCTTCGACCGTACCGCTTTTCTCCTGTCTGTGGCCGCCGGTTTCAGCACCGCCAACAAAGGGCTTTCGTTCCCGGCTACCCCGGAGGATTTCTTTTTCATCGGCAGACAATACGCGGTCAGCTGCCTTCAAGCCGAAGCCCCGTCCACCCCGCCGCCCCCGGGATGTTCCCCGGATTACCTCCTTTCCCTGATTAAACCGGTTAATAACGTGTCGGCCGGCCGGAAGCAGCTTATTTATATTGATATTTCAGGCCAAATAACAGCACTGGAAAGCATCGGCGGGCAGCTTGAAAAATTCCGGCCGGCCCTTTTTGAGGGGCTGAAACCGGAAGTTATGGCCGTTATTTTATGCAGGTCCGAATTTTACCCGGTTGCAGGCGGAGTCTGCAGAAAGACTTACAGTTTTCCGGTATATAATGAAAAAACCCCCGGCCAACTGCAGGCCGAAGGTCTCAGCGTCTATCTTCCGGGTTTGGTCAGCGGTTAGTTTTTTCCTCACACTCACAAGCGTGTTCGGTAAGGGCGGGCCTCACCGCCAGCGCCGCCCTTTCTCCCAGGTTTCCGGGCCCGGGGTAGATTATCCTCAGGGCCGCGGCCATTCCATATATCTGGCCGTGCAGGTACGCCCTGTAATCCGACATCCCCTGCCGGCCCTTATTGCATTCCAGGTCCTTCAGCGCTGCGGTCAGCAGGTCAAGCAGCGCCTCTCCTCTTTCCAGATAGGTTTTTTCATCAGCCAAATTCTCCACCACATTTACAGATTGCTCAGTCCGGAGTTTTCAATAATATATTTTAATATTTCGCTGGCAGCGGTGTAGGGGTCTGTTTTCTTACCGATCACACCGTTTAGAATATCATTTACATAGCCTTTATAGTTCAACTGGGAGCTGACCAGCTGCTGCCACCTGTAGTCAACTATTTCCAGGGTTTCTTTCCTCATCCTGTCTTCCCTCTTATTTTCCATCAATCCGCTTTCGGCCAGATACAACCTGTATTTTTCCACTGTCTCCATCAGTTCATTTATTCCCCTGTCGTCCAGCGTGGACACCTGTACAACCGGGGGCCTCCATTCGGAGACCGCTCCCTGGAGATCAAGCATTTGCATAATTTCCGAGGCCACTCTTTGGGCTCCGGGCAGGTCACACTTGTTTACCACAAAGATATCGGCAATCTCCATAATGCCTGCCTTGATTGTCTGTATGGAGTCGCCCGCCCCCGGCGTCAGAACAACCATGGTGGTGTCCGCCACATTCATGATATCAAGTTCGGCCTGTCCCACACCCACTGTCTCCACAATTACCCGGTTGTACCCGTAAGCGTCCAGAACCTTTACCACTTCCTTCGTGGTTCTGGCCAGGCCGCCCAGGCTTCCCCTGGTCCCCATGCTCCGGATATAGACTCCCCGGTCAACGGCATGGTCCTGCATTCTTATACGGTCGCCAAGGAGGGCGCCCCCTGAAAAGGGGCTGGTGGGGTCCACCGCGATGATGCCAACCGTATCCCCTTTTTTTCTCAGGTAAGCAGTTATACGGTCTACGAGGGAACTCTTCCCGGCTCCGGGCGCCCCGGTGACTCCCAGAACAAACGCCTTCCCGGTCATATCAAATATTCTTTTCAATATTTCATCCTTACTGGGATCTTCATTTTCAATCTTTGAGATAATCCTTGCCAGCGCTCTTATATTTCCCTTTCTGAAATTTTCAATGAGGTCGTTTACGTTGTCCAGCAGAATAAACACCGCCTTTGTTATTTTAAAGTCTCTTCTAAAACATTTTCGATATCATATGTTATTTTCCTTTCTCTGTCTATCCTGTAACACATTCTTATCTAAATGTTCACTGAATTTAGCAAATTAGAGCGGGATTTGCATAAATACATAGTTTAATGGTTTTATCTATTGTTAAACGGTTATTCAACAGCCTAAATCACGTCTTAACAGCTCTTAAATACCGTTTATTACCATTTGCAAACCGGAATATCCGTAATATTCCCATTTACACAAAAAATCCAACCATTTGCCGATTAAATCTTTCTCTTATCCCACCCGTTTATTATAATATGTTTAACAGGCTGACAACAACCTAATCTCCTCTCCCTTTCTCCGCTGTATCAGAAGGATACAGCTCTTTTTTTTACAGCAGTCCTCCTGTCTCCTGACCCCGGCTTTTTAGCCCTTGAGCCCCTCCAGGTACTTCTCGGCTGAAAAAGCGGCTACAGCCCCGTCGGCCACCGCCGTTACCACCTGGCGCAGTATCTTCTTGCGAATGTCTCCGGCCGCAAAAAGGCCGGGGGTGCCGGTGCGCATTTCATCATCGGTTATTATGTAACCCTTCCCGTCAAGTTCCACCATACCCTTAACCAGATCCGAACTGGGGCTGTGCCCCACGTAAATGAATACACCTTCCACCTCCAGTTCAGTCATCTTGCCGGTGCGCACATCTTTTACGATAATACTTTTGACCACATCGCCCCCCTTTACCTCCACCGGGACGCTGTGCCAGACAAAATCGATTTTTTCGTTCTGCATTGCCTTTTGTTGCAAGTACTTGGTGGCCCGGAGCTCTCCCCGGCGGTGTACTATTGATACCTTTTCGGCAAATTTGGTCAGAAACAGCGCTTCCTCCACCGCCGAATCACCGCCGCCTATGACGGCCAGTTTCTTTCCCCTGAACAGGGCCCCGTCGCAGGTGGCGCAGTACGAAACCCCCCTGCCGTGAAACTCCCTTTCCCCCTTAATTTCAAGAAATTTTGGTTTCGCGCCGGTGGCGATGATCACGGCCCAGGCCTGGAATTCACCGTCGTCGGTCTTCAGGATAAAATAGTCATCCTTTTTAATTATTTCCTCCACGGTGGAATAGTTAATTTCCAGTCCGAAACGCCTGGCCTGTGCTTCCATGCTCTGGGCCAGTTCGGGACCGCCGATGCCGTCGGCAAATCCGGGGTAATTCTCGATGATTTCCGTACTGGCAGCCAGGCCGCCCGGCATTCCCTGCTCGAAAAGCGCGGTTTTGAGCGCCGCCCTGGCCCCGTAAATCCCGGCGGCCAGTCCGGCAGGACCGCCGCCAATAATGACTAAATCCCTTGACAGCATTTGTGTTCACCTCTTAATTACGTCTTTAAAACAACGATTTCCGCTCTATCTTAACCGATGTATTTTATCCAAGTCAAGCCGGGATTATGACAAAAAAGGCCGCCCCGGTGGCGACCTTTAAATCTAACTTTTTTTATGATACTTTTTCTTCGCTCTCTCCCAGGTAGGCGCTGCGTACCCTCGGGTCCGCCTGGACTTCGGCCGCGCTGCCGCTGAAAACAATCCGGCCGGTTTCCAGAACATAGGCCCTGCTCGCAACCTGCAGCGCCATATACGCGTTTTGCTCCACCAGCAGCACCGTTGTTCCCTGCTGGTTTATTTTCCTGATGATTTGAAAGATCTCTTCAACTAAAACAGGTGAAAGCCCCATGGACGGCTCGTCCATGATCAAAAGCAACGGCTTGCTCATTAATCCGCGCCCTATGGCCACCATCTGCTGCTCTCCCCCGGAAAGGGTGCCGGCCATCTGCCTGGCCCTTTCCTTCAGCCGGGGGAACCTTTCCATAACCTCTTCCAGGCTGGCTTTTATTCCAGCTTTATCATTCCGGGTGTACGCCCCCATCAGCAGGTTTTCCGTAACCGTCAGGTTGGGGAAAACCTGCCTCCCCTCGGGCACGTGGGAAATTCCCATCTGGACAATCTTATGGGCGGCCACGGTATTGATATGCTGGCCCCTGAAGACAATATCGCCCGATTTAGCCCTTACTATCCCCGATATGCACCTTAAGGTGGTGGACTTTCCGGCCCCGTTGGCGCCGATCAGGGTGACAATCTCACCTTCGCTGACGTCAAAGGAAATTCCCTGCAGGGCATGGATGGAACCGTAAAAGACGTTCAGATCCTTAACTTCAATCACGCCACCGTCGCCCCCTTCCCCAGATAGGCCTCCAGCACCACCGGGTTGTTGCGGATTTCAGCCGGCAGCCCGGTGGCTATTATCTGACCGAAATCCATGACCACCAGTCTCTCACAGAGCTTCATCACCACGCCCATCTGGTGCTCAATCAAAAGCACGGTGAGGTCGAATTTTTCTTTAACGTATTTAATCAGGTCCACCATTCTCACCACTTCCGCCGGGTTCATGCCGGCCGCCGGCTCGTCCAGCAAAAGAAGTTTTGGCCTGCCGGCCAGGGCCCGGGCTATCTCAAGCCTTCTCTGGGCCCCGTAAGGAAGGTTGGCCGCCTTGTCGCCGGCCCTGTCTACCAGCCCCAGGGCCTCCAGCAACTCCATGGCCTGATCGGTTATTTCTCTTTCGTTCTTTCTGAACCTGGGGGTTCTAAAAATAGCGTCAAAAAGCCCGTACCCGGCCCGGGGATGAAATATCGACCGGACATTGTCAAGAACAGAATTGTCCTTAAAAAGCCTTATGTTTTGAAAAGTTCTGGCGATGCCCCGCTGGCAGACCATGTAAGGCGACATTCCGGTAATATCCTGGTCCAGGAAGGTTATCTTCCCGGCGGTGGGCTTGTATATCCCGGTAATAATGTTGAATACCGTGGTCTTCCCCGCCCCGTTGGGTCCGATCAGGCCGACTATTTCACCTTTCTCCAGGGTCATGTTGAAATTGCTTACCGCCTTCAGGCCGCCGAAGCTCTTATCAATATCCTCAAGTACGAGAACCGGCATTGATACCATCCTTTCTCCCCGTCAGCGATCCCATTTGCGGAATAAGGAATTTCAGCTCCTTGCCGCCGAACAGACCCTGGGGCCTTAGAATAATGGCCACAATAAGAATCAATGCGTAAATAACCCCGCGAAAATCTATAAATGTTTCACCAAGCACAAATCTTAGCCCCTCCAGAAGGAAAACCCAGGCGATGGCAGTGACAATTGTTCCGGTCATGCTGCCCAGGCCCCCCAACACCACCACCAGGAGAAAATCAAAGGATTTCAGAAAATCAAAACTGCTGGGATGCAGGAAAGGATAGCGGTGGGCGTACATGCCCCCGGCCAGGCCGGCCAGCGCACAGCCCAGCACAAAGGCCAGCACCTTTATCTTTGTGGTGTTGATGCCCATCACATCGGCGGCTATCTCATCTTCCCTGACCGCCGTGCAGGCCCTGCCGTAGGTGGAGAATACAAAATTCCTGACCAGCAGTATCACCAGGAAGGTAAACCAGAACACCCAATCGAAGTTGGCTATCTGGGGAGTCCCCGACATGCCGGTGGCCCCTCCCAGAACGGGAAGAAATTTTGAAGAGTTGTCCATTCCCACCTTGACGATTATACCAAAACCCAGGGTGGCAATCCCCAGGTAGTCGGACCGCAGTCTCAATATCGGCAGGCCGATAATCAAGGCCATCAGCCCCGCCACCAGGGCTCCAAACAACAGGGATACCAAAAAAACCGGTATATTGCCCTGGCCCAGGGTTTTGTCAAATACTCCCGCCGCGTATGCCCCCAGGCCGAAAAAGGCGGCGTGCCCCAGGGAAAACTGGCCGGTAAAACCGTATATTATACTCAGTCCCAGGGCCCCCATGGTGGTAATCAGCGCCTGGTCCAGCACCCTCTGCCAGTACGGGTTGATTATCTCGGCCATTTCCAGTGACCTGATAACGGCGTACACTGCCACTGTCACAACAAGCAGCAAAATTGATTTCTTCACATTTGTCCCGGACATTTGTTCACACTCCCTTACACCTTATCAGGTTCGGTCCGGCCGAGAATACCCGTGGGCCGGATCAGCAGAACCAGGATCAATATGGCGAAGGCAATGGCGTCACGGGCCTGGGAGGAAAGGAAGGCCGAGGTCAGGGTCTCCACCTGGCCCATTATTATGGCCCCCAGCACCGCTCCCGGTATAATGCCTATTCCACCCAGCACGGCGGCGGTAAATGCCTTTAGGCCCGGCATTATGCCCATGAAGGGGTGAATCTGCGGGTAGGCGATGGCGTAGAGCACCCCGCCGGCCGCCGCAAAGGCTGAACCGATGGCAAAGGTGATTGATATGGTGGTATCCACGTTAACCCCCATCAGCCTGGCGGCGTTGTGATCCACCGAAACAGTGCGCATGGCCATGCCCACCTTGGTTCTGTATATCAGGTACTGAAGGGCGGTCAGCATTATCACGACAGTGATAAATACAATCACCTGAATATTGGTGATGGTTAAGCCCCCCAGGCTCCAGTGGATCTCCTCAAAGGGACGCTGGACAACCCTGTAGTTGGGCCCGAACATGAATTTAAGGCTGCTGAAATACTCAAGAAAAAGAGAAACCCCCAGGGCGCTGATCAAAGCAGCTATCTTGGGAGCATACCTGAGCGGACGGTAGGCTATGCGCTCTATGGTTACACCCAGCAGCGAGCAGACCACCATGGCAGTCAGCACCGCCAGGGGCACCGACAGGCCCCACTGGCTGAAGCCGAAATAACCCACGAAGGCTCCGACCATGAAAACGTCCCCGTGGGCAAAGTTGATGAGCTTAACCACCCCATAAACCATTGTATAGCCCAGGGCGATTAACGCATACATCAATCCCAACTGCAAACCGTTTATTATCTGATCCAACAAATTCTCCAATGTACCGCCCCCTGATAAATGATACCTGCGGGGAGGCCCAAAACCTCCCCGCGCAAAAGCACTACGGGGTTACCGTGGCAACGTACACCTGCCTGCCGTCTTTAATCTGCAATATGACCGCAGGCTTAATGGGATTGCCGTCCTTGTCAAATGTTACCTTTCCGCCGGTAACTGTTTCAAAATCACTGGTCCCCTGCAGAGCCTTTTGGATTGCCGCCGGGTCCTTGCTGTTGGCCGTCTTGATGGCGTTCAAAAGCAGGCTGGCGGCGTCGTATGTCAGAACCGCGAAGGCATCCGGGGTTTTACCGTACTTGGCCTTGTACTGCTCCACAAACTTCTTCACCTGGGGACTGGGATCGTCGGCGGAATAGTGGTTGGTGAAGTAACCGCCTTCCATGGTCTTGTAGTCCAGGTCGGTGGAGTCCCAGCCGTCCCCACCGAGGAAGATGGCCTTGATGCCCTTTTCCCTGGCCTGCTTCCCGATCAGGCTGACCTTCTGGTAGTAGTCGGGCAGGTAGAGAATGTCCGGATTCTTCTTGGCTATGTTGGTGAGTACGGCGCTGAAGTCCACGTCATCCTTGCCGTAGGCCAGGAAATCGGTGATCTGTCCGCCGCCGGCGGTAAAGCTGTCCTTGAAGTTGTTCGCCAGGCCGATGGTGTAGTCGTTGCTCTGGTCGTAAAGAACAGCGGCAGTTTTCTTCTTCAGGTTCTCAAGTGCGAACTTGGCGGCCACCTTGCCCTGGAAGGGGTCTATGAAGCAGGCCCGGAAGGCAAAGTCCTTCCTTTTTCCTTCATCAACCGTCACTTTGGGGCTGGTGCCCGTACCCGTGATGATAACCACCTTGCTGTCATTGGCCAGCTTGGAGACCGGGATGGTGGTCTTTGAGGTTACCGACCCGACAATGCCGGCCACCTTATCCTGTGAAATCAGTTTGGTGGCCACGTTCACCGCCTCGGTGGCGTCGTTGCGGTCGTCGGCGGTTATAACATCTATTTTAAAATCGCCGATCTTGCCGCCGACCTGTTCCACAGCCAGCTTGGCGCCGTTCAGAGAGGACTCGCCAAAGGTTTTGACGTCACCTGTCAGCGGGGCCATAACACCTATTTTTACAGTTTTGTCGTCGGCTCCGCCGGCCTTCTTATCGCCGCCTTGACTCCCGCAACCGGCGGCAACCAGGGACAAGCCCAGAATAAATACCGGTAAAACCCCGAACCATTTTGTCCTGATACTCAATTGTGAATATACCTCCTTGGTCAATAAATAAAAAAACCTTTATTAAAATTTAATTGAATATTACACCTCCCCCCGACATTTTCAAGTACAAGACCGACGTTTCATAATTCAACAACTTTTTTTTAATTCCTGCTTAAAAATCTGTCTGATAAACTATTAATTTGATTCCAACCCGCACAAAATGAGGCGCCCTGAAAAGGCGCCTCATTTGCCGGGCGGGCCTTTTTACGGCCACCCGATTGATCATGCGTCGTCCCTCCGTTTAACTACGGGGCGACAGTGGCCACAAAGGCCTGCTTGCCGTCTTTAATCTGTAAAATAGTGGCGGCTTTGATGGGGTTGCCGTTCTGGTCAAAGGATATCTTTCCGCTGATGCTCGGGAAGTCCTTGGTTCCCTGCATTGCCTTCTGGATGGCCGCCGGGTCCTTGCTGTTGGCCGTCTTGATGGCGTTCAAAAGCAGGCTGGCAGCGTCGTAGGCCAGGGCCGCCAGGGCGTCCGGAGTCTTGCCGTACTTGGCCTTGTACTGCTCAACAAACTTTTTCACTTCCGGGCTGGGATCGTCGGCCGAATAGTGGTTGGTGAAATACCCGCCCTCCATGGTTTTGAAGTCCAGGTCGGAGGAGTCCCAGCCGTCACCGCCGAGGAAGACCGCCTTGATGCCCTTTTCCCTGGCCTGCTTGCCGATCAGGCTGACCTTCTGGTAGTAGTCGGGCAGGTATAGAATGTCCGGGTTTTTCTTGGCTATGTTGGTGAGTACGGCGCTGAAGTCCACGTCGTCCTTGCCGTAGGCCAGGAAGTCGGTAATCTGCCCGCCGCCCTTGGTGAAGTTATCCTTGAAGTTGTTGGCCAGGCCGATGGTGTAGTCGTTGCTCTGGTCATAGAGGACGGCGGCGGTTTTCTTTTTAAGGTTCTCAAGGGCGAACTTGGCGGCCACTTTTCCCTGGAAGGGGTCGATGAAGCAGGCCCGGAAGACGAATTCCTTCCGCTTGCCTTCATCCACGGTGACCTTCTCGGCAGTGGCCGTGCCGGAAATTAAGATTACCTTGCTGTCATTGGCCAGCTTGGATACCGGGATGGTGGTCTTGGAGGTCACCGAACCCACTATACCGGAAACCTTATCCTGCGAAATCAGCTTGGTGGCCACGTTCACCGCCTCGGTGGGGTCGTTGCGGTCGTCCGCCGTCACTACGTCGACCTTAAAGTCTCCGGCCTTGCCGCCGAAATTTTCCACGGCCAGCTTGGCGCCGTTTATGGTGGACTCGCCAAAGGTTTTCACGTCGCCGGTCAGCGGAGCCAGGACACCTATCTTTACAGTCTTGTCGTCGGCTGCCGCCTTTTGCTCACCTTCCTTTTTGGTGTCCTTACTGCCGCATCCGGTGACAACCAGGGCCACGCCCAGTAAAAGCACCGGCAAAAGCCCTACCCATTTTGAATTAATACGCATTTACCCAAATACCCCCTCTTTTAATTGGTTACAAATTTCTTATTTAGGTAATTTCTCACCCCCTGAACTTTAGTGCAAAAACAACTCCGAACACGCATTTTTCAAATGCGACACGTCCGGAGCACAACATTTAACGTTTCATTATTCAACGTATTTTTTTTAAATCCTTCTGAAATGTCTGTATATTTAAACATAAGAATTTAATGTAAAAAATTTAAATGGGGCGCGCTCTTGCGAGCTGCCCCATCCTAGGTCGGGGAAAAATTTTTCTCTTCGCCAAAACTCTCCGGTCTCCGCCACTGGGTGCAAATTTCCCTGAAACTCGCTTTTCGGCTGCGCTTAAGCCGTTTTTCTTCCGTCCCACCCCCCGACCTATTTTAACTTATATCCGGTAAGTAGAAACCCAAAAACCAGTGAACACAAGGGCTGAAATGCCGAAAAATCTGTAAAATTTTTAGCAAAAAAAGAGGAACACCGCTCAGTTTTAGGTAATTGGTAAAGTA
>JBMOPD010000025.1:0-10220 GCA_049323615.1 Bacillota bacterium | reverse complement strand
ATATAAAAAAACCCCTCCTCGATGCACCTCCTGCCATATTATTCAGTGCATTGAGAAAGGGTTCCGTGAGTTGGGGTCAGTACGGGGATTTGGGTACTCCCAGTCTGTATTTTCCACGGGTTTCAACGATCAGAGCGCAATCCGTCCCCGCAAAGACATAGGAGATGGTAACCCGCGGAACCGTCTTTCCCCGGTAAGCTACCGTATCCACAATTATTCCGTCCACCAGCCCCCCGAGCAGGTCTCTCTTTTCCAGGCCGGCAGCCGACTCAAGTCTTCGGTGCAGGTCATCCTTTATTTCGGCGCCATAACGGGGCATCCGGGCCCGGTCGCAGATTGCCGACCGGCGTTTGTTCAGCGCCTCCAGCTCCCTGGTAATATTAGCCAGTTCCTCCCCTGCCTCCCTTTCCGATATGATTTCCCGCCTGAACAGTCCGATTACCCTTTTGCGCTCCCTTTCCTTCGACCGGACAACCTTCTCTATCAACTCCAGCTCCCGCTCATCCCCGGAGGAATTTTTACCCGGAAGCAGGGCTCCCCCACCTTTAGCAACGGCCAGCGCCTGCCGGCTGTTTAAAACAAACCGGAGCACATCACCCCACACCATATCCTCGATTAAATCGGCCCGCACCGACCTGGACGGGCATTTGGGCAGGCCTCCCCTGGCCGAGGTGCTGCCCGGACACCTGTAATAGCAGAGCCTGCCATCCCTGCCGGAACCGTCACCGCAATAGGTCCGGCCGCACAGGCCGCACTTGATAAGGCCCTTTAAAAGGTACTGCCGCTTGGAGTTCCGCCTGGCCTCATAAGAATTTTTGCGGCGGATTGCCCGGGCCTCCTCCCACTCCCGGGTGGAAACAATGGGCGGACATTCCAGCTCCACCACGCTTTGCCCCCGCCTGCCGAACTGGAATGTCCCGCGGTAGGCCGGGTTGGACAGAATACTCCATATCCGGCTGCCGTGCCACCTGTTTCTTCCCCTGATCGCCCTGCCCCCGGACAATCCCGGCGGGGGAACACCGATGGCGTTAAGATAGTCGGCAATTAATCCCGTGCTCATTTCCCCCCGGGTGTACATGCGGAAAATCATGGCCACTACGGCCGCCTCTTTTTTATTGACGGCCAGTCTCTTGTCGGCCAGCGAATAACCGTACGGCGGCGGGCCCCCGGGCCAGCGCCCTTCCCTCAGGGCCCTGGCCTTGCCCAGGCGCATCCTCTCGGCAATGGTCTCCCTTTCTATCTCGGCAATACCCCCCAGGGTGGTCATAAAAAATTTACCGCTGGGGGTGGATGTGTCGAAATTCTCGGTCATGCTCCTCAACGCCACGCCGGCCTCGCTCAGTCTCTGGTGTGTCCTGAGTATATCAAGGGTGGTTCTGGCCAGCCGGTCAAGGCGGTACACGTATACCGCCCCGAAGCACCCGTACAGGGCGTCAGCCAGCAGCCTTTTACCTGCCGGCCTGTTTTCCACCGGTATGGTCCCGCTTACCCCTTCATCCAGGTAAAAATCATAAATGTTTAAACCGTGCAGCTGACAGTATCCACGGGCAAAATCCACCTGGTTCTCTATTGTTTTGGAATCCGCCTGGTCATCGGTGGAAACCCGGCAGTACACCGCAACCTTCAAAATCAGCCCTCCTTGTAATGTGTACATCAGCTCTCGCATAAGATCACATATAAGGTTTGCCCTCCAGGCAAACCCGGAACCTGGAATAAAGAATCCGGAATCCGGAATTTAGCAGCCGGTAGCCTGGGATGAAGGAAGAGTGAGCTATGATTGTAATAGTAAAGAATTTCGGGGCGGGTGAGCACAGGAATGAGCGCATTGAGGCAGCCCTTTCCAGGTTTCTCTTTCCGGAAAAATGGCGCCGTGGCGAGCTCAATAGAGCCTCCACCCTTCCTGAAATAAAAGATCCGCTGTCTCCTGACCATAAATATTTTTTTTACCCTGAAAAAAGAACAGGCGGCGAGTAAATCGCCGCTTCCAATTGATCCCTCTTTTCCTTTTTAAGCTATCCGATTATCTTCGGCAGGTCCTCACAGGTTATAAATTTAACAAATTCATCACATGCCCTGGACTGGAATTTGTCCTTCAGCTGGATTAAAAAGAACCAGCGGGGGATTTCCACGCCCTTTATCCTCAGCAGCTTAAGGCTGCCGAGCAGCAGTTCCTTGCGCAGGCACCACTTGGACAGTATGGTAATGCCCAGACCGGCCTCCACAGCCTCCTTGATCGCCTGGGTACTGCCCAGGGTGATTATTTTTTCAGGCCTGAAACCCGCTTTTTGGAAAAACTCCTCCACCGCCAGCCTGGTGCCGGAACCCTCTTCCCGGATAACAAAAACGCATTCCTTTAAATCCTCCCTGGATACCGATGTTTTCGCGGCCAGGGGGTGAAGCACCGGCGCCACCAGAACCAGTTCATCCGGCAAAAAGGTTTTTATATTCAGCTGGGTATCCTCTACCACCCCTTCCACCAGCCCGATGTCTATGGTGCCTTCCCGGGTTCGCTCGTGGATCAGCTCGGTGTTGCCAACCCAGACCGAATATTCAACATCGGGATATTTTCTGGCAAAGGTGGCCAGCAGCCGGGGCAGCACGTACTCCCCGATGGTCAGGCTGGCCCCGATGGTAAGCTTTCCGGTAACCGTATCCACCAGGTCGGATACCGCCCTCCTGGCCACCTGGTGCAGGCCCAGTATTTCCCGGGCGTAGTTGTATAGTATGGCCCCGGCCTGGGTAAGCTCCACCTTTTTGCTGGACCGCTCGAACAGTTTGACCCCGTAGTAGTCTTCCAGGGCGTGTATGTGCTGGCTTATGGCCGGCTGGGTCATATTCAGCAATTCCCCGGCCCGGGAAAAGTTCTTCTTGTCCGCTACCGTCTTGAATATATAAAGCTGGTTGTCAAGCATGTTAACCCCCCCATGTCACTGTCCGGCAAAACATCTGTTCATAGCGATAAATATATTACCGAACAGATAATTTTTCAAGCTCTTATCCGTCAGTGGTCGGTAGGCCAGGGCTACCGGACATGGATGGGTTAGAACAGCTTTTTTGTGGTTGCACTCTCAACTGGCGGCCGGAAAAGGACCTCTCAGAGCCTCCTGTACCTGGCCAGGTATTTAAAAGAAAGCAGGGCCAGAAAGCCGCCCAGGGCGAAAAGCGCCGCGGTAGCGTCCATACCGGCCACAAAACGGGCCAGCACCTTTGTATAAAAATCCCCCGCCAGCATCTTCCCCGTCTTAAAAGCTGCGGTAACCACCGGAGTGATATTAAATTTTGCCTCGGTATAGGATCCGGCCAGAAAAACGGCTAAGGCCGCAGTAACCATCATTATTCTTTTATACATTGTCGCACCTCCCGGCAAATGGCGGCACACGGCAAAACACCACTTTCGTGCGCCTGTTCAAGGATAATATTAACACAGCCAGTCAAATTCCATATATTGCCATTTGCTGCTTTTATTGCGGCGTTAATTGCGCTGCCGCCACCACCCTCCTTTAAGCTTAAAAATGCAAAAAAAAATTAGGAACTGTAAATCGGTAAAGATATTTCTTCTCCAATTCCCAATTCCTAATTCCCGCCTTAACTAGATTTTTTGTACATTATCGGCCTGAAGGCCCCGTTTGCCCGGTACAACTTCAAACTGAACCTTCTGGCCCTGATCAAGGGTCTTATACCCTTCCTCCATAATGGCCGAATAGTGAACAAACACATCGGTTCCGTCATCGGATTCGATAAATCCGTATCCTTTGCCGGGGCTGAACCATTTTACCGTTCCTTGCATATTGCCCTCCCAAAAATTAATTGCAATATACCTGATATTTTAACCCTGCTGCTGAACTTTAATACCTTTGAAGCAAAAATATCCGGATTGCGCTCCGGCCGTTTCAACACCGCCAATTCCGTCAAAGCCGGTAATGGTACTGGCTATAACGTCCTTTAAGGCTATGGGGTCGTATATCGAGGTATAGGCCACTTTTTCCATCACAAAAACAGGGTCGTAAGCGTGAATCAACACCCTTTTGGGCGAACTGGCAAAATTGGCCCCCGCCCCCAGCAGGGCCTCGTAATGCGACTGGCAGGCCCCGGCAAAAATTACCAGGTCGTCCCGGCTCTTCTCATACCGCCTGGCCATCCTCACAGCATTAACAAAATGCTGTGAGTTATGGTACTTTTTTACATCCCGGTAATCCTCCTCCTTTACCCCCTTGACCAGTCCGTCATGACCCGTCAGCACCAGCATGTCCGGCCGGTGCTCCACCAGTATATCCATCACCCTTTCCGCCTGCTTTTCCTCGTCTATATGGTAGCCGTGGCATTCTATGTTAAGCTGCTTGTAGCTGGCCAGGCACATATCCAGGTATTCCTTGTCCCCGTCGATATGCACCAGGGTTCCCGGCAGGTCAAAGCTTTCAACCTGGTCCAGGTTGTTTTTTGTTGCCCTGCCCATAGTAACCTTACGGTCCTCATCCCTGCGCCTGAATATATCCTTCATCTTCTCCATGTTTTTCAACTGGCAGATGTGCCAGTACTGCGATACCTTTACCGAGTCCACCTTGACCAGGTCATCCACCAGAGCTGTGGCCTCCAGCCGCAAATCCAGGCCCTTCAGGCGGGCATACTGCTTACCGTCTTTCCCCCCAAAGAGCCTGGCCACTTTAAAATATATATCGCATCCGTAGGAATTCCTGGCCACAATGTCGCCTTCTTTTATTTTGTTCAAAAGCCTTTCCCCCTTCTTCCTTTAGTCGCTTTTTTTCATATTATGGAAGGTCCGGCCCAGGTGTGACATATTGGTCGTCGGCCGTCAACCGTCGGACGTAAAAGGGAGGCAACAAAATAAAGTTAAAAGAACTAAAGGATAGGCCAAAATCCCTGACCAAAAAATAATTGGCATTCAACCTTTGGTCAAATGCCAACGGGTCTCACGACTGACGGCCGGCGACCGCCGGCCTACTTCGTGTGCTTATCGGCCACACTGGAAGCGGCATAGGCCTCCGGCTTGATTTTGGCATGAAAGCCGCTGCCGGTAACCATTCCCACCACTTCCCGGATCAGGTCCCTGGTATCCCCCTGCTTGCCCACATCGATGTGAATTTCCACCTCCAGGTCGTCCAGGCCGCTTTCAGCCAGGTAATTGGCTACCTTGCTGCCGACCTCCAGGCTCAGGGCGGTTTCATAAAATATTTTCTGGCGCAGGCTTTTAATTTTCCTCTGGATTTTTTTCCTGTAGTAGTACCGGGCGCCCTTACCCAGCCTGTGCACCACAATGGCGGTAATAAAGCAGGTTTCGGACTTGACCTGGGAGTCCGACCCGATAATCACTTTATAGGAAGACGTGGGCAGCCCGGTAATATAGCCCGCTATATCGGCCATCATTTCCTCGAAGGAGAGCTTGCCCTTGGTAGGACTCTTAAAATACAGCACTAAAAATCCCCCCCCCTCAACCGCTCCTGTATTCTGAATTCCTCCCGAAATTAAAGCTCCAAATTATAAATTTCCCGGGTAATCCGGGCAAATTCAGTAAGGCTTAAGGTTTCCCCCCGGCGGCCGGGATCAATTCCCGCCGCCTGTAATAGTTTTCCCAGCTTTTCCCGGGGAATATTATTAAACACCTTGCCCAACGCGTTCAGCAGGGTTTTTCTCCTCTGCCCGAAGGACCCCCTCACGACCTTAAAAAAAAGGTCCTCGTCGGGCACCCCCACCGCAGGTTTGGGCCTTCTTAACAGGCGAACAACCGCAGAGTCCACTTCAGGCCGGGGATAAAAGACCGTGGCGGGAACCCTGAACAGGCACCGGGCCTCGGTGTAATACTGTACGGCCACCGACAGGGCGCCGTATTCCTTTCCTCCCGGTAAGGCGGCTATTCTTTCGGCAACTTCCTGCTGAACCATTATAACACAAAGGGAAATGTTAAATCCGCCGGTAAGGAGGCGCATGATGAGGGGAGTGGTTATATAGTAAGGCAGGTTGGCGATAAGTTTGTACGGGCCGCTATAACCGGCCCGGGCGCTGCTGACAACAGCGTCAAGATCGGCTTCCATGGCATCCCCGGCCACAATACTGACATTGCTTAAATCTTTGAGGGTATCCTCCAGGATAGGCAGCAGGCCTCTGTCCAGTTCCAGGGCCACAACACCTTTGGCTTTCATGGCGGCTGCCCTGGTAATAACCCCCAGGCCGGGGCCAATTTCAACAACCGTATCATCCTCATCCAGTAAAGCCGAAGAAATGATTTTATTTACGATATTGGCGTCCACCAGGAAATTTTGTCCCATGCTCTTGCGGCAGCGGAAATTATAGCTTTCCAAAAGCTTCCTGACTGCCGACGGCGATGTAAGGTAAGACATTGCACCCTCCGGGAAAAAGTCAGAAGTCAGACCTCCATGCCGCAATAAATTTAATTTAGCCACAGAGGTCACAGATCACAGAGAGATATAAAGTTAAAATAATTTTATCACAACTTAACGGCCTTTAAAAATTCATTGTCTGAAGGGAATAAAATAAGGAGGGTTTCCCCTCCTGTCAGTCCAGCAAGTAAACTTTTACCGTTCTTACTCCCCACCTGTCGGCCTCATTATACGATTCCAGGAACACATCTATGCGTTTGCCCTTTATTGCGCCCCCGGTGTCAAGGGCGGTGGCGTACCCGTAACCCTCTACATACATCCTGGTACCCAGGGGTATTACCCGCGGGTCCACGGCCACTGTCCCGTACTCCGGTTTCGTACCGGTGGCGGTGTTATACCCGGTATGGGTGTAGGCCGTGGCGGTAACCTCCATGGCCTCTCTGAACCTGATTACCTGTCCCCCCCTGGAAATCGTCTGTCCGGTACCCACTTGAACCACTCTGTCCACAGGTTTGTTAATAGTTTTTCTATCAACCAGGTGCCGGCTTACCACCTGGTTGTCCTGGTAAGCCACTGTCCAGGTCTGGAGTTCTTCCCCGTTTTGGCCCCTGACCACGGTCCTGCTTATTCCCCGGGCCATGTCACCATTCGGCACTTGCCTGGTCTGGTACGGAATGGGTGCTTTTACAACTTCATTTTCAGTGCGCACCCTGACTACCCGTATCTCGGTGTCACCTGTTATTTTTTCCCCAACATCCGGCTTTACAATGTCCTCCCCACTGAGGGCAATTTGTTTCTCTTTCAGTACATCTCCCACAGTTTCCGCCGCCGAAACAATTTCCATTGTCTCCTGGTCCGCCGTGATTGTTATCCGGTTAGCCCTTTTAACTTCCACCCGGGACCCGTTACTTAATTTTGTCGATGGTTCCGGCACCACCCGGTCATACGGCCCCAAAACTGTATTCTGTTCCCGAAGCAACTTGTTCACATCCGAGGCCCTGGTTTTTATTGTTACTTCTTTTCCTCCGTCAACCAGTGTTACGGTTTTCCTGGTCCAGGCAAAGCCAAAAACTATGCCGGCCGCCAGGAATATTATGGTGAGACCTGCGATAACCCATACCGGACCGATGGTAGAGGCGGAAGGTGGGGTTTTTTTGCCGGATTTAATTGCTGACCTGACAAAATCAAACCAGCCCATTTCCAATCCCCCTTTCCAGTTACTGCCATCACATTTAGCTGATAGAAATAAGTTATTCTATCTGTTTCCTCTTTTTCCTTCCTGATCCGGGTGAAAAGTATTGTCGAATATTGTGGGCAGGTTGCCGGCAACCGTTGTAAAATTGCGGGTTGCCGGCCAGGGCCTGCCGGCCCTCTATTCAACGCACCGCACAGATACTTGTTATGATGCTGTTTTACATTGGTTGTGCAATTATGCATTGAAATATTTGACGTCAGCATATGAATACTTATCAAAAAATAATGTAAAACCACATTATTGCGCGAACGGCATCCCGCCGGCAGACTGTATGGTTGCGGGCATAAATTTTGCTTTATAAAGTATATGTGATGAAAAATTTATATTATTACATCACCACCATCACAGGAGGGAGGAACAAGGAGTGGATTGGGAAAAGGCTTTTACCGTCGCAATCACAGGTATAATATCAGTTTTTTTGGCCCTGGGGATACTCAATCTGGCGGTCAGTTTTTCCGGGTATTTGTTTAAGCTGGCGGCGAAAAGAGAAGCGGAAAAATCCCGGGCGGGCACTTAAAGTATTACGAACAAGGACTTTTATTCTTTGGGACTATACGGTTGAACGTCACCACTTGTTATTTAATCTGCAGTTAGGAGGTAGAATTTTAAATGGAAACAATCACCCGGAGCCTGGACGGGCTGGGCATCTGGTCACTGACCCCGGGGAATGTGATCATGTGGCTTATCGCCTTTACCCTGATGTACCTGGCCATTAAAAAGGGAGTTGAGCCACTTCTCCTGGTCCCCATCAGTTTTGGAATTTTCGCGGCCAACTTCCCCCTCACCGGTTTGACCAGCGAGGGCGGCCTATTCTATATCTTCTACCATTTCGGCATTGAAACCGAGCTGATACCCCCGCTTATCTTCCTGGGCCTGGGCGCCATGACCGACTTCGGCCCGGTAATCGCCAACCCCAAAACCCTCCTCCTGGGGGCCGCGGCCCAGCTGGGAGTTTACGCAGCCTACTTCACCGCCCTGATCATCGGGTTTACCATCCCGGAGGCGGCCACCATCGGCATCATCGGCGGCGCCGACGGCCCCACCACCATATACCTGTCCGCGAACCTGGCCCCGCACCTGATGGGGGCTGTATCGGTGGCGGCGTACTCCTACATGGCCCTGGTCCCCATAATAATTCCGCCCGTGGCCAAACTTCTCACCACCAAAAAGGAAAGGGCCATGGTGATGACCCAGATGAGGCCTGTGAGCAAGGGTGAAAAGATTGTATTTCCCCTGCTGGCATCCATCGTCATTATACTGCTGGTTCCCCCGTCTGCCCCGCTGATAGCCATGTTCATGCTGGGCAACCTGTTTATGGAGTCCGGGGTTGTGGAGAGGCTGACCAACGTTTCCCGCAACGAGCTGATGAACATAGTGACCATCCTGCTGGGTGTAGGGGTGGGGTCCACCATGTCGGCCGAGAACTTCCTCAACCCCAAAACCATTTATATCTTCATCCTGGGCGTGGTGGCCTTCGCCTTTGCGGCCGCCGGCGGTGTGGTCATCGCCAAGCTGATGAACCTCTTCAGCAAGAACAAGGTCAACCCCCTGATCGGCGCCGCCGGGGTTTCGGCGGTACCCATGGCCGCCCGGGTGGTCCATGTCATGGGGGCCGAGGCCAACCCGCAGAACTACCTGCTGATGCACGCCATGGGGCCCAACGTGGCCGGCGTTATCGGCACGGCGGTGGCCGCCGGGGCGTTTATCCTTTCAATTAAATAGAGGCTTAAGTGATCAGCGGCACCTGGATTGGATCATCTCCGCCGCAAAAAATACCGCCATAATGGCAAAGGCGGAAATAAACAGGGGGGCATGGGCCGTTAAAAACAGCTTCAGGCACTTTTCACTGCCGATCATATCGCCGGCAACCCAGGCGATAATACCGGCACCCAGGTCGGTAATAAGTTTGGACCTGGACATCAGTGAGGCCAGCAACTGGCTGCCCACCATCAAAAGGGTCATGCTGAACAACAGCCCGGCAACCAGAAGAACCACGCTTCCGTGGGACGCCCCGCCCACGGCCAGGACGTTATCCAGGGACATAATCAGGTCGGCCAGGATTATCGTTTTGACGGCGCTTATCAATCGCTTTTGCGGTTCTATTACCCGGGCTTCACTGTTTTCGGTCAGAAGTTTCACCGCTATCCACAACAGGATCACTCCGCCGATAAGCTGCATCAGCGGCACCTTTATTAAAGTAACCGCGGCCAGGCTGGCAAAAAATAAGCGCAGCAGTATTGCCCCCGCGGCGCCAAGAACAAAGGCCTTTTTCCTGCTGCGCGGGTCCAGGTTCCTGGTGGCCATGGCAATAATAACGGCGTTGTCCCCGCTCAAAACCAGGTCGATAAAGATTATCTGCAGGATTGAAAAGAAAAACGAGATATTGCTGTATGCTTCCATCACATTCACCCATAAGAATAAATATGGTAACAGTACTAAATTTATACTTCTGTTAACGGACCCGGGCACAGCTTTTTTCCGGGCGTAAAAAAGCCGCCCTGCCGGGCGGGTCTACTGAGACCAACATGTTAGCCATTATCAAGAAGCCTCTCCGTTATCAGGGGGGCTTTTTTATATCTCCTGGGTATTTACCCAGGGTTCTTTCGGACGCA
>JBMOPD010000024.1:0-72515 GCA_049323615.1 Bacillota bacterium | reverse complement strand
AATCTTTAGATTTTCGACGCTTAAGAAACAATAAACCACATACAACACTTAACATGGTATCCTATTTTTGGCAGCTTGGCTGGCTTCGAAAGAAAAAACTGCTGTTACTTACCGGATTCAAGTTTAAATATCTATTTAGTTGAATTTACTGTTTTAGTTTTCTTAAGATACCCTTTCCACGTTATGGCCCATTTACCGGGATCATTCATTATTGACAGGTCGCACTTGTGAATTACACTGTTATATGGCGCATTTCTGACAAGTTCCGGGTTCTCATAGGCCTCTTTGGCGATTTGGCTGATTATCGCCACGTACTCGTCGATATCTTCCTTGGAATATGATTCGCAAGGCTCCAAGGTAAAAGGTTCCGGCACTACCCAAGGATGATGGCTGGTAAAATAGCTTTGCAAACCGAAATCCACTATTCTACACATAACATCTTCCGTACCTATCCCTGTATCTTCCTTAAGTTTTTTCCAACTGTATCTGACTTGCTCCAATCTGCGCTTCCCTTCAGCGTAAGGAACACCTGCCCCGGGAATTTCCATTATCTTTTTCTGCAAGTAGTTGCTATTTAATACCGATACTTCTGCACATTCCCGCAATCCGTCCGCGCCAAGACTCATTACCCATGCATATCCTCTTAATATAACCGGGGCAACTCCGTAGAATCCCCTTATCTTACCAATGCTGTGGGGTCTGTTATAATCAAGGAAATATTTTTGGCCGTCAAATTCAACAGTCGGCACCGGTAAAAACTTGGTCAGATCCTTTTTAACCCCGACAGCACCGGCGCCCGGCCCCATGGACCCGTGAGGTGACGAAAAAGTTTTATGAATATTGAAATGGCAGAGATCAAACCCTGCCTCCCCGGCCCTGGCTATTCCCAACAAGCCATTCGCATTGGCCTGGTCATAGGCGCAAAGTCCCCCCGCCTCATGAACCACTTTGACAAATTCATCTATTTTCGGATTATATATTCCGGTATCTTCCGGATTTGTTATCATTAGCCCGGCGGTACGATCGGAAACCGCGGCTTTCAGGGCCTCAAGATCGGGGTAACCGTTTCCATCAGGCATCAGGGTTATAATTTTAAAACCTGCTTGAGCCGGAGCTGCCGCATTGGAAGGGTGCGAAAAAATTGTAGTAATAATTTCATTTCTTTTCTCCAGTTCCCCATTGGCCTCGTGATACGCCCTGATGATACAGGCGTTGGTATATATGCCCTGAGAGCCACTGGAAGGCTGTAAAGAAAATTTATCCAAGCCGGATATTTCTTTTAAGATCTGATCGAACTTATAAAATATTTCGAGAATACCTTGGACTGTTTCTTCATCCTGAAGGGGGTGGATATCCGCCATTTCCGGCAATCTTGTCAGCAGTTCATTAACCTTGGGGCTGTATTTCATGGTACAGGTTCCCAGACCTAAATCAATGCCTAAGTCCGTACCCAGGGTTTCCTGAGATAAACGCAGGTAATGCCTTAACACTTGCGCCTGGGAAAGCTCCGGAAGCATGGGGGGTTCTTTTCTGCGTAAATTGGCAGGTATCTTTGCCACCACATCTCCAACCGCTGATTTTATTTCTTCTTCAACTTCCGGTAAAATAATACCCCTTTCTCCTTTATTACTCAGTTCATAAATGATAGGCTCATCCCAACGGGCCTGGTGAAATTTTCTCAAAAACCTATTTTTATCCCTTCCCACACTGCCCACCCACTTTATTTCGTGTAATCTTTTGCAATCCCGAAGCAAGTCTGTCAATATCCTCTTTCGTGTGTAATTCCGTAACACAGTACAAGGCGCTGTTCCCTAGTTCCGGAAACTCCCTGAACAGGTCCTTGCCGCCAAAAATCTTATAGCTCAGCAGTGCTTTGTTAAGGCTTTTTACATCAATACCTGACTTGTCAAAGTTAACCACAAATTCTTTAAAATATATACTATCTTTAAATAAAATTTCAATGCCCTCAATCTCAGATAATAATTTTATCGTGTAAGAAGACCTTTGCATAATAATTTCTCCAATTTCCCTCATTCCCGAGGGACCCATCAGTGCGAGGTAAACCCCCGCAGTGATCCCCCATAAACCGGCAGAGGTCCCTGTATATTCCCTGCCCCCTTCTCTTGACGCAAGGGATGTCCTCTCCCAAAAGACTTGTCCAAATCCGTATTCACCTTCAACTTCGGTTGAGGTTATACCAAATATCTGCCCCGGAAACTCGGCCACAAATTCCGGTTCATCACGGGTGGCAATAAATCCCGCCAGGCCGCCGCCATAATTCATATGTATTCCGAGGGGCTGCAGGTCCCCGCAAACAATATCCGCACCGTATTGGCTCGGCGGAGCCAATACACCCAGGGAAATTGGATCCACCCCAACTACGCACAGTGCTCCGTAAGCGTGAGCTGTCTTCACAATTTCTTCTGCCCCGGTCTCGATAAGTCCAAGGTAAGACGGGTTTTCAAAGTACACAGCTGCTATGCGGGATGAAATTTTTTTCTTTAAATCTTCGACCATGAGTTTGCCTGTCCCGGTATCATAATCAACCAGAACAACATTAACCTTGGGCCTCAAATAGTTTTTAATCTGCAGCAATCTATCCTTACTAACAGTGCCTGCAAGCAGTACCTCCTTCCGGCCGGTAATTCTCGACGCCATTAAGAGGGAAGTGCCGGCAGCTTGACCCCAGTCATAAGTTGGAAGGCTTGTTGCCTCCATACCGACAAGCTCGCACAACATACTGGCATACTCGAATAACGCCTGCCACTTGCCGTGATCGGCATATTGTCTTCCCGAATATGCCGTGAGAAATTCAGCCCGGGAATTTATCTCATCACATATTGCCGGCACATAATGCTGCCAGGTGCCTGCTCCCAGGAAACTCACGCAATTTTTACATGATACATTTTTAGATAAAATACCCTCTACATGTCTTCTCAGGGCGTATTCCGAAAAATAGGCTCTTGGCAGGTTCAGTTTTCTTTTCAGCCTAAGGTGTTTCGGTATTTCAGCGTAAAGATCCTCTATGCTTTCAGCGCCACACTCTTTTAACATCTGATCCTTTACAGATCGGACGGAATTGGGAATGTACGGGTATGCCGTTTTATCCATAATAGTAACTCCTCCATTAATGATCGTTTTCTTACACTGATACCAAAAGGCTGCCTTTGGCTAGTCAACCGGGTTATCATAAATGAAATAGCAGCTTAAATATAATAAAAAGTACAATTTCTCCCGGGAGCCCGGTTTTCCTGATGGACTCAAATAAAGATACCAAAGAGGATATTAGGGAATAAGTTGACATAACAATAATGAGCACCGGGATAACTATTTGAAAATGCTTCTGAGGTACTTTATTAAAAAAATGTGAACCTATAAACTGCCCCCCAATCACGAAAGGCAGGAGAGTCAACCCGTACCGTATAGTAGAGGCTGGATTTGGTTCTGAAATAATTAACAAGGGAAAAGTGACGGATACGATTAAAGCAAAATAGGCCAATGTAGTTGCCCGGAAATTTTCCTTGGGGATCCCACGATACCCGAGCAACAATATAATTGGTGGTCCGGGTATGCCGATGCTGCCGGATAAAAAACCTGCAATTCCTCCAGCCGCAAATTCTGACCACTTTTTTTCCGCGCCTGACCATTTTATACCCGCCAAGAGCAGGACACTGGCCAATATGCTGACAATGGAAACCGTTGCTTTAAGCAAGGTGACATCAGCCAGCCTAAAAAGTAAGATACCCGGAGGAAGCCCCACTAAACTGGCCAGAAAAAGATTTCTTACAAGTTTAAACAACACCCTTCTCCGCTCAATATAAGTAAGAACATACGCTGATATCGAGGATAGCATGATGTTTAGTATTACTGTCGTATGTACATCGAAAAGAAGAAGCAACATAGGAACGAAAATCAAGGCAAATCCAAAACCGGTTAGAGCGCCCATAGTTGAAGCCAACAGGGTAACAAACGCAGCGAAAATCCAGCTTAACATTTTATTATCCTTATATTTTAATAAAGTTCTGCAGGGTAGCTATACTGGGTAATATTTGTTTATATATTTTGAAAAACATCACCCTACTGAAAGAATAAGATATCCCCCTGGTTTTATCCCGGCTACCGTATATGAGAGTTATGCTTTATGTTGATGCCAGTATTTTGCTTTCAACTCTTTTTTCATAATCTTCCCATAAGGGTTTTTGGGTAAATCGTTGACAATTTCAATTGATTTCGGCGCTTTCATACTGGCCAGGCTTTTCTTGCAGAAACTGATCAGTTCTTCCTCGGTTACGGTTTTGCCTTGCTTTAATACAACAACCGCCTTAACCGCCTCTACCCACTGATCATCAGGAACACCAATGACTGCGGCTTCTTCGACAGCCGGATGTGAATAAATAATTTCTTCAATTTCTCTTGGATATATGTTAAAACCCCCACTAATTATCAAGTCGTTTTTCCTGTCCACAATATACAAAAAGCCTTCGTCGTCAAAGGTGGCCATATCTCCGGTATACAGCCATCCATTAACAATTTTTTCTTTTGTAGCCTGATCGTTTTTCCAATAGCCTTTCATCACATGATCGCTTTTAACGATAACTTCACCTATCTCACCGGGGCAGGTTTCCGCACCTTCTTCATTGACTACTTTAACTTTGACCCTAATATACGGCCGGCCGGCAGAGGACAACCTTTTGATCTCCATCGCGGAACCGCTTATTTTATAATCTTCTCTCGGCAAATAGGTGATAGTTGTCGGAGCTTCTGTTTGCCCGTAATTCTGTGAGAATATATTACCAAACCTTAAAATAGCCTCTTTTATTTTTTCTGCAGGCATTGGCGATCCCCCGTAAATTAAGGACCGCAGGCTGCCGATATGGTAATTGTCAATTCCGGGGTAAGCCAGTAGCCTTAGAATCATGGTCGGTACCATCATTACCGTGGTAATCTTTTCTTCCTGAATTGTTTTTAAAAGCAATTCTATATCAAAACGTTTATGTATGATATTAACAGCACCTTTGATAAAGTGCGGTAATACCCATACACCGCTGGCATGGGTTAAGGGCCCGACATGCAGCATCCTGTCTTCCCTGCGGACATCCCTTTCCATGAGCAGGTTAATAATTACCGATAGAATGTTTTTATGCGTCAGCATTACGCCTTTGGGCTTTCCCGATGTGCCGGACGTATACACGAGGGCGTGAATATCATCTTCAAAAACGGCTGTTTCCGGTTCTGAAGGAGACCCACTTTTTATAAGCTCCTCGTAATAAAGAAAAGGGCCCTTTTTGTCCCCCACACATATTAAATGTTTTAGTGAAGCGCTGGATCGAGCAAGATCCATTACAGTATCCAAGAAACAACTTTCAAAAATTAAAGCGGAGGCCTCGGAATCAGCAAGAACACATTTGTGGTCGTCGGCGGTCAATCTGGTATTAAGCGATACCCTGACCAGGCCGGCCTTGGCCATTGCAAAGTCGGATTCAATATACTGGTTGCAATTATGAAGCAATAGCGCCACCCGATCACCTTTATTCAAGGAAAGCCCCAAAAGGGCATTGGCCAACCTGTTTACCCTTTCATTTACTTCCCTGTATGTATAGGTTTTGTCTTCAAAAACAACAGCGTCCTGCCGGGCATAGTGTTTACTGCTGAGGGCAATTAATTCACCTATATTCATTATCTCTCCCCTCTGTCAGCCAAACTGGTTATCCCGCAAACCTATTTTTCTGTAAACTAATCCTTTGCCTGATCATTTAAGAATACTTCTTCAACCCAACGCGTGTTGTATTCTCCCTTTGCAAAGCTCGGGTTTTGAAGTATTTTTTGATGGAAGGGAACAGTGGTCGGAATGCCGGCAACCTTGAATTCATCAAGGGCCCTTAACATCCGTTCAATTGCATTCTGCCGGTTGGAATCGACAACGATAAGTTTTGCGATCAGAGAATCGTAAAAGGGAGAGATTTTATAACCTGTGTAGGTATGGCTGTCTACCCGCACACCGGGGCCTGCGGGAAAAGCAATACTCTCTATTTTTCCCGGGATGGGAACAAAGCCCTTAGCAACATCCTCCGCGTTAATCCGGCATTCTATGGCGTGGCCCCGGCTCTTTACATCATCCTGGGATATAGAAAGCTTTTCCCCCGCCGCAACGCGCAGTTGTTCTTTAATTATGTCCACCCCGGTCAGTATTTCCGTGACGGGGTGCTCCACCTGGATGCGGGTGTTCATTTCGATAAAGTAAAATTTCTTTTCGTCAAGGTCTACAACAAACTCAACCGTGCCTGCGCTTGTATAACCCACGCTGCGGGCAAAAACCAGCGCCGCATTGGTTAGTTCATTTCTCAAATTGTCGTCGATAACCGTGCACGGGGACTCCTCAAGGAGCTTCTGATGGCGCCGTTGCAAGCTGCAGTCCCGCTCACCCAGGTGAATGCCGTTGCCGTGCTCGTCAAAAAGAACCTGAACCTCCACGTGCCTGGCATTCCGAATATATTTTTCCACGTACAGTGAACGGTCACCAAAGGCGACCTGTGCTTCGGCCTGCGTCCGCATAAAAGCCTCCCGGACCTCCTGTTCGTTATGAACCAACTGCATGCCCCGGCCTCCGCCGCCCGCCGCCGCTTTCAAAAGAACCGGAAATCCCACATTATTGGCTACCCTGACAATCTCGTCCAAATCGCTGATATTTTCTTTTGTACCCGGAACCACAGGAACACCGGCCGCGGCAGCCGCTTTTCTGGCAGCGATTTTGTTACCCATTTTCCTTATCACATTTCCCGTCGGACCCACAAAGCGGATATTATTTCTCCGGCATACGTCACTGAACTCGGCATTCTCGGCTAGAAACCCATAGCCCGGATGAATGGCGTCGGCCTTAGTCAGCAAGGCAACCGAAAGAAGTGTATTTATATTTAAATAGCTTTTTGTGGTAAGAGGCGGCCCAATGCAAACAGACTGGTCCGCCATTTGTACATGTAAGCTTTCCTTGTCGGCTTCCGAATAAACTCCAACTGTCTTGATTCCCAGTTCTTTACAGGCACGAATGACACGCACCGCTATTTCACCACGGTTTGCCACCAGCACCTTTTTTATCTCAGGCACATTCTCCACCCCTTAATGCTACTGCTTATAAAGTAACCAAGCTAAAACAACACTTTAAAAAGTTACTCCCAGCTTAAACATGCCTTTTTCAACACCAACTGATTTGATTTCATGCTTTTTAATCAGTTCCTTGATAAAAGCGGCTAATGGTTTCCTTACAACCGGTATTTCTATGTTCTTCTGGTTTTTATAGAATTTTTCAAGCGTGGGACGCGAATTAAATAAATACAGTAATAAATCTTCATCTGATTTAAACTCCTGTTCCGATCTAGCTCTGCTCACCAGGGGCTCTAAAAAACCTTCAGTAGGATCAATCGGTTTCTCGTCTCCCATAAGGATGTCAAGAACATTCGGGTCAATGGGAGCAGCCGGCCTTCCATAATACCCCCGGGCATACAAGCGCAGCTCCTGGGGAATAGTATTGTAACGTTTTCCCTCAATCACATTAAGCGTTGCCTGCACGCCTACCATTTGTGAAAATGGAGTAACCATAACCGGATAACCGATCTCCCGCCGCACCCTGCCTGCTTCCTCAAGTACCTCCTCCAGCTTGTGTTGAAGTCCTAAGTCCGTCAGCTGCCTGACTAAATTTGACATCATGCCTCCAGGTATCTGATGGGCCACATACCTTTTATATTCCACAGGGTTGAACTTAAAAGGGGTATTAATGGGCTTCTTTTCGGTATATGCAACCCAGAAAAGGTAATCGTCGGCCTCTCTGATGCGCCGCTCGTCAACATCCACCGAAAAGCCCAACTCCCGGGCCTTAGTAAGTACATCTATGGCCGCCGGAAGTGATTCTCCGTAAGCCAGGGGCAGGCTGGCGGTACAAAGGGTGTCCGCGCCGTGCATCATTGCCTCGGCATAACAATCAGGCGCCGTCCCCGTGGAACAATGCGAATGGAATTGCAACTCAACTTCACCAACGGCCCGCCTAAGGGCTGGAACTAAAGTACGGGTGCGCTCCGGTGTGAGTACGCCGCTGGCATCTTCCAGCGCTATGGTATCTGCACCCATATTAATTAATTCCGCGGCCTTCCCGGCAAAATAATCGTCTGTGTGGACGGGGCTCTCGGCAAAAACAACCTCACCGATAACCTTCAGTCCCAGTTCTTTCGCGGTATGCACGTGCCACTCCAGGTTGCGCAGGTCATTCAGGCCGTCAAAAACCATTACCCATTGCATGCCGAGTTTTTTTAAGCATTGGAACGTTAGTTCAATTACATCGTTGGGATATCTTCGCCACCCGAAAACATTCCGTCCCCGGATAAGAATACTTAAATCTGTCTTTGGCATAGATTTCCGTAACAGGCGCAGGCGATCCCAGGGATTCTCGTACAGGTACATGACGGCGGTTTCAAAAGCAGCCGCACTTATAATGCAGGCCACTTTATACCCGACATCATCCTGAATTGGAGCAACGCCCAACATCGATTCTGTCCGCATACGCGTCGCCCATACTGACTGTGGAGCATCACGAAAAGTCTCATCCATAAATTGAAGCTTCTTCAACTATGTCACCTCTTACCGTTGCACCGCATTTATCAATGATTTCGTTATAAAAGCGGAAATAAGGCCTACTGCTGAAGCCCATTGCACGTATGCAACGGGAACAGCAGCAGGCGCCTTGAAACAAACGGGGGGAAAATTTAATCCACTTTCACAACAACCGCATCGCTTTGACCGTACCCACCACAGATTGCAGCCGCACCTATACCTCCTCCGAGCCTGCGCAGTTCATAAATCAGGGTCATGAGCAGCCTGGTTCCGCTGGCGCCGGTTGGGTGTCCGATTGCCACGGCTCCCCCATTGACATTTGTTATCGAGCGTAAATGCTCCAGTAATTTCGGGTCACCATCGCTCAGCACCTTGGTGCTAACCAGTGGCATTGCAGCAAAGGCTTCATTGATTTCAATTCGCTTCAAATCGGTAACCTTCAAGCCTGCCTTTTGTAGTGCTTTCTTTATAGATTGAGACGGCATATACACCGATGCGCCGGGATCTCCGGCTGCCTGGGCGTAGGAAAGGACAGTTCCTAACGCCTCCAGGTTCATTGCTTTCTGTTTCTCCGCCGACATTATAATAACCGCGGAAGCCCCGTCGTTAAGCCCGGGAGCGTTACCCGCCGTTACCGTGGGACTGCCGTATACTGTTTTGAGCTGGCTTAATTTTTCTATGGAGGTATCCGCACGGGGGGATTCATCTTTATTTATGATGGTAGCCTGCCCTTTTTTCGATGGGATTTCCACCGGCATTAGCTCATCATTGAATTTTCCCGCTTCAAATGCTTCAAAATATTTTTGATGGCTTCTAAGTGCCCACTTATCCTGTTCTTCCCGGCCGACCCCGAATTCCAAAGCCTTTTCACCCGTAATAGTAGCAACCGGAGTGTTGATAATCGGATTGCGAATTACAAGACAATCAACAACGGTAATATCACCCAGACGCTTGCCCCACCTGGCGTCAGGCGGCAATAAAAAAGGGGTCTGGCTCATGCTTTCAAATCCGCCGGAAATTACCGTATCGGCTTCCCCAAGCAAAATATCCTTCATTCCCAAGCCAACAGCGGTCAATGAAGAGCAACAGGCGCGGTCCACAGTCAGTGATGGTGTTTCTCCCGGTAAACCCACCTTAAACAGGACCTGCCGGGCAGCTGTTGATGTGGCCCCCCCCAGAATCGCCGATCCCAGGTACAGCTCATCCACCGTTTCCGGCTGAAGGTTGATTTTTTCCATTACCCCCTTGACAACCATTGACGCAAGATCCACCGCGGAAATATCTCTTAACGCTCCCCCCAGCTTTCCAAAAGGTGTTCTTACGGCACTGACAACTTTAACCTCACGCATATTTAATTTCCTCCTTAACGCTAAAATAAATTCTATTTACTCTCCCTTTTTATATGATGTTTTCTTTACGAAGCCTTTGAATCTCTTTTTCATCATACTTCAGTAAATCTTTTAAAATAGTATCTGTATGCTGCCCTAACCCGGGCGCAGTCAGGTTCGGCACTTCCTTCATTTTTGACATCCTGACAGGCGATCTTGCGTATACCCGTTTGCCCGCAACAGGATCGTCCACTTCCAACAACATTTTGCGCGCCTGAAGGTGCGGGCAGTTAACCAGGTCTTTAGCATTTTGCACCGGCCCCGCCGGAACCCCATGTTTTATAAGGGTTTCAACGGCTTCTTCTTTGGTTCTGGCCTCCATCCACTCGTTAATAATCGGCGCAAGAAAATCTTTGTTTTTCGCCCTGTCGGGCCCGGTAGCAGTTTTAGGATTATTAATCAGGTCTTCGCGGCCCATGGCCTTACAAAGATTGCTCCAGACAATGTCGTTCGGAGTAATAAAGGAAACATAACTCCCATCCTTGACTTTGAATGCGCCGGCCGGAGCCTGGAATTTTTCCTTCCCCCTGGAAACAACATCGCCGGTAAAAGAATATATTAATATCGCCCTTTCATTCAGCGCTACCAAATTGTCATACATGCAGGCGTCGATAAACTGCCCCTCTCCGGTTCTTTCTCTCATAAATAACGCCAGCATGATTTCATAGGCTGTCACCACACCGGTAAAGAGATCTGCCAGCCCGGGGAATCCCCACATCGGTGGGCCGTCTTCCTCACCTATTAGTTCCATTATGCCTCCCATTGCCTGAATAACCGGGTCAAAGGCAGGCCTTTCCGAATAAATGCCTTTAAATTCCTTAAGCCTTCCAAATCCGCTGATAGCCGCATAAATGATTTTGGGGTTGATTTCTTTTACAACATCGTATCCGAGACCCAGTTTTTCTATTGTTTTTGGAGCAAAGTTCTCTACCACCACGTCGGCATGTTTAACCAGTTCCTTGTAGATCTCCTTACCTTTTTCCGACTGTATGTCCAAGGTGATACTCTTTTTATTCCTGTTATAGCCTATAAAGCCCCCATAGGCCTTGTTTCCACTGGCATCTTCCACTACTGGCAAGTAATTCCTCCTGGGCTCTCCGGTTCCGGGCCGTTCAATCTTGATAACCTCGGCGCCGGAGTCCGCCAGCCACATTGTACAGTAAGGGCCTGCAATATATTGCTCTAAAGCAATTATTCGGACACCCTCCAACGGATAATAAATCTTCATGTTGGCCTCACCTCTTGTGTTTTTATAATTTAAACATTATGGTATAAAATAAAATGCAGTTGCTGGTACTCACCCCCTTCAAGCTGACTTTGTTTTACTAGCATTGCAAAGCTGATATATCACCACCACTTGACCAGTTCTGTTACCTCTTCCCTTATTTTTACAAACTCAGATGAACTGACATCCCGCGGCCGAGGCAGGTCAACCTCAATTATGGCCCTGACCCTGGTAGGCTTCTGGGTGAAAACGATAATTCGCTGGCCCAAGAAAACCGCTTCCTCCAGGTTATGGGTAACGAATATGACTGTCCTTTTTTTTCTTTCCCAGAGATTGATCAACTCATTTAATAAGTGGAACCTGGTTTTTTCATCGTTCTGACAGAACGGTTCATCCATAAGCATCAAGTCGGTATCGCTGCAAAAAGCCCTGGCGATATCCACCCGCTGCCTCATACCCCCTGAAATCTGGTTTGGATATGCATTCTCAAACCCGCTCAGGCCCAGTAAATTAATCACCTCCTGAACACGGGCGTTGATTTCCTCTTGGGAGTACCTTTTTATTTCCAAGCCCAATTTAATGTTGTCCTTGACGGTCCTCCAGGGAAAACAGGCGCTTTCCTGAAAGACAAAAGAAATGTTATGCTTTTTGGGATCGACTCTAGCCCCGTCAATAGCTATTTTACCTTTGGTGGGGGGAATCAGTCCGCATACCAGATTGGCCAGAGTTGTCTTGCCGCACCCGGTTGGCCCCACAATGCACAAGAATTCATTTTCATAGACATTCAGGTTGATATTGTCCAGGACAAGTAAATTGCCGAAAGACTTGGAAAAGGATTCGAATTTTACCTTTATGTTTCGATCGCCCATACTGACGCCTCCTGTCCAAGTTTAGACACCCTGCGCGATTTGAGAAAGGTTGCTGACAGTTCTCCTTAGCTCAAGAAAACTCGGGTCGGTTAAGCTTCGCGGCCTCGGTATATCAATGTTGATTTCCTTGATAATTTTTGCCGGGGCACTGGATAAAACCAGTAAGCGGTCGGCCAAAAAGACGGCTTCTTCAATATTGTTCGTAATAAAAATAACCGTTCGCTTCATTTTTTCCCAAACTTTTAGAACTTCACTTTGCATTAAATACCTGGTTTGGGCATCAAGGGAACCAAAGGGCTCATCCATAATCAATAAGTCACTGTCAACACAAAATGCCCGGGCAATAGCAACCCTTTGTTTCATGCCCCCCGATATCTGGTTGGGAAAGTAATCTTCAAAACCGGTCAGCCCCACAATTTGCAGGACATTCGTTATTTTTTTCTCGGCTTCAGCACCTGAAATTCCTTTTAATTCAAGGGCAATCTTTACATTGTCCTTTACTGTTCTCCAGGGCAGGCATGACCGCGCTTGAAAAACATAAGATATGTTATGCTTTCGGGGATTTATCGGCTCTTCCCCTATTTTGACGGTGCCGGTGCTTGGCTTGAGAAGACCCGCGATTATATTTGCAATTGTTGTTTTCCCTGAACCGCTGGGACCTACAATACAAAGCAATTCATTTTCATAAACATTTAGACTAATATGGTCAAGAGCTACAAAATCTCCATAACTGTGGGTTACATCAACAGAAACCTTTGGCTTTTTTTTAGTCATCCATAGACCCTCCAGTTAAAATGCCTTTAAATCGTTATCTCAGTACGCCACTTAAACAATTTCTTTTCAAGTCTCAGGACTGCTTCATTGCATATTAAGCCGATTATCCCAATTATCAACATTCCTACAACAACTTCGTTAATTAACAGCCGATCGGCGTACTTCAGGATTAGGCGCCCCAGTCCGGCACTTTCGCCGCCAACCATTTCTGCGGCCACAATGCACATCCAGCATTCACCCAGACCGATCCTCATCCCGGCAAGGATTTCCGGCGTTACAGAAGGAATTACTATTTTTTTAACGATGTCAAACCAATTTCCACCGTATACTTTGACCACGTCCTTCAAAATGGGATCAACCTTCGGTATGCTGGCAATAACACTGATGAATACCGGGAAAAAGGCCCCGAACCAAATTAGAAAAACATAACGGGAAAATCCAGAAAGTAAAACAATAGCCATGGGGATCCAAGCAATGGGAGGTATAAAACGTATTGGCTCGATAATTATTTTCATAGTCCGGTATATGGAAGGATATATTCCCATCAGCATACCCAGCACGATTCCCATTATTACGCCACCGCAAAACCCGGCAAGCACCCTTAATAAGCTGGCCCATATGTGATCCCCTATGGAATAACCATCAAAATCGCCATTTATAACCAACTCGCCCACTGCTCGAAATGATCCTTCAGGGGTTGGCAAGTAAGCCGACGATATTACTTTAACGGTAACACTCCACATTACAAAAAAAGCTAGTATAACTAATAAGCTGACCCCGATCTTTTTATAATTTATATTGGGTTTAAATCTTTTTTCTTCCGTTGCTTGTATTTGTACCGATCTTGCCTCCACTTAACAAAGCCCCCTTTAGCTAATGGCGGATATTAAGTCTACTAAGAACAATTGATTTATATTTTCAAATTATAGCGATATTTGCGAACGCCACTTGAACAAACGTTTTTCAACCTGTAACACCGCTTCATTACACAATAAGCCGATTATCCCTATCGCCAGCATCCCTACAACAACCTCGTTAGTCATTAACAAATCGGCATACTTAAGGATTAGCCTTCCCAGCCCAATGGTTTCACCGCCAATCATTTCGGCAGCCACAATACACGCCCAGGCAGTACCCAAGCCGATCCTTGCGCCGGCTAGTATTTCTGGCGTAATAGAAGGAATTATTACTTTTTTAACGATATCAAGCCAACTTCCACCATAGACCTTTACGGCGTCTTTCAGGAGAGGCTCAACCCTCGGAATACTCATAAGAACACTGATAAATATGGGAAAGAAGGCACCGAACCAGATTATAAAGATATACCTTGAAAAACCTATCAATAAAACGATGGCCATCGGAACCCAGGCAATGGGAGGAATGAAACGTATCGGCTCGATAATGACCTTTGAAACCTCATATATGAAAGGGTATAACCCCATCAGCATACCTAACGTTACCCCCGTTACGAAAGCTACAAGAAAACCGGAAGCGACTCTTACGAAACTGGCCCATGCGTGTTGCCCCAATGAATAGCCTTCCAAATCACCGTTAGCTATCAAATCTAATATTGCAGAGATTACACCTTGTGGCGTGGGAAAATACACCGCCTTCATCCATTTGACAAGAAAACCCCATATTATTAAAAACGCTGCTAAAACTAACAAGCTATAGATAGTATTTTTTATGTAGACTATGTATTTTCCCTGCTCTCCCGACGTTTGTGTCTGTACCGTTTTTGCTTCCACGAGAGGCATACCTCCTAACAATAAACATTGGATTCATTCCCATTGGCAAATATATTTAAGAAAAAAAGCAAATATGGGGGTTTGCTTATCTAAAACGTTAGCTTACGCATAGAGTATCCCTGTTATATTCTTATTAACGATTTTTTTATATACATAAACGTTCCAGATAATAATTTTAAGAAGTGGGGGGCGTTTTACCGGTTGCAATTAGCCCCCCATCTTCACTTAATTATACCTAATTACCTAATTTGAACCCTACTTCCTTGGCAGCTTCCCTGAGTACGCTTTGGTCAATGTACTTGTTGATAAATTCATCAATATTGGGCACTACTTCCTTTTTAATTTTTCCCGTATCTATAGCATCCTGGACTTGGAATTTAACATCGGAGGTATTGATTAAAGGATTATCCGTACTGGAGGTCTTAAACGACATTTCGACGACTTCTTTTGGCCTGTTTATTCGTTTTGCACAAAGCTCGATACCTTCATCACGGTGTTCTATAAAATATTTAAGCCCTTTTAGGTAAGCCCTCATAAATTTTTTAACTATATCCGGGTGCTGCTTGTAGAACTCTCCCCTGACGCCCATTCCTACGCTCTCCGCATCCTTTATAACCGGCTGTTCCAGGACATAGTGAGCGCCCTTTACTTTATGGACCGTGTCGGCTGCCAGCCACTCCCAACCGGTGAAACCATCGATTTCACCTTTTTCAAGAAAAACAGCAAGATCTGTCATTTTACCGTGAATAACTTTTTTAAACTGAATGCCATATTCTTTGGCCGCCAAACTAAGCATGGTATTTTGGATAGTGCCGAGGCCCGGTGTGCCTACTACTTTTCCATCCAGGTCTTTAAAGGTTTTTATATGCGGGCCAGCGATAACGGGCGCGTTCCCCTTTGACATGGAAGCAAGTATTTTGATATCGGCGCCCTGTGCAGCCGCCTGCAGCATTGGAGTAAACCCTGTCGCTATGTTCATGTCAAGTTCCCCGTTTGCCATGGACATCATTAGGTTGGGGCCGTTAATGTACAGTTTTTTGTCAATGTTGATGCCCTCTTCTTTAAAGTAACCCTTTTCCAAAGCTAAATAAAAGCCAACCAGAGTATCCGCGCCGGTAATATCGCCCAATCTTACTGTAAACTCTTTCTGCGATTCACCTTGAGAGGGTTTAGCAGTGTCACCCTTTTTCAAATCTTTTGAAGAAGATCCACAACCTGCTAAAGGCAACATTAAACTACCAACCAAAGCGAGCAAAATCACGAGCATCGAATGTTTTCTCACAAACTTTTCCCCTTTCAGTATCAATTTTAAATTAATGATACAAACCAAACTGCTTAAACCCGACCCCCTAGTTTTAGCTTAATTTTAATCCGACTGCTTATAACACCTCCTATCTCAATGGTTGTGTTATTTCCTCTTGATATCTCCTGTTTTCAGCCATTTTTATAATTCCCGAATCAGCATCACGAGTCATTATTGTGCCATTAACAGACATATCAGTAATGATTTACCACCAATGGTTGCATCAACTTAAGGATTCCTTTATTACTATCATGTAAATTTTGATCTAATTATGCTCCTGTGAAGTTAAACTCAAAAAAGCCCCACCTTTTTCAATACTCACTGATTTAATATCATTTCGCTTAATCAGTTCCTTAATTATAGTAAGTAACGGCTTTGTTACAACCGTTATTTCTATAGACTTCTTGTTTTTGTAGAACTTTTCGAGCGTTTGCCGGGTATTTACCAGAGCCAGAACCAACTCTTCATCCGAGGCAAAGGGCCCCTGATCAGCTCTTACCTTGCTAACCAGCGGCTCTAAAAAACCTTCTTCAGGATCGATGGGTTTCTCATCCCCTACCAGCAGATCAAGAATGTTAGGATCAATGGGAGCCGCCGGCCGGCCGTAATAGCCCCTGGCGTATAAGCGAAGCTCCTGAGGAATAGTATAATAACGCTTTCCCTCAATCACATTTAACGTAGCTTGGACACCGACCAGCTGCGAAAAGGGAGTAACCATTACCGGATATCCAATCTCCTGACGCACCCTGGCTGACTCCTCAAGCACCTCTTCAAGTTTATGCCGGAGGCCTAAGTCAGTTAGTTGGCTGACCAAATTTGACATCATCCCGCCGGGTATCTGGTGGGCGGCATATTTTTTATATTCAATAGAATTGAACTTCACGGGGCAACCAACGGGCTTTTTCTCCTTATATGCTACCCAGTAAAAATAATCATCTATTTCTCTGACCAGTCGCTCATCAACCCGCACATCTAAGCCCATTTGACGGGCGTGAGGAATTATATCTATAGTTGCCGGGTCTGAAGTTCCATAAGCCAGAGGCAAACTGACGGTAGAAACACTGTCAACTCCATTTTGCATGGCTACAATATAGTTTTCATTTGCTAGCCCGGTAGTGCAGTGAGACACAAATTGCAATTCAATTTCACCGACAACCTGCCGGAGGGCCGGTATTAAGGTGTTGGTTCGCTCCGGCGTAAGTACGCCACTGGCGTCTGCCATAGACACTGCGTCTACACCCAGCCTGACCAGTTCCCTGGCCTTTTCAGCAAAGTATTCATCCGTATGGACAGGACTTTCGGAAAAAACCAACGCAGTACTGACTTTTAAACCAAGATTCTTTGCTGTATGAATGTGCCATTCCAGGTTGCGTAGGTCATTCAGTCCGTCAAAAAGCGCTATCCACTGAAGACCTGCCTTTTTTATACACTTGATAACTAGTTCTACCACATCGTTTGGAAACCGGCGCCAACCGATAACGTTTCTCCCCCGGATAAGAAAGCTCAATTCCGTTTTTGGCATCAGTTTTCGTAGCAGATGTATACGTTCCCAGGGATCTTCGTACAAGTACATAACAGCCGCTTCAAAAGCAGCGCCGCTCATAATACAAACAGATTTGAAACCGGCGTCATCCATAACCGGGGCAATCCCCAGCATTGATTCTGTTCGCATCCGTGTCGCCCAAAGTGATTGCTGAGCATCACGAAAAGTTTCTTCAACGAACTCCAATCTTTTCATAAATTTTCTTCTCCACAGAAACAAATTTTTGCAATAGTATTTAGAATTCAACCGGGTCGATAATGATCAGAACCTGATCATATTCGACCATTTGCTCGTTTTCTACACATATTTCCCGAACAATCCCTTTTTGGCCGGCCTTAATTGTATTCATCAATTTCATCACATCAATGATGCCTATAATATCATCCTCTTTCACTTTACTCCCCACCTCTACAAAAGGAGGCTCTCCGGGAGCGGGCGCCCGGTAAAATGTGCCAACCATCGGGGCTTTAACCGGAACTCCGGACGAAATTTTATTTTGTTCTTCACCATTGTCATTTGAAAGCTTCTGTTTTTCAATACTCTGTCTTTTGGATACAGATTCAGTAGTAACCGGTTCTGCTTTAACGGCTTCACCTAAAACGATCTTTTCAAATCCGTCATTATTTGGTATAGTCTGAGTTGCCCCCGCCGCTGAACATGAACCTTTTAGATCCCTGACGACAGTGAGTTTTAAATCTCCCAGTTCAAGTTGCAGTTCCTTACATGTGTCTGATTCGTTAATTAACTTTAAAACATCTACCACTTCTTTATAGGTTAAGCTATAGGTAAGTTCTTTATCATTGCTTCTCACAATGCCTTCACTCCCGTTAAAAATAAGAAAATCTCATGCTTTAAAAAAGCCTTCATACTACATTGCAATTCGGAACGATGGAAATTATTTAGCTGAAAATGCTACATTCTCCTGTATTCTTACTACTGGTTGTTCTAAACTTCTGTTTTGCTGGGACTACCGTATCATTTATCACCCCCTCCCCGTGTTAACCATAAAAATTTTTTATATCTTGCCTTTAATTATTCACAACAAATTTGAAGCTATTTAATATATCAGCCTAGGTAGGGATGGTTTTCCAACTAAAACCTTTTTTCGAGTGTTTATAAATTTAAGTATTTTTTGATATTTTAGCATACCTTTTTTTTAACACTGTTGTATTTTGGCTGCGGTCCCATTTAAAGTAACTATTAACATTAATATTGTCTCAACTTAATAATAAGCAAATAACATACCCGCAAAAAAGTTATGAATGAAAGCCTATAAAATAAAATAAATATAATTTCTGCACTTTTCAAACCATTACAAATAGTATATAATTTATTTATATCCCTTTAAAACAGGGCTATTGAGTTGTATAATATTTGTCACTCCGGAACAAATATTATACAGATTACCTCCGGTATTGGTGCGGTATAAAAATTGTTCGAAACCTTGTACCGTTTAGAACGGCGTTTTGATTTTGGAGCCGGCACCCTTTCATTTAACCTATATTTCCCAAGAGTTGAAAATTTTTTAACCTTCTTTGCCTAAGCAAAAGTCTAATTGGATATTTTAATAAAAATTATCCAGTTTATTAAACAAGGGGAGTTTATTATGGTAGAAAACATATTTTTATTTAACAATAACTCATTTAATGATTGGTTATTTAACTCTATCAGTGACGCTATTATTATTGTGGATAAAGATACAAAAATTTTATATGTTAATTCGCAATGGGAAAAGTTGGTGGGAATCAAGTTAGACGAAATTAGGGGCAAAAAGCTTATGGATATCGAACCTAATGCTCTTTTAAATAAAGTTGTACGTACAGGTCAACCAGTAATTGGCAAACAATATGAACTTTCAAAATATGGCATAAACATAATAACAAATTCCTTGCCAATCTTTAATAATAATAATAAACTAATTGGTGGCATTGGAATTTTTAGAGATATTTCGCAAATTGAGTATATCATGAATGAAATGTTGAAAATTAAAAACATAATAGGGTATTATGAGGAAAAATTAAACCTCAAAAGTTCTCTTCCCGCTGCTTTTTCATCTCTAATAGGAGAAAACACAGAATTTATAAATGCTCTTATTAAAGCGTATAAAGCTTCGAAAAGTACTGCAACGGTTTTGATTGAAGGCGAAAGCGGTGTAGGGAAAAATTTACTTGCGCGAGCCATCCATATGTCTGGCAGTAGAAAAGAAAAACCATTTATAGATGTCAACTGCGCTGCGATACCTGAATCCTTGTTGGAAAGCGAACTTTTTGGATATGTCGGCGGGTCTTTTACAGGTGCCAGAAAAGATGGAAAAGCGGGAAAAGTTGAATTAGCCAATGGAGGGACATTATTTTTAGACGAAATCGGAGACATGAGTATTACTATGCAGTCTAAAATTTTAAAAGTAATTCAAGAACATACAATCGAACGTGTCGGCGATATCAAAAAGATATCAGTAGATATACGAATTATAGCTGCTACAAACAAAAATTTGAAATCTATGGTTAATGATAGTACTTTCAGGGGAGACCTGTATTTTAGACTAAGTGTTATTCCCATTTATCTTCCCCCTTTACGTGAACGTAAGGAAGACATCCCTTTGCTCATTGACTTTTTTATTAATAAATATAATCAAATATACAATAAAAATATCAGCCTGGGTAAAAATATTCTCAATATCTTAAAATCCTATGATTGGCCCGGTAATGTTAGGGAACTAAATAATGTAATTGAACATGCTGTGTTGATGTGTCCTGTAGGGACGATCAAAATGGAGCATTTGCCGGAGCCTTTTAATCGAACTCCCTTTAAACATTTGCGTACCTTAGGAACATCACTTAATGACTTCCCCAAATTAAAATACTTGGTAGAAGAAGTAGAAAAAGAAACAATTATATCGGCACTTAAATTAACTAACTATAATAAGACTAGGGCAATGGAAATATTAGGGTTATCCAGGAGGATGTTTTATCATAAAATAAGCAAATACGGCTTAAATTCAATACCAAAGGGTCTGTAATAACTTTGTGCAAACTTCTTATTCCTTAAGGTAATATGCCTTCACGAAAACAAAAAGCTATTGACGTTAACTTTGTCAATAGCCTCGGGAGGACAAACGTCCTCCCGTTCAGTTTAAGATAAACCATTACGCGCTGCGGTAAAGCTTGGTGAGAACAAACTCCCTGTGCCCGAGCGCCTCATTGGAGGTAAAGCGGCCGTTACAGGTGCGGAAAAGCATATCCATCAATTTATCCGCGGCCTGGTCAAGGTTCATTTCACGGCGCAGAATACCGCTTACGTCGACGTCAATATGCTCGCTCATGGTGGACACTGTAATGGGGTTGGCGGAGAGCTTGATAACCGGGATAATCGGGTTCCCGATAATATTCCCCTGGCCGGTGGGGAAGAAGTGCACCACCGCGCCCGAAGCAGCCCACAGGGTCACAGCCTCGGCGGCGGCCGACGAGGTATCCATATACCACAGCCCCTTGCCGGTAGGCGCCTCAGCCGGCTTCAGCACGCCCACATACTTGCACCGGCCGATCTTCTGCAGGTTGCCCAGGGCCTTTTCTTCTATCGTGGTCAGGCCGCCGGCGATATTGCCCTTGGTGGGCTGGGAGCCGGAAAGGTCCACACCCTGGCTGATAATAAACTCATTGTAGTCACTCCATATTTTATAGAAAGCTTCCCCTACCTCGGGGGTAGCGCCATGTGCCTTGACAATATCCTCACCGCCGGTGATTTCGGAGGTCTCACCGAAACTGACGGTGGCGTTGGCTTCAACCAGCCTTTCCACCGCCCTGCCCACCGTCGGGTTGGAGGCCAGGCCGGAGGTGGTGTCGGACTCGCCGCATTTTACCGATATGTACAGCTCGTCCACAGTGCACGGCACCCTTTGCAGTTCGGTGGCCCACTGGACATATTCCTTGGCCTTGCGGGAAGCCATTTCAATGGTTTTCAGATCACCGTTGCGTTCGATGGAAAAACCGGATACAGGCTTGCCGGTCTTGGCAATGCCTTCGACAATCACATTGGTCCATTCAGGCTCGATACCTATAACCACCACGGCGGCAACGTTGGGGTTGCTGCCGGTTCCAATCAGTGTGCGGAAGAACAGCTCCAGGTCTTCGCCGAACTGAAGGCGGCCATAGGCGTGCGGCAGGGCGATGGTCCCCTTGATATT
Source organism: Bacillota bacterium (assembly GCA_049323615.1). Taxonomy (GTDB): domain Bacteria; phylum Bacillota; class Desulfotomaculia; order Desulfotomaculales; family Desulfocucumaceae; genus JBMOPD01. The sequence continues at coordinate 50,884 of JBMOPD010000024.1, read as the reverse complement.
GTTGGCCACAGCTTCACAGGCCGCATTGGAAAGGTCGTCCAGGGGTAAAATAACAACATGGTTGCGGATTCCTACTCTGCCGTTTTCACGACGGTATCCCATAAAAGTCGGCATCGACATTACTTACCACCTCGCAGTCTTCAGATTATGAATATGAACATGTTCGCCCTTGGCGATGGGAGCAACAACCTTACCGATGGGCACGTTATACTTGATAACCGACGAACCCACCTGAATATCTGTAAGGGCAATTTTGTGGCCCAGCGGGATGTCACTTTTGGCCACCACGCTAATTGTTGAGTCATCTGACATGATCCAGCCCTCTACGGTTTCACCGGCTTTGATGTCGGTGACGGCCACTCCTACGGAATCAGCTTTGTCGTGAACAATGAATCTAGTCAAAACAAGGTCCCCCTCTCATTAAAAAATTGATTGATAAGTTAACCAACGAACCGGAAACATTAGACCCAAACCATCTCTCACCTCCAAAACTTAAATGTAAATATTATAGTGGTAGGAGGTCTGTGGTGATACCAATAAATTTGCTTATATTTTACTCCTGGTTATCTCCCCTTGTCAATCAATATGGATATTAAATAAAAAAGTAAAACTGCCGGTAAAACTCTCAACAGTGGTGATAACCGCAATCTGTTAAAATTTTAATATTTCGGCCTTGGTCAGCTTGCCCGAGGCTGTCGCAATGATTTCATTCACAATCAGCAGGCTAAAGTCCTCGGCTTTAAACCTCTCATAGTCAAGGCCGTCCAGGTAAATCTCGATATTGTCCCGTAGTGACTCATAGTAATTTTTACTGGCGGTAACATTTATTACCGGCACTATGGAATGCGCAGCCGGATATGGGCCGCCGGAGGCTGCAACCACCAGCTGGACGCCCTTTGCTGCCATCTCAATTAAAGTGTCATGCTGATTCCGGGCACATTCAATTTCATACAGGCCCCTATCCCTGTCAACCTTGCCGCCGGCGCCCAGTTTTTTAACCACCGGGCATTTGTTTATTTTGTCTTTTTTGTCCGCCACCCTTTTGGCTATCACCACCCGCCCGTTGTTCTCCACCAAAGAGTTGACGCAGTAATACAAAAGGTCCCCTGTTCCCGAATTGCCCTCATAGATTAATCCCACCATCAGCCTTGACAGCAGGGTAGCCTGGCGCCGCAGGGTGCTTGCCTCCCTTGTCATCAACATGGCCGACCGGACCGCCCTGGCGTTAGCCTCAATTATCCCTCCTGAACCGCTTACGGTAATCAATTCAGCCGGCCTGCCCATCTGTGCCATGGCATCGATGATCATTTCCCCGGCGCCCCCTGAAACCGGTTCTACCACCACTGCCCCGGCCACGTTGGGGTTTTTTACCAGGTCACTGAAAATTTCGATAGACCTGTTTTTTTCCGGCCAGCACTGCACCGGCACCGCCCCCAGCACTGAGTCCGCAACATTCACGCACAGCCTGTCGACACCGGGATCGGCCGATATTATTAAAACAGAATTCCTCGCACCCACGCTGCCGTCCGGCCTGATAAAACCCAAAAACTCCAACCGTCTCACCCCACCGATAAGGCCTTTACTTTTTTACCGGACACATGTTAATACTTAACGTTTGCGTTGATTATTTCTTCCGCCGGGAAGCGGGTAGCTATTATCGGCCTTGTGCAAGTCTCAATTTCCATGTCGCCTTTATTTTTCATGTGGATATTAACCAGCCAATTCTGGTTGTCGGTCTCCGCAAAGTCCGACCGGTAGTGGGAACCGCGGCTCTCGGTCCTCAGCAGGGCCGACTTCGCCACCATGCGGGCCACCGTAATCCAGTTGATGGTGTTGACAATTTCATTCCACTCCATGTTGTACCGGCTCAGCGTCCTGTTGAACACGCAGGCTTCCTCCGCCTCCCGGTACATCTCGTCCAGCCTTGTTATAGCTTCCTGCAGTTTTTTTCCGTCCCGTACAACCCCTACTTTTTCCCACATCAGGTTTTTGATCTCGTCCCTGATGGGATAAATGTCCACTCCGGATGTGCGCTTGTAAAATTTAAGCCAGCGCCTTTTAATCTCCTCCACCTGTCCCTGCCTGTAAGGCCGCAGTTCCTCCTGCCCGGCCAGGGCGGCCGCGGTGTCTCCGGCCCTGCGGCCGAATGTGGTTGATTCGCAGATGCCGTTTCCGCCCAGGCGGTTGGCTCCGTGAACGCCGCTGGAGTCCTCGCCGGCAACCAGCAGGCCCTTCAGATTTGACTGGCAGTGGATATCAATCTTCACCCCGCCCATCATAAAGTGGGAGGTGGGGCTCACTTCCACCAGTTCCCGGGCCAGGTCCCTGCCTATGTCCCGCACGCGCTCGCACATGCCGGGAAATTTTTTCTCCACGAATTCTGCGCCCAGATGTCTCATGTCGATGTACACGCCGCCGTTCTCGGTACCCCTGCCGGCCATAATCTCCATGTAGCCCGCCCGGGCCACACGGTCGCGGGTTGACCGCTCCATGCGCTCAGGGTCATAGCGTTCCATAAACCTTTCACCCAGGCCGTTCAGCAGGTACCCGCCGGAACCCCTCAAACCCTCTTCCAGCACACTTCCGCTGAGCCTGGACTGGCCGGCCAGCAGCCCGGTGGGGTGAAACTGCATCATCTCCATGTCCATAAACTCGGCCCCGGCCCTAAAACACATGGCCATGCCGTCACCGGTCTTGTCCACGGAAGGAGCCGCTATCTTGTACATTGAGGAGGACCCGCCGGTGGCCACGACAACCACCTTGGCATTAACAATAATTAATTCACCTGTCCTGATGTCGGCCAGCACCGCCCCCACCACCCGGTCCCCCCCGGCGGTTGTGAGCAGATCGAGGCCCCTGGTCTCTTCCAGGATTCTAATCTTATCCTCCCTGCGGAATACCTGGTCGGTCAGCCGGGCGATTATCTGGATACCGCTGAGGTCGGCGACGTGGACAGTGCGGTCAAAGGATTGGCCGGCAAAGGGCTTCTGGTGAATTTCACCGTTTTCCGCCCGGTCAAAGAAACAGCCCACCTTTACTTCCAGTTCGTGCACCGCCCTGGGTGCGTCCGTAACCAGGGTCCAGGCCAGTTCCTGGTCGTTTATAAAACCGCCGCCTTTTATTGTGTCCATAAAATGCTTTTCAACGGAATCGGCGGGGTTGAGAACCACGTTCAGGCCCCCCTGCACCATCCGGCTGCACCCGCACTTTCCTATCAATCCCTTGGTGGCCAGTACAACGTCAAGACTGGGGTTGTTGTCATATACATGCAGCGCCGCAAATAAACCCGCTCCGCCGCTGCCCAGGATCAATACATCAGTCTTTATCTCGTTCACTAAAAAGCCACACTCCTTAAAAACGTCTTATTTAAACACCCCGAATTTTTGCAAGACACACCGCTTTTTCAGCTGCTGTATGGATTTGGTGGGAACCAGGTTTTTGGGACAAACCTCCGCACAGTTGAACTGGTCGTGGCATCTCCATACGCCGTAAGAACGGCCCACCGCCTTGAGCCTCTCGACCCTGATGGCGTCACGCTTGTCCGCAATCAGGGTATAGGCGCGGTTAAGGGCCGCCGGTCCGAGATATTCCTCATTGGTGGCAACCATGGAACAGGCGCCGTAACAACAGCCACAGGTGATGCAGTCAAGCATGTCGTCAATAAACTCCCTCTCGCCGGAGTCGGGGCGAATCACCACCGGGTCTTTTATTTCACTCCTGCCTGAATAATACGGTTTAATTTTCTTCCACTTGGCAAAAAACGGCTCCATATCCACGGCCAGGTCCCTGATGATCGGCAAATTAGGCAGGGGCATGATGGTGATGATGGGGGTGCCGAGGCTGGTCACCTGGGTGCGGCACGCCAGCCTCGGCCTGCCGTTGATGTACATGGCGCAGGACCCGCACATTCCGATCCGGCAGGAACACCTGAAGGCCAGTGACTTGTCAATGTAGTTCTGGACGTGCATCACCACATCCAGTATGGCCATATTTTTAATTACCGGGATGGTAAAACTGTCGAATCTCGGCTCAACATCAACCTCCGGGTCATAGCGGAATATCTTAACATTAACTTCCCGCAAAGACAACTTATCCGCCTCCCATAATCTATATGATAAATTGAACCACCGCATACAGGCCTATTCCGAACAGGCCCAACCCGACGGCCAGCAATATGCCGATGACCGTCTTTCTTGCCTTCAGCCCCATGTCCACCATTACCGTATACAACCCGTTAAGGGCATGGAACAGGCCGAAAAACAGCAGCAGCACATACAGCGCGACAAAGGGGGCGCTAACCAGCCTGGCCCTGGCTTCACTGAAACTGATTACCTCAGAAGTGTTGGCTACGTGCAATAACCAGATGTGTATTCCCAGCAGGACCAGCAAAAATACTGCGCTGATTCTTTGCAACAACCATGTCAGAGCGTTCACGTGCACACCTTCCTCCGTTGATATTCAGGAAAGTTTTATCATCACCACGTATATCCACATTGCAGCGCCGATTAACAGAGACACCCAAAATATTTCCTTCTGCCTGGAAAAACCGATTCCGATATCAAACAGCAATAAGCGGATGCCGTTCAGGCCGTGGTATATCACTGCTCCCACCAAAACCAGCTCCGCCAGGTGGAGTACCGGGCTGGTCATGAGAAAAGTCAAGGTGGCGTTAAAAGCTTCGGACCCGCCGATGAGGGCTGTGCCCATCAGCGCGGCGTGAAGCAACAGGTATAATAAAATGCCAATACCGGTTACACGGTGCAGCAGCCAGGCCCACATTCCCACTGCGGACCAGACCTGGCTGTGTGTTTTATATCTGGGAGAGGCCGCCGCCTCCCGGTTGGCCATATTGTATTCCTCCTTAAAGTGCTGTATTTACAGAAGCCCGTGGGCGGTATACGCCCACGGACAATTACATTACACGGCGCCGATTTTTTTGTATAATTCGGGCAGTCTGGAAGCTGCTTCGGCCTTTATGTCAAAATATAAATTATTACCGTACGAATCCATTGCCACGATCAGGGGACCGAAATTTTTAGTCCGAAATTTCCAGATGGCTTCAGGCATCAGGTCTTCCCACCAGACACCTTCAATTTCCAGTATTCTTTCAGTTTCCCAGGCCGCCGCTCCCCCCACTATTGCCAGGTAGCAGCCGCCGTGTTTTTTCATGGCCTCCATGCTCGCTTCCATCATTCCGCCCTTGCCGATAATGGCGCGGACACCGTACTGCTCCATCAGGCCGGGGGTGAACCTGTCCATCCGGCTGCTGGTGGTGGTTCCCACACACAGCGCCTCATATTTGCCCTCGCCGATCTTGCGGACATTGGGCGCAGTATGTAAACACGCAGCGCCGTTAAGGTCAACCGGGGAGGGAACCTTCTGATCAAACATGCGGATCAGGTTGGCATCCCTTATGCCAAATATAACGCCCTCCAGGGTAACCTTATCGCCGACCCTGAGTTTTCTCACGTCTTTTTCAGTCAAAGGAGTTCTCAAAATATACTCAGCCATTATTATCCCTCCCCCCTAATAACCTGTTTCAAATGTGCCGTCGGCGGAAATGGTTGCCCTGGCCCGGCGGGCAGGCCAGCACTGGATGTTTATGGCCACCGGGTTTTGGGTAATATGGGTATAGGCGTGTTCCACATGAACTGCTATTGCAGTATTGAGCCCCCCCAGGCCCATGGGGCCGATGCCCAGTTCATTAACGGCCTTAAACATTTCCTCTTCGAACGCCGCCATTTCAGGATCCGCATTCCTTGAACCGATGGAACGGGTAACCGCGGCAATCTTCGCCAATTTCACGCACAAATCCGCCGTTCCCCCGATGCCAATGCCTACTACATAAGGGGGGCATGGATTCGCGCCGATGTTTTTGGCCACCGTTTCCAGTATAAACCTTTTTACACCGCCGACACCTTCGGCCGGAATAAGCATTTTCAGGAAGCTCATGTTTTCAGACCCGGAACCCTTGGGCACCATCAATATCTCTAACTTGTCACTGTCCTGAACAACATCGTAGTGAATTGAAGGTATGCGGTAACCGGAACTGTTCTGGTTGTTTTCCCGCTTAAAAGGCGACACCACGCTGGAGCGCAGCGGATGTTCAACGGTGGCCCTCTGGCAACCCTTGATTACAGCTTCCTCCAACCGTACAAAGTCTACGCACAGCTTATTGCCGACTTTTACAAAGTAAATGGGAATACCGGTATCCTGACATATCATGCGGTTTTTACCGTCGGCAATGGCGATGTTATCCAGCATGGTGGCCAGAACCTGCCTGCCGGTCTCAGATTTTTCCCTTTCATAAGCCTCCTTCACAGCCTTCCTTACATCAGGGGGCAGGTCCTTCAGCGCCTTAACATACAAGTCTTTGCACAATTCTTCAACAGTCTTGTAAAAGGAATCCGACACTGATATTTTTGACAACCTTTTTCCCTCCTTACTTAAACAAATACTCAACTAAAAAAGTTCACCCCCTTTGACATTGAGCAAAATTAAATTTTTAAAATAACCCGATGTCTAAAATAATAAATACATTTCCGATAACTTTTCCTGGGAGGAATATAATTTTGGTATTACCTCTTTCCTCAGACATCATACTGGTATATAATAATTATAGCACCAGGTTTTTTATATGCAATAGAATTTTACCACCTAACTCAGGAATTTGCACAATATCGGGACTTCCTTGATTGTACGTACTCATGAGCTTTTAAATTTTTCAAATATTCTTGTAACCTTTAAATTCCAGTGGTATTATCCATGACCAGCATTGGCGTGGTATGACACCTGACGTATTATTACAAATAACAGGAGTTTGTTTATGACCACAATCCTTACAATTATTGCGGCAGCAATGGCCGGGTTAATTAAAACCACCTTCGGCATCGGCGCCGGGGTCTTCCTCACCCCCCTCCTGTCATTGATTATCTTCCCCAAAACGGCCGTTGCGCTAATGGCGCCAATGATGCTTATCACCGATATCACCACCCTCTGGATGCACCGGGGGAAGTGGAACCTGAAGCACATATATATCCTTTTGCCGGGGGTGCTGGTGGGGATTGTGGCGGGGTCATACTACCTTGCCTGGGCTTCAACTTCACTTACCAAGTTAACCATAGGTATAATCGCTATGGTTTTCAGCGCTTATCAGATTATCAGGATTAGATACCCTAAATTCTTTGCCAATAAAGAAATAAGCACGCCAGCCGGTATAATCATCAGCCTTTTTGCCGGCGTCTCCTCCGCCATAGCCCACTCCGGAGGAATCATTATTACCATCTACCTGATTACAAAAAACTTAAACAAAAGTTCCTTCGTGGCCACTTTGGTAGCTATCCTGTTCTTTAGCGACGTATTAAAAATGATTACATATACGAAGCTGCATCTACTTACCCAGCCTCTTTTAATAAACGGCCTTGAGCTTACGCCGGTACTTTTTCTAGGAAGCTGGTTGGGAAGTAAATTAATCAACAAGCTGTCCGATAAACAGTTTATTTTATATGTAAATATACTTATTTTTGCAAGTGGCATAATTTTAACAATAAGCCATTAATTAACAGTAGCCAATAAAAAACTCAATATTTATTCAATATTTAATTGTCCAAAAAATTTTCTTGTCATAAAATTGTATTAATTGTATAATTTTGTATAATTACATATCAAGTAAGCCGTACTGAAAGGGTACGCTTGTTTATATAAGTAAGCTGGGTAATCATGCAATTCATTATTAAAGCAAAGGGGGGATAGCCACGGCCATATAAAATCCGCGCCAGTGCAAATTTTGCTTCTTCCCTTTTAGACGAGGCAGTACACAGCACTTGAACGGTTTGACTATTAAATCTTACCCGCAACAACCCTTTTCTAGGCTATGAAAGGCGTTGGAACCACTCTGCTTTATTAAAAGCATTCATCAGGAGGGATAGTTAATGAACATGACCTTTTTACGCCGGTTAGCGTTGCTCTGCTTAAGCGTTGTTTTCGTTTTTGTAATAGGCGGCTGCGGCCAAAAGGGGGGCAAGGAAGACAACTATCCGACCAAGCCAGTAAATATAATACAGATATTTACAGCCGGCGGCCCACTGGATGTTCAGTCCCGGGTAGTTGAGAAATATTGGAAAAAGGAGTTTAATAACCAGCCCCTGGTCTTTGACTATAAGGTAGGGGCCGGCGGCCAGACGGGAATGACTGAAATTGCCAGGGCCAATCCAGACGGTTATACCTTTGGCGGCATCAGCTTCCCCCACATAGTTTTACAATCGCTTGGAAAACAAGCCACCTTTAAGCTGGAAGACTTTGTGTTCATCTCCCAGGGAGTGGTGGACCCCACTGTCCTGGCTGTTAACAAAAACAGCAAAATCCAAAACCTAAAAGACTTTGTCGAAGAAGCCAAAAAGAAGAACGGGGAAATGACAGTGGGTATCGTCGGAACTTTAAGCGGTCAGCACATCGCTTTGCTGCAAATGACGGACCTCATGGGCATCAAAGTAAAACAAGTTGTATTCCCGGGATCGGCAGATCAAAACACGGCTTTACGGGGTGGCCACATCGACGCGCAGCTCGGCAACCTTACAGACGTAATGCGCAACAAGGATGCGTTCAGGCCTTTGGCCATTGCCACCAGCGACAAGCATAAATGGCTTCCTGAAGTGCCTACTTTTAAAGAACAGGGATACGACCTTATATCAGATATCAGGCGCGGCTTTGCAGCACCAGCAAAAATAGATCCGGCGGCCCTGAAAAAATTAAGGAGCGGCCTGGAAAAGATCAGTAAGGACCCTGAATACTTAAAAGACATGGAAAAGGCCGGGTTATATGCAGAATACATGTCAGGAGAAGACTTCCAGAAGTACATGGAAAAATACCGGGAACAGGCCAGTACGATAATGAAAAAGCATGGCCTTATTTGAGGTGTTTCCGAACCGGGCAAACTAAAGAGGGGGGGAACTCCGGTAATTTACCGGTTCCCCCCTCTTATATCACAACCCCGCGCCATCTCTCCTTTACCGACTACTGCAGTTCACTATCCCTGATTGACTGCTCAACACTCTCTATATGAGTATACATGGCTTTACTGGCCCTTTTACCGTCCCTGGACACAATTGCCCTGGCAATTTCCTCATGATCCAGGATGGATTGGGCCACCCTTCCCGGGACCCTCATTGTTTTAGCCCTCACCTTGTTAAGCGCCTCCAGCAGCCCGTTATTCAACATAGCCAAAATATTGTTCTGTGACGCTTCGATGACGGCATTGTGAAATATCCTATCGTAGCCGGTCATCACCTCTACCTTGGTATCCGTCTTTTCACACGCCGCCTTGGCCTCCGATACCAGACCGTTTATATACAATATCTGTTCATCTGTTGCCCTCTCGGCGGCCCATTCAGCCGCCTGGGTTTCAAGAATTTTACGCACTTCAAAAAGCTGCTCAATCTCGTCCTTCTTTATAACCAGGGCGTCGCCCACCCTGTTTATGACAGATTCAAGGTCGGCCTCACTGATGAAAACTCCGTGCCCCTTTCTAATTATCACCAGTCCCATGGCGGAAAGAGTCTTTATTGCTTCCCGCACTGATGTCCTGCTAACATTCATAAGCTCAGCCAGTTCCCGTTCGGGAGGCAGTTTATCCCCCTGTTTAAGTTTTCCCTCAAGTATAAGTGATTTTATTTGCGAAACTATCCGTTCCGACCGGCTTATATTCTCTGTTACCACCGGCTGAAATCTTTCCCTCATGAATGCCAACCTCCATGTTTTTTTAAAATATTAATTCCAAGGCCATAGCCACACGATTATGGTACTGGTATTACCTCACTCCTGTTCATGGTAGATTATAACATCAAGTAAAATTCTGCGCAATGATATTGCCTTGAAATCTTAAGATGCTTTTTTAAACATTTAATCAGGGAAAAAAATAAAATTAAAGATTGACAGCATTTGACATCGAAAGGTAAAATGATTATATCAATTGGTCATACCACATACCTCATATTCCATCTCTTCTAAATTGCGAAAGTTTCAAAAAAATTATGACAACCAACACGCTGTCACCTGGGTGCTGAAAAGCTGGTGGGAACTGCTGCGGAGGTGACTTAATTGAAAAAAATAAACATAATCACTGGGCTTTTTCTGAGCGCATTATCCCTATTCGTAATTGTCCAGGCCAAAATGATGCCATCTGAAATACCCGGATCCGGCCTTGGTCCCGGTGTCCTGCCTTTCTGGCTGGGGATAGGAATTCTTATTTTAAGTGTCATCCTGGTTATAGAAGCAGTACTCGATAAGAAACAGCAGGGTAAAAATATCTTTACCCTTTCGGAAGCAGCCAATGTGGGCGTTATGTTTTTAGCCCTGACAATATACGTTTTTATAATAAATCTGCTCGGCTTTGGCTCAGGCACATTATTTCTTGTGATTTTTCTGGTGCGCCGTCTGGGAAGGTATGCGTGGTGGAAGTGCGGAATCATGGGCACAACTGTGGCAGTGGTTTCAGTATACCTGTTCCGTGTACTGCTTAATATGAACCTGCCAACAGGTATTTTAGGCTTCTAACACCACTTTTGAACAAGCTTGTGAGGTGAGATGATGAGCAGTCTTGACTTGCTACTGCAGGGTTTTGCCACTGCAATATCACCTGAAAATTTAATGTTTGCCTTCCTGGGAGCACTGATGGGAACCTTGATAGGCGTCCTCCCCGGCATCGGCCCCACCTCGGGAATAGCCATGTTGCTGCCGTTGACAACCATTTTGCCGCCTACACCGGCAATTATTATGCTGGCAGGGCTCTACTACGGCGCCATGTACGGCGGGTCAACCACCGCCATTCTGGTGAACATTCCGGGTGAGGTTTCATCAGTCCCCACTGCCATGGACGGCTACCAGCTGGCCCGAAAGGGGCAGGCGGGGCCGGCCCTGGCCACCGCGGCCATATCATCATTCGTAGCAGGTACCCTCAGTTTAGTGGGTCTTACCTTTTTTGCCCCCGGCCTGGCCAAATTCGCCTTAAAGTTCGGCCCTCCGGAGTATTTTGCCTTGATGGTGCTGGCATTAAGTGTTGTGGTAAACTTAACCGGAAAATCTCTGGTCAAGGGCTTAATAGCCGCACTGCTGGGCTTCTTGATTGCAACAATCGGCCTTGACCCCATGACCGGCTATGCCAGGTTTTCGTTCGGAGATGTGAATTTGATGTCGGGCATCGATTTTATCAGCGTAATTATCGGCCTGTTTGCGGTAGCGGAAATTCTGTCCAATGTGGAAACCGCCACGGTAAATGTCTACAAGGAAAGGCTTACCGGCTTGATGCCCAGTCTTAAAGATATACGCAGAATAACACCCACCATGCTGCGTTCAACGGTTATCGGCTTTTTTATGGGCCTGCTGCCCGGATGCAGCCCCGGCGTCACCTCTTTTGTAGCCTACGATACAGAAAAGCGCTTTTCCAAGCACCCGGAAAAGTTCGGCACCGGCGTTCTGGAGGGTGTAGCCGCACCCGAAGGAGCGAACAATGCCACCACCAGCGGCGGCTTCGTGCCGCTGATGTCCTTCGGCATACCTTCCGGGCCGGCCCTGGCGGTGCTGCTGGGTGGATTTATGATGTACGGCCTGCAGCCCGGACCTACCTTGTTTGAAAAGAATGCCGATTTCGTCTGGGCAATTATCGCCTCAATGTACATCGGCAACGTCATGTTGCTGGTATTGAACCTGCCCCTGGTGGGTCTGTGGGCAAAACTGGTAAGGGTCCCGTACCCGGTCCTGGCCCCCATGGTACTGGTGTTCTCCATTATAGGCGCATACAGCGTGAGGTTTAAAGTATTCGACATCGGTGTAGCGTTATTTTTCGGTTTGGTTGGCTGGTTAATGAGAAAGGTGGAAATTCCGGCTAGCCCGCTGATTCTTTGTTTAATCCTGGCAAATATGCTGGAAACGTCTCTAAAACAATCTCTCAGCATGGCGCAGGCGAATGAAATAATTTTCTTCACCAGACCTATTTCAGCAGCGTTAATTGCCATTGCCCTGATACTGGTTGGTATTTCCCTGTATACCCGGTATAGGCATCCCGACAAGGCAAGGGCGGTTTTGGCGGAGGAATCCGAATAGATTCGCAAAAAAGCCTGTTTTCAAGCAAAACAGGCTTTTATCAACTAAGTTTTATTCCAGCAATAACTTTAAGCGTTGGACCTTTACTTAATTCTCTTGAAAATTTCCCAGGAGTCGGTAACAGAGCGATAGACGCTGTTTATATGTTCATACATGGCCCTGCGGGCGGTTTTCGGGTCCCTGTCCCGGATGGCTTTATAAATTACTTCGTGTTCCGAGGCGGACCGATTAATCCTTCCCGGGATGGAAAGGGTATAGCGGCTATATGCTTCAAGGTATATCAATAAACTGTTCATCAGGTCAAAGACAATGGGATTCTGTGAAATTTCGGCAACAAGCACATGAAATTTACGGTCTATTTCACTAAAGCAGGCCTGGCTTGCCGGCCCCCGGATACATTCCCCGGTCTCCTCAATCAGGGCTGACAATTTGCCCAGCCCGGTCTCATCCCTACATTCGGCGGCCCACTCGGCCATTGCCGTCTCGAGAACCAAGCGGACCTGATACAGGCTTTTTATGGTATGCCTGTTATAAATCAACAGGCTGGACAACTGCCTGGCTATAGTTTGGGAATTGACATCGGCTACGAATATTCCCACCCTGTGCCTGACCTCCAAAATTCCCAGCCCGGCCAAAGTTTTTACGGCATCCCTGATCACCGTACGGCTTACTCCGAATTGTTCAGCCATTTTTCTCTCCGTCGGCAGCTTGTCGCCCGGCTTTAGATTGCCATTCATGATATGTGATTTTATTTTTTTCACCAGCTCGCTTTTCAAGGTATCGTCACCCTGAAAAAAAACCTCCATAAATACCTGCTCCCCCACTCACGCGTCTTTTAAATATCTTTCCGATAAACGGTTGACATTGTGGTTGACTAAAAATTATAATCTTGGTAATACCACCGTGGTATTACCAAGATTATAGCAGCTAATGTTCCAATAATTCAATTAATTTTTTAAACAGGTGAGATGGGTGAAAATTACCGACGTAAAAACCATTGTCCTCTCATATCCTCTGACCAGGCCCGTGACCACGTCATTCGGCGAAATGCACAGCCGGACGAACGTTCTGATAAGAATAGACACCGATGAGGGCATCAGCGGGACCGGTGAAACCTGGACCAATTTTCCGCACTGGGCCCCGGAGGAAAGAAAGATTACCGTTGAAAAAGGGATAAAGCCCCTGTTGATTGGTGAAAACCCGCTAAATATATCCTTTCTGTGGGAAAAAATGTACAAATCCCTGATGAAATCAGGCGCCGGCCTGCAGTGGGGCGCCAAGGGGCCTCTTATCCAGGCCATCAGCGGCATTGATATCGCTTTATGGGACATACTGGGCAAGAAATTGAACACACCGGTTTATCAGCTTTTGGGCGGCAAAGTTTGCGCTGAAATCAAGGCTTACGCCAGCGGGCTGGGGCCCAGGGATTATGAGGAGTACGTGCAAAACAGCCTGGCCATGGGATACTCGGCCTTTAAACTGAAAGTCGGTTTCGGCAGGGACCTGGACCTGCAAAATTTGAAAACCATGAGAGAGCTGATCGGTGACAGGCGTGCGCTGATGATCGACGCGAACCAGGGATGGAGTGACGCAGATGAAGCGATAGAGCATTTAAAACTCTATGCAAAGTTTAATCCTGCCTTTATAGAGGAGCCCGTTCCCGCCGGCCAGCTGGACGACCTTAAAAAAATCAAAGACACCAAGATAATGCCGGTGGCGGGCGGGGAAAATATATACACCCGGATAGAATTTAAAAATACTTTTGCCCGTGAAGCGTTGAACATAGTTCAACCGGACATTACAAAGACAGGCGGCCTTTCGGAATCCAAACACATCTGCCATATGGCCTGGGCGTGGAAACTGCCCTTCGCCCCGCACATGTTCGGGACGGGCGTCGGCCTGGCCGCATCCCTGCACCTCCTGGCGGCAATTCCGAACGGCCTGTTCATGGAGGTGGACGCCAACCCGAACCCCTTGCGGACAGACCTGCTGGAAGAGACTTTCTTTAATTTTATAAACGGCTGTTTTGTCCTGGCCGGGGACAGGCCGGGACTGGGCATTAAGTTGAATATGGATGCCTTAAAAGAATACGAAAGGAGGTAATACAGCCGGATATAAAGCGTTATGTTATACTTGATACAGAAAAAAGGAGGAGACGTTAATGAGAAAAGCCAGGTTTCTTGCGCCTGTAATTATTCTGTCTTTGCTGGCTCTTATGGTTGCCGGATGCGGCAGCGCCAAGGATAAACAGGCGGACAAGATGGCAAATTACCCGAACAAGCCAATCAACTATGTAATAGCCTTTGACGCCGGCGGCCAGTCCGACATTGAGGCCAGAAGGCAGCAGCCCCTGCTGGAAAAATATCTGGGACAGCCGATCACCATTTCTTACAAGCCGGGTGGCGGCGGGGCCGTGGCCTGGGCGGAACTGGCAAACCAAAAACCAGACGGCTATTACATGGCCGGGTTTAACATTCCCCACATCATCCTGCAGCCCCTGCAAAGGAAAGATGCCGGGTATAAAACAGAACAAATCAATGCCGTGGCCATTTTCCAGAAGACCATCATCGGGCTGGCCGTACCGAAAAACAGCCCCTATAACACTCTGGAAGACTTCATAAAAGCGGCCAAGGACAAACCCGGCAGCATAACCATCGGCGGTTCCGGGACACTTACCGGCCCGCACCTGTTCACACTGCTGCTGGAAAAACAGGCCGGCATAAAAGTACAATATGTTCCCTTCACCGGCGCGGCGCCGGCAACACAGGCCCTTCTGGGCGGTCATACCCAGGCCATGGCCGGCAACTCCGATGACCTGGTGAAATACCCCGACAAGATAAAAGTGCTGGGCATGGCATCCGAGCAGCGCTTCAAGGCCCTGCCCGATGTCCCCACCATGAAGGAAAAGGGCCTTGACATCGTGGTCAGTGTCGACCGCGGGGTTGCCGTTCCCCCCGGAACCGACCCGGCTATCGTGAAAAAGTTGGAAGAAGCCTTCATGAAGATCGCCAATGACGAAAACATCAAGGCCCAGATGATCAAGGAGGGCTTTGAGCCCGTGGCCATGAACGCCGAGCAATCCAAGAAGTATATTGAGGATAGAACCAAAGTATTTGCCGAACTCTATAAGTCAGTGGCCCCCGCTGGAAAGTAGGAAGAAAATAAAGCATTTAAGGTCTGCAAAAATAAAAGGGTTTTCGTTTCCGGTTAACGGCAGCCCGGGCCGAAAACTCTTTTATTCCACTCTTTTCATCTAGCCGACTGATTTACCGACATCCCAAAAGGGGAGGACCAATATGGCAGAAAATCTACTCGCAGCACTAAACAACATTTTTAACCCACTTAGTTTTTTACTGATGACCCTTGGTATAGCAGGAGGCATTATAGTCGGCGCCCTCCCGGGATTAACCGCCACCATGGCCCTGGCCCTGCTGGTTCCCTTCACTTTTACCATGGATGCCGGTGTCAGCCTGATGGTATTGGGCGGCGTATATGTTGGAGCCATGTACGGCGGGAGCATCTCGGCCATCCTGGTAAACACGCCGGGTACTCCGTCTTCCATAGCCACCACATTTGACGGCTACCCCTTAACCAAAAAAGGAATGGCCGAGCACGCCCTGGTCACCTCGGCGTTCAGTTCCGGGGTTGGCGGGGTGTTCGGCGCCCTGGTGCTGCTCTTCCTTTCTCCGCCCCTGGCAGCGGCCGCCCTTAAGTTCGGTCCGCCGGAATATTTCTGGCTGGCGGTTTTTGGATTGACTATAATCGCCACCCTGTCCTCCGGGTCCATGCTGAAGGGCCTCATCGGCGGAGCCTTCGGGCTGCTTTTAAGCACCGTCGGCATTTCCCCCATCGGCGGGGACATGCGCTTCACCTTCGGATTTTACCAGCTGCAGGCCGGCCTGGAGCTGATTGTGGTCCTGATCGGCTTCTTCTGCCTTCCGGAAGTGCTGGTCATGATCGAGAAGAAGATCAGCTCCCATGACGTGGCCACATTCAAACCCAAAAAAGGCGTGGCCAAGCAGGTTATAAAGGAACTGATCAAGAAGCCCGGCCTGTTGCTCCGTTCCTCCGCAATCGGCACTGCTGTGGGTATCATACCCGGCGCCGGCGGCAACATCGCCAGCCTGATGGCCTACAACGAGGCAGTGCGCTTTTCCAAGGAAAAGGAAAAGTTCGGGACAGGCATCATCGACGGCGTGGCCGCATCGGAATCCTCCAACAACGCCGAGGTGGGGGGCTCCCTGGTGCCGCTGCTCACCCTGGGCATCCCGGGCGCAGCACCGGCGGCAGTAATGCTGGGCGCCCTGATGATCCAGGGCATGCGCCCCGGGCCGGAGCTTTATACCACATACGGGGCCATTACCTACACGTTCCTGTTTTCCTTTGTCCTGGCCAATATAGTTATGTTTGTGCTGGGGTTTTACGGCTCAAGGTACGTGGCCAGGTTTATCAACCTGCCCACAAGCCTGCTGGCGCCGCTGGTGGTTTTCCTGACCGTTATCGGCTCCTACGCCATCCGCAATAACATGCTGGATGTCGGTGTCATGGTCTTCTTCGGGTTGATTGGCTATATAACCAAAAAAACCGGTTTCCACCCGGGTCCCATTGTACTGGGCCTGATCCTGGGGCCCATTGCGGAAAACGGGCTGGTGCAGTCCATGCTCATGGGTAAGGCCACGGGCAGCATGTTTCAAGTATTTTTCACCCGGCCCATCTCTATTGTATTGATACTGTTCTGCCTGCTGTCCGTAGTTCTGCCGGTCATATCCGCCATCCGCAACCGTGACACGAAGGGAGGGGTTAACGTTGCTTAACGCCACCTCCATTTCTTCCCTGGCATTCTTGCTCATCGCCATTGCATTCTGGCAGATGAGCGGTGACCTCACCGAAATGGGAAGTTTCTTCCCCCGGGTGATTGCCGCCATGCTGGCCATGTTCAGCGTAATCCAGCTGGTAGTCAGCATTATCCAAAGGAAAAAGGAAAGCCCCTTCGCCGGCATTGAGGCGAAAAATGTCATCATTATGTTCATTGGCATTGTGGCTTATGTGGCCCTGATGATTTTTACCGGCTTTCTTGTCTCCGGCATACTTTTCATGGCCTTCTTTTTCTGGTACCTCAGCCGGATTAAAGGAGAAAAGCCAAACTTCTTTAAAGTTATACTCCTGGCAGTTGCAGTTTGCGGCGGGTTTTACATCGTGTTCAATTACGTTTTCCTGGTTCCCCTGCCGGAGGGCATAATCTTCGGAGGATAAACAATTAATACATGCAAAAAAACAAGGCCGGGGTGCTGACAATCCGGCCTTGTTTATCTTTAAAACCAAACCACTGATACGGTTATTACTCAATTTCATTATCCCTGATTGATTTTTCAACACTCTCTATATGGGAATACATGGCTTCGCTGGCCCGCTTGCCGTCCCTGGACATAATTGCCTTGGCAATTTCTTCGTGGTCCAGAATGGACTGGGCCAGCCTTCCCGGAACCCTCATTGTTTTGGCCCTTACCTTGTTAAGCGCTTCCAGCAGCCCGTTGTTCAGCATGGCCAGAATGTTGTTGTGCGACGCTTCGATGACGGCGTTGTGAAATGCCCTGTCATAGTTGGTCATTACTTCTACCCTGGTATCGGGTTTTTCACAGGCCGCCTTGGCCTCCAGCACCAGCTTGTTTATAGAAAAAATTTCTTCCTCCGTGGCCCTTCCGGCCGCCCATTCCGCCGCCTGGGTTTCCAGCACCTTGCGCACCTCAAAAAGCTGTTCAATTTCATCTTTCTTTATGACCAGGGCGTCTCCCATCCTGTTTATGACCGACTCAAGGTTGGCCTCGGTGATGAAAACCCCGTGCCCCTTTCTGATTACCACCAGGCCCATGGCCGAAAGAGTCTTTATCGCTTCCCGGACTGACGTCCTGCTTACATTCATAATTTCAGCCAGTTCCCGTTCGGGAGGCAGTTTATCGCCCTGTTTAAGTTTTCCCTCAAGCATTAGTGATTTTATCTGGGCAACTATTCGTTCCGACCGGCTTTTATTTTCGGTTACCACCGGCTGAAATTTATCATACATATATTTACCTCCAAAATTTGTAAATTGATTCTAACAAATTATTTTATCATAAGCAAAATTTTGATACAACAAGAGGATAAAATTAATGATTGACAGCATTTTACACCGAAGGGTAGAATGGTAATGTAAATTGGTCATACCACATACCTATGATGATATCCCTCTATAGGAAACAGCATAAAAAACAGGAGTGATTGTATTGAAAATCGTGGTAACGGAATTGATTTGGGAAGAAGGCCTGGAGATCCTGCGCCAATTTGGCGAAGTGGTTTATGATCCCGGTCTCTGGAGGTCGGAAAACCTGCTGCCGGCAGTGGCCCCGGCCGATGCGGTAATTGTAAGAAACCAAACCAGGGTAACCAGGGAGTTTTTAGCTGCGGCGCCCGGGCTGAAAGTGGTGGGACGTCTCGGTGTAGGCCTTGATAACATAGACATAAACGCCTGCAGGCAGTCAGGCGTGGCAGTGGTGTATGCCCGCAACGCCAATGCCATTTCGGTGGCGGAATATGTTTTTGCAGCGATGTTCGCCTTCTCCAGGCAACTGGGCAGGGCTACCGGGGATATAAAAAAAGGCAACTGGAACCGCAAGCAATTCACCTTGTCTGAACTGCACGGCAAAACCCTCGGCCTTATAGGAGTGGGCGAGATCGGTTCCCGTTTGGCCGCCCGGGCCAGGGCCTTTGGCATGAACCTGATTGGCTACGATCCCTTCTTGCCGCCTTATGAAACAGCCATCACCGAATTTGGCGTTTCCATGGCCAGCCTGGAGCAGGTGCTCACCCGGTCCGATTTTATAAGTTTGCACGTGCCCTTAAACGACAGTACCCGCAACCTTATCAATAAAGAAAGCCTGTCCCTGATGAAACCCACCGCCTACATTATAAACACCGCCCGGGGCGGGATCATCAACGAGTCCGACCTGTATGAAGCCCTGAAGGCCAAACGGATTGCCGGGGCTGCCATTGATGTGATGTCCGAGGAGCCGCCGTCCGGATCACCCCTGCTGGAACTGGACAACATTATCCTGACCCCCCATATCGCCGGCCTTACTGAAGAAGCCCAGGTACGCACCTCGGTGCTGGTGGCCCGGGAGGTCGGTAAAGTGCTTACCGGACAAGCATCATGCTGCGTCGTGAGATAATCTGCCCGCAAGTTGTTTTTCCGCAATGGTACAGGTTTTTTTACACAAAACAGGGAGTGATACTGATGCCGCTGTTTCCGTCCCAAAAAGTCTTCCAATTCTGCCAAAACCTTTTACAGGCGGCAGGTGTCCCGGCAGAAGAAGCGTCCATTGTGACGGACGTACTGGTGGACACCAGCCTGGAAGGTATAGATACCCATGGAATAAGCCGCCTGCCCATCTACCTGACCGCCATCCGGAGGGGCCGCATTAACGCCCAACCCAATATAAAAGTGGACCGCACCGCACCGGCCCTGGCCAGCGTGGACGGCGACAACGGGCTGGGACAACTGGTGGCTGTACGCTCCATGCAGGTGGCCATCAAGCTGGCCGAAGAAACAGGTACGGGCGCTGTGGCTGTTAAACACAGCAACCATTACGGACCGTCATCCTATTACTGCAAGATGGCCAGCGCCAGCGGCATGGTTGGGATGGCCTTTACCAATACACCTTCGGGCATTCCGCCCTGGGGAGGCAAAAAAGCTTATTTCGGCACCAACCCCATTGCCTTCGCCTTCCCCGGCAAGGAACAGCCGGTGGTGGTAGACATGTCCTCCAGCGGCGTGGCCCGGGGCAATGTTATACTGGCGGCCAAGGAAAGCAGGCCTATTCCCGAGGGCTGGGCCCTTGACAGCGAGGGCAGGCCCACCACCGATCCCAAGGCGGTCCTCAACGGGGGGACCATGCTGCCCATGGGTGGCCCCAAAGGCTACGCCCTGGCCCTGGCGGTTGAAATTTTCGCCGGCATTATCAGCGGGGCCGCCTACGGGCCCCAGATTGGCTGGATTTATGATGACAAAACAGATCCGGCCAATGTCGGACACTTTTTCCTGGCTATCGACATCAGCAAGCTTATGCCCGCGTCCACCTATACCCCCAGGCTGGAAAACATGCTGCAGGAGATCAAGGCCACCCCGAAAGCCGAGGGGGTAAAAGAAATATTTGTTCCCGGTGAAAGGCGTTTCAATACGGCCCAAAAACGCTCCCGGGAAGGCATCCCGGTTTCCGGCGAGCTTCTGGGTGACCTGAATAAACTGGCCAAAGAGTTGGGCGTTAATCCCCTGGGATAGTAAAGTGATTTTTGAAAATAAAAACTATTTTTTGGAGGATATTGCTAATTATTGTTTAATAATAGATAGATTAACATTCCTTTAGGGAGGGATTACAGGTGGGTGATAATGGCTATATACAGAGATATGTTGACATGGCGCCGGTGTTAAAAGAGGTAATGGGGGAGGATTATGCCGTAACAGTCAGCGATACCGAAAGGTTTCTTTACTACGTTCCGGGAATAGAACTGGATCACAAAATCCAGGCGGGAGAACCGATAAAGCCGGGAACCCTTACCCACCGCTGCCTTGAATCCGGTAAACGCGTGGTTGCCACGGCCGGGAGTGAACTATACGGAATTCCATACATGGGCAAGGTTACCTGTATAAAGGACGGGTCAAACAATATTGTAGGCACCCTGGGGTTCTGGCTGCCGATAACGCGGGCAGAAAAAATGAAAAACATGGCGGAAAAGATGGTGGCCGCCGTAAGCCAGATATCATCATATACGACAAACCTGTCGGCCTCGGCGCAAGAGCTGGCCTCAACAGTGCAAACCATTAACTCCAACACCCAGCAAATGCTCAATGACGTAAACAATACCGACGGAATACTGCAGTTGATCAACGAGGTATCGTCCCAAACACACCTGCTGGGCCTCAATGCGGCCATTGAAGCGGCAAGGGCCGGGGATCAGGGGCGGGGCTTCAACGTCGTGGCGGAAGAAATCCGCAAGCTGGCCAGCCGCACCAATACATCTGTAAAGGATATAAAAGGAATAATTGACGTAATGAAAGGCCACATTGAAAGCATGGCCAATCAAATTTCTGAGGTATCCGCCGTTTCAGAGGAACAGGCTGCCTCATCGCAGGATGTCATGGGGTTTATCACTGAACTTGACGGAATAACCGCAGAATTAAAAGAACTGTCTGAAGAACTGGTGAAAAAGCAATAAAGCAGTCAGCCGTTACACTTCACTTAAAGCTAACAGCTTATGGCTTATCGCTAACTGCTCTTTTACCAGTTTATAGTCCGAATAATCAGTCTTCTCAGTATATTACCCTTTACCTCCAAATCAAGAGTTATCTGTTTTTGCGCGGCTCCCGACACACCGGTTATACTTGCCAGGTAAGCCCCGTCGTCCGGCCACCGGCCGCCGGCCGTCTTCTCCGGCACAGTGAAGGTGTGCTCCCAAAAACCTGAAGCCGCATTATAAACCATTGCTGCGTCAACAGGAAGCTGACCGTCGGCCAGGGCCGGTTCCCCGTTTTTTTTCGTTTCCAGGGGGTACCTCGCAGTGCATGAGTCCAGCATCGCCGGGGCGCCGGTTGTAAGCCTGACCGCCCTGGCTGATATGGTCACGTTTCTTCCCCGTTCCGCCGGGTAAGGAAGTATGTTGCCTTCAAGAATGTAGTCTTCATCAGCCTCCAGGGTTACATGCAGTAGTTTGGGCGTCTGCTGCGGGTCGCTGGTGTCCAGTACTGCCTTCAAGACAAAATTTCTACCCCTTGGCACGGCCGTCCAACTGCCGGCAATGATGGGCACAAATGATCCCCCGCCGTCCGAAGACACGGAGTAACTGATTGACGTGCCGGCAGGTTTATCCTCAGCAACAGTAAGGTAAGCCGCGTCATAGGATACAGCCGTGTTTAAAACAACTGAATAGTATTCTCCCGGATGAGCATATCCCCTGTTCAGGTTGAGGCCTGAAACCTCCAGGCCTGGTACCCTGGCCATGCCACTTGCCGCATCATCATATGTCCACCACTGCACGTTGCCGTCTTCATCGACAAATATCTGCTCATATGTACCCGGCTTTAATGATACGGCCACCGGCTTATTAGCCGGGCCCGGGCTGTATACATCAACCCTTGAGGCGCCCCCGGTATCGTTATTAATGTAATATCCCAAACCGGCGTTTGTTAGAATTGAATTTCCCATGTCATCACTACTCCCGGAAATTACTTCCGCCAACCCGGATATCCTTTTGGCCGGGTCCTCAATGTAAGTACTCCCGGCATCATCATACATAAAATAATAGACCGCGGTTTTTGTGAACAACCTGAAATCCGGGGAGTCACTGACCATAGAAACAGAAACCGGATTTTCTATGTCCGGGGTAAAAACCAGGGCGGGGTTCAGGTTGGCCCCGGCATCATATCTTGTTATTTTAGCTTTATTTCCATCACTTTGCAGTAGCAATGCCGAGTCCTTTGATTTAAAGGCAGCCACCGAAAGAACGTTAATCAGTCCGGTAGTTTTTAAGGCCGGATCGTTACTCATGCCGGCGCCGTTAAATCTATAACAAGCAACGCTGTCTGACGTGATAGCCCAAACATTCAGGTTGTCCTGGCGGATCGACACCCCTGTGGCATCCGTGACCCATGGACATGAGTAAGCAGAGTTAGCTGCCATAGTGCCGGCTGCATCGTCATATTCGTAAAGCGTCACTCCATCTTTTGACGCTGTGGCATAACCGATACCATTTTCCATAACGCTTACAGCGCTTGATAATGACTGCCGGGGCAGCAATACACAATGATTTTCAGTATCTACCCGGGCTGTGGTTTTGGCCGGGTCCACCCGGCTTTTATCGATAAAACCGTCGTCCAGTATGATTTCGGCGTGCGCCGGAACACTTAGTGGTGTTAAAAATGTGAGGACAACAATCAAAAACAATATCTTTTTCAAGATGGACCCGGCACCCCCTTTTTGTTTAATCAACAAAAGCTTAAAGTTGTGATATGTCCATCCTGCAAATTTTCCATGCCCCGTTGACATTAATTATGTCGGCCAGCGCTTCCATTGTCTGTGGGACGTTGCCCCTTATGACTTCATAGTTCACCTTCACCACTGCAAAATCATCTGACGTGCCCAGGCACTCCAGTCCCTTGACCCTGGTTACAATTTTTTCTTGTTCATATACTATTTTTGAGTCAACCGGCAACATCTTTGCCTTTTCAGATTCTTCAAGGAGTTTGCCGGCCAGGAATTTTTTATTGCTGTTGCGTTTTTGCATAAAGGGCAATTCCAGGTATGTTTTTACAATACTTGCGCCTTCTGAAGGGAACTGCCCCGGCTTAAGTTCTCCGTGATGATAATTACTATAAGAAGTTTTATATATCAGCCAGCGGTCACCAGTTTTCTTTAATCTGAAACTGTATGCCAGCCGGTCAAATCCCCCACCTGAGCTTTTGGTAAAGTCTGCGGACACCTCAATAATATCCTGGCAAACCGGGGTTAATTTCAGGTCTTTGGAGATTATTTTTTCCCCCGCCTTGGCCCTTCCGGAGTTGGCCCTTGCTTCTGCCAGGGCTTCTCCGGATAATGTTTCAAAGACCTCATTCCAGTTTCCACTTGCTGCGTTGTCCAGGTAGGTTTCAACCACCGGAAATACTTCCCTTTCTATACCGGTAAAACCGGTACTTCTGTTGCTTGAACCGCACCCGGCAAACACTAAACACACCAAAAAAATAAAGACAATCCGCAAAAAAAATTCCCCCTTATCAAATAGGGTTTATTTTACAGTTTTCTTATAGTAATAGAGGTTCTACCGCTATTTCCCGCCTCGTCTTTTACCCAGATAACAAAAAGATTGGCCCCTTGATTTGTTACCGGGAGAAGTATCACCCCATCGGGAGCCAAAGGCTGGTATGTTGTTCCATCAAGGCTGTATGTAAATTGGGTGGCGCAATTGTCAGAAACGTCCAGCACAGCCTGTATAGAGTTACCACTTGTTGCCATGGCCCCGGAAACAGTCCTTGTTTTTACCATGGGCGGTGCAGCGTCGCTGCCTAAATTGTTCTGAATATTTGATACCGTTGAGCTTATGTTATTTACCGAATTTAAGACGTTATCCACTTTTGTATTAACAGTGCGGGCTTCATTGTATGCATCAAGGGCGCTTGTTTTCGCCTGGCGGGCTTCATTAAGAACCGTTCCTCCGGAATCTCTTACGGCAGTTACGGTGCTTCCATAACCATTATTTACATATCCTTTTATCGCATCAGTATCTGCTTGATAGGGAACATCCGAATTGGTGACTGCAAATGCGTTTCTTATATAAATATCTCTGGAAATCTTCTTTTGTACCACATAAAAGTTTTGATGTGTACCGGATATCGCCATGGATCTTGTTACAGGGGACCCGTTATAAAACCGCATTTCACCCAAAAGTGCATTTGTATCTGCGTCATATATCTCCAAATCAGAAGATGCAGTTCCTGTATTTGTAAAATTGGCCGTTACGTATAGAAAACTTGCCGGGGTAACAGCAGGAACCGTAAAATAATAACTTTGGTTTCTGCTCAGAAGGACTCCCTCGGCTACAATCAAAAAATTAAAAGGACGCATAGCAGCATGCGCCGGAATGAGTGAATTAACAGCAACAAAAACTGCTGCCAGGCACACCATTGATTTCAAAAAAAATCTCTTAATCATTTTATACCTCCCGTTTTAAATAATCAGAGCTAAAAGCCAATGATTGTTACAATTTTCTTACTGTAATAGATGCTGTTCCCACGTTGCCTGCCTCATCCTTTACCCAAACAGATATTACGTTATTACCGTAACTATTAAGCGGGAGTGATATTATCTTATTGAAAGGAACAGGCGAATACGTTAGCGCATCTAAGCTGTATGTGAAAATAGTGCTAACATTGTCTGATACATCCAATACTGCAAAAATTGAATCTCCACTGGTAGCCATGGCGCCGGAAACGGTTCTTAATTTAACAACAGGCGGTGTAATATCAGCCCCGATATTGCTTTGTATACTGGTTACGATCATATGGAGGCTGTCAAGCTTTGTATTTGCCGTACGTGCCGCGTCCAGCACAGTTCCGCTGTTATCCCTGACTGCAGTAATTGTGTTCCCATTGGTATCGGATACAGCGTTGCATGCTCCAAGCGCATTTATATTGGCTGCATCCGCAGATATTTTTGCAGAATTCGCAGCATTTACAGCCTGGCCTATTGAAATCCCGGTAAATGTTCCGGGTGTAGTTTGTGTCGTATCAACTTTATAGAAGAAATAAGAACTTTCTGCACCATATAAAGTGATGCCGCCTGTTATCTTCCATGTAGATCCGTCATCCGGCAATGTATAGTTCAAATAAATATCATACCATCCACCACCACTACCACTTTTCCACGTCATTGACACGTTGGCTGCCACTTGCTGCGAGAAGCCCTGAGAGATGTTAAACCCGACAATATTTATATTGGATACAGTGTAGCTCCACAGTTTATAGTATGAATATGCTTGCCCTGCAAAATATGAATAGTTGCCGGCACAGGCAGTTCCGGCAAAGCCAAAAATTAAAATACTGATGGATATTAAATAAATGAATGCCTTAATTTTCGATTTCATTTAAAGCACCCCTTTAATTGGATTTAATCCAATGGCCTGCTGATCAACTCGGGTACAACCGTTGCGCGGCAGTACATAGTTGTTTCCTCCGGAACCCCGGCCATTCGTGCAAATAACCCGCTTTTAACCGGGAAGCCGATTATTCCCACCACCGCCGCCCGGTTAACGGTTTCCGTATAATCCCCGTATGTGTATGTAAAAGGCACTTCGCCCGGATTTACCACTTTAAAGTAAACGATCCGGACGGGGCCCGAGTTCAAGATGGAACCGGCCCGCGGCTTCAGGCCGTCATCCAGGACCAGGTTAATCTTTAAAACATCATAAAAGACCCGGGCTGCCCGGGCCTCGTCAATAACAAGGTTTGCGTCTTTCAGCTCCTCCTCGCCGATTTGAGCCGCCGCACTCCTTAAGGCAAGGTTGAGTTTATGCTTGGCTGAAATTTTGAGGCAGTAATGCCCGGCCACATCCGTTACCAGGGCGCCGGCCGCAAAAAAACAAATTATCATAAAGAGGGCCAGTATTGAAGCTGACCCTCTCTGATCTTTGATAATCATTCAAAAAACACCTCGCTGGGAACTGAGGCATTCGCCTTTATGCGGAAATTTTCTTCGCTGACTGCAAACCTGGACAGGCTGTCAATGATAAAGAATTTGAAGCGCCAGGGGTAATTGACGTTCACCGTGATATATGACCCTCTTTGCACCTGTAAGCCGCTGTCCGTGCCATATATATAAACCGTGTCGCCGGCCGGGGCAGCCGGGGGGTCTGTACCGGTCACGCAGTAATTTAGCCCCTGGCTGTTTACTGTCCAGTCACTTATATTCTCAGCCAGCCTCAGCCTTATCTCGTCTGAAAACTGACCCTTTGTGGCCGCGGCAACCGCGCAGCTGCCGGTATAAAAGTTGATTACCGACCAGTTATACATCAAAAAGCCCATTTCCACGATAAAGATAAAAAGCATGAACAGAAGGGGGATGACAATCAGTGCTTCTACAAACACCTGCCCCCTTCTATCCCTGTGCAAGTTTGACAGCATCTTAAAGCCCCACCTGTTCAATCTCACCTTTAATATCCTCGATCTTTCCGCCCAATTCGGCACCCAGCGCAAACATAAAGGGGGCCACAGCAAATGCGATCCCGATAATCAAAAGGGCGGTTTCCACAAATACACTTCCACCCTGGTCCTGGTGCAGTTTATCAAACATTTGACGCATACCGTTTAAGCCTCCCTTTCATTTAAGGTCAGGGACCGTTACGCTTTGAATTTCCTGGGTGATTGCAGAATACTTCGGCGCAATGCCGTTGTTTGCCAGCCCGCTGGCCGCCGTGAAAACAGTCAGGGCCACCCCGATCACCACCAGGGCCATTTCTATGAAATAACTCCCCCTCCGGTCACCGTGGAGATCCATAACAGCTTCTTTTACCCTGTGGGCCATTTCAATTTCCTCCTTTATTTGATAGCGTTCAATTGTGTTATTATGTTTGTCACCATGGGAATGATGAACATTAAAACAAACATGATCAGCAGCACCCCCGGCAGGATGCTCATCAGTATAGGCTGGATCTTTATCTTCCGCTTTATTTTCGACACCTGTCTCTGCCGGGCCATTTTTGTGCAGTTTAAAAGTATGTCGCCGATATCCGCCCCCGTTGCCTGTTCTACCACCAGTATTCTTGCAAAGTCGGCTATTTCCGGTATCCCGCAGCGCCCGGCAAAGTTATTCATGGCCTCTTTAAAGCTTGTCAGCTCCAACTCGGCCGACAATACAGCCATTTCCCGCCCGAGCACCCCCTTTGTGGCGTAAGACGCTATTTTAAGCGCCTGAAAGTAACCGGCCGCCCTGGCGTATATCCTCACCTGGTCCACCATCAGCGGGAAATCTCTCAGCATCAACTCCTTTCTCTTTTTCTCCCTTAATTCAAGGAAAAGCTCCGGCAGTCTCCCGGCCATGGGGGCGGCAAAGAGCAATAACACACCCTGGATATGCCGGTCAAGCAATAGAAAAAGCCCAGTTAAAACCAGGATTACGGTAATTACCGTTTTTGCCGCTGCATATAATTCCGGCGATACCGGTATATTCAAAGCTTCCAGGCGCTTGCCCAGCGTCTTCATGTCCTCTCCGGAAACGCTGTAACTGCCCAGCTTTTCAATTATTTGCAGTGGCTCAGGCAGTTTAACCCGCCTCATACACCAGGCCAGTACGGCCATGGCTACAAGCGCCGCGGGCAGCCCCGCGTACATCATCATAATTCCTCGGCCACCCCCTTCCTGCTGTCAAAGTACCAGCAAAGGTACTCCACAACGGCCAGTAAGGACACCAGGTAATTCCCCTTTGCGGTATCGGTGAATATTCTCCTCGCGTCGTCAGAACCGGTGAACAGCCACAGGAAAACAACCGGCAGGATGATCATGAAGAGGTGAATAATCGCTTTCTTTCCCTTGGTTTCGTCAATCAATTCCTCCCGCAGAGCAATCCTGTCCCGGATTACCTCGGCATTTTTCATTATCACCTCGTGGGTTTCGGTGCCGAAGTGTTCGGCCAGTATAATCCCGTGGACGAATGTCTCTATGTCCCGGTTGTCTATGTTGGCGGCGAAATCTAAAAGACACCGGTCAAAATCCTTGTTGGTCTTTACCTGGAGGACGAGATTTTCAAGGTCCCTGCGCAGAGGCCGGGGAGTGGACGGTATTACCCTCTCAATGGCCTGAACAAGGTTGTCCGAAACGCTGTACAGCTCCGCAATGAGCTGGAGGGCCAGCTGGGCCTGGGCGTCAATTTTTGCCTTTACCCGGGTGCGGTACAGCCTGTCCACCAGCTGGTGGGAGAAAAGCATCCAGATTACCATCAAAATAGCGGCCAGGAGAGGGTTTGACAGCACCTTTATGCTTACCACGGCAAGGGCCAGGGATATCGCCAGGTTCAATACCAAAAAGGCGTTGTAATTGACAGGCGCCCCCAGGCGGTTAAGCTTGTATGCGGCGTCCCTGGCAACCTTGTATTTTGTGAAGGCAGAATCCCTCTGCCTGGCCTCGTACTCCAGGATCTCCTTTAGCCTGGATGCCGACCTCCTGAATTTTTCAATGTTACGGCAGATGCAGATTGACATTACCGCGGCCGCAACCAGCACAGCCGGAATTATTACCTCAGGCATGGTCTTAACAACGGCTATATTCATCAAAGCGCGACCACACCCCTCGGTTTGTACAGGTTGGAGAACGGCTTTATACCCGGCAGTTTTTCATTGCCCAGCTCGTCCTGCAGCCTTTCCAGAAGCGCCGGTGAGAGGCTCTTTACCGCCTCATGCCTGCCGGTGCTTCTGTTGAACTTATATACCTCTTCAAATCTTGGCCCGCCATGGTCGTCGACAAGTTCGTTCACCTCGGTAATGCACCACTTGCCGTCCTTGAATTTTTTAATAAAAACTGTAAGGTCGATAGAACTTAAGATATGCCGGGTCAGCTCTTCATCAGAGAGCCCCGCGCCCATCATGGCCCGGATCAGGCGCTGGACCAGGTCTTGCCTGCCGTTGTTGGCGTGGCCCGTGGTCATCGACCCCATATGGCCCGTACCCATGGCCTGAAGAAGTTCGAATGTCTCGGCCCCCCTGAATTCGCCCAGTATTATCCGGCGGGGATACATGCGCAGGGCGTTTACCATGAGGTCTTTAACATCCACCCGGGCGGATTTCTGCAGGGGAACAACGTGGCCTTCCAGGTTCAACTCGAAGGTGTCCTCGATGGTCACGATCCGTTCGTTTTCCGGAATAAAGGAGCACAAAAACCTTAAAAAGGTTGTCTTACCGGACCCGGTGGCGCCGGCTATGACAATATTGCACCCGGCCTTTACCGCGTACTGAAAAAACAATAACATTTCCTCGCTTAAGAATCCCTGGTCAACCAGCTCTTTACCGGTAAAGCTTTTCTGTACGAACTTCCTGATGGATACGGCCGGGAAAGGGCAGTTGGGCACGATGACGGCATTCAACCTGGACCCGTCCGGAAGCCTCACGTCCACCAGGGGGTGGTTGAAGTCTATCTTCCTGCCCGCCTTCTGGACCGCCATCTGAAGTATCTTCATCACTTCATCGGCGCTCTCAAACTTGATCGCGGTCTTTACCGGGCGGTTGTTTTTTTCAATGTACACCTGGTCCGGACCGTTGATCAGGATATCCGTAATTTCCGGGTCCCTGAAAAACGGCCCCAGGTCTTTATAGCCAATCAGCTGGTCAATAACGTAAGTCTCTGTTTCCCGGTCCTCCCGGTCAAGCAGGATCCTTATCTCCTGCCTGATAACCTCCTCCTGCTTAAACAGTGAGTTGGGGTTATCCGGATTAAGAAACAGGCCTTTGTGTTTTTGTATTACGTTGTCCTGAACTATTCTGGTTAATTGCCTCCTGTCGTAACTGTTCAAGCTTGCCCGGTTCATAGATATCTCCTCCTGTTTCTCTGGCGGGGTGCTCAGGCACTATCCAGATTTCCTTGGACAGGGACTTTCCGTAAAATAACGGGCCCAGCTGCGTCCACCTCAACGCCAGGGTTATGCCGCTGTCGCTGCTGGTGATGGCGTTTTTAATCTGGTCTATCTGGCCCGCGGCAGCTTTAGCCCCGGCAATGTTGAGAACTTTGATTTTTTCCCCCACTACCCGGGGAATCCCATCCTCCACCACCGCCACCACAGATACACTGTCCCCTTCCTTCAATCCCTGGGGCCACTTGGCTTCATTTTGCTTAAATGTTATGTACGTCTCGTCCGGACCCAGGCTGCCGGATATGCCCATGATCTCCCTCTGGTCGGCCGTGATTTTCTGTGACAGTATGGGTTCCATGGCGTACAGCTTGTCCTTGGCGTATTTTCCAACGGCCTGCCGGGGATTGGTAAGGGCCATGGAATGTTTATCCTTCTTGGAAACGGTCAAAAAGCCTATTTCATTTTGGGTTATAACCGATCCCGCCTTGATGTCCTGCTTCGGCGCCAGCACCCTAACCGGCATGTACAGCCGGTAGAAAGCAAGCAGAACGGACAGGCCCGCGGCAACGCTTAAAATCATGGCCACCCAAAAACTCATGTTCTTGGCCGGAAGTTTTATCCTGCGCATGGCTGTTCACTCTCCTTTTTAACCATGTTTCTCCCGTCCTGTTTGGCGCGGTAAAGGGCCTCATCAGCCCGTTGAACCATGGTTTCCATGGTATCTCCGGTCCTGTATTCGGCCACCCCCATACTGGCCGTAACGGCGACTGTCTGGTTGTCTGAAACCTTAACCGGTGTCTCCGACACTACCTGCCGCACCCGTTCGGCAATCTCGGCCGCCTCCTCAAGTTCTGCGCCGCATATGACCATGAACTCCTCGCCCCCGTACCGGCCCAGGAAGTCCGCAGGCCTTACCGATCCCTTTACCACTGAGGCGAAATGCTGCAGCACCATATCTCCGGCAGCATGACCGTAAGTATCATTGATCTTTTTAAAGTGGTCGATGTCTACCATGATTACCGACATGGGGTTCATCTTTCCGGCCACCTTTTCCAGATACCTGTCCAATTCCCTCCGGTTGGGGACACCGGTCAGGGAATCGGTGGTGTTGGACAGCATCAGGTTGAAATTCTCGCCGGCCTGCCTGGCCTTCTGGTTAAGCAGGTTGAATTCCGCCAGCTGGAGCTTTTTGTACACCTTCTCCATGTTCCTGTGGGCCATGGAAAACTCGTTTATATCGAAAGCAAATGACTTTCGGAGGAGTTGCGGGTCCGGCACCTCCAGCAGCAGGTTGTCAAGGTTTTTGTTGATGTGTCTTACCCACAGGAGTGTGATACCTGTCAATCCCAGGGTATAGACCAGCCACAGGATATTTACCAGCGGGTAGAATTTCCCCGCGGCTAATCCCAGCAGGAATAAAAGCAGCCCGCCCATTCCCGCAGTCCACAACCTCAACGCACATCACCTCCGACCACCCTGAGCATTTCTTCCGGGTCAATAACCTCTACCGTTTTGTTATCCCTGGTCACCACCATTGCCGGCACCGGCCCGCCCCAATCAAAGTAAAAGCTTTCGCCAACAAAGCCTTTTGCTTTCAGATATTCCCCGCCTTTCGAGGGATCCCCCATTGTCTGCACCGGCACCCAAAGTTTGCCTTCAGGGTCCAATTTGGCCAGGGTCTTCACGGCCTCTGAACAGGCGCCGCAGGTGGGAGAGTAAAACAATACCGGTTTATCCGCGGTGTCAAGGGATACGTCTCCGCCGTCCCCGGTAACCATTATGTATCTGCCCACCTTTTCCACCGGCAGTACTCTTTCCGCGCCGGCGACCCCCGCAAGGCTGGTGTAAAGTATCACGGCGGCCGGCATCATTACCGTCATCAACGAAGCCAGGGTGCGCACGGCTGTTTTAAGCCTTCCCCACTGCACCACGGACAGTGTTATAATACCGGCCAGGATCATCATGTCTGCCCTTAAGCAGTCTGTACATCTGTATGAGAGGGCCGACTGCAGGAACAGCGAGCCGGCTGTCAGCATGGCCCCGCCGGTAATGGACCAGTGGGAATACCTGGTAACTGACAGCCCGGCTATTACCGCACACCCGATAATTGCCAGCAGCGTTATAAGGTCCGGGGGCTTGGTGACCGCCAGATACACTGCGGCGGCCACAAAAAAGGATCCGCCCGGGAGTTTTCGCATCTTTTTCAACCTCCCTATATTTGGCAGCTAACTGCTTTTACATACAATTCTGGATTCTGAATTCTGGCTTCTGCATTCTTTAATCAATTACACCCTTCCCTGGCTGCCCGGTGCCATTTCCCGTTAAGGTCGTAATAGAAAGACCCTCCCTGGGAACACCTGGAGGCATCCAGGGTCGACATATCAGTGCCGGGATACAGTTTTTCCATGAAGTCCATCATAATGGTTTTTACCTTGCCCCGGGTCCTTACAATGACGGACGGATACAGGGGGTCACCCGGGTTTCCCCTGATGCTGACCAAGCTTATGTAAGAGTCTCCCCCGGCGCTTTCATCCATCTCCCCGGGTTTGTTCAGGTTGAAGAACATTTCAGCCGCCGCTGCCGCATCTGAACCGTTTTTCTCATACTTTACCCACCGCGCAAGTATTTTCACCCGGCCGCAGCCGCAGGAACAGCAGTACTTCTTATACCCCTTTCCCTCCAACAGCTGGTCTTCTCTGCCTTCCACCTCGAAAGAGTCTCCGCAGTCCCTGCAGCATGGCCTGCATCCGCCATCTTTTTTGGGGCAGCAGTCCCTGTACCGGCCGGGGTCTATTTCCAGCCTGACATACCTTTTGGCGCTCATGGCGGCTGCGGTAGCCGCGGCATCACCCGCTGTCTGCAGTTTCTCGGACGCCGCCGCATACCTGGCGAAGTCTACGGCTACTGCCGCGACCATAACAAGTATTGTTACCACCACTGCAAACAACGGCAGGATGCTGCCCCTTTCGTCTTGAATAATTCTCAGCAATAATTCCCACCCCCCGATCTAATTAGTAAAGTCCCGCCAGCCAAAGGAAGCCCTGGCGTTTAATTGAACGTCACGCAGGGGAGTACCGTTCACCAGGGTTGGAAAGCTTCTGTCAAAGGGCCGGGCAATATACCTGACAGTACAGGTCTCTATAGCCCTGTTAGCAGAGCTGTCCCGTTCAAATTCCACTGCCGTTCTATTTGGGTCCAGACCCCAGAGCCAGGCCGCCTCCAGGGCTTTTTGCCTTCCCTGGTCTTCGCTCCCCGTTATGCACGCCTCCCTGGCGCCTTCCCTGGCCACTTTCTGGACGGCGTAATAGTCGGAATAGAGGAAGGACAGGGTAACAGTTCCCATGAAAACCACAATCAAAATGGTGATTACAAAGGCAAATTCCAATAAAACCGAACCTTTTTGGTTTTTCAAGCGGCTAGTTAAAGTACTGCTGATTGCCCGGCCTGAACCTGTACTCACGAACCATGAACGCCTCCTTCCTGATCCTTATCCTGCCGTTTACAGTCGATGTACCCTTCGGGTCAATCAGTTTTTGAAAGCCCGGAAAAAGAGGGTCCATTTGGGCCTCAGCCACCCCGTACCCGTTGCTGTGGCTGCTGTACGCATCTGCTTCCCTGCCGGGGCAGGCAATCAAAGTTTTGTCGAGGTATTTTAAAGCCTTGTCACGGGATTCAGACGGGTTATCCGTAACGGCCACACTGTAGGCGGCAATCCTGGCGCCCTGCTTTACCTGGGAAACGTTGTATATCCACAGGCCCACCACCACCATGCCCAATACAAAACCGGTAAACATGATGCCGCAAATGGCAAACTCCAGTGTTATTGAGCCACTGTTGTTTTTTAAAAGACCTCTCAAAAAATCACCCCCCTAAAAATAAAGGGCCCATCCGGGCATGCGGATGGGCCGTAAACATTAATCTTATCTCCTGTATGTCGGGCCGCCGTCAATCAGTTCAGTATGTATTTTGCTGTCGGTCTTTAACACTTCTTTCACCACGGCAACAGTAATTATGTCCCGGTTGTCATTTGGAAAAACGTCATCGGCGCCCACCGGCCAGGCTTCGGCCTCCATGGTGTATGACCCGGCGGCTGCCGGAAAATCAAAGGGTACATCTACATACCCGGCTCCCAGCCTATATCTTTCAGTATGGTTTCCTGCCGGGTCCTTAACGGTCAGGGACACTTCGATATCTCCGGGGGTGCTGTCTTTTCGGGCAATCCTGACGTTGTAGCTGACCGTGGCGCAGTCCTCGTCCACGGCCATAAAAACATTCTCATCGGGGAGTATTTCGACTTTAATGTCGTACTGTCCTACGATCAACGGCGCCCTGTCTTCGTTGTTGGCAGTGTTCTTTTCAATCCAGTACCGCATATTGGAAACACGGTCGATCCTGGCGACGATTTCAGCCGGCTCGCTGGGGACCGTGAAGCTGAATTTGACTTCAAGTTTTTCGCCCGGCTGGAATGTGTATTGGTTTCCGTTCATTTTCTTTGCCGGGTCAACGGGCGCAAAGGACAGCTCAGTCTCGCCGGCAGCGGTCTTCATGTACAGCCTCAGCTTTGCCGTCTCCCCGTAGAACGCCTCTTTGTTGAGCGCAAAGGTGGCCGTGGACTCGATTACTTCGCCGGGAGTCCCACGGAATGATTCTTCCGTTATATCGGCGGAGAGGTCGAATTGCAGCAAGTAGTCAGGCAGCAGGGGAACGTCCATGTACCTCATGGTGCCGTCCGGCATCCAGCGGAACATCCTCCCGGCGCCGAACATATATTTAGTCGGCGGCTGGAGTATGTGGACGCAGTTTTCCCAATCCCTGTCCAATAAATTTTCAACGTCCAGCTTGTAGTAGTCAGGTTGGTAAACACTTAACAGATAGAGTCCCCAGGCGATGTGTTCCCGGTATTTTTGGGTTGAGCGCAGTCTGTCGAAGTTATTAACTTTAAGCTCTTCTTTCTCACCCATAATTTGAGTGACAAATTGATTAACGTATTTTTTTTCTTCAGGTTTTTCTATCCAATTTGCATTATTGATATCGATAGAGCCGGAAAAGTCGGGCCTGAATAACCAGTTGGTGTACGACTCACCCAAAGCCGTGTACCCGAGATACCTGTACTCTCCCTGGTTGTGGTCATAAGTGCCGTGTTCGCCTCCGTAGGCCAGGACCCAATAGTAGTAGAGAGTCCTGCCGTTCAGCAGGCGGCCCTGCTTGTCTATTTCTTTGTAAAAGTCTTGATTGAAATTTAAAGGTCTCAGCTCGTCGTTGGTTATCTTCCTGGCAAGGTCTGTCATTTGCTCCAGCCGGCCCTGGTCCAGACTTTCAGGCGGGCTGTTCAACAAAGACAAAAGCTGAGCCTCCGGAGGCTCAGCGTAAGCGGCGGCGGCGCAGAGCAAGAGCGCGGCCGCCAGTATCAGGATATATATTTTTTTCAAGTTCTATTCACTCCAAACCTCGATATAGATACAAGGTACGTTCCAACTGCTGTATACGCGGATATTGCCGAAATACTTACTCTCTAGATCGAATTCCGGGATGGTCTTCTTCCTCGCGTAGTCCACCGCTTCTTTGGCGGCTTCCCTCCCGTGAACGCCGGCCAGAATGTCCCCGGCCTGACTGAACTGGGTCTCCAGGTCTCCCCTGGTGATAATGATCATTATTCTGATATTGATGTCTCCGCTTTGGTCGTCAACCTCCAGCTTAGTATCAGTGGGGACAACGTACCCCATGGAAGTGACCTTGTATCCCGGAGGCACTTCTTTATCTGACCCCGTAGGCGTGGACGAGGTGGTGATCTTTACAACCCTGTTCACCGCATCCCACTCCACGGTGGCTCCCAGGCACTCGCTGACGAACCGCAGGGGGACCATGGTGCGGTCGTTCATCAGCATGGCCGCGGCGTCAATTACCTTCGCCTGGCCGTTGACGGTGGGACTTTCGGACCCGATCTGCATCAGGATGACGGTGCCCGATTTGTTCACGATGGCGGTCCGGGTGTCCTGGTTCCAGTCAACTATCCCGCCGAGGGCTTCACTGACAAACCGCAAAGGAACGTAGGTTCTACCGGCCTGACTATCAATGAATGGCTTCTGGTCGGGAAAATACACCTCTTTGTCGTTCACAAGGACTTTGACATTGTAATTATAATCGGTATGGGCCGGAGTTATGTATTTCAGATTTATTGTAAAAAGAGCTAGAATAAGCACAAAGCAAACGAATATAAGAAATCTTTTCAAAAAAATCATCTCCTTTGAGTAATCAATAATTATTATACATCATAATAGAAAACTGCCAATATTAAAGACCCCGGCCCCAATATGGCCCCATAAGGCACTTCGCCGCCGGGCAGTTTCCCCGTCATCACCAGGACTGCGGTCCGGAACCGCCCTGTCTTATGCCAGGTGGAGGCAAAGCCCCAGGCCATCATAACAACCCCGGCCAGCAGGGAACCCATAATCACCGCCGGCATTCCCAGGAAAAGCGACAGGGCCACGGCCAGTTTCAGGTCTCCCCCGCCCATTTTCCCGGATAAAAAAAAGAAGAGGTATACGGCAAAAATTACCAGTGCCCCGTAAAGGTTGGTGTATTGCCCCGTCAGCAGGCTTAAGGCAAGGCCGGTTAAAATTGCCGGGTATGTATACCTGTTATAGATGGCCATTGACTTTATATCCGTCCATGTGCAGACGGCTGTAAGGACCCCGGCCAGCAGAAGATTTGTATAAATTAGCAAATGCCCACCCCCGGTCAGTTAATGGAGAAAGCTTCCCGGTCGGTAAAAACCATGTCTATGTCAAATCTCATAAAATCCCCCTATAAAAAAGAAAGCCTTATCCACTTGGATAAAGCTTTCTTATAAGGCTGTCACTGCAGTTGCTCATTGACCTTGTTCAATTTCGCCAGCAACCTCTGGCCCATAATGCCGATGGCCGCCATCACCACCACCGCCACCAGGGCTATGATCAGGCCGTATTCAGCCATACCCTGGCCCTTTTCATCCTTATGGATTCCGGTGACTGTCCGGGCTGCACCCTTAATCGCTTTCAACATACTGCACCTCCTCTCACTCAAGAACTTTCCAAAGATTCCAGGCAACAGGAAACCCGATTAAAATAAACAGGGGCAGCAGTACAAAAACAATGATCGGGAACAGCAGCTTTACGGTCAACTCCCCGGCCACCTTCTGGGATTCGTGCTTTTTCCCGGCCAAAATCTTTTCGGCGTGGTGCTTTACCACCGGCTCCAGGGGGCTGCCGTACCTCATGGCCTGCTGCATTTTGCTTACCAGGCCGGTTAGTTCCGATATCCCGCAGCGCAGGGCCATTTTATTCAGGGCCGCCGCCCGGCTGTCCCCGGTGGCCATATCCGTGAGCACCCGGTTTATTTCCTTCGCCAGTTCGCCCTTCATGGTCCTGGCCACTTCCTCCAGGGCCACCAGCAGGTCGGCCCCTTTTAACGCGTTCCCCAGCAGCAGGCAGAAGTCCGGGATATCTTTTTTAATTGCCCCGGTGCGGGCCCTGACCTTTTTGTTCAGCCAAAGCCCGGGAATCAAATAGGAAATAACGCCAAACAGGGCAGCCCAGTAGAAGTCGTATAAACCTATTAGGGACGGGAGCAGAAGAACGGCCGCCACCAGAACCGGGAGAGCAAACTGCAGTCCGGCAAAATATTCCGGTTCGATGTCCAGGTCCGCCTGAGTCAGTTTCTTCTGCAGCACGGAACGGGAGACGTCACTGCCTAATTTCTGCCCGGTATTGTGCAAAAGCTCATCGGCCCTGCCCTTCAGTTCAACCCCGCCCGGCAGCTTCAGCCTGCTGCCGGACAGCAGTACAAGAACGGCGGCGGCAGTCAGCGAAGCAGCCAGGAATGCCCCGTCAAACTGATTAATCCAGTCAAATAAAAATTCCATGTTCACCACTTCCTGAAGGTTTTTCATACAGCCCACTACTCGTTTTGGTTTATACGCCGAGGGTCTTTTTGATCATTTTTCTGGTCAGGATGTTGCCCAGGATGATCCATGCGGCGGCCATGATAAATACAATCGAACCTTCCACGGTATGGAAAAGGGGCCTGGCAAACCCGGGGGCCAGCACCCTGGCCAGGCCCACGAAGAAAAAGGGCAGGACGGTGAGAACCTTCAGCGTCATTATGTTCTGGGCTATAGAGGCCGAAACTATGCTGCGGAAGCTCTCCCTGTCCTCATGGGACTCCATGGAGTGCCGGCATATCTCTCCCAGGTCGCAGCCGACCCGGCTGTACAGTCTCATACCAACGGAAAGGGCCTTTAATTCCTCCCATCCGGTCTCCTTCCTTATCGCCTCCAGGGCCTGCACCAGTGTGTCTCCGGTCCTGGTCCGGCGCAGGACCTCGTAAAACACGTCCCGGGCCGGCCTGGGCATGTTCGGGACGGCGTCCTCCAGGGCCTGGTAGGGGTTCAACCCCCCGTACATGGCGCTTTCCAGCTGCCCCAGCACATCAACAAACTGGCTTTTGAGGAGTTCCATCCTGTCCTCTTCCTGTTTTCGCTTCCACCATTTCAAAATGAATGTGCCGCCGAACAGGCCCAGGAGGGCGAAATGCCAGGCCCCGGTGACGGCAAAAATTATTCCGGCTGAAGTTATCCCCCCTGCCGTGATGATGATTACATCCTGGGAGGACCTGCCGGGACTTATACGGGTCTCTACTGTCTCGTCTTTAAGTCTGACCAGCCTGGCCCCCCTGTTAATCTTATTTCCGACAACAGCCCAGAAAACAGCAAGGGCCGTCAGCAGGACCGCCATCACCGGCAGGGATTGGGCGAACGCCATCTGCAAATCATACATTGCACTCAATTCATCCAGCCCCCTTCTTCGGCAAAAATTTCCCGGCGGATAAACTCCCCGCCCACCCAAACAAAGTCATCCTTTTTTCTGTCGTACTGCCACAGTGGGTTTAAGGCCACGTTCAAAATTCCCTCCTGGTTGCGCCTGGCCCCGGCCACCTCGCATATATGGTCAAGCCTGCGCCTGCCGGTCTTGTCTTTGGTGACGTGAATATAAAGGTCCGTAGCTTCGGCGATCAACTCGATTATAGCCTCGTACGGCAGGTCCATCCTGGCCATCTGGACCATGTTTACCAGCCTGGCCCGCAAAAGCCAGGCCGAGTTGGCGTGGGCCGTGGTCATTGATCCGGCATGGCCGGTATTCATGGCCTGGAGCATGTCGAAGGTCTCCCCGGCCCGGCACTCGCCCACGATAATCCTCCTGGGAGCCATGCGCAGGGCGGATACCACCAGCCTCCTCTGCGTATACCCGGTCTGCGAATTGGCTTCCAGCCTCCTTACGTTGGTGTGCTGGAGATTCAGTTCGGCGGGCTCTTCAATGGTGATGACGCTGTCTTCTTCCGGTATAAAAGAAGCAAGGCAGTTAAGAAAGGTGGTTTTTCCGGAGCCGGTTCCTCCGCTGACCACGATGTTCTGTCTGGTAGCTACGGCGGCCCTTAAAAAATCCACTATTTCAGGGGAAACAACCCTCCGTTTGATCAGGTTTGCAACGGTCATGTCGGTCCTGAACCGCCGGATTGTAATCATTGTGCCGTCAACGGCCAGCGGCGGTATCTGCGCTATCAGGCGCGAGCCGTCGAAAAGCCTGGCGTTGACTTCGGGGGTGGCCATGTCTATCTTCCGGCCGGTGGGGGCAAGCATTCTTTCCAGCACGTCCCGGATGTGGTCCTCGCCCCTGAACACGGCCCCCTCGGCGATCCTTTCCACGCCGTGTTTTTCTATCCTGACAATATCTTTACCGGCCTTTATCTCGGTTACCTCGGGGTCGTAAAAAAACGGCTCGA
The DNA here is from genome assembly GCA_049323615.1 of Bacillota bacterium. Lineage (GTDB taxonomy): Bacteria > Bacillota > Desulfotomaculia > Desulfotomaculales > Desulfocucumaceae > JBMOPD01. Next base: position 10,841 of record JBMOPD010000024.1, on the reverse strand, counting down.
TAGGGCCGTATCCCAGCAGGTCGTTGCCCAGTTCCTCCACCAGGACCTGGGCCGCGGCATCGCCCAGGGGCACGTCTTTTTCCATCAGCCCCCTCATCACGATGCTCTTGAGCTTGGATCGCACAATGGGGTCCCGGCTTTTCATCCTCTCTTCGGGCTTTAAAATATTGCTCAGGGTGGTCTGCACATAACCGCGGATTTCCCTGTACTTCTCCTCGGTCATCCCGGGGACCCTTTCGCTTATCAGCAGGGAATACCGGTCGGCATCTTCTTCCCCGCTGTCCTCTATAAAGTAGCCGCTGCATCTTTGCGCCAGTTTCTTGATCAGCTCCTGGTCCAACTATGACACCACCCTTTTCCGGTCTGGTATTTTGTCCGCCAGAAGCTGCAGGGCCCTGGTAAAATTGTCTTTTTGCCGGGCGTAAACAACCAGCTGCCGGCGGTTGTTCGCCTCGGCCACCGTAATGGAATACGGCAGCATCCCGATTAAATTCAGGCTCAGCTTGTTTTCCACGTCCCCGGGACGGATTCCGCCGGGTACCCCGGCCTGATTCAAGACTGTATATACCCTGTCCTGACACCCCAGCCTGGACATAAATCCGTTATTTTCGTTGAGCAAATCAAGGCTTACCCGGTCCGGCCTGAATACTGTCAAAATCACGTCGGAAACCAGGGCGGCGGCCCAGGCGCTGTTTTCCATTCCTGCCGGCGGACTGTCGATTACTATGTAGTCGTAGCTCTCCTTCAGGAGGGTAAGCATTTTGAAAACCAGGTCCGGAGTAACCTTCTCCACATGGTCGTAATGGATAACCCCTGGTATCACCATTATTCCTGATGAATGGGCCAGGACGCCCCTGGCAATGTCCCTGGGACCGTGTATATCCTCCCAGTCCAGGATGTTGACCAGGCATTCCCCGGCCGGGAGCCCCAGCCTGCTCCTGACGGTTCCGTACCCATCCAGGTCGATCAACACCACCCTTTCCGGGCTTGACAGGGCCAGCAGCCCGGCCAGGTTGGAGGCCACCGTGGATGCCCCGTCCCCCTTTACAGAACCCTGAACGGTGTATATCCTCCCGGAACCAGGCAGTGCTTCCGGGCTCACCGGTATGTTGAACAGCCTGATGGTTTCGGTTTTTTCCTCCATCCTTTTCGCCGGCTCCCGGCCGGCCCGCCAGAGGACAAACTCCCCGGCGTTCTTTTTAACGCCTTTCTTGCTGAAGAACCTGCCCGGAAACATTACGGCTGTCCCCCTTTTGCCAGCAGGGTAATGGAAAACTTCTTCCCGCGCACTATCCCCTCGGCCACCTTTTTAGACTCCTCCGGGGTAACGGCAATTACATAAGCTCCCTTTGCCGCCGCGGCCGCCAGTGAGTCTTCCCTTGCCCCCACCGGCGGAACGCGGAGTACAACCGCCTCCCTGGCCACGCATTCCACCACTGAAGTGTCCTTGGCAATTTCTATTTCAGTAAACACATTGACCCGGTCCCCTACGGCCACCCCCTTCATGCCGGCCGCTGTTTCCGCCGGCAGGTCGATGGCCTCTTTGCCCGGGGCCACCGAACCGAGGACTGCTTTAAGGCTCCCCGTGTCGGCGGCAATGTGCCCTCCGCGGATTACCTCACCCTGGAAAACTGTTCCGGACACTATGGTTTTCCCTATGGTCTTTTGCAGTGATCTTTCGGCGTCCTTCGGCGCCACCGACAGGGGGTAAGCCTTCTCCATGACATGCTGGGGCCCTATAACGGTGCCGACGGGCAGTTTTTCCGCGGCCACCACCACTTTGACGCCGGGAGTGTTGATTTTGACGTAATACCAGACAATGCCGCCGGCTGCGCAAGCCAGTAAAAATGCAACCAGCACGTGTGATATCTTTCTTAGTTTTGACATATTCCACCTCAACTCCAGATGAACTCGCAATCGCTGTTTTTAACCAATGCCATGCTCAGGGCGTCGGCCGGGTTGTTCCTTATAATCACCTTGGGCTTCAGGCCGTCTGGTACTGATGGAGGTACGCCCCGCAGGTCAATGCCGGTAACGACGTTTTGTTTGCCTTCTATAAAATTCCTCAGCCACAGGGTCGATATCTTCAGTTCCACCGGGTCATTGCCGGGCAATACGACCAGCAAAACCGAACGGCCCTGGTGGGCCGCCTTTTCCGCCGCCGATATGTCACCGGCAAAATCCATCACCGTGTAGGTTGAGGTTTTCCTGGCCTGTTTTAAAATGTTCCAAAGCTCGCTTTCGTTCCCGGGCATAAGGTCCTTGACCGGGTCGACAGCGTAAATCCTTATGTTGTCTTTTATAATCGGGTAACAGGAACCGGGCACCCGCCAGTCCGACATCATCAACTCCTCGTCCGGTACGTCCAGCCATATGGCGCCGGTACTGTCCCTGGCGGCCCCGATGTAAACCACCTCGCTCCCTTCCGCCTGGCCCAATATCTTAACCGCCTGGGCCGCCAGCCTGCCGGCAAGGTTGGGCCGCCAGGGCGACACCACGGCAATAATCCCACCGGGAATTATTGCGGTGGGATTTTTCAGGTCCGGGCTATATACCTGCCGGGCTTCCTCTTCCAGGGACAACCCGTGGCCCATGTTTATTTTGGGGCTTTTTTTCTTTGCCGTCACCCTTCCCCTGCTTTTTTCGGTCACTGAATCGGCCGGCTGCTTTAATGCCCTGCCGAAGGCGCCGGCCCCCTGCAGCAGGGAATTTATCGTTTTCCTTGCTTCACCATTAAATGAACCGCCCGCCTCATTCCGCCCTCCGGCCTGGCCGGAACCCTGCATTTCCCTGATTATGCCGGTCAGGACGTAGACCAGTTCATCGCCGGAAATATACCCGCCCTTTTCACAGGAAATTATATGGCGTACCCCGGCGCTTCCGGCCCGGTCAACCATCTCCTTTCCCGCGTCATCCAGTTCACCCACAATAAAAAGAACAGCCGGGACCTGGCCGGCAGCCCATATGGACAGTTCATCCGCGCCGGGCACCCCGCCGATAACGCTTTGGCGCATTAAAATCAATATATCGGGGAAAAGGCCGGTCACCTTTTGCTTTATCTCTTCCGGTTCGGCGGCGGAGGCAACGGCTTCCATCTGATCTGAAAAATATGCTTTAATCCAGTCTTCGATTCTGGCGTCTCCAATGCCCAGCACCGCTGTTGGCCTGCCCGTCCTTTTCCGCTCAACGGCGCCTGTCCGCCTTACATTAACCGGTTCTTTATTTTCTTTGCCGTCACTAAATGATCCGGCAATCCTTGCCACCAGGCCCTTACCGGACTGGAAGCCGGCCAGCGTCCTTTTAAAATAAGGTTTTTGTTTACTCCCTTCTTTCTCAGGACTATAATGTATCTCCCCCTGTTCACTGTCCGGCACCTGCCCGATGTGGAATTGATCGAAATCCGCTATGGACATGGGCCTTTCAATCCAGTCCAGCAGGGTTTGTTCATCAAACCGCGAGGTCTGGTGTATATCATAAATGCCGAGGGAAACAATACCGCGAATCACCTCGGGAGGATTTTCACCGGGCAGGAGGAGCAGAACCCTGCTTTGGGGCGCGGCCATCCTTATCTCTTTAAGTTTAACCAGCAGGGAGCGGTTGCGGTTGATTACTCCCCCGGTGGCCCCTGACGCCTGGGCCAGGCCGTTGATTACGAAAAGGTCGGGGTCCAACAGCTTTTTTTTCAAGGCTATGGCGGCGGCATCAATCGTGTAATCGTAGCCTATTATATCGAAGCCGTTCTTTTCCAGCACCGCGGCCATACTTTCATGCATTCCGGCGCCAACCACAAGGTATACTTTCAATTGCTGTCATCCTCCCCTCCGGGCAATGAGCGGTAAACCGCCATGGGATTATGATAATTTGTCTGCCCCCGGCCGGATCTTACTTCAAAATGCAGATGATCCCCGGTGGATAATCCGGTGGAGTCGGCCCTGCCAATCTGTTCTCCCTGCCTGACTTCCCGCCCCGGCTCCGCCTCATAAGACATCAGGTGGGCGTAAAGTGTCCTGTATTGACCGTGCTCAATGATTACCGTCTTTCCATATCCCGATACCCAGCCCGCCAGAATAACCTTCCCGTCCCAGGCGGATAAAACCGGGGCTCCTCTGGGGACGGCTATGTCGATGCCCCGGTGAAACCTCAGCCCTCCCAGCACAGGGTGCTTTCTCCAGCCGTATCCCGAGGACACCGACATATATTTGCCCGCCGGCCACAAAAATCTTCCCGGCGGGCCTGTCGGCTGATATGTCGTGTTTTCCGTATCCAAAAACAACTCGGTGATATTTCCGGAAATGAGGCTCACATTATATTTAAATTCTTCATCATAGTTCATGGCCAGGTTGAGCACCAGTTCCAAATCGCTTTCTTTAACCAGCTGATGATTTAAAAGCAGGTTGCGCAGTTTCTCAAAGTACGGGCCTTGCTGCCGGAAACCTTTGAATTCCGGATAGACCGCCTCTTCCACCAGGTCGGAATGGGGGTCCTTGTAATAATATCTCTTTATTTTCCAGTGATATGTGATTTTGTCCGCCTCATAGGATTGCACCCCGGCCAGCAGCCTGATCCTGTGTTTGTATATGGCGGTGTTTTTCCTGGCACGGGCATTGGCGCCGGCGCCGTATATTTCAGTCCAGGTGCGGCGGTAGTACAGATCAAAATCCCGCCACTCAAGCTTGGGCTCCAGCTCTTTAAAATGTCCTTCCGGGTCGGGCCTCCGGCCCTCCTGTCCGGTTATCACCGGGTCCCCCAGCACCCTGTCCACTGCGGCCAGTAAAGCCCAGCTGACGCTGTGCTGTATTGCCTGGGACCTTTCCGCGGGTATCCAGCCGTCCGGCTCATAAAAACGGCCCCATATTTCTTTTACCCTGGCGTCCTCCCTGGCCGCGTTTCCCTCATGGTGGTCAACCCTTGAATTATCAAGCTTTTCCTGGTCCATGAACCGGCTTAACCAGTTCTGGTCAAGTTCCTTATATTTTTGATACAGTTTTTGATCATCGGCCAGTTTCCAGTCGTCCCGCTCGCCGGTGGTGAATATGGCCGCCACCTTACCGAACAGATTACTGTCCCCGGCCTCTACATCTTTAACGATGTACTTTGGAAGCAGAAACAGAATACTGAAAACGAAAAAAAATAAAAGGACCAGCAGCAAAACGGGGGCAATATAGGGTAAAAGCCAGACAATCAGTTTTTTAACCAGCACCAGCAGCAACCCTTTTCCCACGTCCGCCGGAATTCTCAAGGCAGATTAACCCCTCTCGCATAATTGCCGCCCGCACCCGCCTATCTCCAGGTGGAGCCGTAAATGCCGCCGGAGCCCCCGGGGTGCCGGGATTTTTGTATTTTGTCAAACATTTTTCTGAAATGCTGTGCCTGGCGTATTTTTTCAAATTCCCCGCTTATATCAGTAGTCTGGCCGGCCAATTCGGACACCCGGTCCAGCCTCTCCCTCGCTTCCGGAGCGACCAGGGGGGAAACAAACCGGGCGGCCCTGGAAGCTGAAGCTGCGGTAGCGGCCGCAGTATTGCCTATGGCGTTGCCGCCCAGCGCCCTGGCGGCGATGCTTGACGTTACTCCGGGGTCCATCAGCATGGACCCGTCAACTATGCCCGTAGCCCCCGTCAGCCCCTTTTCCTTTACCTCCGACAGAAATCCTTTCATGCTGGAACCTGCGCTGTTAAGGGCCGACCCGGCCGCCTTTCCGGCTCTGGCGCCAAATTCCAGGCCGGCGCCGGAGTCCCCGGCTGCCGCCCCCGAGACCATACTTCCCGCCAGGGCCATGGATCCGGCAACACCAAGGCCCACTGCGCCCCTGGCCACCGATCCCACAACGCCGGGCGCCCCTTTCCCGAGGGCCGCCCCGGCAGCGCCACCGGCCAAAGCCGAACCGGCTACGCCTTTTGCTAAAACCGAACCAACACCCGGGCCGCCGGCCAAACCGCCCGCCGCCGGATTCTGCGCGGCACCACCTTTCCCCTCTCCGCCCCCACTTAACATGCTGCCCATGGAAAAGAGCGCCCCCATGCCCAGGGCGGACCCGACCCCGGCTGTGAAACCGGCGTCCGACAAACCCAGCACCCCCCTCACCAGGCTGTTTATGGCCGGCAGGGAAAGCAGGCATACCAGGGTAACCCAGAATTGATCACTGTTTAGAAAATGAATAAAAAATGACAGCCCCACCGCAAAACAGGCCGGCATAAAGACATAGGAGGTGAACTCCCTGGTCCATACCGCCAGGGCATTCCTGCGGCCGGGATAGATGGCGTTGATCAGGACTATGGGCAGGATCCCGACCAGAATGGCAAGGAATACTTTGCGCACCGCAAACTGAAAATTGATCACCCCTATGGAAAGGCAGGCTGTCAAAGCCATCAAAGCGGAGCCGATGGACCGGGTTTCCTTGTTGTAAATGCTGTGCAAAAAGGACTGGTGTACCTGATCAGCTATAGTGCTGTGGCAGACCGCCACGATGGCCCTGTTTACATCAAAAAAGAAGCCCAGCAGGTAGGGGCCCAGCTTGAGCAGTAGAGCGCATAAAAGAATACCCATTATGTATCCCCTGGCCGTATGTGCGGACCGGGAGCTGGTGGATCCGAACAGCACCAGCATACCGGCGATGGCAATACCGGCGGCCATAAATACAGGCACGGCCTGCCTGACATTGTTGTAAAAGTCGCCGATAACCCTGAATTCATCTTTGCTATAAATATTCCAGACCAGGTCCTTTCTGGCCACCGACGGCGCTTCTTTCTTTTTAAAAGACTCCTGCAAGTCTATTTCAAAAACCAGTTCCATGGGGTCATAGAGGCCGATAACCTCAATCAGCCAGTTCGGTATGGCCATGATCAGGTCCGCAGCCAGCCTTTCGGGGTAGTCCGCCGACTGCTCATAGGCCCTGGAACGTTCACTCCATGAACTCCCGCCTCCTTCCCGGTCGATTTCCTCCTGTTCACCGGCCTGCCTTTTGCTTATTTCATTCTTTTTTTCTTCAGTCAGGGGAATCACCGGCTTTTTTCTGGTTTCCACGGCGGCGATTCTTCCCCCGTTGACCCGGTAAAAGTAAGTGTATCGCGGCTTTACGTCCTGATCATAAAGCTCAACCATTTTCCCCGGGTTGGCGGGATGAATAAAAACCTTCCTTTCCAATTCCATACCCCTGATTTTCAGCGTCTGATCGGTGGGCTTCATGGTATCATTTACATTGAAGTGCCAGAAATCGGTGCCCTGAGCCTCCCACCTTTCCACCGTATACTGGCCCACACCCGCCTGGGGAGCCCAGGAAACCCTGACTATGTTATTATCCGGCAGGATGGATACGGCCGCATCCATCACCGGCCTGCCGGCCTGGGCCCATCCCGCGGCGGGCCAACATCCCAGCACAACAAAAAAAGATACAATCACCGGGAGATTTTTTATAATCATCGGGCCGCCGCCCCCTTTAACATTTCCACCACGTCGTTGGGATCGCTGGTAAACATCATGTACTCCCTGGGGGTATGGGTGATATTAATGAGGGATGAATCGTTGTCCACCTTGATTATCCCCTGTCCCTTTTTAAACAGCAGGGTGCAGGCAGCCTCGCCCTCACTGAGGTTGAACTTTTCCTGCACCGCCTCGATATCCACGCTGTCCTGTTTGAGCAGTATCTTGGTGGTTGAATTTTTCAGCACCCCCAAGCCCTGCTCCACCCGCAGGAAAACCTCAAATCCCTGGGTGGCGCTGCACATGGATATGTTCTTTTTCCTGGCCCGGCGGAAGGCGTTTTCCATCCAGCCGGCCAGTTCGGGAACACTTTTGTCCATGATCAGCTGGGACTCGTCGGTGACGATCATCTTTAAGACTGACCGGTCGCTGCCGAATATTTCCCAGGTCCACTTGGTGGCTATAAAAAGGCCCAGCGGCCTTAAAATCTCTTCATCCAGGTCGGCCACGCAGATTGTGAAGGCCTGGCACTTTGATATGTCCACATTTGACCGGCAGTCAAAGATGGAGTTTGATTTGGACCCCCCGTACCCGGTAAAGGTCTTTAATATTTCAGCGGCCTTTGTCAGTTCGGGGTCGCCTTTCATCAAATCATAGAGATCCGAAAGCGCAGGCATGGCCTTTTTGCACCGGTCCAGTTGAAAAACCCGTTCAGTTGACTTGACGGGTTCATACAGGTCATCGGGGTTTTCAGTAATACCCCTGTCGGTATATAACTTCTTGATCAGCCCTTCAATCTTAATTTTTACATTGCCGGTAAGAATTTCGTCCCTGTTGTCATAGCCCCTGATCATCCTGAAAACCACCGCTCTTACCGCCTTGACCGTTTCTTCGATGTTTACCCTTACTTTCCCGTCTTCATCCTCATGCTCGTAAACATCAAACATATTAATCCGGTGTGCGCTGTAAGGCGACAGCTCAATATGGGGAAAACCCAGGGCATACATTAAATTGCGGTATTCTTTTTCCGGCGCCGGGTCGATAACGGCCACCCGCACTTCTTTTGGCCCGGACTGGGTTAAAATGGGCGTCACCAGGAGCCTGGCCACCATCAGTTTGATTAAAAAACTTTTGCCGAAGCCGGACCGTCCGAAAATCACTATGTTATAGTTGCCGTTCTGGTGGTGCCAGGGATTGAAAAAGACCAGTTTCCCCAGGTTGTCTTCACCGATTACAATCCCGTCCCGGTGCCGTATACCGCCCAGACCGAAGGGAAACCAGTCGGCCAGGTTGGAGGCCTCGGCATTCCGGAAGGGGTAGGCCAGCTTCCCCGGATCCAGCGGCGTCATGTTTAAAAGAGCCGTCAGCTGGTTGCCGTCGGCGGGGCGCAGGACAATCCCCCTGCCGGCGAAGCTCTTGATCAGCATGGTGCAAAACCGGTTGAAAACCTCGATATCCGTCGCCGAGGCCAGCACCTGGATGGCCGTACTGAAGATGTTTTCATCACCGGCTACCAGGTTTGCGTGCTGGCGCTGCAGGTCCTGAATCTCCCTTATAATCCTCTGCTTTCTGGCCGGGTTGGGCTCTTCCTTGAAGGCCACTTCTTTCTGGGCAATCTTCTGCTCCAGATTCCACATGGTCCTTTCCATATCGGTGGGATTAACGTGGATGGCCACATCGCAGTCGGCCTCACCGAAGTCTCCGGCAAAAAGGCCGTTCAGCATGCCGGCGTGTGTATAGCTGGCGGTCAGGGCGGCGAAAAAATTGCGGAAATACCTGACCATCTCCGATGCGCTTCCGATTTCCACGTAATAGTCGTTTGATCTCTGCCGCAGGATGTTTTTGTCGCCGGGGATAACCTCTTTTATTATCGATGGAGCTATGAAATCCTTGAAATTTGCCGCTCCCAGTATGATATCCGGCTGGTCCTTGCCCGGGGGCTGCTTGCTAGACGGCCTTTCTTTTTCTTTGTTCTTCCTCTTCCAGAAGCTCATAGTTGATTCCCTCCAGAAAAACTTCAGGGGTGTTGGAAGTCATGAAGAGTGAAAACATGTCCTCCCGGTCCGCGTCGGCTATCCGGCAGTAAGGGGCCAGGTCGCGGTTGAAGGCGCCGTATACCATGTCCAGCACATCCTCTTTGTTCAGCTGCCTGGAGACAATGTCCAGGCCCTCCAGGGCGGAAATGATCACCCCGCACATCACCCTCAGCTCATCCATGGCCATTTTGCGCAGCTCCCGTTCGGGAAGGCCCGACCTCTGCAGGCCGGCAAGCGACGAAAGGGCGCTGTTCAGAAGGGGATTGGCGGTTTTAACGCCGCTTTCGACGCCTTTAGAGACGGCGTCGATTTTAAGGATGATGTAGCACCGCCGGTCCCTGTTCTGCCTGTTTTCTGATTTTTTTTCCAGCCACTGGTACAGTTCGTGGCCGTAATCCCTCAGCAGGGGCATTTTGGGGTCAGAGCACCTTTTTATGCTGGCCAGGTATTCCCTGAGGTCCAGGAAACGGGTTTCTATCTTGAAAGTACAGGGGATGTTAATTGTCTGAACCAGGTTTCTGAACCCCAGCCAGAGGCTCTGCCGCTCCTTGAAGGACTTCAGGCTTTCATTGACCGGCTCCACTTCCATAACCAGCCTGAAGCGCAGGCCCGGCAGCTCGATGATGCCGTCCGGATAAATCTCCCTGTAATTCATAAGGTCCTGGCTGGTTTTCAGCTTCTTTTCCCTTTTCATCCCGAAAAGCAAAAAATACAGGCCGGCAGCCACTGCCGCAAAAAATACCAGGTCAGCCATCCGATACTACTCCTCCCTGCTGTATAAAAACGCTCTCCGTCTGAACCTTGCCGACAGCTTGTCAAAGAGACTAAACGCCATTATCCGCCCGGTAACGTTATCTTCAATAAAAATGAGGCCGGCGGTAATGTACAGGGGTATTCCGTGATGAATGTGCCTGAAAAAAAAATTATCGACGGGCAGGGCCGGAATAACCCCGGCCAGTTCGTAGCTCAGTTTGCCCGCCGCCAAAACGGCCAGCAGCTGAGTGAAGGTGATCCCGAAGATAAAGCTGACCGGATTGGTTCTCTGCACCAGAGGATGCCTGTCACCATACAATTGTTCAACACCTCCTCATAAGAAAAGCCGCCCTACCGGGCGGCAGAACTCTTAAACCCAGAATTCAGACTCCCATGCCGCAATGCGACACCACGAACAATGAAAATATGTGGCCGGGGGTGCGGTTTCCAGCCGGGCTCCCAATCCTCCGGCTGAACCGGCTCTATGCTCGTCGCTTACGGTTATGCCGACCGCCTTCAACGCCGCATCCATGCGTCGATTCAGGCTCCCGGCCGCGTCCTGCGGCCGGGCCGGCATTCCGTACGCTCCGTCGCCAAGAGCCGGATAACAACCTCCGGAACCCCCGCTTCCGG
>JBMOPD010000023.1:0-73238 GCA_049323615.1 Bacillota bacterium | reverse complement strand
ATACCTGGATCTGTCCCTCCAACTCCTCCAGATTATTTACTGACTTTAACACCTCAAAAATTCCCTGTGCTAAAAGAAGGACCACCATCACCAATTGCCGAATTTTTACCACGAGACCTCACTCCTTACCCGGGAGTCGGCTACTTCTTATGAAGTAACCTCTAGAGGTCTCATTTCTTTATTACCCCTCCAGACACCTACTAAAAATATACACTGCCGAGCAGGAAATTGATGTTATAGATTTTGTTGGATGCCGATGCTTTTAGTGAATTGTGTTTGGGCGGTGATTTCAGGCTTATCCGGTAGTTCGATGTACTCATGGGCCGTTTATATGACGAAAATCATATAAAAAGCTGGTAAATTAATGAAATATGCAAAAATTTTAGAAGGAAGTTTTTCATAAAAAGCGAATATTCCATTATCACCATTATCAAGATTTTACCTTTTTCGACATGCCTTTAGAAATACAGGAGGCCGTTGATAATTGATCCGACGCAAGCCTGAAAAAAAACCAAACCATGAGCGGTGGCTGATAACCTATGCAGATATGATCACCCTTTTGCTCATATTTTTCATTGTCATGTATACCCTGAGCATGATTGACGTGAAAAAATTTCAGTACCTTTCGGCATCTCTGGCCAAGGCACTGGGGGCGGGGGGAATGGTGCTGGACAGTCCGGGCCCGTCGGTGGTTCCCGGCATAGCCGGCACGGTGCCCGAAACAGCCCTGCAGTCGGGTGAAAATACCCAACTGGAGAATATTAAGCGGGAACTGGAAAAGTACGTTAAGGAATCCAACCTGCAGGCAAAGATTTCGGTTACCATGGAGGAGCGGGGAGTGGTGCTTTCCTTTCAGGACGAGGTGCTATTCAAGCTGGGATCCGCCGAACTGACCCCCAAGGCCTTGGAAATCATACGCAAGGTGGGTCCTATACTGGAGACAGTGCCAAACTACCTGAGGGTGGAGGGCCATACCGATAACCTTCCCATACATACTGCCCAGTATCCTTCCAACTGGGAGCTGTCGGCGGCCAGGGCCAACAGCGTATTGCAAGAGCTGATCAAGAACTTCCGGATACAGCCCCAGCGGTTATCTGCGGTAGCGTACGGTGAATACAGGCCAATTGCTGCCAATGACAACGACGCCCACAGGCAGTTGAACAGGCGTGTGGATATTGTCATTCTGCGCAGCAAATTTGACGTTGCTGAAGCAAATACAAGGCCCGTTGCCGGTGAAAACAGCGGGCTTCATTAAGGACGGGAAAGGAAAGGCGTATGGATCTACCGTTAGTTTTGGGTTTTCTTTTCGCGCTGTTTTCACTGGCAGGGGGATTCATCCTGGATGGCGGCCATGTAGGCGCGCTGTTTAAATACACCGCCGCCATTATTGTGTTTGGGGGCACCATCGGCGCCACCGCCATCAGCTTCAGCCTCAATGAGCTGAAGAATGTGCCGAGGCTGTTCAAAATTGCCCTCTTCCCAAAGCAGCAGGAACCCTCCCAGGTGATTGAACTGATCGTCAGCCTGGCCGATGAAGCCCGCCGCGAGGGACTGCTCTACCTGGAAAACCGGCTGGATGAAATTGATGACCAGTTCCTTCGCAAGGGCGTGCAGCTGGTGGTGGACGGCACTGACCCGGACCTGGTCCGCAGCATCATGGAGGTTGAACTTTTCGCCATTGAGGAAAGGCACCATGTGGGCAGCTCCATTTTTGAAGCGGCAGGCGGGTACGCGCCCACCATGGGGATTATCGGCACGGTGATGGGCCTGGTGCACGTGCTGGGAAATATGTCTGATCCCAATTCCCTGGGACCGGCCATCGCGGTGGCGTTCATGGCCACTCTCTACGGGATTGCCAGCGCCAACATCCTCTGGCTGCCTCTGGGGGCCAAGCTGGCCAACCTGAGCAAAAAAGAAACCCACCTCCGCCAGTTGATGATTGAAGGAATAGTGTCCCTTCAGGCCGGCTACAACCCGATCCTGATCAGGGAAAGGCTTTCAGCCTTTCTGAATCCCGCCATCCGCGGCCGAGAAAGGGAAGAGCAGGAGTGAATAAGCAGGGGTTAGGGATTGGGGGTTAGGGATTAAGGGATTCCGGAGATTTTAAAACTACGGCTGACAGCTGACGGCTAACAGCTGACTGTTGACCTATAAAAAGAGCGGAATAAGCGTATGGGAGCGTGAAGTCTCGTGTACAACCCTGAAAGCAGCCGGATTGAAGAGCAGGTGGTGGTTTTCAGCCTGCACGACCAGGTTTATGGAATCAATATCGAGTCGGTGCTTGAAATAATCAAGATGGAGTCGGTTACCAGGGTTCCCGGGACCCCGGACTTTATCGAGGGGGTCATCAATTTAAGGGGCAAGGTTATTCCCGTGATGGACCTGTGTAAAAGGTTCAATATGCCGTCGTCTGAAGTTTCGGCCTCCACCAGGGTGATTATTGTGGAGGCGGGAGGTGTGACGGTGGGGATGGTAGTGGATGCCGTGTCTGAGGTCTTGCGCTTCCCGTCGTCCAGTATAGAGCCACCGCCACCTTTAATTGTGGGCGCCAGCATCGAAGCCCTGAAGGGGATTGCCCTGGTGGACGGGCAGTTGATTATTTTGCTTGACCTTGGCAAGGTGCTGTATGATGAGGAGAAACAGAAATTACAGGAGATCGGCCGGTAAAACTGAAAATACGATATAAAAGGTGGTGCGGCTAATTGTTTAGCGACGTGGAAATGCTGGTTTTCTTGGAGGAACTGGAAGAGAAAATACAGTCCATCAACGACAATGTGCTGTTGCTGGAAAAAGACGGGGGGAGCCCGGAAGTTATCCAGGAAATTTTCCGTGCCGCCCATACCATAAAGGGTTCCTCGGGAGTGATGGGCTATGAGAAGATGGCCCGGCTTACCCACGAAATCGAGAACCTGTTTGACAGGCTTCGCCAGGGCACCATGGAAGTGACCACCGGCCTGGTGGACGTGCTGTTTGAGGCGCTGGACAAACTGAAATTGCTTAAAGACGAGATAACCGGGGAGGCCCGGGACGTTCATATTGAAGATGTCCTCGGCAAAATAAGGGCCTGCCAGGAAGGCTGCGGGGAGGAGAAGCACTCCGCCGGCGAGCCGGCCGGGGGGACCGGCGGCGAATCTTCCGGAGAAGGTCCGGGCAGGCTTGACGAGGTGGTTATGGACCTGGTCCGGGAGGCCGAGGTCAGAGGCTATCAGGCGTACTGGGTAAATGTGACCATAGACCAGGGATGCCAGATGAAAAATGTAAGGGCCTACCTGATCTTTGAAACGCTGCAGCAGATAGGTGAAATCATTAAAAGCGATCCTCCTGCCGAGGACATTCAGGACGGAAATTATGGCCACGGCTTTTCCCTGGTGCTGATTGCCAGGGAAGACGCGGGGCAGATAAAGAATTTGCTGATGTCCATTGCCGAGGTGAATTCCGTGGACATTGTGCAGGTGGATTCCGGGGAAGAAAACGGATACGCGGAGGCAGTAAACGGGGAAGAACACCGGGAAGAGCCGGGCAAGGATGAGGCCGACCGGCGGTCCGCAGCGGCAGCTTCTGAAAAGACCACCATCAAGACTGTCAGGGTGGATGTCCAGAAGCTGGATACACTGATGAACCTGGTCAGCGAACTGGTTATCGACCGTACCAGGATGGACCGCTTCGTTGAAATATTTGAGAATAAATTCGGATCCGAAGATCTGGTGGACAATTTAGTTGAGATATCCAACCACCTGGGGCAGATCACCACCGACCTGCAGGACCAGATCATGAAGGCCAGAATGCTCCCGGTGGCCACGGTCTTCAACCGCCTGCCCAGAATGGTCCGGGATATCGCCCAGAAGCTGGGCAGGGAAATTGACTTCATCGTCGAGGGAAAGGAAACCGAGCTTGACAGGAATGTTATTGAAGTTATCGGCGATCCCCTGATCCATCTGATCAGAAATGCAATAGACCATGGTATTGAGCCTCCGGAGGAGAGGGAGCGGCTGGGTAAGCCCAGGAAAGGCAGGGTGCTTCTGAAGGCCTCTTATGTGGAAAGCCATATAGTAATTACCCTGACGGATGACGGCCGGGGGATGGACGCCGGGAAGATTAAAAGGGCGGCTGTGCAGAAAGGCCTGATCAAGCCTGACGCCGCAAGCAGGATGAGCGACCGGGAGGCCTGTGAACTGATCTTTGCGCCGGGCTTTTCAACCTCCGATGAGGTCAGCGACGTATCCGGCAGGGGTGTTGGCATGGATATAGTGCGGAATCAGATTGAACAGATCAACGGCACGGTGGAATTTGACTCCCAGCCCGGCCGCGGGACAATGTTCGTAATCAAGCTGCCGCTGACCCTGGTTATCATCAGGGCGCTGATGGTGGCCATGGGAGATCAGATTTACGCCTTCCCGCTGTCCAACGTTATGGAGACACTGGCCATTAAAGATTCCGACATAAAACTTATCGGCAGCGGCGAGGTGATTGTGGTGCGGGGCAGTGTGCTGCCGCTGGTGCGCATGGCCAACCTGTTCCAGATGGAGAGTGAAGTTGCCGCCGGCAGGCTTTATGTGGTGGTCCTGGGCTCCGGGAACAGGCGGATTGGAGTGGTGGTGGACAGGCTCATCGGGGAGCAGGAAATCGTCATTAAATCCCTCGGCCAATACCTGGGGCAGATGACGGGGCTGTCCGGCGCCACCATTCTCGGTGACGGCCGGGTGGCGCTGATCATCGACGCCAAGGGAATCATCAAGGATACAGGCAAAGAGGAAATGGCTTATGCCAATTAAAGTTCTGGTGGTCGACGACTCCTCATTGATGAGGCGCCTGATCACCCGTTTTTTGGAAGAAGACGGGAGCATAAAAGTAATTGATGTGGCCGCCGACGGCGAGGAGGCGATAAAAAAGATCAACAGCCTCCGGCCGGACGTGGTCACTCTTGATGTTGAAATGCCGGTGCTGGACGGATTGGCCACCCTGGGCAGGGTGATGAAACTCTCGCCCCTGCCCGTGGTCATGTTGAGCGCCCATACCACAGAAGGGGCCAGGGCCACCATGCAGGCGCTGGCGCTGGGGGCGGTGGACTTCGTGGCCAAGCCCACCAGGCCCGGTGAAATGGAAGCCATGGTGGCCGATTTAAAGTACAAGGTTAAGGCCGCCGCCCAGGCTTCGCTTAGAAAGTTTCCGGTTGTTTCGCCCCGGATGGTGGTTAAGCAGCAGCCGGTAGAAAAAATAGAAAGAAAAGGGGTTGCTCCCTCCGTCCGCGGCAAAATAGAGGTGGTGGTGATCGGCTCCTCCACCGGCGGCCCCGCAGCCCTGCAGCAGATTGTTCCCATACTGCCGGCCGACTTGTCCGCCGGGGTGGTTGTTGTCCAGCACATTCCGGTGGGATTTTCCGGCCCCCTGGCCGAACACCTGGACAGGAAGTCCAAATTAAAGGTAAAACATGCGGCGCAGGGGGACAATATCACGCCGGGGGTCGTTCTGGTGGCCCCGGCGGGGTATGATTTGACCTTCCGGGGAAGGCCCGGCTCCTTTACCGTAAACCTTGACCCGGGTAGAGGGCCCGTGCCGCCGGGGGGCTTCAGGCCCTCGGTGGATGTGGTGATGAAATCGGCTGCGGAGATGTTCCGCGGCCAGGCCATGGGGGTATTGCTTACCGGTATGGGAAGGGACGGGGCCAAGGGGATGCTGGCCATTAAAAATGAAAGGGGCCCCACCGTGGCCGAAGCTGAAAGCACCTGCGTTGTATTCGGCATGCCCAGGGCGGCCATTGAAATCGGAGGCGCCGGGAAGGTCCTGCCGCTGCAGGAGATCCCCGGGGAGATTATCAGGACGGTATAGTGCTTTAGGGAAAGAGTCTGTGGTCAGGAGACAGGAGTCAGGAGTCAGGAGACAGAATAAAAAACCTGGAGTTATGAATTACGGATATAAAGTTTTTTTGCCGGATTCCGATAAATAATGTGAAAGAGTGTAAAGCGGGTGTTGACCATGAAGATTAACGGTTACCTCAATATTCAGGAGATAATGAAGGCCTATGCCTCCCAGAAAAGGAACCGGCCCGTCCCGGGAGAGAAAGTTTCCGCAGCCGAAAGGGAGGATACCCTGGAACTGTCCGTCCAGGCCAAGGAACTGAAGGAAATCCAGGCCGGCCTCAAGGACGTCAAGGAGGTCCGGGGGGACAAGGTGGACCGGATTAAAAAAGAAATCGAGGACGGGACATACCGGGCCGACGCCCGGAAAATTGCAGAGGGGATAATAAGCGAAAGGCTTCTGGACAAACAGGTTTAATTACCGGGGGATGGGGTTTTGGAGTCTTTATTTGAGGAACTGAAAAATGTACTGGAAACAGAAAAAAGTATTCTGGAACAGTTATTGGATACAGCCCGGGAACATAACCGGGCTTTACGTCAGTTAAACGCCGGGGTGTTACACGCCACAGCGCAAAAGGAGAACGAGCTGGTGGCGGCCCTGCGCGGGCACGACCGGAAGAGGGAAGATATTTGCGGGGCCCTGGCTGAAAGGATAAGCCTTTCCAAAAACGCCGTTCTTAGCGACTTTATTGGTCAGGCGCCCCTGCCGGTAAAAAAAGATTTTGGTAACCTTTTAAACGATATGGGCCGCATCACCCGGGAGTTGTCGGGGATTAACGAAACAAACGGCCTGCTTACCAGGCAGGCCATGCGCGTCAACGAAATGCTGTTAAGGGCCTGCGGCCCTCCGGCGAACCGGGTTTACACCCCCGACGGCAGGATGAGGGAGGATAAACAGCAATTGGTGACGATTAATAAAGAGGTTTAAAGGTGGTTGATTGCTTTGCCGGGTACCTTTTTCGGACTGGAAATAGGCAGAAGGGGGATACAGGCCCACAGGAGGTCTCTGGACGTCACCGGCCACAACCTGGCCAACTCAAGCACCGAAGGATACAGCCGGCAGGAGGCCGTATCCGTGGTCACCGATCCCTTCACCACGCCGGCGGTAGACAGTTCCGTCGCCCCCGGCCAGCTTGGCAGCGGCGTAAAAACCGGCATAATCAGGCGGATAAGGGACGAATACCTGGACCCCCAGGTGCGGAACTCAAACAAGGACCGCTATTACTGGGAAGACCAGACTACCATATTGAACCGGGTGGAGACCTGCTTTGCCGAGCCGGCGGCCTCGGGCATAGCCGACCAAATAACAGAATTCTTCAAGGGCTGGCAGAACCTGAACAACAACCCCCAGGACCCCGGTGTAAAGTCATCGGTCATAGAGCTGGGTGTCCAGCTGGCCTCGTCGGTAACTTATACCTACAACCAGTTAACCAGCATCCAGGAGAGTATAATTAAGCCCGGCAGCCTGCCCGCCGTGGACAGCGGACAGCTGAAAGACCAGGTGGGCAGGGTTAACGACCTGCTGGTGCAGATACAGAATTTAACCACCGACATTATGAAGATATACCAGGTGGGGCAGCAGCCCAACGACCTGCTGGACAAGCGTGACATGCTGCTGGACGAACTGGCCCACTACGGCCCCCTGTCGGTCACGCACAGGACGGATAACGGAAAACCCACCGGGGAAGTAACCATGAATTTCTTCGGGGTAAACATAACCACCGTGCCCCCGGTGACCACCACGTTTTCCCTGCGCATCAACGACCAGCCGGGGCCCGAGTACTTGCACCTCGAGCTTCATGAAACGACCGCCGGCAGGGTGATCGACCTGACCGCCGAGAGGAACAACACCGCCAGGGGCGGATCCCTTCTGGGGCTGGAAAAGGCCCGGCAGAGCATCATAGAATTTAAAGACACACTGGACGATATAGCCGTAAATTTGAGGGACAAGATAAGGATCAAAAACAATACCCCGCCGCCGGCGGCTATCCCGGACTTTTTCCTTGGCTCTCCGGCCGCCGGGGACTTCAGGGTGAACGGGGCGGTCATCAGCGACCCCAATGCCCTGGACGGCACCAAGGCAAACCTGATCGCCGATATACGCCATGAGGAGATGGACGCCGCCAGGGATTATACCCTTGAGGAATGCTACGGCCTGCTGACCACCGATGTGGGCAACAAGGCCAGGGGCACCGACGATATGGCCGCCAACCAGCAGGCCATCCAGGAGCAGATGTACAACCTGAGGGAGTCGGTTTCAGGGGTGTCGGTGGACGAGGATCTGACCAGAATAGTGCAGTTCCAGTACGGCTTCCAGGCCTCGGCCCGGGTGGTCAACATGGTGGACGAATTTCTGGATGTGATTATCAACCGGCTGCAGCGGTTATAAGAGGTGTTGCTAAATGCGGGTAACAAACAGGCTGATTGCCAACAACCTGAACAAAAACATCCAGCAGAACCTGAGCCGGCTGGCCCGTACCCAGGAGCAGCTGGCCACCGGCAAAAGCATGCTGCGGCCTAGCGACAAGCCGGGCAATATGAGTCCGCTGCTGGAGATTAAGGCCAGCCTTTCCTACTTTGAGCAGTACGAAAGAAACCTGGACGACGGCCTCAGCTACTTAAGCCTGAGTGACGGCACCATGCAGACCATGGGAGACATACTGAACCAGGCGGCCGAAATGGCCCTCCAGGGGGCCAACGCCACTTATACGCCGGATGATATGGCCGCCCTGGGGGAGCAGGTCGATAAAATGATCGACCACGTGGTGGACCTGGCCAATTCCAGTGTGGGCGGCAAGTATATTTACGCCGGCACAAAAAACAGCACACCCCCTTTTAAAAGGGTGGGTGACACGATAACCTATACCGGGAACCTGAACGGCATTTACCGGGAGGTATTGTCCGGGGAGGACTACCGCATCGACGCTCCGGGCATCACTACAGGCTACCAGGTGGTCCCGGTGGTTTCTTCCACCACTTCGCCCAAAGTGGTTCAGCGGCAGATACCGGCCAAGCTGGTAAACACCGGCATCATTACCGTCACGCGGACCGATACCGGATTTACCATCACCAACCCCACCACCCTGGACGGTGTTACTCCGGCTCCGAACCTGATATCCGACGGGTTCACCGTGGCCGGTGACGTGATCACCATTAACGGCCCCACGGGCGAACTGGAGGGACTGCAGATCGACATGGCCGGCACCGCCGTGGGTGATCAGTTCAAGATAATTATTGACAACCAGCTGGGGGTTTTCGGCCACGGCACTGAAACCGCACCGGGATCAGGGGTTTATGAGGTATACAACCCGACGGTGCCGAAGGACCATGCCGTGGACGAGGGCGTCTTTGACATATTGTTCAGGCTGCGGGACAACCTGAAAAGCGGGAACGCCGCTGCAACGGATATAAGCATTGGGGAAATACGCCAGAAAACGGACCAACTGCTGCAGAGGAGGGTCGGCACCGGCTCCCGTACCCGGCATTTTGAGTCCCTCAAGGACCAGATGCTGGACATCGAGGTAAAACTGAAAGACACCCAGCAAAAGCTGGAAGGCGCCGACATTTACAAGCTGTCCATCAGCATGGGCCAGGAGCAGGTTACCTATGAGGCATCCCTGGCCTCGGGGGCTAAAATTATACAGATTTCACTGCTGGACTTTCTGAAATAAATTTCCGGTTCGGAAAAGGAAGTGATCCGCCGTGAAAATAGGGGCCGGCGGGCTGCAGGCCATTATTGCCCAGGATGCGGCCCGGGGGCTGGAGGCCAACCGGGCCAGGACGGCCTCCGAGGAGGCCATGCTGCAGAGCGAGGACCCGAATCTGCGCAGGCTGCTGCATGATCTGAACAAGGCGGTGGAAAGGATGCGCCGGGCGGCTGAAATGTACAACCAGCCCTTGGAATTTGCAGTGAGGATGAAAGATAAAGATAGGCCTAAAATAACGGCCCGGGACAGGCGCACCGGGGCCAGCCGGGAATTCACCCTGGAAGAGGCCGAGGCCTGGCTGGAAGAATTGGGGGAATACTACGGCAAGAGTTTAAACGGATATGTCTAGACTGGCACCAAATGTTTGGTGCTTTCTAAATTAACGTAAGGAGAAGGATATGGAGGCAAATGAATATAAACTAACCATTCCGGCCCACCCCAGCATTTATGACCCCAAGCCCCGGGAGATGGAAGTATTTTTCTGCGAACCGGGGGCGGGTATAAACGAAGAAACCGGGTTGTTGCTCTTTATTCCCGGCTTCGGTGCCCATGCGGAGTCAAAAGTGTATAAGAAGATGAAAAGGTATTTTGCCGACAAGTACAACCTGGTTACCGTCCAGTGCAACTACTTCGGTTATGAGTTTATGCAGAACCCCGACAATGTTTCCTATGTTTTTAACCTGAAGACATTAAAATCCATATTTAAAGAAAGCGAACTGTCGCAGATTTGCACAGACGGTGCCCTGGATTTTGATAAACTGGTGGAAATCGGACAAAATTATAAGATAAGAATCGAAGGCAGGGAAGTCCTGTCGGAGAATCTGGCAAATTTCAACGACATGGGAGTAATGCAGGCCGTCGACTGCCTTACAGCGGTGCTGGTGGTCACAGAGCTGATCAGGGACAACGGATATGACTTCAACAAAGGCAAGGTGATCGCCTACGGCCACTCGCACGGGTCTTTCATCGCCCACCTGTGCAATGTCTTTTGTCCCGGACTGTTCACACTAATAATAGACAATTCGGCCTGGCTTTTGCCGGAATATTTAATCAAGGAAAGGCACGTGATGTTTACCAAGGGCCTTATGCATTTCGATGTAGTGTTCAGCTATTTGGCCATGTCAATAGATATGGACCTGGAAATAAGAAACCTGGAATTCTTGTACAGGGGTTTTGGCAACAGGGCAAAAATTATATGCTACCAGGGGGATTCGGATAAACTTGTGGATCCTGTAAAAAAAAGGAATCTGATATCCGGTCTTGAAAACACCGTTTTTGTCAAGGTTGACGAGTCCATGCTGGATGGGAAAAGATTCAGATCGACGGGGCACGGGCTGGATGCGGATTTTCTGGCCCTTCTTGAGCACAGTTTGGAATCTTTTTTTCCCGGTTTCCGGAGAAGGGCCGAAATACCCATGGATGAAACAGTTATTGAAACGCCAAGGGCCAGGTATCATTTTACCTACAACACGGGAGTACCCGTGCTGGAGATGAAAAATATCTCCTTTTAGGAGAAAGGGGGGGAGGGGTTGAATGTAAATAACGAGCTGAGAATCTCATTTCCGTGGGGTATGCCGGGCCTGGAATACAAGGAGTATACCTTAATTCAACTGTCCGGGGAGTCACCTTTCTACTTTCTCAAAAGCGTGGCCCGGCCGGAAGTGGGGCTTTTGCTGGTCAACCCCTTCCTGGCCTACAAGGAATATGAGTTCGATCTCAGCGATGAAGCGGCCGGCCAGCTGCAGATAACGGAAGAAAGTCAGGTGGCGGTCTTCTGCACCGTGAACACCAGCCGGGGGATCGATTCGGCCACCGTCAATTTGCTGGCTCCCATTGTGATCAACACCGAAAAGCTGCTGGGGAAACAGATTGTGCTGAATGACAAGAATTATTCCCTCCGGGCTCCCCTGGTCATAAGCAGGGCGGCCGAGGGGGAGGGTTGCAGAGATGCTTGTTCTGGCGCGTAAA
Source organism: Bacillota bacterium (assembly GCA_049323615.1). GTDB lineage: Bacteria > Bacillota > Desulfotomaculia > Desulfotomaculales > Desulfocucumaceae > JBMOPD01. Next base: position 61,708 of record JBMOPD010000023.1, on the reverse strand, counting down.
AAGGGTCAGTCGGTAATCATCGGAAAAGACATAAAAATACTGGTGGTGGAGGTGACCGGGGAGACGGTCCGTCTGGGCATCGAAGCTCCGCCCGAATTGGAGATATTCAGGACGGAGATATACCAGCAGCTGAAGGAAGAAAACGCCGGGTCCGTCACCAGCCCCGAGGATGCCATCAGGCTTTTGGAGAAGAAAGATCGATGAGATAAAAAAATGATTGCAGGTACTAAACCTCAAAGGTTTTATGTCGAAATAAGTATTAGGCAATTTTTACCGGGGCGGCCGACCGGTAAAGTTGTGTGTCGCACGGAAGCGGCATAAAAAAAGTTCATGGAGGAATGAAAGGATGAGGATCAACCACAACATTGCGGCGCTGAACACCTATCGTCAGCTGAGCGCAAACAACGTCATCGTCGCCAAGTCCCTTGAAAAGCTGTCGTCGGGGTACCGGATCAACCGCTCCGCCGACGACGCCGCCGGGCTGGCCATCTCGGAAAAGATGCGCGGGCAGATCCGGGGGCTGGACCAGGCCACCCGAAACTCCCAGGATGGCATCTCGATGCTGCAGACCGCCGAGGGCGCCCTGAACGAGGCCCACAGCATCCTGCAGCGGATGCGGGAGTTGGCCGTACAGGCGGCCAACGACACCAACACGGCTGCCGACCGGGCTGAGATCCAGAAGGAGATCGACGCCCTGGTGGAAGAAATCGACCGCATCGGGAACACCACCGAGTTTAACACCAAGAAGCTCCTCAACGGGGCCATGGGTGAAGCGGTGGCTGCCGCCACCAACGCCCACCTTTCGGGCACGGAAATAATAAGGGTTGAAGGTGGAGGTATAGCTGCAAGCACGGCCCAGCTTGTTTCGCTGGCAGACACCAATTCCAACGTTTTCGGGATTTCTTCGGGCGACGTTTTTACCATCACCGCCAAAATTGGTGATACTTACGTATCCGCCACGCTGACCAACACCAACGGCACCCATACCCTGCTGGACCTATTCGCCACCATCACCAACGACTTCGGGTTCAATTCCGGGAGTGCCGGCATCGACGCGTCCGGCAACCTGTACGTGTCCGGTGACGACGGGCTGGCCAATGATATCGGCGCCATCACCATCACCGTCAAGGACAGCAGCGGCAACATCCGGACCGCGGCCACCGACGCCCTGTCGGCCTTTGACAAGTACCGCTCCGCCGCCGACAAGAGGGCCGACGGCACCAACACCCTCCTGATCGGGGCCAACCAGGGCCAGACCATGACCATAAACATTGAGGACATGAGGTCATCCTCCCTGGGCATAAACGGACTGAAGGTGGAGACCAAGTCCCAGGCGGAAATATCCATCAAGGCCATCGACGAGGCAACTGCAAAGGTTTCCGGGCAGCGGTCCGAGTTGGGCGCCATCCAGAACAGGCTGGAGCACACCATCGCCAACCTGGGCGTGGCCTCCGAGAACCTGACCGCCGCCGAGTCACAGATCCGCGACGTGGACATGGCCAAGGAAATGATGCAGTTCACCAAGAATAACATCCTGACTCAGGCCGCCACCGCCATGCTGGCCCAGGCCAACCAGATGCCCCAGACCGTTCTGTCACTGCTCCGGTAATAATGGTATAATGTAGGGGCGGCTGAAGTGCCGCCCCTACATTGTTTTAGAGGTGAAAGAAATTGAGCGCCGTACGGCTTGACCTGGCGGATAATGTTTCCCGCCAGATCCTGGCGGAGTCCATAGACCCGGGTGGGGAATACTTTCTGTATCCACCCGGAGAATTCTATAGCGGATCCGAAATAAAGGATATTATAAAGGCTGAAAACTATGCGGTGCTGTCCGCTTTATATATTAACAACGTCAGATCCCTGCTGTACGAAATAGAGTATATAATACCGAAACTGGACGACTTCGCGAGGGAGGCTTTCCTGGGCAACGACTGCGGGCGGCAGGTCCAGCCCCTGCTGGACGGCCTGACAAGGGTGGTTGAAGCCCTGCTTCCTTTTGTTAAGATACCCGACGAAACCTTCAGGCTGATGGAAGGCTTCTTAAGGGAATTTGTCGGGGCGCTGGAAAAAGAAGATATATACAGGGCGTGCGACCGGCTGCTGCAGGTTTACGACGTGCTGAAGGTCTACCGGGAGGCGATTCTGGGCGACCTTAAAATACTTGCCGGCAGGGGTGTAAGTTTATGATCGACGGGCTGCTGGACAGGGCCAAAGATCCCCATACCAGGGAGGTCCTGCTGAACGTAAAAAAGCTTGGAGATTCATACCTGGGTGAAAAATTCAGGGAGACTATGAAGGGCAGGCAGTTCGGCAGCCTGGTGGACCCCGGGCTGGAAGCCGAAGTGTGGGCGGAGGACTTTTATGAGGAGGACAAGGATGTATTCATCCTGGTGGGCACCGGCAGGCTGCACTACCATAAAAAGCTTACGGCCAGGCTGGGCAAGAAGCAGAGGCTGTTTGTCCTGGACTGGAAGCTTCCCCTCATCTGGCATGCCCTGCACAATGAAAAAGAGGAAGACCTTACAGGGGCTCAGTGGTACTTCTACCCGGGCAAGGATCAGCTATTCCTCAGGATTGCCAGTCTTCTGGACGAGAACCTGACCGCCAGGATAAAATTCGGCTTTGTTCCGCCCTACAAGGTGTTTTTCAGGAACGAGACCAACGAGATAGAGGACAGGATGAGGGAGCTAATCGCCCTGAACCTGGTGAGGACACGGACCATTGACCTGTTCGGCGCCCAGTGGATTAACAACAATTTGATAAATACAGGGAAAACCTTTGAAAGGGGAGTTCCATTCAGGGAGCTGGCCGGGAAATTCAGGGACATCCCCGCCATCGTGGTTTCCGCCGGTCCGTCTCTGGAAAAGAATATCGAACAGCTTAATGATTTGAAGGACAGGGCGGTCATCATATGCTCCGGGTCGGCCGTCGAAACCATGAATGAGTATGGAATCAGGCCTCACTTGCTGGCGTCCTTCGACGGCGGGGAGGGCAATTACCCGCACTTTGCCAAACTGGACACCGGCGACCTGAGGCTGGTGTACACCCTGGACGTTTACCCCAGGATAGTGGATGAGTTTAAGGGAGCGCTGATCCCGGTGGAGGGAGGGGGTAAGAATTCATATAAATATCTTAAAAACATGGGGGCCCCGGACCTGGGTGAAGCCCTCATCGGCCCCTCGGTGGCCAATTTTTCCCTGGACATAGCGGTTAAACTGGGATGCAACCCAATTATACTAATCGGGCAGGACCTTTCTTTTAGCGGGGGGAAAAGCCACGCCAGGGGCAATTTCTACAGGGTGGAAAATGAGGATTACAAAAATGAATTAAGAGTTAAGGGCAACGTGGAGGAATTCGTCTATACCACCAAGTCTTGGTATGCCATGCTCAAGAACTTTGAGAAGCAGATTACCCTTTACCGCGATAAAAAAATAATCAATGCCACCGAAGGCGGGGCGTACATCCAGGGAACGGAACTATCCACCCTGCGGTCGGCGGCGGAGAAACACCTAGGAAGGGAATATCCCATTGATGAAATGATTGATCAGTCGCTCAACAACCCTATCCGGGACGTAGACCGCGATGACCTGCTGTCAAAGACCGAAAGGGACATCAACCTGTGGAAAGATGAAATACGGGGGATCTTGAAGAAAGTCTCCGGGCTGATCGTCTCCCTGGAAAAGAACCCAAGCGTGAACGGTAACCGCAAGAAGACAATCGACAAAATAAAGAAGTTCGAGGATAAACTGATAGAATCAGACCTGTACAGCCACCTGATTAAATCGCTGATCCACGGCAGAATACTCTATTTTGAAAGGTTCTACAGGAGACAGGCAACCCTTGATCCCTTCAAGGTGGAGCTATGGGTGGTCAAGTACCAGCGGGAACTGTTCCGCAACTCCCTTTTGGCCCTGGAGGAGATAAGCAAATATATCGGCGGCCTCAGGGCGAAAGAGTGCTAGATTTAGACATTAATGGCTTTTTTTCGCCACCGGTATGTTATAATTTTAGTAATCAGTCAACCCTGGGGGCTTATGATGAAAATTGGTTTGGGAACGGTCCAGTTCGGCCTGGATTACGGAATATCCAACCGGGAGGGAAAAACCACCCCGGAGGAAGTTGCCAGAATCCTGGCAACCGCAGCCGGTAATGGCATACGCATTATAGACACGGCCGTACTTTACGGGGCCAGCGAGGAGGTCCTGGGCCGGTGCCTTCCCCGCGGACACAGGTTTTCCATTGTCACCAAGACTCCCGGGTTTGAAGGGGGTCGTATTTCTTCCCGGGACCTGGAATTCCTGGAGGAAACCTTTTACCGGTCCCTGGCCAGGCTGGGCCAGCCGTCGGTATACGGCCTGCTGGTCCACCACGCCGGCGACTTGCTGGCAGGCGGCGGCTCCTTGCTTTTTCAAAGGATGGCTGAGTTAAAAAAACGTGGCCTGGTCAAGAAGATTGGAACCTCCGTGTACAACGGCGACGAGATTGACCGGATAGTGGAAAAATATCCTGTGGACCTGGTTCAGCTACCGGTGAATGTTCTGGACCAGAGGCTGCTTATCAGCGGGCACCTTTCCAAGCTTAAAGGGGCGGGCATTGAAATCCACGCCCGTTCGGTATTCCTGCAGGGGCTGCTGATCATGGATCCCGGCAGCCTGCCTTCCCACTTTGATTCTGTAAAAGATCACCTCAGGTCCTACCACGATAAAATCGGACGGATGGGCATGACGCCGGTTCAGGCGGCGCTGGGATTCGCGGCGGGATTGGATGAAGTGGACGTACTGATCTGCGGGGTGAACAATCACCGGCAGCTGGAGGACATCTGCCGCCTGTATGGTCCTCTTAAAAGGGAAATGTTCGCTGAATTTGCCATTGACGATGCTTCGATTTTGAACCCTTCTTTATGGAAAACCTGACATAACGGTGTGCAAAGATGGTGTAAGCACGATGATTATTGGCATTCTCCAGGCCAGGGTTTCTTCCACGCGGCTGCCCGGAAAGGTGCTAAAACACATTATGGGTGTCCCCATGATTATCAGGCAGGTGGAGCGGGTGCTCCGCGCCAAAAAGATTGACCGCCTGCTGGTGGCCACCAGCGTTGATGAATCCGACGACCCCGTTGAACAACTGTGCCGGGAGCATGGGGTACAATGTTTCCGGGGCAGCCTGGACGACGTGCTGGACCGTTTTTACCAGGCAGCCAGGCCGCTGGGGCCGGATCATATCGTCCGGCTTACCGGCGACTGCCCCCTTATAGACCCTCACCTGATTGACCGGGTAATTGCCTTTCACCTGCAGGGGGGGTTTGACTACACCAGCAATACGGTGGAACCAACCTTTCCGGATGGGCTGGATGTGGAGGTTTTCCGCTTTTCCTGCCTGGAGCGGGCCTGGGAAGAGGCGAAGCTATCCTCCCAGCGGGAGCATGTCACGTTGTTCATATACAGTCATCCCGAACTTTTCAGGATTGGCAGTTTTAAAAACGGCGCCGATCTTTCATCGCTCCGCTGGACGGTGGACGAGCCGGTAGATTTTGAACTGGTTACCCGGATTTACGAAGAACTGTACCCGGCGAATCCGGAATTCACCACCGGAGATGTCCTGGCCCTACTGGAAAAAAACAGGTGGTTAAAAGATATTAATGCAGGCATTCAGCGTAATGCCGGGCTGCAAAAGTCACTGCTGGACGATGGAAAGGGGGAGGATTGAAATGTCTGAACGTTACCGCCTTTCGGAAGAAATGTTGGAGAGATCGCTGAAAACCATCCCCCTGGGCAGCCAAACCTTCAGTAAGAGCAAAACTCAATACCCTCACGGTGTCTCCCCCTATTTCATACAAAAGGGGATCGGCAGCCGTGTCTGGGACGTGGACGGCAACGAATATATAGATTTTGTAAACGGTCTGGCGGCGGTGACCCTGGGCTATAACGACCCGGACGTGACTGAGGCCGTTCGCGGGCAGATCGAACAGGGGGTTATATTCTCCCTCCCCCACCACCTGGAGATTAAGGTAGCCGAAAAAATCGTGGAAATGGTGCCTTGCGCTGAAATGGTCCGTTTCGGCAAAAATGGGTCCGACGCCACGGCGGGGGCCATCCGCCTGGCCCGGGCCTACACCGGCCGGGACCACGTGGCCGTTTGTGGCTACCATGGCTGGCAGGACTGGTACATCGGGTCCACCGCCAGAAATCTCGGTGTCCCGAAAGCTGTACGGGATTTAACCCATACCTTTATATATAATGATGCGGACTCCCTGGATAAGATATTTAAGGAGTGGCCGGGCCAGGTGGCTGCAGTCATCATGGAACCGATGAATGTAGCGGAGCCCAGGGATAACTTTCTTGAGAAGGTAAAGGAGATTACCCGTCAATACGGCGCGGTCCTTATTTTTGACGAGACCATTACGGGGTTCCGCTATGCCAACGGCGGAGCCCAGGAATACTTCGATGTAATTCCGGACCTGGCCACCTTCGGCAAGGGACTGGCCAACGGTTACCCGGTCTCCGCCGTGGCCGGCCGGGCGGACATTATGCGCCTGATGGAAGAGGTCTTTTATTCTTTTACCTTCGGCGGTGAAGCGCTTTCTCTGGCTGCGGCCCTGGCCACCATGAACAAACTGCAGCGGGAGCCTGTTATTGAAAACATGAAGTCCCAGGGAGAGAAGGTTATGGCCGGGGTGCGGAAACTGATCGGCCAACACGAAGCCGGCCATATTTTTTCCCTGTCGGGCCACCCGGCCTGGTCTTTTCTTACTATTAAAGATGTTCCTCCGTATACCCAGTGGCAGATCAAAACCCTGTTTCTCCAGGAGATGTTTGCCAGGGGAATTCTTACCCTGGGCACCCATAACATGAGCTATTCCCACAGTGACTCCGATGTGGGCCGCCTGCTGAACGTATACGGCAAGGTGTTTCCCATTATCAAGGACGCCGTGGACAACAGATCCCTCGAAAATATACTCCGCTGCCGGCCCCTGGAGCCTCTCTTTAAGATTAGATGAGCGTTGGACGGGGGATGAATAATTGAATGTAGTTATTCGCACCGACGCTTCGGTACAAATCGGTTCGGGGCACGTTATGCGCTGCCTGACCCTGGCAAGTCAACTGCGCGGAAAGGGCGCGCGGGTGTCTTTTGTATGCCGGGAGTTGACGGGAAACCTGTGCAGTTTGGCAGAGGAAAAGGGTTTCCGAGTTTACCGTCTGCCATACAGTGAATCGTTATCCGGCGACAATATGTGGGAAGCAGACGCAGAACAGACGGCGGCTGTACTGAAGAGGGCGGGGAATATAGGCTGGCTTATCTTGGATCACTATGCCCTGGACAGCCGGTGGGAGTCGCAGATGCGGCCCAATGTAAAGAACATAATGGTTATCGATGACATGGCGGACCGGCCCCATGACTGTGATCTGCTGCTCGATCAGAACCTGTCCAAAAATATGGAGACCCGCTATGAGGGCTTGGTCCCGGTACACTGCCGGAAGCTATTGGGACCCCGATACGCCCTGCTGCGCCCCGAATTCAGAGAGGCCAGGAAGCATTTAAGGGAACGGGGCGGCAGTGTACGGCGCATACTAGTTTTCTTCGGCGGCAGCGACCCCACCAATGAGACGGCTAAGGCGCTGGAGGCCATACGCAGGCTAAACCGGCCGGATATCGCCGTTGATGTGGTGGTTGGGGGCGCTAACCCGCATAAGGAACAGATAAAGCAGTTGTGTTCCGTTATGCCGTCCACCACCTTTTACTGTCAGGTTGATAACATGGCGGAATTAATGGCCAGGGCAGACCTGGCCATAGGCGCCGGGGGGACGGCAACCTTGGAGCGGTGCTTCCTGGGACTGCCGTCCATAGTTCTGGTTGTTGCGCAGAACCAGTATGAAACCGCTGCCGCTGTTGCGGATGCCGGCGCGCTGTGGGTATTGGGATGGTTTCACGAGGTGAGCGTGGAAAGAATACAACAAGCCGTTGCACGGGCCGTGGGGAGCCCTGAAGCACTCAGGGAAATGGGAAAAAAAGCCGTAGAATTGATGGGAAACCATCAGTATGATGTATTACAGGCCCTTATGGAGGTAAGCCATGCCGGAGATTGAGGATTGCCGGCTACGGCCGGTGGAAAAGGCTGATCTGGAAAAAGTCCTTGAATGGCGAAATTCTGACCGAATAAGGGCGGTTATGTTCACTGACCGGTTGATTACCATGGACGAGCACAGGGCGTGGTATGAGGGAATTAAAAACGATGAAAACACCTTGTGTTTTATATTCGAGGTTCAGGGGAGTCCGGCCGGGGTAGTGAATGTAGTCGGGATAGACAGGCGAAATGGAAGGTGTTCATGGGGTTTTTACCTGGGAGAGGCCGGAGCGCCCAGGGGCACAGGTACGGCCATGGGTCTTCTGGCCCTGGAATATGTTTTTGAGGTTTTGGGATTGAGGAAACTGTGCGGGGAGGTGCTGGCTTCAAATACAAAGAGTATAGAGTTTCACAAAAAGCTGGGTTTTGTTGAAGAGGGGCGGTTTATAAAACATGTATTAAAAGATGGCAAATATGAAGACGTTGTTGCCATGGCTCTCTTTAACGAGGACTGGGTGAGGATAAAACAAAGGTTGAAGAATTTATTATGTTGTAACGGGGCGAAACGATGAAGGAAATAGTGATACGGGACAGGAAGATTGGGCCGGGTAATGCGCCTTTTATAATCGCCGAAATGTCCGGCAATCACAACCAGTCGCTGGAGAGGGCGCTGGAGATTGTGGAGGCGGCGGCCAAGGCGGGAGCGCATGGACTGAAAATACAGACCTATACCGCTGATACCATGACGCTTGATATTGACAATGGGGAGTTTTACATAGACGACCCGGAGAGCTTATGGAAGGGCAAATCCCTTTATGAACTTTATCAGGAGGCATATACCCCCTGGGAGTGGCACCGGCCGATCTTCAACCGCTGCAGGGAACTGGGGCTGATTGGCTTCAGCACGCCTTTTGATGAAACGGCGGTGGATTTTCTGGAATCACTGGGTGTTCCTTGCTATAAGGTTGCATCTTTTGAGAATACAGATATCCCGTTGATTAAGAAAATAGCCGCCACCGGCAAGCCCATGCTCATCTCTACCGGCATGGCCACGGTGGCCGAGCTGGATGAAACGGTGCGCGCGGCCCGGGAGGCGGGCTGCCGGGATTTGATACTGCTCAAGTGCACCAGTACCTACCCGGCTACACCCGAAAACACCAACATATTGACCATTCCCCACATGCGGGAACTTTTCCAGTGCCAGGCGGGCCTGTCCGACCACACCATGGGTATAGGTGTGGCGGTGGCCAGTGTGGCCCTGGGGGCAACCGTGATTGAAAAACACTTCACCCTTCGCCGGGCCGACGGCGGCGTAGACTCGGCTTTTTCCCTGGAACCGGAGGAGATGCAGGCGCTGGTGGTGGAAAGTGAACGTGCCTGGCAGTCCCTGGGTAAAGTCAGCTACGGCCCTACGGAAAAGGAAAAGTCCTCCCTGCGGTACCGCCGCTCCCTTTACGTGGCCCGTGATATGAAGGCGGGGGATGTCTTTACCGGGGAAAACCTGCGGGCGGTCAGGCCCGGTTTCGGCCTGCCTCCGACATATTATCAGTCTTTGCTGGGCAAAAAGGTGAAGCGGGACGTAAAAAAAGGCACTCCGGTGAGCTGGGAGATTATTGGGTAGCTACCCCGAAAATCTTACGGGTCAGGAGACAGAAGACAGGAGACAGGAGTTCCACTAATATTTATATTGTCTTTCGGGTTTAAAAATTGATTTTTTTAAAAATGTTGGGATAGAGGTTGAAAAAATGCCACACTTTTTAAATGGAAAATCAATTCTGGTAACGGGAGGGACCGGATCCTTCGGGAAAAAATTCATCCGGTATGTGCTGGACAACTTTAACCCCCGCCGGATTATTGTTTTCAGCCGGGACGAGCTGAAGCAGTTTGAGATGGAAAGGGAGTACAGCGACGAACGGCTGCGCTTCTTTATCGGCGACGTGCGGGATAAAGACAGGCTGTACCGGGCCTTTGCCGGGGTTGACTACGTGGTTCACGCCGCCGCCCTGAAGCAGGTGCCGGCCTGTGAGTACAACCCTTTTGAGGCCGTCAAGACCAATGTCCTGGGAGCGCAGAACATCATCGAGGCGGCCATTGACTGCGGGATCAAAAGGGTGGTGGCGCTGAGCACAGACAAGGCGGCCAACCCGGTAAACCTTTACGGCGCCACCAAGCTCTGCTCGGACAAGCTCTTTATCTCCGGCAATTCATACGCGGGGAGCAAGGACACCCGCTTTTGCGTGGTCCGTTACGGCAATGTGGTGGGAAGCCGGGGCAGCGTCATACCGCTGTTCAAAAAGATGCGGGAAACCGGGGTGGTTACCGTTACCGATCCCCGCATGACAAGGTTCTGGATTACACTGGAGCAGGGCGTGAAGTTTGTCCTGAATTCCATCGAGCGCATGCAGGGCGGGGAAATATTCGTGCCCAAAATACCCAGCATGAGAATCACCGACCTGGCGGAGGCCGTTGCCCCGGGCTGCCGGCACGAATACATCGGCATCCGCCCGGGGGAAAAGCTGCACGAGGTCATGATCCCCGAGGATGACGCCAGAAATACAATCGAAATGGACCGCTTTTACATAATTCAGCCGCAGTTTCCCTGGTGGGGAAGAAAGAACTGGGCCGGGGGCAGGCCTGTCCCCGTCGATTTTCGTTACGCCAGCGATACAAACGACCGGTGGCTGACCGTGGAAGAACTGCGTGAGATGGCCGGTGAGTAAAATGAAATTTCTGCCATACGGAAAACAGTTTATTGACCGGGATGACATCCGGGCGGTCCTTGATGTTCTGCAGTCGGACTGGCTTACCACCGGGCCGAAGGTGGAGGAATTTGAAAGGGAGCTGGCCCGGAAGGCCGGGGCCAGGTATGCCGTGGTTTTAAATTCCGGCACGGCGGCCCTCCACGCCGCCTATTTTGCCGCCGGGGTGGGGCCCGGGGATGAGGTGATCACTTCTTCAATTACCTTTGCGGCCACCGCCAACGCGGCTTTGTTTTTAGGCGCCAGGCCGGTATTTGCCGATGTCAGGCCCGACACGGTGAACATGGACCCGGAAAAGCTGGAGAAACTTATTACTTCCCGCACCAGGGTGCTGGTTCCGGTGGATTTTGCCGGACACCCGGCCGATTTGGACGCCGTAATGGATATTGCCCGAAAGCACAACCTGGTGGTGGTGGAGGACGCGGCCCACGCCCTGGGGGCCCGCTACCACGGCAGGGTGGTTGGATCGATAGCCGATATGACTGTTTTCAGTTTTCACCCGGTGAAGCACATAACCACCGGTGAAGGGGGTGCGGTGGCAACCGACAACAGGGATTATTATGAAAAAATGCTGTCTTTCCGTTCCCACGGCATGGTCCGGGAGAAGGAAAAACTCACCGAATACCACGGGCCGTGGTACCACGAGATGCATTACCCGGGCTACAATTACCGGATCACAGACATCCAGTGCGCGCTGGGCCTCAGCCAGCTGAAAAAGCTGGACATCTTTTTGCAGAAACGGCAGGGCATAGTTGACTTTTACAACGGCCGGCTGGGTGAGCTGGAAGCGGTGGAGACTCCTGTAGCCCTGCCGGGTATTACCCCGGCCTGGCACCTCTATGTAATCCGCCTGCGGGATAATCGTATTTCCCGGCGGGAATTGTATGAGGAACTGCACCGCTCGGGAATAGGCGCCCAGGTTCACTACCTGCCGGTCTATCTCCATCCCTATTATCAAAGGCTGGGCTACCCGGAGGGGTTGTGCCCGGCGGCCGAGGATTATTACCACCGGGCGCTGAGCCTGCCGCTGTTTCCGGCGATGGGCGATGAAGACGCAAACCGTGTGGTTGTGGAATTAATGAAATTGATTGGCCGGGGCTAACCCGGTAATTTTATTGTTTAAACTTAAGTTTAACAACTTTTGTACGAAATAATTTATAAAGGTTTCTTTAAGGTGGGGTCTTTATGAGCGACCTGCGCATAGGCGGCCTGGCCACAGGTATGGACATCGACCAGATAGTCAAGGACTTGATGCGGGCGCACCGCATGAAAGTTGAAAGGATCAGGCAAAAGAGGCAACTGGTGGAGTGGCAGCGGACGGATTACCGCACCATCAACAACTCTCTGCGCACTTTGCGTGACATGGTCTTCAACATGAAATTGAAAGGGCCGTATCTGGCGAAGAATGCCGCTTCCTCAAACGAGTTTGTGGTTGCCGCCACCGCCGGCGTCTCGGCCGCACCCGGGAGTTACACTGTTACCGTGGATTGGCTGGCTCAGGGGGTTACCAGGGGGAGTCAGAGCCGGCTGGCCGAGGAAAGCAACAGCGACGGGACAATCAAAACCTTGAATCAGCAATTCACCACCCTTCCGGCGGGGAACATTACCTTTACCCTGGTGGGAAAAATAGGAACAGACGGGGTAACGCGAAACAGCCATGATTTTACCATTGATACCACCACCGCCACCGTCAACACACTGGTTTCCGAAATAAACAACTACAGTGACACACTGGGCATTACGGCCAGCTATGATGCCGCCAACAACAGGTTTTTCCTGACCACCAACGGGACGGGATCGGAATACGGAATCGGGGTAAGCAGCGATTCGGACAGTTTGCTGTCCTCTGCCACCGGCAATGCGGCCGACAGCAAGCTGCAGCTGGCCATACAGACCGGAGCCGCGGCAACCGCGGGACAGGACGCGCAGTTCAGCTTCGGCGATGCGGCTGGCATGACCAGCCACACCAATACTGTCACCATAAACGGAATTACGCTTTCCTTTAAAGATGCAGGAACGAGTACCGTTACGGTCTCAAGGGACACCGACGCCGTTTATAACTCCATCAAGTCCTTTATCGACCAGTATAATACCACTATCGATTTAATTAACAAGGAGCTTAAAGAAGAGCGGTATAAAGACTACCTGCCCCTGACGGATGAAGAGAGGGAGAAGCTTTCAGACAAGCAGGAAGAGGAATGGGAAGAAAAAGCCAAAAGCGGCATGCTTCGTAATGATTCCTATCTCACCGGGCTGCTTGGTAAAATGCGATCTGCCATGGGCGGCGTTGTTTCCGGCATAACTTCGGTGATTATGGACGGTAAGACTGTAACTCACAACTCCCTGGCCTCTATCGGCATTATAACCGGGGATTACTCCGAGGGAGGCAAGCTTTACCTGAAAAACGGCGGGGCCGATTTGAAAGCGGCTATTCAGGCCGACCCCGACGGGGTTATGAAATTGTTTAACAACGATTCCACCGTTGCCGAGGAAAAAGGGCTGGCCGCCCGCTTATATGATGAGGTGGACAAAGGTGTGGATGACATTATTGAGAAGGCCGGGGCCGAGTCGACTTTCAGCCTGCGTGACGACAGCGTACTGGGCAAAAAGCTGTATGACCTGGATAAGCAGGTAAACACCTGGGAAGAGCGGCTGATTCAGATAGAAGACCGCTACTGGAGGCAGTTTACCGCCCTGGAAAAGGCCATCAGCCAGATGAATGCCCAGAGCGCCTGGCTGGCCCAGCAGTTCGGCGCCGGACAGTAATATTTAAGTTGAGGAGAGTAGTTTAATGGGTTTAGCAACAGATCCTTATCTGCAATATAAACAAAATGCCGTGCAGGGCGCCAGCCCGGGAGAACTTACGTTAATGCTTTATGATGGCCTGGTGAAATTCCTCAAGCTGGCTTTAATATCTATGGAACAGAATGATTTTAACAGGTCGAATAATGCGCTGATACGGTCCCAGGAGATTGTGGCTTACCTTAACGATACCCTGGATTACCGTTATGAAATATCACAAAACTTGTCAGCCCTGTACGACTTTATGAGCCGGCGGCTGGTGGAAGCCAATACTAAAAAGGACGCGCAAATTGCCGCTGAAGTGCTGGAACTGGCCGAAGAGTTGCGCGACACCTGGCAGCAGGCCATGAAAGCCGCTGCAGATCAGAGGTAACAGGAATGGAGTGGCAGCAGGCCGAAATTGTGCTGCAGGACCTGCTGGCGTTACACCGCCGCAAGCACGGACTGCTGGTAAAAATGCTGGGGGTTACTTCCGAAAGAACCAGCCTGAATGAAGAGGAACAGCCGGAGGAAATACTGGCGCTCGTTGAAGCCAGGCAGTCTTACATGGAAAAGGTCGATGTTCTTGACGCAGAAATAAGGCGGCTTACCCTGCGCCTTAACCAGTTGGCGGGAGGGGAAGAAAGGCCGGGCAACCGGCCTGAAAGACTTGCCGGCGCATGGGAAAAGATCAATGAACAACGGGAGTCGTGTCTGAAGCTGGTAGGGGAAATGCAGGAAATGGACCGGCGGCAGAAGCCCCTGCTGGAAATACGGCTTTCAAAACTTAAGGAAATGCAGAAAAAAGTAAGAGTGAGCCGGAGGACAATCAACGCTTATCTTAAAAATGCCTCTCAGCCGGAAAGTGTTTTTATTGATAAAAGGAAATAGTTTAGGAATTGGGGATTGGGGATTGGGAATTGGGAGTTAAATTTTATAGTTAAGTTTTACTATTGGAGGAATTAAAAGTGAATGTGGAGGGTATGCGTCAATCAGCGCCGGTGGAACCCGTCAGGCTTGACCCTAAAAAGCAGGCCGGGGATGCCGGCAGGGAATTGATTAAAGCTGGACAAGAACAAAAAGAACAAAAAGAGCAGAAAAATGATATCCAAGAAGTGGGAAAAGCCATTAACCTGCTCAATAAGACCATGGAAACATACAACACCGAATTAAAGTTTACGCTCCATGAAAAAAGCGGGGAGTATATGGTTAAGGTCGTAAACACCAAGGATAACACCGTGATCCGGGAAATTCCACCCGAAAGGATCCTGGACATGGTGGCGCAGCTGAAGGAAATGCTGGGACTTATCGTGGATAAGTTTATTTAAAGCTTTTGGGTATGGTAGACTTGTTTTGCTCTTTTATTAAAATTTTCTATGGTCATGCCGAAAAACTTTACGATCTCGTCTATCGTATTTTTAAAGTTGAACTCTTCCAGAATACGCTGCTTCATAAGTTTTCCCCTCAATTCCCGGTATTCTTTGTCCTGATAAAGCCTGCTCAGTTCATCCCGATATTCTTCAACTGTGGCGGCGCTGTTTTGCTCACCCACAAATGCGATGACATCTGACAGACCCCTTAAAGCCACAACAGGCAGGGATTGATTCATAGCCATGGCGGCACTGAAACCACCATGTCTCCGAAAAGGATTTATGAAAACATCACAGATTCTGTATAAAGCTGCCAAATCCTCTTCAAACCCGATAAAAATTAATTGGTTGGTCGTTAACTCTTTTAAAAATTTTTGCAAATAAGGAATTTCTGCTTCACCTACTATTATCCATTTAGTATTTGGTTTCTGCTTTAAAAACGAGCAAACCATATCCATAAATTCTACAGTTAAGTCCGCGACAAGCCTGGTTCCTACCGTTACCATGACAAAATCTTCCGCGGCAATACCGTACTGGGAACGCTTTATATCTTTATATGGCTCGGGAAACTGAACTCCTCCCGTATGTTTATATACTTTTCTGTCCTTAGCGTAATTGTATTTTTTGTACTCCTGACTTAAATAATTTTCATCATGGGTACTTATATAGATATCCCCAAAGCTGCAGTTGCTCAATGCGCCCTGTGACATGTCCAGTATGGGATAATCCCTATATAATATTGGACCGAGAATGCTGAAATCAGCCCCTGTTGCAAATATTAACTCCGGATTAAATTCATTAATTCTGTCCAGGTCCTCTTGAAGCCTTTCTTTTCTCTCTAACTCAATGTTTGAGTAGTGTATAGTAATACCTGTTCCTTGTAGATATTTATGATGAACTTCTTTATAATGAGAAGACGGTAGGGAACCATAAAGATGGGCAGGTATTATTTCAGAAGGACTAAATACAAATGCATCGTCAACAAAAATTTTTAATATATAATCAGGGTAATATTTTTTTAAGTTTTTTGCGTAGTTCAGTATACATAATGTTGGGGAATGTAAAATTGTTAACAACTGGTTTGTAAGAATGGCAACTTTTTTTGATCCCCTTTTTGCTACCGGTCTTATATATAAACTGCTTTCATAATACTTGGTAATTTTCAGCAGTTCTGTTTCTCTTTCCTGGAAGACATTATTATATAGTTCCAGCCCATCTTTATAATGATATTCTAAAGAACTCATTAATAAAGGGTAATGATACTTAATATAATTATTATCCTGGATTAATGCGTCCATTATTTTTTCAAGCAGGCCATTTTTTAAGCGTAGTCTAGCTAATAGGGTTAGATAAAACATTTTTTCGGAAAAATTTAACTGTTCCCTTTCAATATATCCTATAAAATGATGGTATATATTTTTTTTAATTGAATCATCAGATATGCTGTCATATAAAATGCATATGAATTTAATTTTTTGATTAACATCAATATCCATATCGTACAGGTCAACAATACAATAAAAAATAAAATAATAGTTTTCATTTAAAAGATTGATTAAGTCCTGGTTTAATTTGAGAGTTTCCCCAGTGCTGCTATTTAATCCGATGGTCTCTGTTTTATTGGATTGCTTAATTTGGGGCAAAAAAGAATATATTCTCCCGTTATGTAAATATTGTTTAGCTATTACTTTTTTGTCCAACTTATTTTTATAATCAAAAAAGGAAAGATCATTAAAGAAACGGAAGCGATTATTAAAAAGTAAAAACAAAGAGATGTGATGAAAATTATCATAAGAGAGGTTTAAATATATCTTCCCCTGGACAGTTTCATTTTCAATCCCATTAAATCTATAAAGTTCTTCATAAAAAATATCGGCCATTGTGCTTATTTTGTTGTACTGGTTATCTTCACCTATGTAATAAATAAAATCATCGGCAATGGAGTTGTAACAACGGTACCAGGAAAACACTAATTTACGGATGTCGGAGAGAACCACAATTCTGTTAAAACAATCCTTTTTTTCCATACTACACAGATAATCGATGAGGACCGGAAGGCTTGTTGTTTCCAGTTCATTTTTTTCATCAGTAAATATGTGAATTTTATACCCCTTTGTTTCAAAGTTATCTATTATTTCGTTAAAACTATCATTATTGTTAGTTTTAGATAAGATAACCAGCAATACATTCATATAAGACACTCCATATAATGTGATCTGTGAATCCGTCACTGCAGTTCCCGAATGCCGAGAAAAACTCCATTTATCACATAATCGACAGCATCCTTTTCCATCCCCACCCAAAGCGGCAGTCGCACCAGGCGGGAACTCAATTCTTCGGTCAGGGTCAGTTCCCCGCGGGTTCTGCCGTACCTCTTCCCGGCCGGGGAGGAGTGCAGGGGAACATAGTGAAACACTGCGCCAATTCCATTCCTTTTTAGGCTGTCAAGGAAGTCAGCCCTTTTTTGTGCATCGGGGAGTAAGAGGTAGTATAAATGGGAGTTGTGGCCGCAGTGCCGGGGAATTGCAGGACGGCGCAGTTTTCCCCGGTATTCCGGGAGGGAAAAGGCTTCGTGGTACTGCCGCCATATTTCCGATCTCCTCCCAACAATGGACTCCGCCTGTTCCAGCTGTGCCCATAAAAACGCCGCTGTAATTTCACCTGGCAAAAATGAAGACCCGATGTCCACCCAGGTGTATTTGCCGATTTCGCCCCTGAAAAACCTGGTTCGGTTGGTGCCTTTTTCCCGGATATTTTCTGCCCTCTCCACATAACGGGAGTCGTTGATTAAAAGGGCCCCGCCCTCTCCGGAAATTATATTTTTTGTTTCATGGAAGCTGAGGGCCGCCACGTGGCCGATGCTGCCCAGGGGGCGCCCCTTGTAACTGGACATTATCCCCTGGGCGGCGTCTTCGATCACCAGCAGCCCGTGTTTCTCAGCTATAGCCATGATGGCGTCCATCTCGCAGGCCACACCCGCGTAGTGCACCACAACAATGGCCTTGGTCCTGGTTGTAATGGCGTCCTCGATCTTCAATTCGTCCATGTTCAGGGTGTCGCCGCGGATGTCGACAAAGACGGGAACGCCGCCGCGCAGCACAAAGGCGTTGGCTGTGGAGACAAAGGTATAGGAAGGCATGATCACTTCGTCGCCGGGCTGGATGTTGGCCAGTATGGCCGCCATCTCCAGCGCCGCCGTGCAGGAATGGGTCAGCAGCGCCTTATGGCAGCCGGTGTGTTCTTCCAGCCAGCCCTGGCACTTCCGGGTAAACGGGCCGTTCCCCGAAAGATGGGCGTTCTCAATGGCCTGGCTGATATACAGCAGTTCTTTCCCGGTGGCAAAGGGCCTGTTAAAAGGAACAATCATAATCGGTAAAACCTCAAATAATATTTATCGCCCATTTATATGACATTTTCACGCCATCCCCAAATATAGTAAGGGGCATCCGGCCCAACATGGAAAAGTAAATCAAGTATTGAAACACTATGAGTAAATGGAGGATGAAACTGCGGGTATTCCGGATATCCGGAGTAATCCTTGTATTCCAGCTTTATTTCCGCCTCTTCAAATTTCTTTTCATCGATGTAATTTTTGGCCGCCGGTCCGGAAATATAAGTATCGGCCCCTACTTTTTCAACTATATCCAAAAGGCGATCAGTTTTTTTCCCGGACGCACAAAGCTCACGGGAATCCATGAATTCTGTTTTTATACCCAGAAAATCCTTTGAGATTTTTTTAATAATAAATTGGTTTATCTCTGACAGGTAGCTCCATTTTTTTTCCAGATAAACATATGTCAAAAAATCTTTATACTTATTAAAATAAGAGGCCTTTGAATAAAATTGTTCAATGGTTTTCCAGTGTTTTATCGCCCATCGGAAATCGGTTATGGGAACCTCACAAATTAACCTGTTTACGTCGGCTCCAACAGGGATTGTAAGCCAAAATGTTCCGCCGGGAGTTTTTATCTTGTTGCGATTCCGCCAATCTCTCGTTGTAAACTGTACATCATCGTAAAAAATAAATAAATCTACATCGTGGATGATATCAAAATAACCTTTCCAGGGAATATAGTTGGACTGGATGACAGCCACCTTTTTCATCTCTAATTGACCTCAGGAAAAATGTTTTCACCGGCCGAGCTTTTTCCAGGAATCTTCATTAATTATATCATAAGTAAAAAGAGGTAAACCACTCCTCCTGTCGAATATTGCGTTTATGGGCAAAAACGTTAAGCATTCTCATTTGCCTATTCACGTGCTTTGTTTTAGAAAATCCAGAATATAGTCAAAGTCAACTACGTTAATACTGTCAGGGAAATTATCGTTTAATGCGCAAACGGATAATTTATAGTTTTTTTCTGTATAGTATTGCTTAAAAAACACCTTTTCGCTAAATTCGTTATCCTTTTTGATTGATATATTTTCTGAAGAAACCTTAATTGAAAATGAATTGAACGGTAGAGACAGTCCCTTGCCAACAGCCTTAACATAGCTTTCTTTTAATGTCCACAAGCTAAAAAAATAATCCACCTGTTCAGAGTGACTTCTTTTTTTAATATCCATATACTCTTCCTCGGTAAAAAAGCGCTTTACAATATAAAGATTAACCGGTCTTATAAATTCAATATCTATTCCTATGGGGAACTGATCAATTGCACAAACTATCCACTCACCAGAATGCGATATGTTAAAGTGAAAATCATTGTAATTTTGAAGAAAAGGTTTGCCATATTCATTTACTGAAAAGTTAATTAGTTTGTTGCTTATTTCTAGTTTATCACAAATTATTGCTCTTAAGAATATATCAGATACTATCGTTGTTAAGGCAGCTTTATCATTATTTGTTGGTGTTTTATTGGTGGTAAATTCTAGTTGTGATAAAGTTTTGTGTTCATTGCTTAAGCAAACGCCGTATATTTCCACCAAAGACAGCGCCCTCTTTTAAATTACATTTTCTGGCATGAACCATCTCTATTTGTCGAGGTTCACAATTATTATAACTAAAAAGCGTCGGAAATTAAGCATAATTTTTGTGCTTTTTGAAAAAAGAGGAATCTCCGGGAGCCATACAATGAAAGATTTAGATCAATATGCCGAATTATATACAGATAAAGATCACCATTACGAAATTGAGCATCAGCTTACTTTTAACTGGTACGTGGACAGGGTAGTTCATTTTGCCCCTGACGGGGATCTGCTCGAACTGGGAATCGGCTACGGCGCCTCAACTAAGAAGTTTTCACGGGCTTTCAGGCGTCATATGGTTATTGAGGGCTCAGGAGCAGTTATAGAAAATTTTAAGCGGAGACACCACCCGGATAAAACTGAGATAGTAAAAGCCTATTTTGAGGAGTATGACTCTGAGGAAAAATTTGATGTAATCGTAATGGGATTTATCCTGGAACATGTTGATGATCCCGGAGAGATCCTGCGCCGGTTCCGGAAATTTCTGAGACCCAATGGGCGCCTTTTTGTTGCGGTTCCCAACGCCAAGTCGCTGCACAGGCGGATTGGGTTTGCCGCGGGACTTTTGCCGGATATGTACCAGCTCAGTGAATATGACATTGCTGTCGGCCATAAAAGATACTTTGATTTAGAGTCCATTAGCGCTTTGATTCAACAGTCCGGATACAGGATAACCAGGACAGAGGGGATATTTTTGAAACCCATGACAACAAACCAGATAAAGGCATTGAACATGTCACGGGAAGTACTGCGGGGGATGCTGGAGGTCGGCATGGAATATCCGGAACTGTCTAATGCAATTCTTATTGAAGCTGTTTTGGGAAGGGAAAGGAGACGGGTGCAGTGGGTATGGAAGAAAAAATAAAGGAAATAATGTCCGGCTTGTTTAGGGTGAACGTATCAGAAATAAACGAGGAATCAACCATGAAGACCGTAGCCAGATGGGATTCACTAAAGCACATCCAGCTAATGGTTGCCATAGAAGAAAGTTTCGACATACCCAAGCTCAAAATGGAAGAAATTGTTAAGATGACCAGCTTTTCTTCGATAATAAGCATACTGAAAGAAAAATTGAAAGAAAAGAGCTGAAGAGATCCGGTAGGAATATGGCATTTCAGTGAAGAGGGGTTTAGAGCATGGAAATTAGGGGAAAAAAGGCTGTTGTTACCGGTGGGGCCAATGGAATTGGAAGGGCTGTGGTGGAAAGATTAGTTTCCGCAGGCGCGCAGGCTGGAGTTTTTGACGTTGACGAATCCGCACTGTCTGTTCTAAAAAAATCTTTTCCGGATGTGTTTTGCAGGAAATGTGACCTGACCCGGGCCGACGATGTGGAGTGTGCCGTTGAAGAGTTTTTCCATCATTTTCACAGCATCGACATATTGATAAACTGTGCCGGTATTGTTCACAATGAGCCGTTATTGAGCTTCAGCCTTGAGGGATTTAAAAAGCACAGCGTCCCGATGTGGGACAGGGTTATTGCCACTAACCTGAGCGCGGTTTTTTATACCACCCTGCCGGTTGCCCAGAAAATGCTCCAGGAAAGAACCCAGGGCCTGATAATCAACATCAGTTCCATCTGTGCGGCCGGCAACGCCGGGCAGAGCGCCTATTCCGCCGCCAAGGCCGGGGTAAACGCCCTGACGGTGACATTGGCCAAGGAACTGGGGGGGTTGGGGATCAGGGTTGCCGGTATTGCTCCTGGCTTTGCGAATACAAAAACAACCATTAATTCTATAAGCGATATTGTCCTTGACGAGTGGAAAAGGCAAACTCCTCTCCGCAGGATTGCCACGCCGGAGGAAATTGTGGACGGGGTTTTGTTTATAGTCAAAAATGATTTCTTTCACGGAAGAATACTTGAAATTGACGGTGGTTTGAGAATTTAATGTCTATTTGCGAAGGGGAATGGTTGTATGGCCGAAAGAGTGGTTATTTTTGGCAGTGGCAAGATGGCTCAACTGGCGCACTTTTATTTAACCAAGGACAGCCCCTATGAAGTGGTTGCTTTTACTGTCGATGGCGATTGGATAAAGGAAAAAGAGATTTACGGCCTGCCTGTGGTTCCCTTTGAAGAGGTTGCGGCGCTTTATCCCCCCGATACCTGCAAAATGTTCGTGGCTGTCGGTTATAAGAAACTGAACAGACTACGGGCTTCCAAATACCAGGAGGCAAAGAACAAAGGTTATTCACTGATCAGTTACGTATGTTCCAAGGCGTCTCTCTGGGGGGACACGGTTATCGGAGATAACTGTTTCATCCTTGAAAATCAGGTAATTCAACCTTTCGTAACTGTTGGCAACGATGTGTTCCTGTGGAGCGGGAGTCACTTTGGGCATGATGTGTTGATAAAAGATCACTGTTTTATATCCTCCCAGGTTGTCGTAAGCGGCGGTGTTACAATTGGAGAAAACTGTTTTGTCGGTGTAAACGCCACTATCAGGGATAACGTGACTATCGGCAGGGAATGCATTATCGGGGCGGGGGCGCTGATTCTCAGGGATACAAAGGACCAGGAGGTCTACGTGGCTGAAGCGACGGAGCCGTACCCTTTGAACAGCTTTTATTTTGAACAAATGATGGAAATT
The DNA here is from genome assembly GCA_049323615.1 of Bacillota bacterium. GTDB lineage: Bacteria > Bacillota > Desulfotomaculia > Desulfotomaculales > Desulfocucumaceae > JBMOPD01. Next base: position 39,183 of record JBMOPD010000023.1, on the reverse strand, counting down.
TCACGGTGAGAGCCATGAAACTGATACTGGTGAATATCTATCCGGGAGATACAATTGCGCGGTACCTGCTCTCCTCTTATGTCTTGAAGGCTTATACCGATAAATTCTACGAGGGCCATAATGTTGTATCAATGCAGGTGCTCAACTTCAGTATTAACACGCCGGTTTCGAGGATATGCGACCAAATTTTAAAACATGCCCCTGACGCAGTGGGATACAGCTGTTACGTCTGGAACATAGAGAGGGTTTTTGAGGTAATCAGGGGGCTCCGGGGAGGGCTGCAGCCGGTTCAAATCCTGGGAGGTCCCGAGATAACCGTTAAGCGGATTTCCTCTATGGGCGATCCCGCGTTGGGAGATTTTTTTGTTATTGGCGGGGGGGAAAGGAAACTTGTTAATTTAATTCGTTACCTTTTGGATAAGCAGAATGGCGTTACTTCCGATGTTCCACCCGGGGTGGCCTACTGGAACCAGGACGGGACAACATTGTGTTATGTTGAGGACAAGAGTGCTGTTCCCCTTAAGGACATTCCATCGGTTTATCTGCAGGGCACACTCGATGATTACCTCTACGAGGGTGGCCAGGTCTTTCTTGAGACCCAGCGGGGGTGCAGGTACAGGTGCAAATATTGTACCTACCATAAGGGGCTTCCGTCCATTGACTATTTTCCGCTGGAAAGGGTTTTGCGGGAGATTGGCTATTTGATCATTGAGAAACGGGTTTCTGCCCTGAGAATATGCGATGCCGTGTTTACGTCCGATTTGAACAGGGCAAAGGCTATTGTGGAGCATCTGGGTAATTTAAAGCGGGAGGGCATAAAACTTCCCTGGATCTACTGGGAGTTCGGGTATAAGGATGTTGACGAAGAGTTTCTTAAAATGACGGCATCTCTGAAAGAAAGGGAAACAATCAAGAACTGCGACTCGGTTGAACCTCTGGACAGGCCGCAGATATATTCAGATCTGCTTTTGGATTACACAGTTGTAAATTGCGTCGGGGTTCAATCGTTCAACGAGAAAACTTTGAAGGCTGTTGGCCGTGCCCCTGTCCGGAAGGATGCATTTGATAAGTTTATGAATGCTGCCAGGCGGTATAATGTTGTTCTCAAAATAGACTTAATTCTAGGGTTGCCCTTTGAGACTCTTGATTCCTATTTTGAGGGGCTGGAGTTTTTTTTGCCCTATTTCCGGGACACGGATCATATTCTTAATATTCACCGCCTGCAGATTTTGCCCGGAACGGAACTTGAAGAATTATGCGATGTCTATGAAATTTCTTATTCGCTGTCGGCCCCGCACCTGGTTTTTTCCACCAATGGCATGTCCCGGGCCGATATCGCCCGGGCTTCGAAAATAACGGCGGTGTTGTTCCGGATACTGAATTCCCCGCTGAGAAAATACCTCTACGACGCCAGGGAACGCAGCGGAAGCAACTATGCGGCCGTTCTCGGCAAGGTGTTGGAAGGGTTTGCCGCTTCTCCCGCAGGTCAGAAATCCCGCCTGATATTGGAGCACTCTGTTGACGATATATACTGGAATGACGAGGTTTTCTTTGATATTCCCACGTCATGGTTGCGGAATTTCCTTGCCCGGATTTAATGACGTTAGTGCCAGGGGGGTAAATATGTACGAAAAATTTTTCGGGGTACCGGAATTTCACGAGGTTGTCAAAATAGTAGAGTCACTGGGGGAAAAACCCGGGTTGGCGCCGATACGCGTGGCGTTTCTGCGGAATATAACCCTTGATCCCGTGGACACGTATGTCAAATATTTCTGCTCCCTTGAAAAGATGAATGCCGTTATATACATGGGGGAATATGACGTTGTCATGCAGGAGGTCCTCGACGCAAACAGCGGGCTCTACCGGTTTTCTCCCGACGTGATTGTGATATGCCTCAAACTGGAGGCTCTTTCCGGTGGTCTTTGGTACGGCTTTGCCGGGATGGCGAAACAGGCCCTGGAACAGGAAAAAGCCAGGGTTTTGGAATATATGGACTCAGTATTGAAAGGGATAAGATCCTATTCGGGCGCCGCTATCCTGGTGCATAATTTTGAAGGGCCTCCCTATCCGGCATACGGGATTTTTGACGGCCAGGACCCGGACAGGCACAGGGGCGCCCTGAAGAATTTAAGCATGCAATTGCACGAGATCGTTCGCCGATATCCCGACATTTATTTGGTGGATGTGGACCGCATCCAGTCTGCCCTGGGCTACGAGAACTACTTTGACCGGCGTTACTGGCATATTGGCAGGGCGCCGTACACAAGGGCGGCGGCCCTGGCCATCGCCGGGGAGTATGTCAAGTTTATCCGGGCGTTAAAAGGAAGGGCAAAAAAATGCCTGGTACTGGATTGCGACAACACCCTCTGGGGCGGGATTATCGGTGAGGATGGCATCAACAACATTCAAATCGGCAAAACTTACCCCGGATCGGCCTTCCTTGATTTTCAGAAATCAATCTTAAACCTGTACCACCGCGGCGTCATGCTGGCCCTGTGCAGCAAAAACAATGTGCGGGATGTTATCGATGTTTTGGAAAGACACCCGGAAATGGTACTCCGTAAAGAGCATTTCGTTTCGATGCGTGTAAATTGGGGTGATAAAGTAAATAACCTGCGGGAGATTTCTCAGGAGTTAAATATTGGCCTGGACAGCATGGTTTTTGTGGACGACAGCGAGTTTGAAATCAATTCTGTAAAGCGGCTGCTGCCCGAGGTGCTCACCGTTCATATGAGTGGGGACCCGGTGTTGTACGGCGATTTTTTGAATTCGTGCGGGCTGTTTGATACCCTCACCTTTTCCGAAGAAGACAGGAAAAGGAGCGAGATGTACCGGGCGGAGGAGAACCGGAAAAAGGCTGCTTCCAGCATGCAGCACCTGAGTCTGGACGGGTACTACAGGTACCTGGAGATGGAGGTTGAAGTAAATCCGGCGGACAGCTATTCCATTCCCAGAATCGCCCAACTCTGCCAGAGGACGAACCAGTTCAATTTAACCACAAAAAGGTACACCGAGGCAGATATTGCCGCTTTTGCAACTTCGGACGAGTATTCAGTGATCCATGTCCAGGTGAGGGACAGGTTCGGCGACATTGGCATTGTTGGATCAGCCGTTCTGAAATTTTCCGGGGGGATTTGTTACATCGACAGCTTTATGTTGAGCTGCAGGGTCATCGGAAGAGGAGTTGAAGATGTTCTTCTAAAAAACTGCGAGAGACTGGCCCGAAAGAGAAGCTGTACCAGGATGGTGGGGATGTACATTCCCACCGGGAAAAACGTTATAGCCGCCGAGTTTTATGATCAAAGAGGTTTCCGGTTTGAAGGAGACATATCGGGTGCCAGGGAATATTCCTTCTCCTTGGAAAGCTCACTGAAAACACCGGATTATTTCAAGGCTGTTCATTTCTTTGATGAATAGAATAGCCGGTCCTTGCTTGGAAAGAGGCAGGGGTGTAACGGCGAGGGGAACAACTCATGAAGTTGCAAACAAAATACCGAAGAATCATTGAAGATGTAAAGTCTTATTATACGGACAAGATTTTGTCTTACGGCCCCTGTGCGAGGGGGGTCGACTGGAACGGGGAACAATCCCAGCGGATAAGGTTCCAGCAGTTGCTCAAGGTGATAACTGAACCCGGCGATGGTTTTTCCATATATGACCTGGGCTGCGGGTACGGCGCCCTTGCCGAGTATATAGTCGAATGTGGCTTCAAATGCGACTATGTCGGGTATGACATTTCGGAAGAGATGATTGCCTGCGCCGGGAAGCTTTGGCAGGGGCGGGCGCACCCGCAAGTTTCCGTACGGTTTTCAGCGGGGGATATGGTTGGTATTGCCGATTACACGGTGGCCAGCGGCATCTTTAACGTCAAGCTGGACACGGATGAAGAAACATGGCTGAATTATGTCCTTGGCGTCCTCGATGATATGAATGCGTGCAGTAAAAAGGGGTTTTCCTTTAATATTCTGACGAAGTATTCAGATGCGCCTTATATGAAGCACTACCTTTATTATGCCGATCCGTCCTTCTTTTTCGATCACTGTATGAGGCGATACTCTAGAAATGTTGCCCTGCTCCATGATTACGGGTTATATGAGTTTACCATTATAGTGGGAAAATAACGGGTCAAGAGAAGGCGGATAGAGTTTAAGGGAGTCGGAATCCGAACGGCGTCTTGATCAGGGAGGGATATGAATGAGGTGGATTAAAAAGGGGCTTCTTTATGCCACCGATCAATACCGTGAGTGGTCCGTTACTCACGCTACCGCGCCATATGCATTCCCTTTAGGTAATGATATCTACAGGGTCTTTTTCTCCACCCGGGATTCAAAAAACCGGTCTTACACGATGTGGGTTGACGTGGACGCTTCTTCCGAAACGTGGAAAGTAATCAACAGACCTGAAACTCCGGCTGTATCCCCCGGACCCTTGGGGTCCTTTGACGAGAGCGGCGTGGTTGGTGATTGCGTTGTTCAAAATGGAAACAGACTATTCTTGTACTACCACGGGTTCAACCTTGGAGTAACGGTTCCCTTCAGACTTGCTATAGGACTTGCGATCAGCGATGGCGGGGGAGAGAATTTCACAAAACTATCCGAGGGACCTCTTTTGGATCGAACCCCGACGGATGCATATTTATTGGCGACTCCCTTTGTTGTACGGGATAATGGCATCTGGAAAATGTGGTACGTATCCGGATCCAGGTGGGAGTCCACCCCGGGCGGCCCGAAACATTTTTTTCATGTCCGCTATGCCTGGTCCGGGGATGGGATTAACTGGGTTCGCGAAGGAAAGGTTTGCATCGATTACAAGAATGACCTTGAATATGCCATTTCAAGGCCGTCCGTACTCATTGAAAATGGTGTGTATCGGATGTGGTATTGCTACCGGGCATCGGAAAAAGCCGCAACTTACCGGATTGGTTACGCAGAGTCCGGTGACGGCGAGTCCTGGGTTCGTATGGACCACCTGGTTGGCATTGACGTCTCTGCAGAGGGATGGGATAGTGAGATGATCTGCTATCCGCACGTCTTTCGCCACAAGGGACAACTGTTCATGATCTATAATGGCAACGCGTACGGAAAAACTGGCTTTGGGTATGCAGTTCTTGAGGAATAGAAATGAAGTTGTGTTTAGCTGTTCTGGATACTACAAAGCGGGGCGTGAATCCTCATAAGTTCGGACGGCGTCTACCCAGTCTTTATGATCCATATACCACTGAATCAGTTCCGGCAGGAAGGTGTCCAGACGGTAACGGGGGCGCCACCCCAGCTCTCCTTGCAATTTACTACTATCTACGGCATAGCGTCGGTCGTGGCCCGGACGATCGGCCACGTGCCTGATTAATTTACGGGAAGTGCCCGGGGGGTTTCCGGTCACCCGGTCCACCTGGTCGCAAATCATCTGGACCACTTCCAGGTTGGTTAACTCGTTATTTCCTCCAATGTTGTAGGCCTGGCCCGCCTTACCGCGCTCCAGCACCGCCAGCAGGGCTTCGCAGTGGTCCTGGACATGAATCCAGTCCCGGATCTGCTTTCCATCCCCGAATACAGGAAGTTCCCGGCCGTCCAGGGCATTTAATAAAACCAGGGGAATCAATTTTTCCGGGAACTGCCGGGGGCCGTAGTTGTTTGAGCAGTTGGTGATAATTGCCGGCAACCCGTATGTCTGGTGCCAGGCCCGGACCAAATGGTCCGCTGAGGCCTTGGAGGCCGAGTACGGACTGTTGGGGCGGTAAGGCGATTCCTCGCTGAAGGGCGGGTCGCCGGCCCCCAAAGACCCGTAGACCTCATCGGTGGAAACATGGAGGAACCGTACGTCCTTACTGGCTCCCCAGACCGTCCGGGCCGCCTGCAGAAGGGAAAAAACGCCTTCAATGTTCGTTTTGATAAAGGCTCGCGGCCCCAAAATAGAGCGGTCCACATGGCTTTCGGCGGCAAAGTTGACCAGGTGTGAAATGCCGTGTTTGACCAGTAATTTGGTTACTAATTTAGTGTCACATATATCGCCTTTAACAAAGGTTACCCTGGGGGAGCCCAACAGGCCCTCCAGGTTGGCAAGATTGCCGGCGTAGGTAAGCTTGTCCAGGACAACTATGCCGGCCTCCGGGAGTTTGTTGTACAGCATCCGGGCGAAATTGCTGCCAATGAACCCCGCTCCACCGGTTATAAGAAAGTTTTTCATTCCATCACCCTGTTATTAGTCTCCAATAGAATCCGGTTGGCTTCGAACCAGGACTCGAAAGTCCCGGCGTCCATCCAACTGCCGCGGACAAAGCTGTACTGTAGCTGTCCCTTTTTTATGTACAGGTTATTGACAGCCGTAATTTCCATTTCACCGCGTTCCGACGGTTTTACTTGCCTGATCAGATCGAATACCTGGTGGTCATACATGTAGCAGCCCACCACGGCATAACAGCTTTTTGGCCGCTGGGGCTTTTCTTCAATCTCGATGACCTGCCTCTCATCCAGGGCAGCTACGCCGTAGCGTTCGGGGTCCCCGACCTCCTTCAGCAAAACCCGGGCGCCTTCCCCTTGCTCCCTGAAGGCCTGTACGTGGGGCGCCAGTGAATATTGGAAAATGTTATCCCCCAGCAGCACCGCTATCTTTTCCCCGTTGGCGAACCGCTCCGCCAGCGCCAGGGCGTGGGCGATCCCCCCGGCCTCTTCCTGCACTTTATAGGTGAATTCACAGCCGAACCGCTTCCCCGAACCAAGTGAGTTGACCACATCACCCATATGCTGGGTTGAGGTAATCACCAATATGTCTGTAATCCCGGCGCTTGCCAGTTGCTTGACCGGGTGCCAGATCATAGGCTCCCTGCCCACGGGGAGCAAGTGCTTGTTAGTTATCTCGGTTAGCGGCTCCAGCCGGGTGCCTTTACCCCCAGCAAGAATAACACCCTTCATTCTCTTCTCCAGTTAAAATTAAGTTAATTTACCAAACATACTACCAAATTATTAAAGAGGTGTTTGCTAAAAGCATAGGTTGTTCACTAGTCCCACAAAACCATATAATCATAACTATTTATTATATCGACATAATGAGCCGGATCCTGAGTGGATAACTGTCATATATTCCATTATATTCATGCTGAGTATATTTTGCGAATGATGTCGTAGTTCCTGCAACATCCAAGATATGAAAATACATTTTTGTTCCCGGATGATTGTCAGATATATTGTTAGCCATAAAAAAATCGTAGAAATCTGGTGTTTTTTAGAAGGAATAAAGATAAAATTGTTGAATTAATAGCCTGAAGTGATTTAGTAAACCTTGGTAAAAGTACTAATATTATTTAATTCTAAGCAGAAAACAGGAGGGATGTTGTTGAACCTTTTTGACAGTCCCGTTTTAATCGCGCTGACCAGGCAGATGGACTCGGCCGCGCTGACGCAAAGGGTTATTGCCCACAATGTGGCCAACGTGAACACCCCGGGGTTTAAAAAATCCCATGTCTCCTTCGGGGAAGAGTTGAGGCGGGCCCTTGATGAAAAGGCTCCGGCCCTGGTCACCTCGCATCCCAGGCATATGGGCGGGGCCCTGGATATAAGGCAGGTAACCCCCAGGGTGGTGCAGGAAACGAATACAACCATGAGGTACAGCCAGAACAACGTGGATGTTGATCAGGAAATGGTGAACCTGGCGGCCAACACCATTCTTTATGATTTTGCCGCCACATCGCTGTCCAGCAGGATGGGCCTGCTGGGTTACGTCATCCGGGGAGGTAGGTAGTTATGCCGCTGTTTGACTCATTTGCCATCAGCGCTTCGGGAATGACTGCCAACAGGCTGTGGCTGGATTTAATTACAAACAACATTGTCAACCTGAACACTGCCGGAAGGCCCGGGGATCCGAACATGCAGCCCTACAGAAGGCAGCTGCCCGTTTTTTCGGAACTGCTGCAGAGCACCGTTGACTCGGTACCGGGCAAGGAAAGGTACAAGCGCATGGGGGTTCACGTGCCAAGGGTGCTGGAGGACCCCGCCGACCCCAGGCTGGTCTATGAGCCCAATCACCCCCAGGCCGATGCCAATGGTTATGTGGCCTACCCCAATATCAATGTGGCCAACGAGATGGTCAACATGATTGCCGCCACCAGGGCTTACGAAGCCAGCGTAACCGCTTTTAATTCCGCTAAAGGCATGGCGTTGAAGGCGTTGGAAATAGGGCGGGGGTAAATAGGCAGAATTCAGAATTCAGAATCCAGAATTCAGAACAGACAACAAGTGAATGCAAGAGCCGGGGGTCTTCAGAAGAGTAGATTTTATATTTTTTCTTGATTCTGAATCCTTGCTCCTGAATTCTTTGGCATGGGAGGTTTGATGATGATTGTAGCGCCGCTGCCGATGGTTCTGCCGCAAGTCGTTCAGGGTGCGGCGGACAGCCGGAGCAAAGGCCCGGACGGAGGGAAGTCCTTCGGGGAGGTGCTCAGCAAGGCCCTGGATGAGGTCAACAGGGCGCAGTTGAAGGCGGACGATGCGGCTAAAAAATTCCTTACCGGAGAGATCCAGGATATACACCAGGTGACCATCGCCATGGAGGAGGCCAGGCTGATGATGCAGCTGGCGGTGGAGGTCAGGAACAAGATTGTTGAGGCTTATCAGGAGATATCCCGCATGCAGGTTTAGTACGGGCTGTGATAGATGATCGCCCATTTATACCGGTCGTACGACTGCAAACAAAGCTCCGTTTGGAGTCTCATAACTCCCTTGAGGAGTGTGGTTAGGTGAATTTTAAAGAATTGCTGGCCAGGTTCGGTGAAAGATGGCGGGCATTGAATCAGATTCAGAAAACGATAGCCATTTTGGCAGCCACAGGGGTACTGGTGACTCTTGTAATTCTTGGTCAGATTCTTTTCAGCACGCCTTACGCCCCGCTGTTTACCGGCCTGGACCCGAAGGACGCAGGTAAAATCAGCGAGGAACTGAAGAAGGAGAAAATACCCTACAAGGTTACCAATCAGGGAAAGACAATCGAGGTACCGGAAAAACAGGTCTACGAAACGCGCATAAAACTGGCCAGCAGCGGAGCTTTATACAGCAGCGGGGTCGGTTTTGAACTGTTTGATCAGAAAAAATTCGGGGTTACCGAATTCGAGCAGCAGGTCGGATACCAGAGGGCCCTGCAGGAGGAGCTGCGCAGGACCATAGTGCAGGTGGACGCCGTGGAGCAGGCCCGGGTTCACCTTGTGCTGCCCAAAAAGAGCCTTTTTCTCAACGACCAGTCCGAGCCTTCGGCCTCCATTGCCTTGAAGCTGAAGCCCACGGCCAAGATCACGAATGAAAACGTGCTGGGAATGGTGGAACTGGTAGCCGGCAGCGTTGAGGGGCTGAAGCCAGAAAATATCCATATTATTGACATGCAGGGCAATTCCCTGACCGACGGCCTGAAACTGGGTGACAAGTCGGCCCAGCTGACCAGGGGCACCCTTGACCGCAATGAGGTCAGGCGGAACTTTGAAAAGGAACTGGAAACAAGAATCCAGGCCATGCTCAGGCAGATCCTGGGGCCGGGCATGGCAGTGGCCATGGTGACCGCGGAACTTGACTTTGACCAGCAGCAGTACAGGGCCACCACCCATGACCGGGGTCAGGTATTGAGCGAACAGAACGTCACCGAAGCCGGTACGGGCCCGGGAAGCCCCGGCGGGGCGCCCGGCACCGACTCCGACCTGCCCGGCCAGAGCATACCGGCGGCGGGTGGAGGTGGCGGCGGGTCAACCTATTCAAAACAGGAGACCACCACCAATTACCAGGTGCCGGTCAAGGAAGAGACCGTTGTTAAGGCTCCGGGAGGCCTCAAGCGGCTCTCGGCCTCCGTGGTGTTAAACGGCAACTATTCTCAGGCCCAGGTTGATCAGATTCAGAAAGTGGTGGCCACGGCCATTGGTTTTAATAGTGACCGGGGCGACCAAATTGCAGTCAACCCCATTGCCTTTGACGATACCGAGAAAAAGGAGATTGGCGAGGAACTGGCCAAGCAGAAGGCCAGGGAGGAACAGCGCAAACAGATGCTGACCATAGCCGGGCTGGCGGCAGGTTCGCTGATAGTGCTGCTGCTGTTGTGGGTATACGTATCCAGGCAGCTTCGCAGAAGGGCCGAAAGGCTGGCCGAACTGAGAAGGCGGCAGGAGGAGGCCAGGAAGAAGGCCCTCCTGGAGGCCGCGGAGGAAGAAAGGCCGGAAATCCCCAAGATCGCCACCAGGCAGGACGAGATCCGGGATATGGCTGTTGCCAGTCCCGACGAGGTAGCCGAAATACTGAAACTGTGGATGAAGGAGTAAGGCTCTATGGCCATGCCGACCAAGCTCAACGGTATTCAGAAAACTGCCATTCTTTTGATTTCCCTGGGTTCGGACCTTTCTGCGAAGGTGCTGAAAAAAAACTTTTCCGATGAGGAGATAGAAAGGATATCCGGGGAAATATCCATGTTTGAAAATATACCCCGGGAGATCCAGAGGAATGTGCTGGAGGAGTTTCTGCAGCTGAGCCAGGCCAGGGAGTATCTGATGCGGGGGGGTTTTGACTACGCCAAGGAACTCCTGGAAAAGGCCATGGGACAGCAGAAGGCGGTGGAAATACTGGAGAAGGTTGCCGTCAACATACAGAATGTACCCTTCAGCAGCTTAAGGAAAACAGAGGCCAAACACCTGTTCAACTTCATCAGGGATGAACACCCGCAGACCGTTGCCCTGATACTTACCTACCTGCATCCGGAGCAGGCCTCGGTGATACTGGCGGCGCTGCCGCCCGAACAGCAGGCCGATGTGGCCAGAAGGGTAGCCATCATTGACCGCATTGCGCCGGAGGTAATAAAAGAAGTGGAAGGCGTATTGGAGAAGAAGATGTCAATGATTATTCCCCACCACGAACAGCACGCCGGGGGCATCAAGACCCTGGTCAACATACTGAACAGGGTGGACCGCTCCACTGAAAAGACCATCCTGGAGGAACTGGAGACAAACGACCCGGAACTTGCGGACGAAATCCGCAAGCTGATGTTTGTGTTCGAGGATATTATCAAGCTGCATGACGTGGCTATCCAGAGGGTGCTCAGGGAAGTGGACCAGAAGGACCTGGCCAAGGCCATGCGCGGTTCCAATGAGGAGGTAGCCGCCAGGATATACAAGAATATGTCAAAACGGGCCGCCGATATGCTCAGGGAGGAAATACAGTTCATGGGCCCGGTGCGCTTGAGGGATGTTGAGGAAGCCCAGCAAAGGATTGTCCAGGTAATCAGGCGGCTGGACGAGGCCGGTGAAATTATCGTCGCCCGGGGTGGAGAAGATGCCATTGTCCTCTAAAATTCTGAAGGGAATGGAGAAAAACGGCGACTGCAAGGTCCTTGAGCTGAGGCCCCTTTTCGTAAAGGAAGAGGCGGAGGAAGAACCGCTGGCGCCTGTTGACGGGGAAGCCCCGGAGGTAGATCCGGAACGGGCGGCGGCGCAGATTATCGCAGAAGCCGAGGAAAAGGCGCAGACAATTATTATCGAGGCCCGGGAAACGGCCCTGGAAATAAGGGAAAAGGCAACCAGGGAGGCCCTGGAAGAGGCCGGAAGGATTAAGCAGGAGACCTGGGAGGAGGCCTTTGAACAGGGGAAAAGGGAGGCCATGGCCAGGGCTGCGGCCGACGCCACGGCAATCCGGGAGCAGGCCCGGTCGGTGTTAAGACAGGCCGAGCAGATCCGCCGGCAGACTCTGGAATCCGTGGAGTCCGATATTGTCCGCCTGGCCATTGAGATAGCCGAAAAGGTTTTGGCGGTTAAGCTTGACCTGCACCCCCAGATTGTTGTTGATATTGCCCGGGAAGCTGTAAGTATGCTGCATGACAGGGACCAGGTGGTGTTATACGTCAACCCGGCCGAGGCCGGCCTGTTTAAAGAAAGGCGCGAAGAGCTGATCAAACACCTTTCTCCGAAAGGAGAACTGCACATAATTACGGATTCCGATATCAACCCCGGCGGGTGTGTGGCCGAAACGGAGCACGGGCGTGTGGACGCCAGGCTGGATGCCCGGTGGGAGACCCTTTTAAAGGCCCTGGGGGAAATAAACGGTGACCACTGAAGCCATCGCGGTGGATATGGAAAAATGGAAGCGCCGGGTGAGGCAGTTAAAGCTGTTGTGCCCTGAAGGCCAGGTGACCAAGGTAATCGGCCTGACAGTGGAGGCAAAGGGCATATCCACCAGCATAGGGGAAGTATGCGATATCATTGTGCCCGGCGAGCCCTGCCCGGTGAGGTCCGAGGTGGTGGGATTCCGGGACGGTTCCACCCTGATCATGCCCCTGGGCGAACTGAGGGGGATCCACCCCGGCTGCAGGGTTGTTCCCCGGGGAAAGTCGCTCACTGTAAAGGTGGGTGATCACCTTCTGGGCAGGATACTGGACGGGCTGGGAGTGCCCATTGACTGGGAGGAGCCGTTCCGGGACACGGGGGAAGAGGTTCCGGTGGATAATTCCCCGCCCAATCCCCTGGCCCGCAAGCGGATTACCGAGGTGCTGGCCACCGGGGTGAAGGCCATAGACGGGCTTTTCACCTGCGGAAAGGGTCAGCGCCTGGGCATATTTGCCGGCAGCGGGGTGGGCAAAAGCACCCTTTTGGGAATGCTTGCCCGCTACGGCAGCGCCGACGTAAATGTGATTGCCCTGATCGGCGAGAGGGGACGTGAGGTAAGGGAATTCATAGAAAAGGACCTGGGGACCGAAGGGCTGGCCAGATCTGTGGTGGTTGTGGCTACCTCGGACCAGCCGGCCCTGGTAAGGTTAAAGGGAGCCTTCGTGGCGGTGGCCATTGCCGAGTATTTCAGGGACCGCGGCAAAGACGTGATGTTAATGATGGATTCCATCACCAGGTTCGCCATGGCCCAGCGCGAGGTGGGCCTGGCCGTTGGTGAACCGCCGGCCACCAGGGGGTATACCCCGTCGGTTTTCGCCCTTATGCCGCGGCTGCTGGAAAGGTCGGGCATGGGGCCTGCCGGGTCTATTACGGCATTTTATGCTGTCCTGGTGGAGGCCGACGATATGAGTGATCCCATCGCCGACTCGGTAAGGGGAATACTGGACGGGCATATCGTGTTATCAAGGGAACTGGCCTCCAGGACCCATTACCCGGCCATAGATATCCTTGAAAGCGTCAGCCGCCTGATGCCGGACATAGTATCCGGGGAGCACTACAAAAGGGCCATGTTCGTAAAGGAAAAAATGGCAGTCTACAGGCAGTCCGAGGACCTGATCAATATCGGGGCCTATGTGAAAGGCTCCAATCCCGGGATAGATGAAGCCATAAACTGCTATGATTCGATAAATACTTTTTTGAAACAGGACCTGGGCCATGGGTTCAGTTTTCAGGAAACCATGGAGTGGCTGGAAAACATCAGCAATGTAGAGACTGAATGACAAAATTTTAATCAAAATGCAGAAATTTGTCAAAAAAACTATTGCCAAAAATAATGTCGGGATGAGAAAATATGGTAATAAGCCTTTTGCCAGTACCCGTGAAGCGGAGTGATGTGGTTGAAAAGGTTTTCATTCAGGCTTGAGCCCGTGCTGGAATACCGCTCGGAGAAAGAAGAAAAGGCTATTTTGGAGCAGTCCCTGGCCCAGAAGGAGTACCTGGAGCAGTTAAGTATCCTTGAAGATATCCGCCATAGGCTGGATGACGCCATGGAGACCGGAACGGACAGTTTTGCTGTCGGTGAGTGCCTGGCCAGGTCGCTGTACATTGATCGCCTGACGGCGTTCCAGGCCAGGCAGGAGAAGGTTGTGGACGGAGCCTTCCGGGAACTGGAAAAGAAAAGGCAGAAGGTGATTAAGGCCCGTAAGGACAGGCTTGCCCTGCAGAATCTGAAGGACAGGCTGCATGAGAAGTACGTGAAAGAATTAAACCGGTGGGAAGCCAAGGCCATTGACGACCAGTGCACGGTGCTGACGTATAGAAAAGAAGGGATTGGGGATTAGTGGTGTAGGATTTTAGAAAGGAGGTGAAAAAAATGAATGCAGAAGCTGTGGCAACACCGCTGGAAGCGACTGCGCTGAACCTTTTTCAGGCTTCGGCGGGGAGGTCGCCGGTGGCGGGATCCGGCACGGGCGATTTTCTCCTCACGCTAATGGCGCTAATGGCCCTGCAGGACGGCGCGGGCAGTATTCAGGGAGAAAACTCCGGCGGTGATTTGTTTGCGCAGGTGTTCTCCCTGCTGGATTGCTCCAGCCTTCCGGGCTGCTGGCCGGTGGACGTGGCGGGATTGGCCGCCGGGGACAAGATAAATGACAGCAATGATCAGAGTCCAGGCCAATCTTCCCCGGAATCCCTGCCGGTGGCATGGTGGCTGCCGGTGCTGCAGGACAATCCGGTGGCCGGCCAGTTGGCGCAAGTTCTGCCTGTCATTCTGGGCAGCCAGGCTCCGCTGCCGGATCAGCCGCAGGCCGTGATTGCCGGCAATCAGCACGGGCAGGGTCAAGTCCAGTTGATGGCGGGCCAGGTAAACGTGAACTTCAATTTACCGGTGGCCGAAAACGCCGGGTTTAAGCCGGAGGCGGCGGAACCACCGCTCCGGCCCGTAACCGGACTTGATGGAATGGCTGTGCACCGGAAAGAAAATGACCATCCTGCAATGCCGGTTAAGGTCACTGTCACCGGCCTTGACACCGGCCTTGCCCGGTCCGGGCCCCATGGTTCCCATTTGGCTGATCCGCCCCCCGGTGGAGATCAGGTTAACCGGTGGCAGCCGCAAGCAGTTCCGGCCGGATCGCAGAAAAGTTATGCCGGGGCCGTGGTTAACGAGGGCCGGATAGTAAAACCCGGGCCGGTGACCGGAGGGGAAACGGCGGTATTTTCAACCGGCGCGGTACAGGTGGATCAGGCGGTTGAGCAAAGCACCGGTCCGGTTCTTGTACCGGATGGGCCCGCCGGTCCGGAGGGCAGGGTTCTCCAAAGGGATCCCGGCGCCGGCAATTACAACACTGACGATGCCGGCCAGTGGAACAGGCCCGGGGGGGTGGCCGAAGGGCAAAAAACCGTTTCCACCGATTCCGGAGGGGATAAGCCCGGCCTTGAATCCAACGGCAAAAGCCCCGGCGGCGCCGGGGAAGTGTTGGCCCAGGGTAATAAGAACAGCCGGGAAGAGGTGATCAGCACAGTCACCACCCACCTGTCAAACATAACCGCCAGGAAATTTCCGGAGGTTATTGTCCCCCACCTGGTCAATTCGCTTAAGCACATGACGCCGGACCCCGGCCGGGTCACTGTCATCAGGCTGAAGCTGGAGCCGGAAAACATGGGCGAAATCAGGATCAAGCTTGCCTACGCCAAGGGGGAACTGACCGCTCACTTCTATACCGCCAGCGGGCTGGTGAAGGATGCCGTGGAATGTTCACTGCCCCAGCTGAAGGAGGCGCTGGCCCAGTATAACGTCAATCTGGGCGAGGCTGCCGCCTTTGTCGGGCATGAACAGCAGAGCCAGAAAGGAGCAAACTTCGGGGGATATGGTTACGGCCGCGGGACGGGGAGCCTGAACGGCGGTGTTCCTTCGGAGTACCACGTCGAGACCGCCGGTTCAATTTATACCGGAAGCGGTCACGGGTCCCTGGATCTTTTAGTTTAGAAGGGTGGTGAAGGTATGGAGGCAAAGTCCACTGTTCCCGTTAATTACAGCCTTCCGGAAAAACAACCGAGGGTGGCAAAAAAAAAGCTGGACCAGTCCGACTTCCTTAATCTGCTGGTTGCCCAGTTAAAAAACCAGGACCCCCTTGACCCGCAGAGCAACGAGGAGTTCATGTCCACCATGGCCCAGTTTAATTCCCTGGAAGCCCTGGTTTCCCTGGAAAAGAGTGTCCAGTACAGCCAGGCCGCAGCCATAATCAACAAGCCGGTCACCGTGCAACTTCCCAACAAGGAACCGGTTGCCGGCATGGTAGAAAAGGCCGGACTGGTAGACGGAAAAGTGGTCATTTATGTGGGCGGAAAGGAATACAGCCTCTCCGACGTCAAGGAAATACAGTTTCAGGATCCGGAGGGCGGGGCCGCCACCGGCAGTGACCTGATCCAGGCCGCGGCAATGATCGGCAGGGAAGTTCTGATTATCGAGGGAGATACCCGGCTGAGAGGGATAGTGGAAAGGGTGGGCCTGGCCGGCGGGGCCATCCAGGTATACGTAAACGGGACCCCCTATGATATCTCCGGCATTGCCGAGATAGGGGAGACGGGCCCGGAGGCGCCGGCCGGCGATGCGGCCAGTGTGCCCCAGGACGGTGTTTAAGCGGTCCGGAAAGCCAAGACCCGTACGGGACTCAAGTAAAGTCCACCGGGATCGGAGGTGGTCAAATTGAAGGTAGAGGACAAGGAACCGGGCAGGTATTCCATGATTGTTCCCCGCCCGGCGCCCGGAATATCCCCGGGTAAGGAAGGCGCTCCGGCGGCAGTCAGGCCCGGACATTCAGCGGATCAGGTTGCTTCCTTCAGTGAGATACTATCCGCGGAATTCCGGAGGTCAGGGGGGATCAGATTATCGGCCCACGCCGAGCGCAGGCTTGTGGAAAGAAACGTAACCCTGGAACCGGAGGATATGCGCAAGATAGAAGGAGCGGTAAAAAAGGCGGCGGCCAAGGGCTCGCGGGAATCCCTGGTAATATACGGAGACCTCGCCCTGGTAGCCAGCGTGAAGAACAGGACCATAATTACCGCTCTGGAAGGAAAGGACATGACCGGCCACATTTTCACAAACATCGACAGCGCGGTGATTATCAGGTAACAGCCGGCCCGACCAGGAGGCTGTGTGGCCGCCGAACGACTGAGGCGGCCGACCAACAGGAGACAGGATACAGGATACAGGAGACAGGAGAAAAAGAATTGAGGAAAAAGCTATTTTCCTGTCTTTCGGAATCTTGGATTCTGCCTGCCTGGATAATTCGAGGAGGTAGAAAAATGATCAGATCTCTATATGCAGGCGTGTCGGGCATACGCAACCACCAGGTGCGTATGGATACCGTTTCCAACAACATTTCAAACGTTAACACCACCGGCTTTAAGGCTGCCCGGGCCAACTTCCAGGACGCCCTCAGCCAGACCCTGAGGAGCGGCGGCGCCGGGCGCAACCCGATGCAGGCGGGTACCGGCATCAATGTGGCCAGCATAGGCACCAAGATGGAGCAGGGACCCCTGCAGATGACCGGGCGGACCCTGGACCTGGCCATTCAGGGAACGGGCTTTTTCCTGGTCAGCGACGGGGTCAATCAGTACTACACCCGTGACGGAGCGTTTTTTATCGATTCCAACGGGAATATAGTCAACTCATACGGCTTAATCCTGCAGGGTGGGGGCGGGGACGTCAACGTGGGGACAAGTGTCGCTACCCTGAATATAGCCCCTAACGGCGCAATTACAGGG
The DNA here is from genome assembly GCA_049323615.1 of Bacillota bacterium. Lineage (GTDB taxonomy): Bacteria > Bacillota > Desulfotomaculia > Desulfotomaculales > Desulfocucumaceae > JBMOPD01. Next base: position 21,803 of record JBMOPD010000023.1, on the reverse strand, counting down.
ACCACAACCGAAGGTGAGGCTATTGAAGGTATAAACATCAGCACTTACACCTTCCCCAACCCGGAAGGGCTGAAAAAGGTGGGCAACAGCTTGTACACCTACGACACCACCATCACCGGGGACCCCATTGAGCTGGTGCCGGGAGAGGGCGGCGCCGGGACCATCGAGTCCGGTTACCTGGAAATGTCGAACACCGATTTGAGTGAGGAGTTTACCACCATGATCACGACCCAGCGCGGCTATCAGGCCAACGCCAGGGTGATCACGGTGTCGGACACCCTGCTGGAGGAATTGATTCAACTGAAGCGGTAGGTAATATGTATTGGTTGCCCGGCTCTTAAGGGCCGGGCAACCATTTAACGGATTAACGGAGGATTTGAAAAGATTTATGGCTGCCAAAAAAGATATTATTGAAAAAGAAATCACTGAACAACCGGTCAAAAAGAAAAGGCCGCGCATCCTTATCCTGCTTATGATCGCTGCGGCGGCGGTGGTGGCCGGGGTTCTGGTGATGGGCATGGTCATCTATTTTATAGGCATCCCGGGGGTTGCCCCCAGAATGAAGCCGGAGCCGGCCCCGGCTTATGAAACGGTGGAGATGGGGGAACGGGTGGTCAACCTGGCCGATGCCGGAGGGGTGCGCTATCTCAGGGTGCGCATTGTGCTGGAACATAAGAAAAATGAAAAATTAGCCGCCGAGATCAAGGAAAAAGAGGCGGCCTTGATGGATTCCATCCTGCACACCCTGCGCAGCAAGGCAGTTGAGGATATAAGGCCCCTGGAAAAGGAAGAGAAGGTCAAGGGAGAGATACTGAATGCCGTTAATTCCAAGCTGAAAACCGGTAGGATTGAACGCATTTATTTTACCGATTTCCTTATTCAGTAGGGAGTTTTAGGGGTGAGCTGTATTATGATCAAGCAGGAGGAAATAAAAGAGTTTTTGAGCCGGATGTCTGAGCCCGAGGTGGTTAAAAAGGTTGAGTTTCCTCCCTTTGATGTTTCTCCGGGCAAGGATAAAATGAAGGTCAGCATCAACTTTATTGACGATATACAGGTGACCATTTCCGTGGAATTGGGCAGGGCCACCATGAAGATTAAGGATATCCTCAAGCTGGCCGAAGGGTCCGTGGTGGAACTGGAACAGCCCGCCGGTGAAAACGCCGAGGTGTTTATAAATGATCAAAAGTTCGGCCGGGGCGAGATAGTTGTAATCGGCAGCAACTTTGGGGTCAGGATGGACAGCATCTACCAGCTGGAAAAAAAGGAAAGCCTGGGTAAGGTATAGTGGATACGGAAATATTGATTGCAGCCGTAAAATTAATAGTCATGCTTCCGCTGGTGACCGCACTGGCGTATTTTTTAATTAAGTACGGCCTGTCCAGGCGGTCCTTCATCCCCGGGGGAAAGCGCCGCATGCGCCTGGTTGAACAAATTCCCATCGGGCCGAAAACACTGATCAGCCTGGTGGAGGTGGGCGGGCGGTATATATTGCTGGCCCATTCCGACAGCGGGTTTCAGGTGCTCAGGGAGATGGACGAGCTTCCGGAACCGGTAGCGCAGCAGGACCTTGAACTGGCAGACTGGAAGGAGTTGCTTGGAAATCTGAGAAAAACATTCAGAAAGAAGAATCCAGAATCCAGAATCCAGAATCCAGAAGAGTAAAGATTATTCCAGACAGGGTATTTCAGCCTGTTTCCAGCAACCAGAAACCAGAAACCGGCATCTGGAGGCTAACAGCTAATAGCTAATCAGGAGAATTTTATGAGACGGAAGGTTTGTCTTGCGTTTATTCTTGCCGTGATTATTCTTGTGCCGGCGGTGGCTTATGCCGAGCCTTTGCCGGGAATTGACCTCAGGATAAATGCCGCCGACAGCCCCGGTAAAGTGGTGGACAGTGTCAAGCTGCTTGTGCTGTTAAGCTTAATCGCCCTGGCTCCGGCCTTTTTACTGATGGTGACCAGTTTTACCAGGATTATCGTGGTGCTGTCCCTGTTAAGGGGGGCCATCGGAATTCCCATGACTCCTCCCAACCAGGTGCTGGTGGGACTGGCCCTGTTTTTAACGATATTCATCATGGCTCCGGTATACAGCCAGATCAATGAAAACGCCATCAAGCCTTACATGGAGAACCGGATTACACAGCAGCAGGCCATGGATGAGGGGTACAAGCCGTTAAGGGCGTTTATGCTCAAGCAGACAAGGGAGAAGGACCTGGCCCTGTTTGTAGCCGTTTCCAAGTCCGAACGGCCCCGCAGCGCGGAAGACGTGCCGTTGTCCGTTCTCGCCCCGGCCTTTGTCATCAGCGAGCTGAAAACGGCTTTCCAGATTGGGTTTTTGCTCTATGTGCCCTTCCTGGTGATAGATATCGTGGTGGCCAGCACCCTGATGTCAATGGGCATGTTTATGCTTCCACCGGTTATGATTTCACTGCCCTTTAAGCTTCTGCTTTTCGTTATGGTCGACGGATGGTATCTGGTAGTCAAATCTCTGGTGGAAAGCTTCTAATCAATGAAGGCGGGAAAGTAATGACCGATTCTTTTGTAATACAAACAGTCAGGGAGGCCCTGATGCTGGTGCTTATAATTTCAGCCCCCATCCTGGCAGGGGGTATGCTGGTGGGCCTGATAATCAGCATCCTGCAGGCTACAACCCAGATACAGGAGCAGTCCCTTACCTTTGTGCCCAAACTTATTGTGGTTTTGTTATTGATGCTGGTGCTGGCCCCCTGGATAATCAACGTTATGGTGGGCTTTACCAATGAACTGTACGCCAAGATACCGATGGTGGTGAAGTAAAACAGACCCCAGAGGATTACACGATGTTGAATTTCGAGCTGGCCGTTACATTTTTATTGATTTTTGCCCGCATCGGGTCCTTTATGGTGGCTGCCCCCATTTTCGGCGGGCCGAATACCCCGGGGCCGGTCAAGGCCGGTATGGCTTTTATAGTTTCGATGATCATGCTTCCCCTGGTTTCCGCTCCCCAGCATGAGATAACGGGAGGGCTCCTGGGGTTTTCGCTGGCGCTGGTCAGAGAAATCGGAGTGGGGCTGTTAACGGGTTTTATCTGCCATATAATACTGCAGATTCTGAATATAATCGGTCAAATTTTCGACCTGCACATAGGTTTTTTGATGTCCAGCTATTTCGACCCCGTGATGGGTGGGCAGATTACCCTGACGGCCAAATTTTTATACCTGCTGGGGATTGTGCTGTTTTTTACCCTGGACGGACACCACATGCTGCTGCTGGGGATGGCCAAAAGCTTTGAGATAGTTCCCCTGGACACCGCTGTATTTAGCGGTGGCGGAATGATGGTGCTGATCAAAACCTTTGCCAGGATGATCACGGTGGCGGTTCAGGTCAGCGCCCCGGTTATAGCGGTAATGATTATTATTGACGTGTGCCTGGGCCTGCTGGGGCGAACCGCCCCCCAGATGAACATTTTCATGCTCGGTTTTCCTGTCAAAATAGGAGCGGGCATACTGACCATGGCTGTTGCGGTCCCCCTGCTGGGGGTGGTGTTCCAGTCCCTGTTCAGAATGATGGAAAGAGACCTGTATGTGCTGTTAAAGGGGTTGGTTCAGGGTGGCTGAAGGGCAGGAAAAAACCGAACTGCCAACCCCGAGGAGGCTGCAGGAGGCCAGGAAAAAGGGGCAGGTGGCCAAAAGCAGGGACCTGTCCGCCGCGGTAGTATTGATGGCGGCTGTGGGCTTTTTCTACGCAATCAGCCAGAATGTGGTCGGCTCCCTGGAAAGACACCTTTCATGGTACTTTACCAACTGTTTCTCTTTCGGATTGCCGGACCAGAGCCTTTACCGGGCGCTGGTGCAGAGTATATGGGAAATGTTTTTAATCTTTGCCCCGGTTCTGCTGGTTACCATAGCTTTCGCCGTGCTGTCCAATGTTATGCAGAGCGGATTCCTGCTGGCGCCCGAGGCGCTCAAGGCCAGGTTGGACCGGATCAACCCGCTGGAGGGCTTTAAAAGAATATTCAGTGTCAACAGCCTGTTTGAGCTGGTCAAAACCATTCTCAAGGTTGTTGTGGTGGGTGTGGTCATTTACCTGGTGGCGGCCAAATATGTTCCCCAAATGCTGCTGGTTTACTTCAAAAATCCGGCCCAGGAAATGATTGAGGTAATGACCGTGATTATGGTGGTGGCCGTGGCGGGGGGCGGGGCCTACCTTGTCCTGGCCGTGGCCGACTTCTACTACCAGCGCTACAGTTTTCTGAAGAGCATGCGCATGACAAAGCAGGAGGTAAAGGATGAATACAAGCATACCGAAGGGGATCCCCAGATAAAAGGATGGCTCCGCCGGAGGCAGCGGGAAGTGGCCATGAACCGCATCAGGCAGGAGGTTCCCAGGGCCACGGTGGTTGTCACCAACCCCATCCACTATGCGGTGGCTTTAAGGTACGAGGAAGGGGTAACCGCCGCCCCCGTCGTTGCAGCCAAGGGAGCCGGCGACATTGCCCTCAGGTTGAAGGAGATAGCCAGGGAAAACGGTGTTCCGGTGGTGGAAAACCCTCCCCTGGCCCGGTCACTTTTCCAGCAGGCGGATATCGGGAGGGAAATACCGGTGGAGCTTTACCAGGCCGTGGCCGAGGTCCTGGCTATGGTGCTTAAGCTTAAAAGCAAATCTTATTTATAAGAATTCCTTGGGTTAAGACTTGGAGGGAAGTATATGCCTCCTGCAGCCCCCCCGTCAATTTTAGGAGGGATAAAAAAACATACCGACCTGGTGGTAGCGGCCCTGATCATAGGCATACTGCTCATGATCATCATACCCCTGCCTCCCTTTATGCTGGACATCCTGCTGGGGATCAGCATCAGCCTGGGATTGTTAATACTGCTGATCACCATGTTTACGACGGAACCGCTGCAGTTTTCCATATTTCCCGCCCTGCTGCTGGTAACCACACTGTACCGCCTGGCCCTGAACATATCTTCCACCAGGCTGATTCTGGGGCAGGCCCAGGCCGGGGAGGTAATCCAGGCCTTCGGCACCTTCGTGGCGGGGAACAACTTTGTGGTGGGCTTTATTGTTTTTGTCATTATCACCATAATACAGTTTGTGGTTATAACCAACGGCGCCGGCAGGGTGGCCGAGGTGGCGGCCAGGTTTACCCTGGACGCCATGCCGGGCAAGCAGATGAGCATTGACGCCGACTTTAACTCCGGGCTGATCAGCGAATCCGAGGCCCGGGAAAGAAGGAGGAAACTGCAGCGGGAGGCCGATTTTTTCGGGGCCATGGACGGCGCCAGCAAGTTTGTCCGTGGCGACGCCATCGCCGGCATACTGATCACCCTGATCAATATCGTGGGGGGGATCGCCATCGGCCTGATACAGATGGGTATGCCGGTCAGCGAGGCCCTTCAGGTCTACACCGTATTGACCATCGGCGACGGCCTGGTGGCCCAGGTTCCGGCGCTGCTGATATCCACCTCGGCCGGCATACTGGTGACCCGGGCCACCTCGGACAGCAGTTTCGGCAGCGAGATGGCCTTTCAATTTACCCGCTTTCCCAAGATTATTTTTCTGGTGGCCGGTATACTGTTCATACTGGGACTGATCCCGGCCATGCCCAACGTACTGTTTTTGGCCATGGCCGCCGGAACGGCCTTTGTGGCCTACAGGTTGACCAGAAGCAGCCGGCTGAAGGAGATGGCCAGGGAAGAGGCGGCCGCCCGGGCCAAGGCCCAGCAGAAGAAGGAGCCCGAAAGCGTTACGGCTTTCTTCCAGGTTGATCCCCTGCAGATAGAAATTGGCTATAACCTCATCCCCCTGACCGACGAGAGCCAGGGCGGGGATCTGCTGAGCAGGCTGTCCGCGGTGCGCCGGCAGTGCGCAGCGGAAATGGGTATTTTTGTGCGCCCCATCAGGATCAGGGACAATTTGCAGCTTTCCCCCAATGGTTACGTGTTTAAACTGAGGGGCGAGGAAAGCGCCTCCGGTGAAATTATGCCGGGCTATTACCTGGCCATGGATCCTGCCGGGAAAGAGGCTGTGGAAGGGATACCAACCAGGGAGCCCACCTTCGGGCTTTCGGCCTGGTGGATTCACCCGTCGCAGAAAGAGAAGGCCGAACTGACGGGTATGACGGTGGTTGACGGCTCCACCGTGCTGGTTACCCACCTTACCGAGTTCATAAAGAACAACTCCGACCACCTGCTGGGCAGGCAGGAGGTCAAGGAACTGCTGGACATGGTCAGGGAAAAGGACCCGGCGGTACTGGAAGACCTTACTCCGGACGTTATTTCCCTGGGGGATATCCAGAAGGTGCTGCAGAATTTGCTGCGCGAAAAGGTGCCCATAAGGGACCTGGTCTCCATTCTGGAGGCCATTGCCGATGGTGTGCGCATGAACAGGGATACCGACTTTATTACCGATCACGTGCGGCAGGCCATGGCCAGGACGATATGCAGGCAGTACGTGAACAGTGAAAACAAGCTGGAAGTGATCACCCTTCATCCCAAGGTTGAACAGGCCATAGTGGATTCCATTCAGCCTACCCAGCTGGGCAATTACCCGGTGCTGGAGCCGGGGCTGGCCAGGCAGATTTTAGACGCCATCGCGGAATCGGCGGAAAAGGTTTCGTTAAAGGGCGCGTCCCCGGTAATTCTCTGTTCCCCGCGGGCCAGAATGCCCCTGAGGAGATTTGCCGGGAGGCACCTGCCCGCTTTGGCCATTCTATCCCTGAACGAAATCTCCCCCAGTGCGGAGGTGGAGGTAGTGGGGACGGTGGTGCTTAATTGAAGATAAAAAAGTATATCGTCAAGGACATGAATGAAGCGCTGAAATTGATCCGGGAGGACCTCGGTCCCGACGCCGTGATCATCAGCAATTACAGACTGCCGCGCAAGAGCCTGTTTGATTTCTTTGCCCCCCGGCTGCTGGAGGTAACCGCCGCCCTGGACGATCATAAAAGCACCGCCGGTACCGGCTCCCGGAGGCTTGCCGAAGGCAGCGAGCAGAGCGCTAAAAAGCTCCTGTCGCTGCTGAAGGAATTCGATACCAACGGGGTAAGGAGGGGATTCTACCGGGAGGGCCGGGAGGGATATGGTTACCCGTACGGCCACGACGGGAGGAACTGGCAGGGGGGCAGGCGCCCGGAAGTTCCTTTCGACATGATTTTGAAAAATGAAGGTAATTTCCACATTAATAGAGAAATAAATCAACAATGGAAAAAAATTCTTTCCAGCCTGGAGATTCACGAAAGCATCGTGGAAAGCCTGGTGAACGGCCTTCACGAGGCGGCGAGGGGCCAGGAAGAGGTCTGTGATTTATTTGAGGCTTACATGATTTTTCTCAAGGGCAAGGTGGCCAGGCTGCTGGAGCCGGCCTACAGGCCCCTGCCGCAGCACAGGATATGCGCCTTTGTGGGGCCCTCGGGGGCCGGCAAGACGGTTACCCTGGCCAAACTGGCCACACACTATAAAGTGTATGAAAACAAAAAGGTTGTTCTTATTTCCGCCGGCCAGAACGGCCGGCTGCCGGGCAACACCGAAGTGCTGAAATATTACGGCGGGCTGATTGACGCCCCGGTGGAATGCGCGGCGGGCCGGGAGGAACTGGTCAGGCTGGTGGGCAGGCACTCCGACAAGGACATGGTCTTTATCGACACCGTGGGGGTCAACTGGAGAAATACCGGCATGATGTTGAAATTAAACAGCCTGCTGCAGCCCCTGGCGGGCAGCCAGGAAATCTTTCTGGTGCTCAGTTCGGCCACCAAGGGCGCCGACATCATGAAGACCGCCGCCGAGTACCAGAAGATCGGATATACCAGGTTTATTTTTACCAGACTTGATGAAACCGACACCTGCGGGTCCATCCTCAATGTTGTCTGCCGGATGGGAGTGCCGGTGGCCTTCGTGGCTTACGGGCAAAACGTGCCAGACGATATAGCGGCGGTTAACCCCAAAAAACTGGCCGGCCTTCTGCTGGGAGGTGTTGACCGGTATGTGGAACAGGGCTTCCAGATCCGAGCCTAAAACGCCAAGGATAATAAAGTCCTCCGGTGACAGCCGCTTGTTTGCCGTACCGCCGGAAGAAGAGTTGAATTGTGCTCCGGCCAGGGTGATCGCGGTTTCCAGCGGCAAGGGCGGTGTGGGCAAAACCAGCCTGGTGGTGAACCTGGCCATCACCCTGGCGGCAATGGGCCAGCGGGTGGTTATCTTTGACGCCGACCTGGGGCTGGCCAACGCCGAGGTTTTGATGGGCATCACCCCTCCGAGCACGCTTTTTGACTGCCTTTACGGTGATAAGGACATGGAGGATATAGTCATTCCGGGACCCTGCGGGGTAAAGCTGGTTTCGGGCGGTTCCGGATTCCTGGAACTGGCCAACCTGGACAGCGCCAGGCGCCAGCGGCTTATCGAATCCCTGGCCTATTTTGACCGGGAAGCGGACTTCCTGATCATCGACACCGGGGCCGGTATCTCCAAAAATGTGCTGGGCTTCGTGGCCGCCGCCAGCGAGGTAATCGTGGTGGTTACTCCCGAACCCACCTCACTGACCGACGCATACAGCCTGATCAAGGTGCTGGCCATGTTTAAGGTCCATTCAGAGGTCATGCTGGTTATAAACAGGGCTGTTGATGAAAGGGAGGCCCGCAGGACGGCCCAGAGAGTGGAGAACGTGGTGGGCCAGTTCCTGCAGATCAGGGTCAATACCATCGGCTGGATTATGGAAGACAGGCTGGTCAGCCAGGCTGTCAAAAACCAGGAGCCCTTCAGCATGTTTTATCCGCACAGCCTGCCGGGCCAGAGCATATCACTGATCGCCAAATACCTGACCACCGGGCAGCAGCAGGCGGGATCCTGGGCGGGAGCGGGGTCCGGAGCCAGGGGCTTCATCCGGCGGCTGGCAAGGTTATTCAGCTGACAGGGAGGTTGTCACATGTTATATGTAGGGCAGAATATTCTGGTGGCCGCAAAGTCAGATGAAAAGAAGAAAAAATGGTACAACGCCACGGTGGTTGATATATACGACAACGAGGTATTAATTGCACTGCCCGAAATGAAGAGAGGCGCCATCAAACTGGAGGGCGACGGGATACTGGAAGTCTCCTTTGTGGACGGGATGGTAAGGTACCTCTTTGAATCCGGCCTGCGCGGCAAGTTCGGGCGCCAGGCCCTGGCCATCGAACAGCCCCTCCGGTTTGAGAAGATTGATTTAAGGCAGTATCCCCGGGCTCCGGTGGACCTGGAAATATTTTATGCGGAAACTTTTTCCGGAGACGATCGCCGGGAGTACAAAAAGGGTTATTTGATGGATATAAGTGGAAATGGCCTGAGGTTTTCCTCCGACCAGATATATGCTCCGGGTACACTGATGTCCGTCAGATTTAACCTGCCGGGCGAGGACATATGCACCCCCGTACAGGCGGAGGGCCGGGTGGTGAGGGTTATTGTCAATGATCAGAAGGACCCGGTTGAATACCAGCTGGGACTGGGTTATTCCAGGCTGGAAAAAAAAGACAGGGATTTAATTGTCCGGTATGTGCATGCGCAGTTGGACCGGAGCGGCGGCAAAAAGAAGGGCTGATGGAGTAAAGGCATGGCCGGTGAAGATATCTGGAAAGAGTATAAACGGACAAAAAGCGAACTGCTTAGAAACGAACTGGTAATGTCATATCTCTGGCTTGTCAAATATCTTGCCGGAAGGCTGGCGATACGCCTTCCTTCCTTTATGACCCAGGAGGACCTGGAAAGCTGCGGGTTGTTCGGCCTGGTGGAGGCTGTGGAAAAATTTGATCCGGATATGGGTATAGATTTTGAAACCTATGCCTACAGGCGAATCAGGGGCTCCATGATTGACGAAATCCGGAAGGCCAACTGGCTGCCCCGCTCCCTGTGGCAAAAGCTGCAAGAACTGAAAACGGCCAGGGAGAGGCTGGAAAGGGATGGGAGAGTCAGCGAGGAAACCCTGGCCGGGGAATTGGGACTGACCCTGCCGGAGCTGAGGAAGCTGGAATCACACTATTACCGGGCTTTTGCCCTGTCCCTGGACGAAAGCATGCCGGTGGTGGACGGGGAATCTGTCAGGCTGAGCGACCTGGTCCGGGACCCGGAAAGCCCCGATCCCTTCGATATAGTGATTGAAGAGGAGGGTAAAAAAATGCTGGCCGAGGCCATTAAGTCCCTGCCCGAAAAAGAACAGCTGCTGCTGGCGCTGTACTACCAGGAGGGGCTTACCTTAAAGGAAATAGGGCTGGTGCTGGAGGTTTCCGAATCCAGGGTATGCCAGCTGCACGGGCGCACCATTGAAAGATTGAGGAAAATGATAGCCGAAAAATTTAGCTGAGGACCGCGGGCTTAAGGTTTATAATCAAACAACTCGAAAACATAAGGGGGGCAATAAATGATCAGGGGTATTTTCACTGCAGCCTCGGGGATGGGGGTATTACAGGCGCGGATGGACACCACCACCAACAACCTGGCCAATGTTTCCACCACAGGCTTTAAACAGGACAGGGTGCAGTCGGCTTCTTTCCCGGATCTTATGCTCCAGGAGAAAGTCCGGGTGAATGTGGGCGGGTTCGGTACGGGCGTTTGGGCGCCGGTGGGCCGCACCAACCAGGGAGTTGCCGTGACCGGGGTTTATACCGACCACAGCTCCGGCATATTGCGTGAAACGGGCAAGGAAACCGACCTGGCCCTGTCGGGGGAAGGCTTCTTCGCCTTTGAGGTGCAGGAGAAAGGCCGGGCCCGGGTCCTCTATTCCCGGGATGGTGAACTGCACCGGGACGCCGAAGGGTACCTGGTGGACTCCAGGGGCCACCGCATAATGGGGGAGGGCGGCCCTGTCCAGGTGGGCAGCGGAAGCTTCACGGTGAATCCCGAGGGCGTCGTGACCACAGCCGGCAATGAAGAGATCAGGCTGATGATTGTTGAATTCCCGGACAAAACCAGGCTGGCCAAAGAGGGGGACGGCTATTTCAGCGCCCCGGCGGGGGAGGGTACGGCCGCCGCCAGCCCGGGAGTGTCCCAGAGGTACCTGGAGAATTCCAATGTTGACGTTTCGGCCGAAATGGTAAACATGATTGAAATAATGAGGGCTTACGAGGCAAGCCAAAAACTTGTCCAGGCCCAGGACGGGCTGCTGGACAGCGCCATAAACCGGGTGGGGACGGTGAAGTAAGGTGATCAAATCACTGAAGAACAGCGCCGCCGGCATTAATGTGCAGCAGGCCAGAATCGACACCACGGCCAACAACATAGCGGGAGTAAATACAGACGGATTCAAAACGGAAAAGCCGTCCTTTGCCGACCTGGTCTACACCAGGATGGCGGTGTCCGGAAGGCCGGTGAAAGCCTCCGGCGCCAAGCCCCTCCACGGAGCGGGGTCCCGGCAGGTGGGCAGTTTTCGCAATTTTGAACAGGGCGTCTTACGGGAGACCGGCCGGGAGACCGACCTGGCCATAAACGGCAGGGGCTTCTTTAAAATATTGATGCCTGACGGAAGCGCCGCCTACACCCGGAACGGCAACTTCAGGCTGAATGCCGACAGGGAACTGGTCACCGATGACGGATACAGATTTTACCCGGAGATTACTGTGCCCGAGGGGTGCCAGGAGCTGATGGTGGACGGGAACGGCAGGGTCAGGGCCAGGGAAGCCGGAGGTCAAATCACCGACCTCCTGGATATCACCATCTACAGCTTTAATAACCCGGAGGGACTTAAGCCCCTGGGTAAAAATCTATACGCGGCCACGGAAGCGGCCGGCCCCGAGGAGGAGGGGGTGCCGGGCCAGGAAGGTTTCGGTGCTATTGTCCAGAGAAGTCTGGAGTCATCCAATGTAGATCTGGCCGTGGAGATGACGGAATTGCTGGAGTCCCAGCGGGCATACCAGATGAACGCCCGGGCCCTGAGAATGTCTGACGAAATGTGGAGTTTGGCCAATAATTTGCGCAAGTAAACTTTGAGGGGGCAGATAATTGGAACTGGCGGCAAAGGAAAATGCTGAAATACAGGTAGGCATAGCAGATTATAAGATTGCCAGGGATCCGGGACGGCTGATTACGTTGGGGCTGGGGTCATGTGTCGGAGTAAGCCTTTATGATCCGGTACACAGGGTGGGCGGTTTGTTGCATGTGATGCTTCCTGACAGCGCACAGTTCAATAATGTCAACAAGCCGGCCAAATTTGCGGACCTGGGTATACCTCTGATGATCAGGGAGCTGCAGCGGGCGGGTGCGTTCGTAAACAGGCTGCAGGCCAAGCTGGTCGGCGGCGCCCAGATGTTTACCGGACTTGATGATAAAATGACCCTGAATATAGGCCAGAGAAACACTGAAAAATCCAGGGAAATATTAAAACAAATGGGAATACCTATCCTGTCCGAAGAGGTTGGCGGTAACCGGGGAAGAACCATGATCCTGGATACCAGTACGGGAGAAGTGATCATACGTACACTGGGCAACAAGTTGAAGGTGATTTAAGGTTGGACTTTAATGAATTCAAGCACAGGATGCTTGTTCATTTCCGGCTGGACCTGAACGGCTACAAGGAAAACCAGCTGAAAAGGCGCATCGACGGCCTTCTGTCCAGGCAAAAGCTCAACAATTACGCGGAACTCATGCAGTCGATGATGGGTGACCGCCAGGCTTATGAAGCATTCCTTGATCACCTGACGATCAACGTGTCGGAATTTTTCAGGGACCCGCTGAGGTGGCAGGAGCTTGAAAAGAATATACTACCCGAACTGGTCAGGGGCCGTGGAACCATAAAAATTTGGAGTGCGGCGTGTTCTATCGGGGCCGAGCCATACTCCCTGGCCATCTTGCTGGATGAATTGGCGCCCGTGGGTGCCGGCCGGATTGACGCCACCGACCTGGACAAAACCATTCTGGAAACGGCCCGGGCCGGCAAATACAGCCCGGATGCGGTGAAGAACGTCAATAAGGAGCGGCTGGCCAGGCACTTTACAGTTGCGGGCGGCAGCTACCTGATTAGCGAGCAGATAAAAAGGAAAGTGTCATTCCGGCGGCACGACCTGCTGACCGAAGAATACCCACAGGGCTATGACCTGATCGTCTGCCGGAATGTGACCATCTACTTTACCAGGGAGGCCCAGGATAAAATCAATAAAAATTTTTCCCGCTCGCTGCAGCCCGGAGGTGTTCTTTTTATAGGCGGGAGTGAAATGATATTTAATTACCAGGAACTGGGCCTGGAAAAAATTCTGCCCTGTTTTTACAGGAAGAAAAAACAGTAAGATACGAAAGGATGATGGTGATGAGTAAACACCCGGGGTTGTCCGATTTCCACATGGACGCTCTGCGGGAAATAAGCAACATTGGTCTGGGCAACGCCATCACGTCACTGGCTCAACTGGTTAACAGGCGTATCAATATGGATGTGCCGCTGGCCACCTTTATGCCCTTTGAAAAAACGGTTTCCCTTGTGGGTGGAGATGAGGAACTGGTATCCTGCGTCAGCGTAAGGCTTTCCGGCGAGGTGCCGGGACTGGTTCTGTTTATCTTCAGTTCCCAGAGCACCCTTAAACTGGTTGATATGCTGATGGGGCTGGAACCGGGGACCACCACCGAACTGGATGAAATGGGCGAGTCCGCGGTCATGGAAGTGGGCAATGTGCTTACCGGCTCCTTTATCGGCGCCATATACAGCATGACGTCACTGCAGATACAATCGGCCGTGCCGATGTTTGCCCACGATATGCTGGGCGCCATTCTCACCTCGCTGATGGTGGCCAGCGGCAGGATTGAAGACCAGGTGCTGGTTATAGAGACCCGTTTGTTTCAGGAACGGTCCGAGTCCAGTATAAGCGGGCACTTTTTTATGGTAACCGAGCCCGGGGCAACTGAAAAACTATTCAGCGCGATGGGTTTGTCAATATCCCAACATACAGTATAAAATCTAGGAGGGAGAAGCTTGGCAAAAAAGATTCTGATAGTAGACGATGCAGCATTTATGCGGATGATGATTAAAAACATACTGCTTAAAAACGGCTATGAAATCGCCGGGGAGGCCGAAAACGGCAAACAGGCGATCAGCATGTACATGGAAAGCAAGCCGGACCTGGTTACCATGGATATAACCATGCCGGAAATGGACGGCATTGAATCTGTTAAAGCCATCAGGTCATCGGACCCCGACGCCAACATAATCATGTGCAGCGCCATGGGTCAGCAGTCCATGGTCATGGACGCCATTCAGGCCGGGGCCAAGGACTTCATTGTCAAGCCGTTCCAGCAGGACAGGATTTTGCAGGCCATAGAAAGAGTGCTTTCAAGGTCAAAATAACTTTTTTCCGCGGACCCTCTTCTAAAAAAAGCAGAGGAGTGCATGTGGTTGCAGGAAATTTTATCCCAAAATGAGATTGACTCCCTTTTAGAGGCTCTGACCACGGGAAAACTGGACGTGGAGGAAATAAAACAAACGGTTGCGCCGGCAACCAGCAAGCCGTACGATTTCAGGCGGCCCAATAAATTCTCCAAGGAACACCTGCGCAGCCTGGAAATGCTGCACCAGAACTTTGCCCGGCTCCTTTCCAGCTTTTTATCAGGCTACCTGAGGGCTTCCATCAACGTTGAGGTTGCCTCGGTGGGGCAGATGATTTACGAGGAATTTATGCGGTCCATTCCCAGCCCTACCGTGCTGACCATATTCGAGTGCAGGCCCCTGGAGGGGGCGGCCATCATGGAAACCAACAGCCCGGTGGTTTTCCCTTTGATAGACCTGATGTTCGGCGGCCCCGGCACGGCCAGCGACAAGACCAGGGAATTAACCGACATAGAAGCGACGGTGGTAAAAAGACTCTATGAAAAAGTACTGGACCACCTGGCGGCGGCCTGGAACGACATCTACGAAATAGAACCGTTGATCCGGTCAATAGAAACAAACCCCAGGATGCAGCAGCTTTATTCACCCAATGAAGTGGTTGCCCTGGTAACCTTTTCCGTCTCCATTGAGGAGGAACCCCGGGGATTGATGAACCTGTGCATCCCCTTTATCGTGCTGGAGCCTGTCATATCGAAGCTTTCGGTAAGGCAGCAGTTTTTAAGGCAGTCGGGGGGGCCGAAGGAAGAAGATATAAAATGGATAAAGCACTGGATGGGTTTCTCCAATGTCAACCTGGAAGTAATTCTGGGTGAGACCTTTATAACCGTAAGGGATTTTCTGCAACTACAGGAAAATGACATAATGGTCCTTTTCCGGCGGGTTGACAGGGACCTTGAACTGTATGTGGAAAATGAACTCAAATTTGGGGTCCAGGCGGGCCGGATAAATAAAAATTTAGCCGTTCAGGTAGTGTCCCTGTACGAGGGAGGTAGGGAAAGTGTCTGATAAAATGCTGAGCCAGGCAGAAATAGACGCCCTACTGAAGGCCACTTCCGAAGTAGAGCCGGAAGCTGCTTCCGGGCAGGAAATAATGCCGGAAGAAGCGCCGGATAGTCCGGCCGTCGAGGAAGAGGATAGCGCCGCTTTGCTTGATGACAGTGAAAAGGATGCCCTGGGGGAAATAGGCAATATCTGCATGGGAGCCGCATCCACCACCCTGTCGGAACTGCTTCACCAGAAAGTGTTGATTACCAGTCCCAGGGTTTCCATGGTATCGCAGAATGAGCTGTTTGAGAGTTTCAAAGTGCCGTATGTCATTATCCAGGTAGAGTTCAAGGCCGGGCTGGACGGCTTCAACGTGCTGGTAATCAAGCTCAGGGACGCCATGGTGATGGCCAGTTTAATGATGGGTGGAGACGGGGAAGTCCTCTCCGAGGAAATAAGCGAGATCGAATTGAGCGCAGCCTCGGAGGCCATGAACCAGATGATCGGATCGGCCTCCACTTCCCTGGCCACCATGTTTGGAAGGCCGATAAATATTTCGCCGCCTCAGACCACTGTGCTGGAAAGCCCCGAAGGCAGAGACTTCCGGCTTCCCATCGGGGACCAGGTGGTGGTGGTTTCTTTTAAGATGAAAATAGGGGACCTGGTTGATACTGAAATCATGCAGGTTTTGAGCATAGAAACGGCTAAAAAGGAAGCAGCCCTGCTGTGGCAGGACCTTATCGAGCCTGTGCAGCCGAACGGGGAAGGGGCCGGATACAGCGTTTCCGGGGCCGAGGCCGTGGTTGAGGAAGCGGATGACAGCTGGCTGTCCAAGGATCTTTGGCCGGGTGAAGGCCCTGAGGCTCCGGCCTACGGCAAATCGATGGAAACGAAGGAATTTCAGGGGCCTTCGGCGGGTGCCTGGGCGGCATCAGGTCAGGGAGCAGAAGGAACCCGGGCCCGGCCAACCGTTTCCAATGGTTTTACATTTTCCGGCCTGGACCCTGCGGAAAAGAGAAAGCTGGAACTGCTGCTGGAGGTTCCCCTTAAGGTCAGCGTCGTCCTGGGCCGGACCAAACGGCCCATCAGGGAGGTACTGAACCTTACCCCGGGAGCCATCGTAGAGCTCCATTCACTGGTGGACGAACCTGTGGAAATACTGGTCAACGGCACACTGGTGGCCAGGGGAGAGGTTGTGGTGGTAAACGAAAACTTCGGGGTGAGGATAGCCAACATAATAAGCCCCGAGGAAAGGCTGAGGCAGCTGAAAGAGTAAATCAGAATCCAGAATTCAGAATTCAGAATCCAGAATCCGGAAGTGGTAAGAAGGGATTCGCTTTTCGCGAATCCCGATTAATTATACGCCCAGCATGGGCGTCGTCTGTAGAGGATGGCAAGGCATATCAGTGGATTCTGACGGGAAATATTCTCAAAGTAGACTGTTGATCACCAGCCCGGTAATCATCTTGGGATAGAAATAGGTGCTCTTTTGCGGCATTTTTTCGCCGTTGGCCGCCACGGTGGTGACCTCCTCCACCAGGGTGGGATTCAAGAAAAAGGCCAGCTGATATTCTTTCCGGTCAACTGCCAGGAGGGCCCCTTCCTCCTCCCTGGTGTAGGTGATGTGTTCTCCCCTGGCCCGCAGTTCACCGCCCACGCCGAGGTATTTTTCAATGGCCAGGCAGTGCAGCACGGAGACGTCCAGCCCCTGCCAGGCCGGTGATTTATCGGGCGGCATCAGCGCCGCCAGGCCTTCCTCGTTTTTCAGGGTGGCAAAATAGAGCCTGCCGTCTAAATAGACGCCGAAGACATGGCGGTGGGGGTAGGGGCCGGCGGGACCGGACCCCCGTACAGCCAGTTCATTCATGAAGCTCCCGAAATTTTCCTTTCCCGGCGCCAGCGGGAATTCCTCCAGCCGGAAGTTGTCCCGGAGCCGGCCGGGCAGGGAGGCGAGGTCTGTTTCCGAAATATTTTTTAGCAGCCGGTGGGTGGGCAGTATCACCAGGCCGGGGTCGTACAGGTTGACCAGCGTCATCATCGCATAATTATAGGCCGGGTCGCCCGCGCCGCCGCCCGCTGCGCCGGCTTCCGCCCGGTAATTCAAGGCTGTCTCGTAGCGGTGGTGGCCGTCGGCGATAAATATCTGCCTGTCTGCCATGATCCGCTGAATTGAACTGATGGCGATCCCGTCAGTGATTACCCAGAGGCGGTGAACTTCGCCATTTTCGTCGGTAAGGACAGCATCAGGCTGCCTTTTGCCGGAGGCATCCCGCAGAACGGTGGTTACGGCCATGTCCGGATCGGTGTAGAGGCTGAAAATCGGGCTGAAATTGGCCCGGCAGGCGCGCATGAGTTCCAGGCGGTCGGCCTTGTGCTTGGGCATGGTTTCCTCATGGGGCAGCACTATGCCCTTTTCATAGGGCTCCAGCCTTACCGAGCAGACAAGGGCGGACCGGACCTTTCTCCGTCCGCCGGCGGTGAACTCCTGCTCGTACAGGTAGAGGGCGCGGTCCTTTTCCTGCACCAGTATGTTTTCCTTCAGCCAGTCCCTGTAGCAGGCCGCCGCCCTGGTATAGCGGTTGTTGTCCGGGCCGTCGCCGTCAAATACCTTGCCGTATTCCAGGCGGATTATGTTGTGGGGGTGCCTCTGGTAATAGCGGTCCTGGCCGGCTGTATCGATGACGTCGTAAGGGGGAGTCACCACGTCGGCCAGGTTTTTTATTTTATCAGGGTTGTATCGGATCCCTCTGAAGGGAATGACGGTAGCCACTTGAATGCCTCCTTTAATCCCTAATCCCTGTCTTTTCTCGTCCACCTTTCACTGTCCCTTTGGCGGTACTTGGCCATCATGCGTTTAAAAGCGTCCTCCAGGTCAATATTTAAAGAATTGGCATAACAGATGATGATGAACAGAATGTCTGCCAGCTCCAGAGCCAGGTCGCCGGACGGCTCCTTTGGCTTTTTTGGTTTTTCACCAAACAGGTGGTTTACCTCCCTGGCCAGTTCTCCTACTTCCTCGGTGAGCCGGGCCAGCATTGACAGCGGGTGCCAGTAACCCTCCGCAAACTGTCCGATCCAGCGGTCCACATCAGCCTGCATGTCCTTGATATCCAAAAGCAATTTCACCCCGTTGAAAATGTAAGCTACATAATTTTATCAGTTTTTTGGTTTTTGTTCCACTTTATATTTGATTTATTTGGTTTGAAAAATACTTATGACATTTATGGTAAATCATACCACAAACATATTTAAACTATCTTTAAAGTATATATTTGGTAAAGGGAATTGGGGGTGGAGTTATTGCTTTGGCCGCGCTGGTACGTGTTGAACAGGAGGCGCATCTTTCCGGCTGCAGTGGTGGCGGTGGTTTTATTAATCATTCTGTGGTGGGGATCGTCGCTTTTAAGCAGCTTTACAGGATCGGAGAAGGAATTATTCAATAAAGCCCTGAGTAACACCCTGGCCTGCTCCAGCTACCGCTACAGCGTAGAGGTCAAGCAAGGCGGCAAGGACACCATTACGCTGATTGAAGGGGAGCGGGTTGAGCCCAACAGGGTCCACATCAAGGGAGCAATGCAGAAGTCCCAGATGGAATTCATTCAAATCGAGGACACCACCTATATGAAGGACCCCTGGTCCGACAGGTGGTTTACCCTGAAGGGAAACTCCCTGGCGCAGTCCGAACTGTTCATAACCGAGTTTAATCCGCTGGGCCTGTTCAAGTTTAAGGATATTCCCATCATCAAAAATCTGGGTACCGAAAGGGTGGACGGGATAAAGACCGTGGTCCTGGAATTAAGGCCCAACGTGGTCAACCCGTTCCTGGAGCTTAAGTACACCGACTTTAAGTACACGGTATGGATAGATCCCGGGGAAAAGCTGATCCGGAAGGCTTCCATGCAGGCCTACATGCCCGGCGGGTCCGAAGGTCTGGTGGTGGACATGCAGTTCATGGATTTTAACGAAAAGATCAAGATCTACCCCCCTCTGGAGAAAAGCATAGAGACCCGGTAAAACGGCAGGAATTGGGAATTAGGGATTGGGGTAATGTATCAAGCCCCAATTTTTATTTTTTTAAGACGCGGTGTTGTGAAAAAAATATTTGTTGTATAAACAGTAGTGCATATATGATATATAATTAGATTTGTAAATAAGACAGGCATCGACAGAATACCGGAGGTGTTTTTTGCATTGCATCCCGACGTACAGGAAATCCTTCTGACGGAAGAACAGATTGCCCAAAAGGTAAAGGAACTGGGGGAAAGGATTTCAGGAGATTACCGTGGAAATGAAATTCTGGTGGTGGGAATTCTTAAAGGGGCCGTTATCTTTATGTCGGACCTGATCAGGCACATAACGGTGCCGCTGGCCATAGACTTCATGGCCGTTTCCAGCTACGGCAAGGCCAGTGAATCGTCCGGGGTGGTCAAGATATTGAAGGACCTGGACCAGAGCATAGAGGGCAGGCATGTTATACTGGTGGAGGATATCGTGGATTCCGGCCTGACACTGAAATATATGCTGGAAAACCTCTCCACCAGGAAGCCGGCCAGCCTCAAAACCTGCACCCTGCTGGACAAGCCGTCCCGCCGGCAGACCGATGTTGTTCCCGACTACAACGGTTTTATAATACCGGACGAGTTTGTGGTGGGATACGGTCTGGATTACGGTGAGCATTACAGAAACCTCAAGGAAATAGCCGTACTTAAACCCGAAAAGTATTCCAACGGATGACGGAGGTATACACGAAGTGACTGATATTGAACGGGAAATGGTGATAGTTCTGGATTTCGGCGGGCAGTACAGCCAGTTAATCGCCAGGCGCATCCGGGAACTGAAAGTTTTTTGCGAGATGCTCCCCTATACCACGCCCCTGCCCGAAATAAAGTCAAAAAACCCCAGGGGTATTGTTTTTTCAGGGGGACCGTCCAGCGTATACCAGGACGGGGCCCCTTCCTGCGACCCTGCAATTTATGACCTGGGGATACCGATCCTGGGCATCTGCTACGGCATGCAACTGATGGCGCACCAGTTGGGCGGGGTGGTGGTGCGGTCCGAACTCAGGGAGTACGGCAAGACGGCAATCGAGGTCACCGTCCACGACGACCTGCTGTGCTGTATGGACAGCACCGACCAGTGCTGGATGAGCCACGGGGACAGGGTTGATTCCCCTCCCCCCGGATTTGTGGTCACAGCCCGCACCGGGCTGGCTCCGGTGGCGGCCATGGCCGACTACAAAAGGAAACTGTACGCCGTCCAGTTCCACCCCGAGGTGGTGCACACACCCAAAGGCCAGGACATTCTCAAGCAATTTCTGTACCAGGTGTGCGGCTGTTCCGGGACCTGGAACATGGGATCCTTCATTGAACACTCGGTGGCCGAGATCAGGTTCAGGGTGGGCGACGGCCGGGTGTTGTGCGCACTGAGCGGCGGGGTGGACTCTTCGGTGGCGGCGGTGCTGGTAAACCGCGCCGTAGGCGACAAGCTGACCTGTGTTTTTGTCAACCACGGACTGCTCAGAAAGGGAGAGGCCGAAAAGGTGGTCACCACCTTCCGGGAAGGCTTCAACATAAAGCTTGTCTATGTCGACGCTTCCCGGCGCTTCCTGGAAAAGCTGGCCGGTGTCACCGACCCGGAAAGAAAGAGAAAAATAATCGGCGAAGAATTCATCAGGGTATTTGAAGAAGAGGCGGCCAAGCTGGGCAAAATTGATTTCCTGGTGCAGGGCACCCTGTACCCCGACGTGGTGGAAAGCGGCACCGCCACGGCGGCGGTGATCAAGTCGCACCACAACGTGGGCGGCCTGCCCGAAAACATGCGGCTGGAACTGGTGGAACCCCTGCGCTGGCTTTTCAAGGACGAGGTAAGGCTCCTGGGCAGGGAACTGGGAATGCCCGACGAGATAGTCTGGAGGCAGCCCTTCCCCGGCCCCGGCCTGGCCGTCCGCATAATCGGCGAGATCACCGGGGAAAGGCTGGCCATTTTAAGGGAAGCGGACCACATCGTTACCGGAGAAATTGAGAGGGCCGGCCTGGGCCGGGAAGTCTGGCAGTATTTTGCCGTCCTCACCGGGCTGCGCAGCGTCGGCGTGATGGGTGACGAGCGCACCTACTGGCACACCGTCGCCATACGGGCGGTGTACAGCCACGACGGCATGACCGCCGACTGGGCCCGCATCCCCCACGACGTGCTGGAAAAGATATCAAACCGGTTGGTGAACGAGGTTAAGGGCGTGAACCGGGTGGTTTACGACATAACTTCCAAGCCGCCCTCCACCATAGAGTGGGAATAGTTGAATGGGGTCAGGCTTTACTTTGTTCCTTTGTTCTGCTTGACTTTGATTAGAGAAATTCACAAAGTAAAGCCTGACCCCATTTTTCCCTCAAAGCTGACAATGTACGTGGGGGGAGGATTTTCAAGCCGAGCGGAAGATACCGGAGGCTGTTACCCGGCTTCTTAGCGAAGGAGCATACGGAATGCCGGGCAGGCTGCAGGACGCAGCCGCAGCC
Source organism: Bacillota bacterium (assembly GCA_049323615.1). GTDB lineage: Bacteria > Bacillota > Desulfotomaculia > Desulfotomaculales > Desulfocucumaceae > JBMOPD01. Next base: position 1 of record JBMOPD010000023.1, on the reverse strand, counting down.
T
>JBMOPD010000022.1:0-73488 GCA_049323615.1 Bacillota bacterium | reverse complement strand
CCTCCGGTATTTCACCCGTATCCCCCGCGATACCCCTCAGTGGAAGAAGCACTACAAACGCCGAACCACTGATGAAAGGTATTTTAAGCGGCTTAAAGAGGACTATCTACTTGAACGCAAAGGTAAGATCCGCAGCTCTATGACCTGGTATTTCAGGGCCTTTGCTGACAGCATGTGCATACACATTGATGCTTGGTTCAGCCACCTGAAATTTGACATCCGGCCTATGATTCTGCAATGGCAAGGTGAATTCAGCTCTCAGGTAGCTTAGGCTCTCGGTGTTACTCTTTTTCTGCCTCCTTTATTAACCCCAGTATTTACCATTATGCTAGGGTTCTTTGGTATGCCCAATTTTGAATATCCCCATATACTGTTACAGTTTCCTTTTCCCTTAATGAACAGTTGTCAGCAATTCCTGATCTGTTTTCCGAGAGACTACTTCAATTTATTGCCTTGTCGCTTTATTTCCTCAATAATAGCCGGAATTACTTCGAAAAGGTCCTCAACAATGCCGTAATCGGCGTAGTTAAAGATTGGTGCATCACGATCCTTGTTAATAGCAACAATGCATTCCGAAGAACTCATTCCTGCAAGGTGCTGCATAGCCCCAGAGATGCCACAGGCCACGTACAATTTTGGGGAGACCACTTTACCTGTTTGACCAACTTGGTCAGAGTATGGCCGCCAGCCCTCGTCCACTGCGCTCCTTGACGCGCCGACCGCTCCTCCCAAAAGGTCAGCGAGTTCTTCCATCAGGCTAAAGTCCGGCCCGCCCATCCCCCGGCCACCTGAAATCACCACATTCGCTTCAGTAAGCTCTACCTTGTTGCTGTTTTTCAACTTTTTCTCGACAATCCGGATCCGGGGTTCATTGAGTTGAGGCTCAATTATTATATACTCGGCAGACCGGACATCATGGGCAATTGGGAAAACATTCGACCGAATGCAGGCAATTTGAGGTTGCCCTTCGAGTAGCACCTGGGACAAAAGCCTGCCACCATACATCGGGCGTGTCGCAACCAGCCGCTCACCTTGCATTGTAAATCCTACGCATTCAGTTGTCATACCTACGTCCAACCGTGCCGCCAGGAGTGCAGCTACAGCCTTGTCGTGAAGCGAGGCTCCAAATAGTAAAATGTTCGGTATGTTTTGTTTTTTCACAATATCCCAAATAATTGACGAGTACTGGACCGGATCGGACTCTTCAAGAGCCGGATCGTCACATATAAAAATCTGATCTGTGCCATATCGAGCCAGCTCCGTTGCTCTATCCTTCGCTCTGAAGCCGACGGAGACCGCCGTTAAAGTCCCATTCAGCCGGTTAGCCAGACGCCTTCCTTCACTTATCGCCTCAAAGGTCGATTTTTTAAAGCCGGCATTGGCACAGCCTGCATAAACCATTACTTCTTTCGACATGTCGAAGCCTCCTGTTTTTCGCCGTTCACAAAATACCGGTTTTGTCCCGCAGCAATTTCACCAATTGGGCTGCTTTTTCTTCAACCGTGTCACCTTCAATGTTTAGCTTACCGGCATTGCGTTTCGGAGGATAAACCAATGATACGATTCTGGTTTTCAGCGAGTTTGGCCCGAATTCTTCCGGTGACAACCCTATGTCAGCCAGTGTTTTCACCTGCACCTCCTTTTTTCTGGCTTTCATTATATTCGAAAGCGAAGGGTAGCGCGGCTCATTAAGTCCTCTCTGGGTGGTCATCATAGCGGGCAGATCTGTCTCTACTACAATGGTGCCATCTTGGACGGTTTGTTCACACCGGATTTTTCCGTCTTTAATTTCCTGCCGGACGACCATAGACAGTAGAGGAACGCCAAGGTATTCCGCGACGGCTGAAGGAACGTAAAAGCCGTCGTCATCCACTGCCCGGGGCCCTGCTATAATAAGATCAAAGTGAAGGTTCTTCAGTGCAGCAGCAATTATTTTTGCCGTTAGGTAAGGATCGATCTTTTCTAAAACCGGATCGCATATGAGGACACCTTCATCCGCACCCATCGCCAAAGCAGTCCGGATGTTTGCTGCGGCAGACTCAACACCGGCGGTGAGGATAGTCACCTTGCCCCTGCCCTGCCGTTCCTTAATCCGGATCGCCTCTTCCACCGCCAGTTCGTCGTAGGGATTAATTACCCATTTGACATCTTCAGCCTTGATGCTGACATTATCCTCGTCGATTTGTATTAGAGCTGCCGTATCAGGGACTTGCTTCAATAAAACTACAATGTCCACATTCCTTCCTCCCAGGTGTTAGGAATCAAGGTTACATCCTGGTGCGTTCGCCTTTGGGGTCATAAGGGGCCCGAAGGTGTACTTTGGCCGGGATCATTTTACCTTCCACAAGGATCTCATACTTTCCAGACAATATCCAGTCATTGGTAATGCCTTCCGGATTCTTCAGATATCCCATAGCCACCGAACTTCCCACTTTATACCCATAGGCGCCTGAAGTAGTCTGGGAATTAGGTTTTCCGTTCCTGTATATGGGTTCATTCTTATAGAGCATGGGTTCGGGATCTTCAAGAGTAAATACGACAAGCCTGCGGGTGAGACTGTGTTCCTTCTGTTTAAGCAGTGCCTCCCGGCCGGGGAAATCACCCTTGTCTAGTTTGACACAAAAGCCCAGCCCGGCTTCGTAAGGTGTATCATCGGGGGTGATGTCCGATTCCCAGTGGCGATATCCGCATTCCGTGCGCAGCGAGTTGACGGCCTGCATGCCGACCAGGCGAAGGCCAAACTCCCTGCCGGCTTCCATGATCGCGTCGAAAACCCCTGTTGCGAAATTCGTTGGGATGTATAATTCCCATCCCAGCTCTCCGACGTAGGAGATTCGGAAAGCCCACGGCCGGGCATAAGCAAGATCGATCTCCCTGGCGGTCCTGTATGGGAAGGCCTCGTTGGAAAGGTCGTCATCCGTCAGCTTGGCCAGGACCTTCCGTGCGTCCGGGCCCATCACTGCGAGCATGGCGTAAGCGTGCGTCACGTCAGTAATGCAGGCTTTGGCTTCCGGTGGTATGCGGCGCTTGATATAGTCAAAATCACGCATACCGGTGGCCGCAGCAGTAACAATGAAGAAGGCGTTTTCTTCAATCCGGGTCACCGTAAAATCAGTTTCGTACCCGCCTCTTTCATTCAGTATTGGTGTATAAACGATCCGCCCAACCGGAACAGCCACATCGTTGGCGCATAATCTTTGCAGCGTTGCTTCAGCGTCGGGCCCTTGAAGGATAAATTTATGCATGGAGGTTAAATCATACATGCCGACACCTTCGCGCACCGCCATGTGTTCCTGTCTCTGGTACTCGAACCAGTTGGGACGTCCCCAACTATATTGGTGAACTGGTTCCACTCCTTCAGGCGCAAACCAGTCCGCACGCTCCCAACCGGCGACCATGCTGAAGCAGGCGCCGTTTTGGGCCAACCGGTCATGCACCGGAGAGCAAATGACCGGTCTTGCAGTAGTTAACTGGCGATTGGGGTAATGATGCTCATAAAGTATTCCAACAGACTCGATGACCCTGTCGTGAAGATACCGGCTGTTCTGCTGCCACGGGAAATAGCGCCGGACATCGACCGGCCACAACTGTTCCTCGGGATAACCCTGGCTAATCCATTGGGCTATTGCCCGGCCGGTTCCGGCGGCGCTGGCTATACCAACTGAGTTCATCCCGCAGCCAACAAATAAGTTCTTGACATTGGGGACTTCCCCAACCATAAAGGCGTTGTCCGGTGTAAAACTTTCCGGCACATATGACGCATGCCGGATCTCGGCTGTTTCCAGGCACGGAAAACGCTGAAGCCCGCATTCCATGAACACTTCAAACAAATCCATGTCTTCTGGAAGTTCTGTAAATTTGAAATTATCAGGAATGCCTTTCATCCCCCAGGGCTTGGCCACTGCCTCGAAACCGCCAAAAAGGATGGCGCCGTTATCGGATTTAAAATAGGTTCTTCCGTCAGGATCACGTACGACGGGAAAGTGTTTTTTCAAGCCTTCAATCGGCTTCGTAATGGCATGCATGTGTACCGCCGCATGAAGGGGGATGCTGACACCGGCCATTTTGCCAATCTGGCGCCCCCACATACCAGCACAATTAATCACATATTCAGAGGATATGTAACCATTTTCGGTGGCAATGCCGCAGACCTTGCCATTCTTCACATTGATGCCAGTCACCTTGGTGTTCTCGAAAACCTTGGCGCCCCTCATCCTGGCCCCCTTAATCAAGGCTTGAGTAGTTTCCAGGGGATTGGTCTGCCCATCATTTGGCACATAAAATGCGCTAACCAGACCCTTGGTACTCATTCCGGGAACCAGATCTTCAGCCTCCTTGAGGCTGATTTCGTACATCTCGACGCCAAAAGCCGCAGCAGCAGCGGCGCTTCTTAGAAATTCCCGCCTGCGGTCCTCTGTCTGGCATACACCCAAGGACCCTGTGGTTATATAACCGGTAGCCACCCCGGTTTCCTCTTCGAGTTTCGGGTAAAGCTCAGTTGCGTATTTCGCAAGGTTGGTCATTTCCTGGTTCTGGCGGAGCTGACCGACCAGTCCGGCTGCGGCCCAAGTCGTTCCTGAACCCAGCTCTTTGCGTTCGAGCAACACAACGTCTGTGTACCCGTACTTTGTCAGGTGATAGGCTGTGCTACAGCCCACGATTCCGCCACCGATGATTACTATTTGCGCGTGGGATGGCAATTGCTTATTCATGTCGGCCTCCTTAATCCATTGTTAACAAAAATTTAACAGCGATTTTTTACCTTGAATTTGAGCCTTTTTATGTATACTCACAGTCATAAGTGTTCAAGCCATAAAGCCCCCTCCTGAAATCTGAAATCTGAAATTTCTCTTTAAAGAATATATCATATCCTATTTCAATTGTCAATCAAGTAATTTAGTAACCATGTAAATTGTAAAACCGGTTGTAGGCCAAAACCTGCCGCGTATTTACTATCTGCCCAACCGGTATCATTGTATGCTGACCGGAGCTGCATAAGCAAATAAAAAAAGCATTTTCCCCTATGACCAAGCACAGGTGAATATGCTATATTTAGCCGGTCATCTTTCTAAATAAAGTGTTCCGGATTTTTGGAGGCGTTATTTAGTTCATAGAACTGAATGAAGTATGGTTCATGAACCTTCCATCCCCAGTGTTCTTCTTTAATAACCCGCGCAGCACCTTCACGGTCGCCATCTTCGAAACATTTTATGAGTTTTTTGTGCTCCTCAAGGTTTATCAGTTCCCACTCCTTCCAGTACCGGCGCCTGGGAAAGTCATAAAGCCGTTGTTTGAGGGGTGTGAGGTATCTGCGCAAAGTCATGTTGGGTGATAAATTTAGGAAAATATCATGAAAGTCGAGATTTAATTGATGATACGTATCAAGTTCATTGTCTTCCAAAGCTTTCAATTGTTCCGCATTGCTGCGCTTCATTTCAGCAATATGATCAGTGGTGATCTGGTCAAATACTGATAGAACAACAGAGGATTCCAGGGATCCAATGATTTCATAATAATCCCTAATTTCCTGGTAAGTTAGCTTTTTTACTAAAAACCCCCGCCGTGGGAGAATCTCGACAAAGCCTTCACACTCTAGTTTAATGAGCGCTTCCTTTAACGGGGTCTTACTAATCGACAACTCCATACTCAATCTATCCAGGTTGATAAAAGAACCCGGACGCAACTCTCCTGCATGGATTTTATCGCGCAAATATTGATACACCTGCTCGCGGAGGGAAATCACATTCAACATAAGTTCTACATCCCTTTTCTCTGCAGTTCTGGAATTTTCTAGTCAAGCCTCCCTAAAAAGGAAGTTACAGACCTCTGAAATCTGAAATCCGACATATGAAATATGTACCATATCCTAATGTCCTTGTCAATCATAAGAACTGGGGATTTTATTATACATTTAAAACCAATCTGGACAAGGTTTTGGAATTCCTGCCGGAATGTAAAGGCATGTTTGGGTTGGACGAGGTTAAGCTGATAGAAAACAGGGTAAATGAAATTAAGAAGTGGATAGAAGAGGCGCAAAAGGGTCTTAAATGGAATATCCGGTCATTAATTGGAACCAAGATCAAATGGTACCAGGATGTCGAGGAAGTTGTAAGATCAACATAGCTATATTACAGCCCCCCCTGGGATAAGCATGGATCCCGGAAGGGGCTGTTAAACCAGGTTTTACCCCTGGTCAGCTGCCGGATCTATACTGCTGGAATAAAACGGTGTGGTTGAAGTATTTCCAGCGTTTTCGGGCGATTAGCCGTCTCCGGAGCGTATGGATACTACCAGCGCATGATCATCCCGGCGTAGGTGAGGCCCGCGCCGAAGCCGGTCAAAAGTACCACGTCCCCGGTTTTCAGGCGGCCCGTGGACACCGCCCGGGCCAGGGCCATGGGAATGGATGCGGCCGATGTATTGCCGAATTTATCCAGGGTGACCAGCACCTTTTCCATGGGGATGCCCAGGCGTTTGGCCGCTCCCTCGATGATGCGCAGGTTGGCCTGGTGGGGGATGAACAGGTCCACGTCCCTGGCCGTCAGTCCCGCCATGTCAAGCACGTCCTGGCAGACTTTGTCCTGGGCCCGGACGGCGAAGCGAAACACTTCCTGCCCCTTCATCTGCACATAGTGCAGCCTTTTTTCCACAGTCTCCCGGGTAGGGGGCATCCGGGACCCGCCCGCCGGGATGATTATGCTGGGGTTCTCCTCTCCCTGGGCTCCCAGGTAAAAGGAAAGCACACCTCTTCCTGCGGGAACCGGGCGCATCACCAGGGCGCCGGCGCCGTCACCGAAAAGGACGCACGTGCTGCGGTCTTCCCAGTCCAGGATGGAGTTCATTATCTCCGCCCCGATAACCAATATGGTATCATAAATTCCCGTGGCGATAAACTGTGCCGCGATGGCCAGGGCGTAGATGGATCCGCTGCAGCCGGCGATCAGGTCAAAAGCGCCCGCCCGCACGGCGCCCAGCTTTTGCTGGGTGGTGCAGCCGGCTATGGGAACGATGTTATCCGGTGTGTTGGTGGCAAATATGATCAGGTCCACTTCTTCCGGCTTTACCCCGGCCTGGGCCAGGGCCTGTTGAGCCGCAGGAACGGCAAAATCGCTGGCCGCCCGGCCGGGATCGGCTATTCTGCGCTCCCTTACCCCGCTGCGGCTGGTAATCCAGTCTCCGTCCACGCCAAACCGCTTTCCCAGTTCATCGTTGGTTACCACCCGTTCGGGCAGGGCAATTCCGACACCCGCCACTCCGCCGGCCCTTTTCCAGCTTTGCATTACCCATACCCCCCGATAAAACCTATTCTCATTGTTCGTCTGAACAATAATAATTTTCTTCCAATTAATGAAAACTCCTTTTATGATTTGGGTTCCCGCAAACTAAAACCCTTGCGCAACCCCGGCAGACGGGGATAAAATAAAACAAGCAAAAAATGGTAAAAGGAGGCTTTTAAAAATGAAAGAGCTTGAAATGGAAGTAAAATCCGTCAAAGGATACTGTTCCGCCGGTTACCGGGCCGGGCAGAGGCTCCTTTTCAAGGACCCGCTGGTTATTCCGGAAGACGGTTCCCCGCTTTGCCTGTACGCATTGTCGGCCATGTTTCCATATTTAACGGCGGCCTGCCGGCAGACTCCGGCCGAAGACTGGATCAACCTGGTCCAGGAACTGCAGTGTCCCGACAGCGCCAATACCGTGGTATTCGCCATCAGGCGGAAAATTTGCGCCTCAAATTCAGGCGCTTAAGTAAAACATAACCTTCTGGTTTTGGACTTCCCTTTTTATCACATGCTTTTCCTCAAGGTACTTCAGGTGGGCAATGGCTTCCCCGGTGGCGAACCACTTCTGCGGGGCGGGGAACAGGTCCCAGGAATCATAGGTCATGTCCCAGCTCATCTCCGAGGCCACCTGGTAGGGGTCCCGGCTGCCGTGTTTCAAAATGGAAAGCACCTCCTCGGTTCTTTCCCGGTGGTGCAGTTTTAGCTCCTTGATTCTCTCCCGGCAGTTGTTGATGATACTCCTGTGTCCGGGCAAAACAATATCGATGTCCAAAACGGAAACCTTGTCAAGGCTTGCCATGTATTCCTGCAGGGGATTTCCTTCATCGGACCAGGAGGAAATGTTGGGGGTTATGTCGCCCAGGATGTGGTCCCCGGACACCAGTATTTTTCTGCCGGGTTCGTGGAGGCACATGTGCCCCCCGGTATGGCCGGGGGTTTCCACACAGCTGAAAGTATAGCCCCCGATGCTGATGGTGTCGCCTTCCTTTACGAGGCGGAATTCCAGCCGCCCCCTGGCGCTGTATTTAAACCCGGGGTGCTGGAGGAGGGCTTTTTGCAGGACTTTTTCCGGGAAGCCCACCATCCGGGCAAAGTCTGTTATGTGGCGCAGGAATTCTTCGGGGCTGAAAACCGGGCTGATCATGCCGGCGTCCGGACCACTGCAGTATATCAGCGAAGTTTTCGCGGCCAGTTCTGAAACCAGCCCCGAATGGTCCGCATGCATATGGGTAATGAAAAAATCGGTTCTCCTTAAATCGACGCCCAGCTTTTCCAGGCCCGACTGCATTGCGGCCAGGCACTCTGTGCGGTTCATCCCGGTGTCGATAATCAAATTCCGTCCCGGGGCTTTAATTACATATGAATTGACGGCCTTTAAGGGACTGTTGGGCAGGGGAATTTCCAGCCGGTAGAGGCTTGGCAGGATTTCTTCAATCAACGCGACCCACTCTCCTTTGTAATCTGTCTTGTGCCGGGAACTTTGACCCTCCGGTAAGTTTTTGACACTCTGCTTAATAATCCCTGCAATTTTCAGGCCAAACCGCCCGCCGGCAGTTTCATGCGGCAGAGATTTTCAACCGGCAAAGGACACAGTGTGATAAAGTGAAAAGCATTGTGGACATGGCTTTATTTCGTTACAAAAAAATGGCGAAATTTGTATGTCCATATTTATTGAATAAAATTTCATAAAGTAATAAAATAATTTATAATTCAGAATTTTAACGATTTGATTAATTCTTTCGGGCCATGGGGGTGACGCCGTGGATTTTACCAACTTCAATACCAGCCAGTCACTGTGGGACCTGTTCCAGCAGGAAGGTTCGCTTCCGGCCAAGGTGCACCCCACCCTGGCCGGTTCCTGGAAAAGATCCCGGCAGTATGGTGTGGACCCCTATCTTGAAAGCGCCCCGGCCACGGCGGCGACTTTCCCCCAGGACGAAAGGGAGGAAATTCTGCTGGAAGTGGCCAGGCCCTACTTTCAGTACTTCGGAAAGCTCCTGGTGGTAAGCGACTGCGCGCTGTCTTTGAGCAATGCCAGGGGAGTAATAGTATACCTGGAGGGACAGGTCAACCAGACGATAAAAAGACTGACTGAAAAGCATAACTTCCTGGTGGGGGGGGAGTGGGCCGAAAAGTCGGCGGGCACCAACGCCATCGGCATGGCCATCGAGGAAAGGACCAACATACTGCTGCAGGGCGTAGAACATTACTCGTATGGTTTTCATCCGTACAGCTGCGCGGCGTCTCCCATGTTCGACCGCGCCACCGGTGAGATTATCGGGGTGGTGGACGCCTCAACATACAGCGGATACCTTAATTTGCACTCGATGGGGTGGGTGGCGGCCATGGCCCGTTTGATAGAGGCCGATTTTAACAAAAAGGTTGTGGATTTAAGGTCTTGCCGGACTCCGACGGGAAAAACCTCCAGGCATTATTTTCACGCCAACCCTCTGCAGCAGGACCGGATGAAGCTATTGGGCGGCGCGCCCAGTTTCCTGTTTGCCCTTGACACCGCCCGCCGGGTGGCCGGCACCGGCCTGAACGTGCTGCTGACGGGCGAGACCGGGAGCGGCAAGGAGGTGTTCGCCAGGGCCATCCACCATTACAGCAGCCGTTCCGAAAGTCCCTTTGTGGCCGTTAACTGCGCGGCAATCCCGGGAGATCTGGTGTACAGCGAACTCTTCGGCTATACCGAGGGGGCCTTTACCGGCGCCTCGCGGCGGGGGCACCCGGGGCGGTTTGAGCAGGCCGACGGCGGGACGATATTCCTGGACGAGGTGGGGGACGCGCCCAACGAGGTGCAGGTGGGCCTGCTGCGGGTGCTGGAGGAGAAAGTGGTCTGCCGGCTGGGATCGGCCAAATCCATCCCGGTTGACGTGAGGGTGCTGGCGGCCACCAGCAGGGACTTGCAGGCCCTGGTGGCCGGGGGCAGGTTCCGGGAGGACCTTTATTACAGGCTGGCCGGGATAAATATAAAAATTCCCGCCTTGAGGGACCGCCGGGAGGACATTCCCCTGCTGGCCGAATATTTTCTCGGCGAGGCCGCTGGAAGGGCGGGCCGTTCCCTGTATATCGACGGCCGGGCAATGGAGGCGCTGCTTGAGTATGACTGGCCCGGAAATGTCCGGGAGCTGAAAAATCTCATGGACAGGCTGGCGGTGCTGGTGGACGGGCCGGCAGTTACTATAGAAGCCCTTTTGCAGTGGGGGACGAAAAACATTGCCCGCCGGAAAGACAAAAGCCACCCCGAGAAGGAGCGCTTGCTCAACACAATCAAAGAGGCCGGCGGCAACATCACCAGGGTGGCCGAACTGCTGGGTGTCAACCGGACAACGGTTTACCGGCGGCTTAAAAAATACGGAATAAGCACTTAAAAGATAAAAAATCCTTCCCCGGGAAGGTTTTTTTTGTGAAAATGGCCTGCTTTTTGAAGGCCCGGGAAAAAGTGACGGCGGGGCGCAACAGGGTGCAACAGTTGGAGATACACCCGGGTTCCGCCGGGGCGGGTGATAACGGGCGGTGTGGCGGGTGTTGTGCAGAGTGTGGCGTTTTATGTGGCACCGCGGGGCCGCGGGAGCCGGCCGAAGCAGTTTGGGTGATCCCGGAAAATGCTGATTTGGAGCGGAAAAACAATCATTTTTCAGCTCCTTTTATTTTAAGGTACCGGAATTGCAAATTTAAAAAACCGGCATCAACTTTTCCTGGAACAGGAGGAGGTGCGGCATGGGCTAAAAAGCTGACAATTTATAATTTTCTAATTAACAATTTTAGAATGCATACAGCTTAAAGCATTTTTAAGGAGGGGTGAAAAAATTGGGTAATCACGATGATTTCAGGGGCCGGGAGTTGATTCACGAGTTCCCCCCGTACTCCCCCCAGGATCTGAGAAGGCGGGAGGGAACCCTGTTGGCCGCCAGGCTGATGGTTAACGCCGCCCTCACCGCCCCCTTTGCCGGCGGTGTCTGCCAGGTGGAGGCCGAGCTGGTTTACGGCCAGGAAGAGCAGGAGGAGCTGGCCAGGAAAATTGAGGAATTGGCGTACACCAACCGGGCCTGGGAGGAGATGTTCAAGTACGAGGCGGTTATGGTGCGCGAAAGCGACGCGGTGATCTTTCTGGGCAACCGCCTGGCCGGCGAGTTCGCCCTGGACGCCGGCTGCGGCATGTGCGGCGGGCAGCCCAACTGCAGCTATTTCTACGAGAAAAAGAACACCAGGTACGGCATGGTGGACGCCACCGACCGCCGGTCGGAAACCTTGATTAAAGGTCCCCTCTGTTCGGCCAGGGTCAGCGACCTGGGATTTGCCACCGGGTCGGCCCTGTGGATGGCCACCCGCCTGCTGGTGGACGCCAGGCCGCTGATTAGCGTGTCCCTGGCCGGGCAGCAGCTGGGGTATTGCAAGCGGTCTTACGTGACGGCCGGGATCTGCGTGGCCACCCTGGCCAAGAACCCCTATGTGGACATCAACCCCGATTACCACCTGATCAACATGACCAAGGTGCTGGAGAATACCCGCAAGCAGTATGTCACTCCGCGCACCGTGACCACCTTCGATTACCGGAGGTGGATTCCCGAAAAGAGTGAGGAGGAGTAGCCATGGCGCGATACACCGGAAAAGAAGCGGCCCGGGAGCACCTGCTGGATGTGGCCAGGCACGTGGTCCACGCCGTGCACAAGGCGCCCCAGATCACCGGCAGGCTCAAGCTGCAGACCGAAATAATCACCGGCGAGGACCTGGTGCCCATTATCGAAGGCCTGGGGGTGCTGGCCAAGGTTTCCCAGTTTGTGTACTGGGACTACACCACCTTCAAGGATTTTTACGAGGCCGGAAATCCGCCGGTGCTGGTGCTGGTCGGGGCTGAAATGACAGTGTCCGAGATGAGCTGGAACTGCGGCGCCTGCGGGTTCCCCACCTGCGCCGAGTTCAACCGGTACGCCAGGGAAAACCGCGGCACCGGCCTTATCGGTGGGGGGCCCTGCTGCAACTGGAAGGTCCTGGACCTGGGGATTGCCTGCGACTGGGCCTGCGCCGCCGCCTGGCAGTACAACGTGGACAACCGCATCCAGGGGTCCAGCGGCGGGGTGGCCGGCGCCCTGGGATATCTGCCGGGCTGCAGCAACGTGCTGGGACTGCCCCTGGGGCCAAGCCGGGAGATGGTCTGGTACAGCCGGGACATCATGAACCGCAAATTCCGCTATCAGGACCACATCAACACCATGCTGGCCAGCATCCCCACCCACTTCATGGCCTTTCCCGGAGGCGGCCGGCCGGTGTTCAAGGCGGCCGACCGGTGGTGGGAGGCCAACAACCTGATCGCCTGGGGCGCCAGCGAGCAGGCCGAGGAGAAGCTCTGCGAATGTGTCATGGAGATGGCCGAACTGGCGGCCAGGCACGGCCCTCAGATTGAGGCGCGGTACAACTGTCAGAATTCAGAATCCAGAAGCCAGAATTCAGAATAGGGAGGGCATTCCCGACATGCCCTTTGCAAGGGCCAGGGGTTAATGTTAAGCCCTTTTCTGTGCTCTCTGTGGTTAAAAAAAGAAAAAGGAAGGTTTATCATGCGGGATGTTTTTGTAATCGGCGTGGGCATGAACAAGTTCGGCAAGTACCTGGACGGCGCCATCAAGGGCATGACCGCCGAGGCGGTGGACAAAGTGCTCAAGGACGCCGGCATAGACAAAAAGGACATCGAGGCCGCCTACTTTTCCAACACCTTCTGGGGGATGTATACCGGGCAGCATTCAATCAAAGGCCAGGTGGCCCTAAGGCCCCTGGGAATTGAGGGCATACCGGTGATCAACACCGAGAACGCCTGCGCCGGGGCCACCACCGCCTTTTACCTGGCCTACCTGGCCGTGGCTTCGGGCATGTATGATGTTGTCCTGGCCGTGGGCGCCGAAAAGATTACCCACGCGGACAAGACCTTTGCCTTTAAGGCCTACACCTCGGCCCTGGACGTGGAGAATGCCGTGGCCCACATCCAGAGCCTGATGGAGCTGGATAAACTGGCGGCGGTGAAAATTCCCGAGGGCCAGGCGCCGCCGGGCCAGGGGCGGAGCATATTCATGGACATTTACGCGGCCGCCTGCCGGCTGCACATGTCCAGGTACGGCACCACCCAGCGGCAACTGGCCATCATCGCCTCCAAGAACCACTACCACGGCAGCATGAACCCGCTGGCCCAGATTCAAAAAAACATGACGGTGGAGGAGGTGCTGGCCGAACCGCTGATTTCCTACCCGCTGACCCGGGCCATGTGCTCTCCGGTGGGCGACGGGGCCGCGGCGGCGGTACTCTGCTCCCGGGACTTTTTGCAAAAGCTGGCCGGCCCCCGCCCGGTGAAGGTGCGGGCCTGCATCCTGGGGTCCGGCATGGATCGGCCCACCGAGGAGGAAGAGATCGGCGCCCGCCTGTCCAACAAGCTTTACAGCCTTGCCGGGGTGGGACCGGAGGATATTGACGTGGCCGAGATGCACGACGCCACCGCCTTCGGCGAACTGCTGCAGACCGAGGCGCTGGGGTTCTGCGCCAGGGGGGAAGGAGGCCTGCTGGCCGAATCGGGGGCCACCAGGCTGGGGGGCAGGATTCCCATCAACGTTTCCGGCGGCCTGGAATCCAGGGGACACCCCATCGGCGCCTCTGGCCTGGCCATGGTGCACGAAATCGTCACCCAACTCCGCGGCGAGGCCGGCCCGCGCCAGGTGGAGGGAGCCCGCCTGGGGCTGGTGGAAAACGGCGGCGGCAACCTGGGACAGGAGGAAGCGGCCATGGTGCTGGGAATCTTTGAAAAGGAATAAGAGGAAAGGGGACACACCTCCTCTTGATGGGCATAAGTCTGGGGGAGTCGGAGGAATGTCCCCAAAAAAAGATTGAGGGGGATTAAACAATGGCAGTCTACAAGGATACCGCCCAGATGTACGAGGTATTGGGAGAGTTGTGGCAAAGCCTTTTGGACCACCCGGAAAGCGGGCCCAAAATGAAGGGGGCCGGGCTGACGGTAAAGTACAACCTGCGGGATCCCGACGGGACCCTGTGGATTACTCCCGACGGGGTGAAAACCGGCGACCAGGATATCAAGGCCGATGTGGAGATGAACCTGGCGGCGGATACCGCCCACAAATTCTGGCTGAATCAGGTTAGCCTGCCGGTGGCCATGGCCAAGCGGCTGATCACCAGCAAGGGGTCGATGGATAAGGTAATGAAGCTGCTCCCGCTGCTGGGACCCAATTATGAAAACTATCCCGGGATTTGCGACAAGTACGGCCTGCCGAAATAAAAAGAGACAGGTGTAAGGAGGATTGAATATGGCCCAAACCGCTGGAGGGGTGTTTGCCGCCGAACTGGCCATGATGGTAGAGGAAAAGCCGGATTTTCCGGTGCTTACCTTTGAAAATGGCGACCACCCCGCAGAAGTTCTTACTTACCGGGAAATCTTTGAAAACTCCTGCCGGATAGCCCATGCCCTGCTGAAAAGCGGGATCGGCCAGGGGGACACCTTTGCCGTGGTCATGCGCAACCACCCGGAATTCCTGTACAGCATGCTGGCGGCCTCTATGAGCGGCGCCGTGCTGGTGCCCATCGATCCCCGTTCCAAAGGGGAGAAGCTCCAGTACCAGCTGTCCGACTCGGGTTCCAGGGGGGTTATTTTCGCCAACGAACTGACCGGTAACCTGGAACCTGTCTTAAAAGCCCTGCCGGACCTAAAAGTAATCGGGGTGATGTACAAGCCGGGCTTCGAGGCGCCGGTCAGCGGCCTCTATCCAAGCCTGAACGAGATCCTGGAGGGACCGTACACCGGCCCGGTGGACCGGCCCAAATCCGACCCCAGGGTGCCCCTGGAGATAATCTACACCTCCGGGACCACCGGCAATCCCAAAGGGGTGCGGGTGGGCGAGGACAGGCTGGCCGTCTACAAGGTGCTGGCCCAGCTGGTCTGGCAGTACAGAGAGGACGATGTGGTGTACACCGGGCTGTCCTTCACCCACGGCAACGCCCAGGCGGTGTCCCTGATACCGGCCCTGGGGCTGGGGATACGGGGGGTCTTCAGCCGCAACTTCACCAAGAGCCGGATCTGGGACATCTGCCGCCGCTTCGGCTGCACCACCTTCTCGCTGCTGGGCGGGATGATGATGGGCATATACAGCGAGCCGGCGCGGGACAACGACGGGGACAACCCGGTGCGCAAGGTGATCAGTGCCGGCACCCCCATCTCCATCTGGGAGGACTTTGAAAAGCGCTTTAATGTGCAGATACACGAGTGGTACGGGGCCGTGGAGGGGGGCTTTGCCCATAAATCGCCCGGACAGGGGCCCATCGGGTCTTTCGGCAAGCCGCTGCCCGGCCTGATGGAGATGAAGGTGGTGCGGGAAGACGACACCGAGTGCGGGCCGGGAGAAATAGGCGAGCTGATCTGCCGCATGGTCCAGGGTGAAACCACGGTGGAATACCACGGCAACCCGCAGGCGTCCAGTGAAAAGACCCGCGGCGGCTGGCTGCGCACCGGCGACATGTGCCACCAGGACGCCGACGGCTGGTTCTTCTTTGACTTCCGCAAGGGCGGGGGACTGAGGAGGCAGGGGGACTTCATCCTGCCGGACTACGTAGAAAAGGTCATCGCCGAGCACCCGGACGTGTCCGAGGTCTGCGTTTACGGCATTCCGGCGGCCAGCGGCGCCCCCGGGGAAAGCGACCTGGTAGCGGCGGTGGTGCCCTTCCCCGGGCGGGCCATCGACCCCCGGTCGCTGTTCGCAGCCTGCCTCAAAGGGCTGGAGAAAAACTCCATCCCTTCATACATCCAGGTGGTCGGCGAGATCCCCAAAACCGTTTCCGAGAAGAACCTGGACCGGGTACTGCGGGAGCAGTTCATACCCGGCGCCGCCAACGTCTACCGGTTTGAAAACTACCAGTAAAGGAGTTAAGCCATGGAATACCTGGAACTGGACATGAATCTGACCGATGAGCAGATGGACCTCAAAAAGTCGGTGCACAAGTTCGCCGGGGAGGTCCTCCGCCCGGCCGCCATCCAGCTGGACGCCCTGGCCGGCCCCGGGGATGTGCTGAAAAAAGAATCGATTTACTGGGATGTAATGAGAAAGATGAAAGAGCTCGGCTACCATACCGTCTTTATTCCGGAGCACTTCGGCGGCATGGGCCTTTCCCCCCTGGAACTGCACATCTTCTGGGAGGAGATAGCCTGGGGCAGCGTGGGCTTCGCGGTGTCCCTGGGGGTGGACACCTTCCCCTCCTTCTTCGCCTCCCTTATGGGTGAAGAAGAGCTGATTAAAAATATAGTAGATCCCTTTGTCAACAGTACCGACTGCAGCTTCATCGGCTGCTGGGCCATCACCGAGCCGGACCACGGTTCGGATACGCTGCTGGTGGGCACGCCGTACTTTAATAATCCTCTTATCACCGGCAACGTTAAGGCCCGGCGGGACGGGGACGGCTGGATAATCAACGGGCAGAAGTCCTCCTGGGTTTCCAACGGCCCCAACGCCACCCACGCCCTGCTCTTTTTAAATATCGACCAGTCCATGGGCATGGCCGGCGGCGGCATCGCCATCATTCCCCTGGACCTGCCCGGGGTTTCCAAGGGCAAGCCCCTGAACAAAATGGGCCAGCGGGAACTGCCCCAGGGCGAGATCTTCTTCGACAATGTGCGCATCCCCGGCTGGTGCATGGTGGCCGATCCGGATACTTACGAGGCCATGCTGGACATGACCCTGGCCACGGCCAACGCCTGTATGGGCGCCTTTTTCACCGGCGTGGGCCGGGCGGCCTTCGAGGAGGCCCTGCGCTACTCCAGGGAGCGGGTGCAGGGCGGTAAGCCGCTCTGTGAGCACCAGCTGGTGCAGAAAAAGCTGTTCGACATGTTTATGAAGGTGGAGACCAGCCGGGCCATCTCCCGCAAGGCCCTGGTCTACAACATGAGCATCTCCCCGCCCCGGACCGAGTACTCCATTGCCTCCAAGGTATACTGCACCCAGGCCGCCTTCGAGGTGGCCCACGAGGCGGTCCAGCTCTTCGGCGGGTACGGGGTGAGCAAGGAGTACCATATTGAAAAACTCTTCCGGGATGCCCGGGCCGCCCTGATTGAAGACGGGTCCAACGATGTGCTGGCCCTGGCGGCGGCCGGGGCCATCCTCAGGAACTACGGGGAATAACAAAATAATTATTATTTTGAAGCCTCCTGTTATATAATCATAGAATCAGGAGGCTTTATTTTTTTGTGGTGACAAATTATTCCCGCGGAGGAAAACAGGTGTGAGGCCGGTAAAACCCATTTACCTGATCATGCTCCTGGTGCCGCTTGTCTGGAGCTCCAACTTTATTGTGGGCAAAGTGCTGGTGCAGAGTCTGCCCCCCTTTACCATAACCACGGCCAGGTTCGCTGTTTCCCTGGTTATTTTGTTGATTATCCTGCAGGCCGGGGGCCTATTCAGGCGGCCGGAGAAGGAAATGCTCCTGCCCCTTGCCCTGCTGGGCTTAAGCGGCGTGTTTGGCTTCAACACCATACTGTACTTCGGCCTGAAGTACACCACGGCAGTCAACAGCACCATTATCAACGCCTTCAGTCCCATTTCGGTGGCCCTTTTGTCGGCCCTCTGGCTGAAGGAGAACCCCGGCTTGAAGCAGTTGGCCGGGCTTTTGCTGTCCTTCCTGGGGGTGGTGATCATTGCCGCCCGGGGGTCCTGGGAGATTCTTGTTTCCCTGGGCCTTAACCCCGGGGATGTGCTTGTTTTTTTCGACACCCTGGTGTGGGCCTTTTTCACGGTATTGGGCAAGAAGGTGATGTCCCGCCTGTCGCCGCTGGAAACCACCACCTTCGCCAACCTGGCCGGGGTGCTTTTCCTCCTCCCGGCCATGTTTTACGAATGGGGCGGGGCGGTCCCCGCCTTCAGTCCCGTCCACTGCCTGGCGCTGGTCTACCTGGGTGTTTTTGCCTCGGTGCTGGCCTTCCTGGGCTGGAACAAGGGCGTATCCGAGATAGGGCCGGCCAGGGCGGCGGCCTTTTACAACCTCATTCCGGTTTACGCCGCCGTGCTGGCTTTTCTTTTGCTCGGAGAGAAGCTGTATTTCTACCACCTGGCCGGGGGCCTGATGGTCTTGTCCGGCGTATACCTGGGCATCGGCGAAAAAGAGGCGGCGCAGGCGGAAAAGGCCCGCCCGGCGGTGGGCCGGCCCTCAAAGTCCGCCGCACCGGATTGATCATGTATAATTTTTGACCAGGCAGGAAACCGGCCCTTATTTGTAGAAAATGAACACCAGTACGGCATTTGAAATAATTTTGAAACTTCAGAGGCTTCAGGGGGTGCCATGGCCAAGAAAGATTTCAAGGAATGCATAAACTCGGTGGAAAGGGCCTTTTCCGTGCTGGACGCCCTTTGCCGGACCGACGAAATGGGCATTACCGGCCTCAGCCGGGAGTTAGCCATGGGGAAAACAACCGTTTTCCGCCTGGTGGCCACAATGGAGAAGCTGGGCCTGGTAAGGCAGATGCCCAACGGGAAGTATGCGCTGACCCTGAAGCTCTTTGAAATGGGGAGCCAGGTGGCCAACCGCCTGGGAGTGCGCAAGCTGGCCGCCCCCTTTTTGGAAAACCTGTTTTATTCCTGCAATGAAACAGTCAACCTGGCCGTACTGGACAAGGGAGAGATTATTTACCTCGACCGGTGGGAAAGCAGGGAGCCCCTCCGCATCGGCCTCGATGTGGGCGTACGGGTGCCGGCCCACTGCAGCGGGCTGGGGAAGGCCATCCTGGCCCACCTTACCCCCGAAGAAAGGGAGCGGGCCTTGAGTTATACCTCTTTCAGGCGCTATACGGACAACACCATTACCGACCGGCTGGTGCTGGAACGGGAGCTGGAACGGGTGTGCAGCCAGGGATACGCGGTGGATAACGGCGAATACATCGAGGGCATTGTCTGCCTGGGGGCCCCGGTGTTCGGCCACGACGGCCGGGTGGTGGCGGCCATCAGCATAGCCGCCCCGTCGGTGCGGCTGAACGGCGGGGCTGTACTGCCCCTGGCGGCCCGGCTCAAGGAGACGGCGGCAAAAATTTCGGCCGGGCTGGGCTACCGGGATTATTAAATGGGCTTGTAGCGGAATATATGTTCCTTATAGCGGAACATATAATTATAATGGTTCCCGCAAGTGGCGATCATCCGGTACGGCAACTGGCCATAATGGGGATCATTTTGGGATCCGGCATAAGGCAATAAAAACCCAAAGCGGGGTGGGAATGACTACTGAAGAAAGAAGAACAGGGAATTGCCCGGAATATTGGCAAAATACCGGTTTCCCAAAATAATGATGGACTAATCTTAGCATTAGGGCCCTCCGCCCCCTGGGGCGGAGGAAGGGCCCGGTAAAAACAGAGGGGAGTGATATTTTAATGAATCTTTCGGTAAGAAAAATCGTCATATCGGGAATATTGGGGGCCATCGCCATCCTCCTGGGGGTGACCAGGCTGGGCTTCATTCCGGTGCCCAATGTGGCCGGCAACGCCACCATCATGCACGTGCCGGCCATCCTTGGGGGCGTCCTGGAAGGGCCCGTGGTGGGGATCCTGGTGGGGGCAATTTTCGGGATTTTTAGTTTCCTTAACGCTGATAACCCGCTGTTTGCCGATCCGCTGGTTTCGGTGCTGCCCCGGCTTTTCATCGGGCTGGTGGCCTACCTGGTCTTTGCGGCCTTGAGACGGGTGAACCTCTACCTGGCCTGGGGCGCCGCCGGCCTGTTCGGCACCCTTACCAATACCACCCTGGTTCTGTCCATGGCCGTTTTCCGGGGCTACATCCCGCCGGCGGTGATCGTTACCATCATTCCCCAGGCTATAGCCGAGATGATCATCGCCATTGTGCTGACCATTGCCATTGCCCGCGGGGTTAACCTGTTCCAGGGCGGAAAGGGAACCCAGTTCACCGGTAAAGACGACCTGTAGTAAGATATTCTTGACACCACGGACCCGGGCGGAAGTCAATGCTTTCCGCCCGGGCTCAACAGGGGAGTAGAAATGATTGAAGTAAAAAATGTCAGCTTCAGCTACAACGCTAAAAGCCAGTCTCCCTTACCGGCCCTTTCCGGCGTCAGCCTGCGGATCGGGGAGGGTGAATTTGTGGCCATCCTGGGACAAAACGGTTCCGGCAAGTCCACCCTGGCCAAACATTTGAACGGCATTCTCCTGCCTACCGGAGGAGACGTGGTGGTGGACGGCATCAGCACCAGGGACCGGGATGCCCGGGGAAAATCGCGGGTCTGGGAAGTCCGCCGCCTGGTCAGCATGGTCTTCCAGAACCCGGACAACCAGATAGTGGCCACCGTGGTTGAGGACGATGTGGCCTTCGGTCCCGAGAATATCGGTGTTCCCCCGGCGGAAATCGAGGAGCGGATCACCGAAGCCATGTCGGTGATGGGCATCCTGGATTTTCGCAAGTTCCAGCCCCACATGCTCTCGGCCGGGCAAAAGCAGCGGGTGGCCATCGCCGGCGCCCTGGCCATGCAGTCAAAATACATCGTCCTGGACGAGCCCACCTCCATGCTGGACCCGGCCGGCCGGCACGAGGTCATGGAAGCGGTGTTGCGGCTCCGCCGGCAAAAGGGTATAACTTTTATCAATATAACCCACTTCATGGATGAAGCGGTGCATGCCGACCAGGTGGTGGTCATGAACCAGGGCCGCGTGGTGCTGACCGGCACGCCCCGGGAGGTTTTCCGGGAAGTGGACCTGATCCGCTCCCTGACCCTGGATGTGCCGGTGGTGGCCGAAGTGGCCAGCCGCCTCAGGAAAAGGGGAATTGCGTTGCCCGAGGGAATATTTACAGTGGGAGAGTTGGTGAACTGCCTTGTCCATAGTGGTTGAGGATCTTTATCACACCTATATGGCCGGGACCCCCTTTGAAAACGAGGTTCTGCACGGGATCAACCTGACCATAGAAGACGGGGAAATGGTGGGCATTATCGGCCCCACCCAGTCCGGAAAATCCACCCTGGTGCAGTTTTTTAACGCCCTGTACGTTCCGGCGCGGGGGAGGGTGCTGGTCAACGGCCTTGATACCCGGGAAAAAACCGCCAATTTAAGGGAGCTGCGCCAGCAGGTGGCGCTGGTTTTTCAATATCCCGAATATCAGCTGTTTGAGGAGACCGTGGCCAGGGACGTGGCCTTCGGCCCCAAATCCATGGGCTTAAGCCAGCAGGAACTGAGGGAAGTGGTGAAAAAATCCCTGGCCGCGGTGGGGCTTCCTCCCGACGAATTTTTTTACCGCTATATCTTTGCCCTGTCCGGAGGGCAGAAACGCCGGGTGGCCATTGCCGGGGTTCTGGCCCTAAACCCCCGGGTGCTGATCCTGGACGATCCCACGGCCGGACTCGACCCCCAGGGGCGGGAGGAAATACTGGCCGAGATCAGGCGTTTTCATACCGAACTGGGGTTAACCGTGATCTTTGTTTCCAATAACATGGAGGATGTCTGCCGGCTGGTTGACCGCGTGGTGGTGATGTTTGACGGCAGGATAGTGGCCGACGGGCCCACCCGGGAGATTATCACCGCGCCGGACCTGGTGAAAAAATACGGCCTCCGGGCCCCCCAACTGGTGGAGGCGGTCTGGCAGCTGAGGGCCGGCGGCCTGGAAATCCGCCCGGACATCATCAGCCTGGACGAGTTTGAGGAGGAAATCGTCCGGCTGATGGGAGAGGGCCGGATCAAGCCGGGCAGGCAAGCGGGGGAGGTGGCCGGATAAATGGAACTGGCGCGCAACATTACCTTCGGCCAGTACGTGGACAGGGATTCGGTGGTGCACAGGCTGGATCCCCGGTTGAAGATCCTGCTGCTGTGCGCTTTAATCTTATACCTTTTCTTTATCCATACCTTCACGGGTTACTTCGTCCTGCTGGGATTTCTGTTTATCGCCATCAGGATGGCCAAACTGTCCATCCCTTACGTGTTGAAGGGCTTAAAGCCGATGATCATCTTCCTGGTGTTCGTCTGGGTTTTTCAGGTGCTGTTTTACGCCCGGCCCAACATCACCGAGGGTCCCATCTGGTGGCAGTGGGGGCTCTTGAGCGTTTCGGCCGTGGGCCTGCGCACCGCTACCCTGCTCATGGTGCGGGTGATCCTGTTGTTTCTGACTATAACCATGCTCACCTTTACCACCGACCTGGTGGACCTGGGTGACGGGGCCGAGCGTCTGATGAAGCCGCTGCAGAAAATCGGCGTGCCGGTCAATGAACTGGTAATGGTCTTTGTCATCGCGGTGCGCTTTGTGCCCACCCTGATCGAGGAACTGGAACGGCTGATGAAGGCCCAGACCGCCCGGGGCGCCGATTTTGAAACGGGCAATTTCCTGGTGCGCACCCGCCGCATTATTCCGGTGCTGGTGCCCCTGTTTATAAACTCCTTCAAGCGGGCCGAGGAACTGATCCTGGCCATGGAGTCCCGCTGCTATACAGGAGGGAAAGGACGGACCAAGAGGCGTACCCTATCCTTTAACCGCCGGGATCTGTACGCCACCCTGGTGGTGCTGGGGCTGTTTGCCTTTATGCACTTTGTGGTGGGGAAGGTCCCCCCGCCGTATTAATGCAATAATAATGAGGTGTAAATATTGATCAGCAACGAGGAGAAAGGAATACTGGATCTTATTGACGACGATCAGGTAATCGGGTGGACCAGGGAACTTACCCGCATCAAAAGCGTGGTGGGGACCGATCCGGCCCGGGACAATGAAGAAGCGGCCGCCCTGTGGGTGGCCGCCAGACTCAGGGAAATGGGCTGCCGGGTGGAGATTTACGAGGTGTGGCCCCACCGTCCCAATGTGGTTGGTATATATGACACGGGCAGGCCCGGGCCCACCCTGATGTTCGAGGGGCATACCGACGTAGTGACGGTGGGTGACCCGTCCCTGTGGACGGTGGATCCCTTTGGGGCGGAGGTTAAGGACGGTAAAATATACGGGCGCGGGGCCAATGACATGAAGGGCGGGCTGGTGGCGTCCCTGCTGGGAGTGCAGGCCCTGATCAGGAGCGGCCTTTTGGCCCGTGGGAGAATAAAGTTCGGGATCGTAATCGATGAAGAAGGAATGATGACCGGCATCAAGGACCTGATTAAAAGGGGCTGGGTTGACGATGTCGATGCCTGCGTGGTCTGCGAGCCGGAGGAAAATAACATCTGTTTCTGCCAGAAGGGCGGAATAAGGGCCGAAATCATCACCAGGGGAGTAATGTCCCACGGGGCGATGCCGCTTACCGGGATCAATCCGGTTCCCCGGATGGCCCGGGTGATCCTGAAGCTGGTGGAGTTGGAGGCCCGGGAAAAAGAGAGCTACGGCTGCGACCGGTACCTGGGCTGGCCCAGCATCACCCCCACGGTGATCCAGGCCCCACCGGCCGAAGCCGGGGAAGCCCAGCTGAACGTCGTACCGGACCGGTGCCGGCTGTATGTGGACATCAGGACAGTTCCAGGCCAGGACCACAGGGGGCTGATCCGGGACATCGAAGGCATACTGGCCGCTTTAAAGTCGGAAGACCCTGATTTCAACGCGGAATTAAAGTTGATTGACGACCGGCCGGCCACCTTTACTCCCAGGGACGCGGATATAATCAGGGCAACCGATGCCTGCCTGCGCGACCTGACCGGGGAGGATCCCGTGTATAACGGTGTCCCCGGGGCAACGGACGGGACGTTTATATGGGCGTGGAAAAACATTCCCATAGTCACGGTGGGACCGGGAAACAGGGAGATACCCCACCACGTGGACGAGTTTGTGGAGATTGACCAGCTGCTGCTGGCCGCCCGCCTGTATGCCCTGCTGGCATATAGATTTCTTACAGGCACGGGGTATTAAGTCAAGAATTATACTGACAGTATGAGGTGATTGGGTTGGCGGAATATTTTTCCCGCACGGTGAATGATGTTGTTGCCGGCATTTACATCAAGGCCTCCCCGGCGCCGCCCGGCACCGGCCTGGTGATAAACGGCGTGCCCGTCAAGCCGGGCAACGTGGCCAAGGCCGACGCCCGGGTGGACCTCGGGGTGGGGCTGAACCGCTCCCTGATCGTGGAGCATGTCACCGGCCCTTCCAGGCTGCTGGGACTGACCGATGTTTTTTTGGAGGGGATAGCCACCCCGTGGGACTTTATGCGGCCGGAACACCGCCTGGTATACAGCACCGGGCAGCCCAACAGCTTTGTGGTGGGGCCTCCCGACGGGCGTTTAAACCCCGATTTTGTGGAGGCGGTCTTGGCCGCCGGGGTGAGGGAGCTGCCCGGCCCTCGCCGCCGCCGTACGGTGGAGGAAAGGGTTCATTTTGAGATTCACGGGGGATACATAGATTTGCTGCCCGCTCCTTTCGGGGCGGGTATAACTTTGAACCTTCGCCTGGGCCCTCACGTGGTCAGTGATTTTCACTTTGACCCCCAGGAGGGACTGGAAGACAAGGAATTTTTACGGACCATCGTTAATTCCCCCACGCCCTTCCTGATCGGCTGGGAAGACCCCCGGGCGGCCACCCATGCCATAGGAGACGTATGCGGCGACCTGACGGGAGTGGGAGGCTTTTCCGACCTGAACGTGGAGGCTGAATTGAGCTTTTTTTACCACGCGCTGACCATCGGGGCGGTCCGGGCGGCCCGGGTCCGGGAGGGGGAGATATAAATGCTGGACGAGGCTAAGCTGATACAGGACGACAGGTTTAATTACCAGTACCTGCAGGAGTGGTGCGCCGGCCGGGGAGGCCGCCTGAGCGTTGACCAGTCCGGCGGCTGCCACCGGATTTCCTTTCCCGGCACCGCCGGGGAGAAAAACTGTTTTTTCTGGCTGCCCCGCCTTGACAGCCGGGAGGCCGGCCGGCCCCTCGGGGCGACCTGGCGGCAGGATAGCTTTGCCGGACCGGAGGCCTACCTGCCGGGTATGCTGGCGGTGCTGCTGGCGGCGGCGGCCGGACGAGGCCGGGGGACGGAAATAGTTTTAAGCCTGGGTGATGCTTTGCCGGAAGGACTGGACCGGCGGAGAATATACTATTTTCTTATGCCCACCGGTTTTCAGCTGATCCTGGCCCACAAGGGAGAGTTCGAGGTTTTGGTGGACCTGACCGGCGCCGCCGGCGGGCGTTTCGGGCACCAGGGGGCCTATGAAAGGGAAAGCCGGTTCATCCGGGATCTGGAAGACGCCCTGGCCCCTTCCCACCCCATCTACCCGGTGGGACCCGATGCCCCCGAGCTGGTGCGCCCGTATTTTCTCCTGGGACACCGGCAGGCCATTTTAAGCTCCCTGGTCCGGGACGGCGACAGGCTTACGCTTGCCTACCGGCTGAACACCTTTCCCGGTGACGGGCCGGATGAGGTGTTCGGGCACTTCAAAGACGCGCTGGTCAGGGCCGGCCGGCCCGATGCCGGCTTAAGGGTGCGCCCGGTCCAGGCCGGGGGGAGGTCCGCCGCCACCCCGCAGGAACTGGAGCCCCTGTACCGGGCATATGAACGGGTACTGGGCCTGCCGCCGGATGTGGACTGGTATACGTGGCCCTCGCCGGCCGGCGCTTTGTGCCGTATGGGTTATAAAACGGCGGCCTTCGGACCCGGAAGGTACCCGGACTACCTGGCCGGCGCCGCGTTTGACCGGGCGGCGGGAGAAAAGCTGGGATCTCTCCTGCGGACGCTGCTGGCGGAGGAATGCTGATGGAGCGGGAGGAACGGCTTGGATGCTTTTGGCCATAGACGTGGGCAATACCAATATCGTCCTCGGTGTTTTTAAAGGGCAGGACCTGGACAGGGTGCTGCGGGTGGCCACAAGGTCGCTGAGGACCGTTTCGGAATACGGGATGCTTTTCCGGGAGCTGATACCGGACTGGCAGCAGGTGAAAGGGGTTTCCATCTCCTCGGTGGTCCCACCCATCAACCCGACGCTGTTCGAAGTCTCCCGCCGCTACTTCCGGCTGGAGCCCTTCACGGTACACTGCGGGGCCGACCTGGGAATAGAGCTTAAGGTGGACGAACCCCGCCAGATCGGGACGGACCGCATTGTCAACGCGGCGGCGGCCTATCATCTTTACGGGGGGCCGGTGATTATCCTGGACCTGGGGACGGCCACCACCTGCTGCGCCGTTTCGGCCGCGGGGGAATTTCTGGGCGGGGTGATACTGCCCGGGATCGGCATTTCCATGGAAGCCCTGTTCAAATCGACGGCCAAGCTGCCCCGGGTGGAACTGGCCAGGCCTTCCCGCACCATCGGGTCAAACACGGTGGCCAGCATGCAGTCCGGCATCTACTACGGGTATGTGGGTATGGTGGACGGGCTGGTGGAGAGGTTCCGGCGGGAAATGGGCGGGGATGCCCTGGTGGTGGCCACCGGCGGCTTTTCTACGGTCCTTGCCCAGGACTCGGCGTACATCCGGGAAATCAACCCCCACCTGACCCTGCAGGGTCTGAGGATTCTGTATCTGAGAAACAGGCCGGACAATAGCTTATCCTGAATGGCTTCCGGGTCACATTCTTATTGCTGGGGGTGATGTCGTGAACAGTCCCGGCGCAGTGGCGGTCATCGAAATGATACTTAATTCCATCCGGGAGGGCGTGCTGGCTGTAAACGCCGAGGGCCGCGTGACCGTTTACAACCAAACGGCGGAAAAGCTGATGGGTATTCCCGCCGGGCAGGCGCTGGGGCGGCCGGTGGAGGAGGTCATTCCCAACACCCGCCTGCACCTGGTGCTGAAAACCGGTGTCGAGGAACTGGACCAGTTCCAGAACCTGGGCAGCACCACCATCGTGACCAACCGCATTCCCCTGCGGGACCCCCGGGGCCGGATTGTGGGGGCGGTGGCCGTTTTCCGGGACATAAGCGAAATGCAGCACCTGGCCGAGGAGATCACCAGCCTCCGGGAAACCCGGTCCCTGCTGCACGCCATTATCAACTCCACCCAGGACGCCATCTCGGTGGTGGATGACCGGGGATTGGGCATACTGATCAACCCCGCCTACACCTTTCTTACCGGCCTGACCGAGGAGGATGTGCTGGGCCGGCCGGCCACGGTGGATATTGCCGAAGGGGAAAGCATGCACATGGAGGTCCTCAGGACCGGGCGCCCGGTGAAAAATGTCCCCATGAAGGTGGGCCCCAATCGCCGGGAAGTGCTGGTTAACGTGGCCCCCATCGTGGTGGACGGAAAATTGAAGGGCAGCGTGGGGGTAATCCACGACGTTTCGGAAATTCAGCGCCTTTCCGAGGAACTGGAAGGCGCCCGCCGCCTGATCAGAAAGCTGAAGGCCAAGTACACCTTTGAGGATATAGTGGGCTCCAGCCCCGGGTTGAGGGGGGCCGTGGAGCAGGCCAGAATGGCGGCGGAAACCCCGGTAACGGTGGTTCTCCGGGGTGAGAGCGGCACAGGCAAGGAACTGTTTGCCCACGCCATCCACCAGGCCAGTTCCCGCAGCCAGGGGCCATTTATCAGGGTCAACTGCTCCGCCATTCCCGACAACCTGCTGGAAAGCGAGCTGTTCGGCTATGTGGAGGGGGCCTTTACCGGCGCCCGGCGGGGAGGCCACCGGGGTTATTTCGCCGAGGCCAACGGCGGCACCATCTTTCTTGATGAGATCGGCAGCATTAACGGCATGGCCCAGTCAAAACTGCTGCGGGTCTTGCAGGAGCGGGAAATTGTGCCGGTGGGTTCTTCACAGCCGGTTCCGGTAGATGTGCGGGTCATCGCCGCCACCAACGCCAACCTTGAGCAGATGGTGGAAAAGGGTAAATTCCGGGAAGACCTGTATTACCGCCTGAACGTTTTTCCCATCACCATACCGCCGCTCAGGAAGCGCAGGCCCGATATACCCCTGCTGGCCAGCTATTTGCTTAAAAAATTGAACCAGGAATACGGTCGTAATGTTTCGGGGATTGATCCGGCGGCGCTGGATCAGCTTTCGGCTTACGACTGGCCCGGAAACGTGCGGGAACTGGAAAACGTGCTGGGGCGCGCCATTATCAACATGAAGCAGGGTGAGACCACGGTGAAGCCGGCGCACCTGCCCCTGCCCGGGAACCTGGAGGGGCGGGCGGGCAGCACCAGCCCCGGGGAAGGCCTCCCGCCGGCGTGGAAGGGCCGTACCCTGGCGCAGCTGAGAGAGGACTGGGAGAAGCAGGTGCTGGCGGCGGTCCTGGCCCAGGAGTCGGGCAGCCGTACCAGGGCCGCCCGGGCGCTGGGCGTTTCCCTGCGCACCCTGTATAACAAGATGGAAAAATACGGCCTTTTAAGCTGAAAGTTGCATGCAAAAAAATGCATATGCATTTTTTTGCATGGTACAGTGGGCAAAATAAAAGTTACTTTTCAAATTGGGATTGCTATAAAATACGGAAAATTGCCTGAAAAACAGGTTGGTTTTTAAGGGGATGCCGGTTTAAAAAACTGGCATCCTTTTTGCTCTCTTAAAATTTTTAAGCAGTCAAACGTGAGATAAAATCCTTAATCCCCAACCCCTAATTCCTGCTTTTGAAAGGAGTGAGCCGGGCTGGCCAGGAAAGTTGCGCTTATTTTTGACCGGGACCGCTGCAAGGGCTGTGGCTTGTGCGTGGCCTTCTGCAACCGTCAGCTGCTGCGTACCGGAGATGAACTGAACTCCCTGGGCTATAACGCCGTGGAAATGACCGAAATGGAGCGCTGCACCGGCTGCGGCAGCTGCGCCCTGGTGTGCCCCGACCTGGTGATCAACGTGCGGAGGGAGGAATCGGCGTGAAAGTACTTATGAAGGGCAATGAAGCGTTGGCTGAAGCGGCCGTAAGGGCCGGTTGCCGGTACTTCTTCGGTTATCCCATTACCCCCCAGACCGAGATTTCCGAGTACCTGGCCCGGCGGCTGCCCGAGGCCGGCGGGGTCTTTTTGCAGGCCGAAAGCGAAGTTGCCGCCATCAACATGGTTTACGGGGCCGCCGGGGCCGGGGCCAGGGTGATGACATCCTCCTCGGGGCCGGGGATAAGCCTGAAGCAGGAGGGCATCTCCTATATAGCCGGGGCGGAACTGCCCTGTGTGATTGTCAATATAATGCGGGGAGGGCCGGGGCTGGGAGGAATTCAGCCCTCCCAGTCCGATTACTTCCAGGCCACCCGGGGCGGCGGCCACGGGGACTACCGCCTGCCGGTGCTGGCCCCCGGCACCGTCCAGGAAATGGTGGACCTGACCTGCCTGGCCTTCGACCTGGCCGATGAATACCGCAATCCCGTGATTATTCTGGGGGACGGGATCCTGGGCCAGATGATGGAAGCGGTGGAACTGCCGCCTTATCGCTGCGGCCTGCCCGAAAAAAGCTGGGCCACCACCGGCTGCCGTAACAGGGCCAAAAATGCAGTCACCTCCTTCTTTATGGATGCCGCCGACCTGGAGCGGCACAACCTCCGCCTGCAGGAAAAATATCGTCTGATCAGCACGAGAGAGGCCCGGGGCCAGAGCTACCTGACCGAGGACGCCGAGGTGCTGGTGGTGGCCTTCGGCAGTACCGCCCGCATCGCCAAGGCGGCCGTCAGGGCGGCCCGGGCCGACGGCATCGCCGCCGGTTTGTTCAGGCCCATCACCCTGTGGCCCTTTCCGGCCGACCTGCTGAGCATCGCCGCCGCCAGGGCCGGGACGGTGCTGACGGTGGAAATGAACTACGGCCAGATGGTGGAGGATGTCCGGCTGGCCCTTTCCTGCCGGCTGCCTGTTCATTTTTACGGCCGCGGCGGTGGCATGGTTCCCTTTGCCGAAGACATTTACCGGGAAATACTGAAGCTGGGAGGTGCCCGCCATGAAAGCTGCCACAGGCCGGCCTGAGGCTCTTACCGAAGCCCCCTTCCATTACTGTCCCGGCTGCACCCACGGAATCATCCACCGCCTGGTGGCCGAGGTGATAGACGAGCTGGCGGTGCGTGAAAAAACCGTGGGCGTGGCCTCGGTGGGCTGTTCGGTAATAGCTTACAACTACTTCAATCTGGATATGCAGCAGGCCGCCCATGGCCGCGCCCCGGCGGTGGCCACGGGCATCAAGAGGGTACTGCCGGACAGCCTGGTGTTCACCTACCAGGGAGATGGGGACCTGGCCTCCATCGGGCTGGCCGAAACAGTGCACGCGGCGGCCCGGGGAGAAAAAATAACGGTAATCTTTATCAACAACGCCAACTACGGCATGACCGGGGGGCAGCTGGCCCCCACCACCCTGCCGGGCCAGGTTACCTCCACTTCTCCGGCGGGGCGGGATGTCGGCAGTATGGGTTATCCCATCAGGATGATGGAAATGCTGGCCACGCTGAACGGGCCCGCCTATCTGGCCCGGGTCTCCACCCACAGCCCGAAGGAAATACTTAAAGCCAGGCGGGCCATCAAAAGGGCCTTTGAAACGCAGATGAAGGGGTTGGGCTTTTCCATGGTGGAAGTGCTGTCCGCCTGCCCCACAAACTGGGGCCTCAAGCCGGTGGAGGCCATGGGATGGCTGGAAAAGAACATGCTGCCCTATTATCCCCCCGGGGAATACAGGGTGGCGGAAGGGGTGTAGTTATGCCGGAAGAAGTATTGGTGGCCGGTTTTGGCGGGCAGGGAGTGCTGCTTACCGGGCAGTTGCTGGCTTACGCCGGCATGCTGGAAAGCAGGGAAGTGGCCTGGATACCTTCATACGGGGCCGAAATGCGCGGCGGGACGGCCCACTGCACCGCTATAATCTCCGATGAGGATATATTTTCACCGGTGGTGGAGAAGTTTTCATCCGCTTTGATTTTCAACCTGCCCAGCCTGCTGAAATTTGAGCCCAGGATAAAGCCGGGCGGGCTGCTGCTGGTCAATTCCTCTTTGGTCAAGGCCCAGCCGAAGCGCAAGGACATCAAGGTCTACCGGGTCCCGGCCAACGAGCTGGCCGTCAAGGCAGGGCTGGACCGGGCGGCGAACATGGTTATGCTGGGCGCATACCTGGAAGTAACCGGGATACTCCCGCCCGACGCGGTTATACGGGCGCTGGAGAAGGTTCTGCCCCCGCACCGCCGGCATACCCTGTCAGCCAACAGGCAGGCCATGCTGGAGGGAGCAGAGGCGGTGCGGTCACGGAAAGCGGCCAGGCAGTACAAGGCATGTTAACGAGTTCCGGCGGCGGGTATTGCCCGACACCGGAATCAGTTTCATCCTCCGGCCGTTATGGATAAATTTTATCCGTAACGGCCTTTTCTTTTGGCGGTCTCACAGAAGGAATAACATGGAGAATGTTGAATAATTAATGAACTCTTTGATGTTCCGGCTATTTTTCCTGTAAATCTCCGGCTCATCAGCCGGTGACGGGAGCAACCAGAAGTTCGGGGAATGACAACAAAAAATACGGAGGAATTGACAAAATGCTTTTATCTGCCCTCAGCGAGGCAATAGGCGCCGCCCCTTGCGGGGACGTATCCCTTGAAATCAGCCAGATAACAATCAATTCCAAGGAAGTACAAAAGGGCGCCCTGTTTATCTGCATCCCCGGACTGAAGACAGACGGGCATAAATATGCCCCGGAGGCGCTGGCCAGGGGAGCGGTGGCGCTGGTGCTGGAAAGGGACGTTCCCTGCCGGTGTACCAAGTTGTTCGTGGAAAACGCCAGGCTGGCCCAGGCCAGGGCTGGCAGTTTTTTTTATGGCAACCCCACTGCTCAACTGGAGTTGGTGGGCGTGACCGGGACAAATGGGAAAACCACCATAACATACATGATAGAAGCAATATTGAAGGCCGCTGGAGTCAATGCCGGAGTGATAGGAACAATAAATTACAGGTTTATGGACAGGATTCTCAAGTCCGAGAGGACCACTCCGGATTCGTTAAAGCTGCAAGAACTCTGCCGGGAAATGGTGGACTCGGGGGTGGAGGCCGTGGTGATGGAAGTGTCCTCCCACGCCCTGGACCTCTACCGGGTGGACGGTTGTGAATTTGACGCCGTTATACTGTCCAACATCACCCATGACCATTTTGATTTTCACAATGATTTTGAAAGTTATCTCAAATCAAAGCGCAGGCTTTTTGAGATTGCCGGGATCGAGGGCAGGAAGAAAAAAAAGGTGGCCATAATCAACAGCGATGATCCCCACAGCCACTTCTTTACTGAAAAATTATCGATTCCCTTGTTGACGTACGGGATTGACGGCCCGGCCGAGGTCAGGGCCTATAACGTGACCCTGGGCGTCAACGGGTGCTCTTTTGACCTTAATATAAAAGGCAGTCATATTGCCAGAATGCACTTAAGCCTGCCCGGCAGGGCCAACATATATAACGCCCTGGCGGCCATCGCCTACGCCTGTGACCGCGGGTTTGACATGGAAATAGTGAAAAAGGGACTGCTAAGCCTCACCAGTGTACCCGGCCGGTTTGAAAGAATAGACTACGGGCAGCCATTTACCGTAGTGGTTGATTTTGCGCACAACCCGGACGGACTGGCTAAATTATTGACATATTACGAAAAGGGCCCGGGATCCAGAAGTATTGTGGTCTTCGGCTGCGAGGGAGGCAAGGACAGGTCCAAGCGGTCCGTAATGGGGGAGATTGCGGCCAGGTACGCCGATATAAGCATAATCACCACCGATAACATGTACGGAGAAAGCCCGGAGAAGGTTGCCGGGGAAATTGAAATCGGTTTCAAGCGCTGTCAAAAAGAACTTGGCAGGGATTACTACATAATTACCGACCGCTATGATGCCATAAAAACCGCCTTGGAACTGGCCGGGGAAAATGATGTGGTCTTTGTGGCCGGTAAGGGTCATGAAACAGCACAACTCTATTATGACAAAGCGATCCCCTTTAACGACAAGGAAGTAATAATATCCCTGCTGAGCAAAAGGCGCATGGTTTCTCCCCTGCCCGCGGCAACTTTATAGTTATCGTTTAAAACCATAGATAATTTATGTTATTTAAAAATATCAGACAAATATTTAAACATAACTGACAACTTATAAAAAATGTTGATGTGTTGGATGAAATATAGCCGCTTTAATTGGTTGAATAAATCTAAGTTTTCTTTTGATTTAAAAAGTTATTTGATTGAAAAATCACCAAAAAAATGCTGGACTGTGTGGTAAGTAAGTGGTAATATATACTTTGTATTAGTTCCAATAATACCCACCACTCGAATTGAGGTTTTTTTACGTTAATGAAGGATTTTGAGGAAATATAGAGA
Organism: Bacillota bacterium; assembly: GCA_049323615.1. Taxonomy (GTDB): domain Bacteria; phylum Bacillota; class Desulfotomaculia; order Desulfotomaculales; family Desulfocucumaceae; genus JBMOPD01. The sequence goes on along the minus strand of JBMOPD010000022.1, from coordinate 40,078 downwards.
ATACTAAAACTCAGGGAGGGATGCAAAAATTGAGAGGGGTGTATTTTTTTAACCGGACAGATAAAGTATGGTAAAATTTACAAAAAAAGGTCTGATAGAGGAATGTCAGGAGGCTTGATGGAATAAGCTTCTAAAAGAAGGGACAAACTAAATTTAAATATTTGGAGAAAGGGGTTATGCTTTGGACGGTTTGTTATTCAACGCGCTTACAGTTATTGTGACCATATCCGAAGCGGTAATCCTGTTTGTTTTAATGTACTACTACTTTGTATCAATTTTTGGTTGGAAAAAGCATGAAGAGGAAAAGGATTATACCCCAACCAAACGATTTGCTCTAATAACCGCAGCCCACAATGAAGAGGCAGTTATCCGCTACCATATAGAAAGTCTGAAAAAACTCAATTACCCCCCGGAGCTTTTCGATATATACATTATTGCTGACAACTGCACAGACAATACCGCAAATGTGGCCCGCCAGGAAGGGGTAAATGTTTTTGAGCGCTACTCAAAATTGCGCGGTAAAGGATACGCCCTGGAATGGATGTTTAACGAATTATATAAGATGGAAGACAGGCAGTATGACGCCATCTGTGTTTTTGACGCGGACAACGTGGTGTCTTCCAATTTCCTGCTGGAAATGAACGCCAAGCTGAAACAGGGTTACCTGTCCATCCAGGGTTACCTGGATACCAAGAATCCCAACGACTCGTGGGTTACCGCCTGCTACGCCACCGCTTACTGGTCAATGAACAGGATGTGGCAGCTGGCCCGTTACAATTTGGGCCTGTCCAACGCCCTGGGCGGGACCGGCCTTTGCCTGGACTACAACACGCTCAAAAAGTACGGCTGGGGAGCCACCTGCCTGACCGAGGACCTGGAGTTTACCATGAAGCTCCTCCTCAACGGGATAAAGACATCCTGGGCTCACGACTGCAAGGTATATGATGAAAAGCCGGTGCATTTTTCCCAAACCTGGAGACAGCGCACCCGCTGGCTGCAGGGACACTGGGACGTCGCCCTGAGGTATATGATCCCGCTTTTGAAAAAGGGCATCAGGGAGAAAAAGTGGTATCCCATTGACGGCGCCATCTACCTCTTCCAGCCGTTTTTGATTATGACCATGTTGTTTAACATAGTCATTACCTTTGTGGCCTCCTTTTTCCCTGAGCCCATTTATGCCTCTCCCATAACCGCTTTGATGCCGGGCTGGTTTTGGGCGCTGTTCGGGGTCGTAGGCTACTGTTACCCGATGCTGGGGCTGTACCTGGAGGGCGCTCCGCGGAAGGCTTATTACTATTACATAACCTATCCGATATACGGTTTGACCTGGTTCCCGGTAACCATTATGGGGCTGATCAAGCACGGCAACCAGTCCGAGTGGGCGCACACTCTGCATACCCGGGGCATTTCCATTACATCTCTGGAGTGATATTTCAGAGGGAGACAGGAGATAATTTTTAACAGCATTTTTCAGGGCAGGTTTGTATATACATAAAAGGATTTAACTTGAAAAATGTCGAATTATAAAAGCAACGTTATTTCTATAACGTGGCTTTTTTGTTTTTTTTTGCTGCGGCAGTTACAAAACCCCGGTTTACCACGTATTTACCTGTTAGGAATACAAAAATCGACACCAGCGGGAGGGGACAGATTTTGAAAAATTTAATCAGCAGAAAACCGACACCGGGACGAATAACCGGCCTCATTGCGGCACTGGTTTTTTTATGTCTTTTGTTGCCGTACCCGGCGCCGGCCGCGCTGCAAAATGACCGGGTCCTGGAGAAAAGGCCGGTGGCTGAAGGCCTGGTGCTGGAAAAACACCTGGTAACGGTGGGCGGGGGTCAGGCGCTGATCTATGTCATGAAGGCCGACCTGAGCAACCCCTATTTAAAAATAAACACCCTGGTGGGTGCGGACGGGACTCTGAGCAAAAATGCCAGGGTTACCGACATGGCGGTAGGCGCCGGGGCGGTTGCCGCCGTTAACGCGGATTTTTTCCAGATGGTCGAGAGCGGAAGGCCCATCGGGATGACGTACAAGGACGGACGGCTGATCACCAGCCCTCCCCTCAGGGACGACATGTTCGGCTGGGCAATTAACAAGGACGGCGTTCCTTTAATAGAGGTTTTCAACTTCAGCGGGAAGGTGACGGCCCGCAACGGGGCCATGTTTCCCCTGGCGGGCATAAACAAGCCCTCTTACTTTCAGTCCGGGGAAAAAAATTCCCATGATCATACCCTGCTGATGTACAACCGGTTCTGGGGCGGGATAAGCAGGGGTAAAATAGATGATCAGGACAACGTGGCGGAGGTCTTTGTAAGTAATAACGTTGTTTCCGAGATACTGGTCAACCAGGCCGGAAAGGCCATTCCCGAAAACGGGTACGTGCTGGCGGGCAGGGGAAGTGCGGCGGAGTATATAAAAGCAAATATCAAGGTGGGAGACAAAATAACCCTCGATTACACCGTGGCGCCGGAAGGGGATAAGCTTTGGGCCGGCACCGGGGGCTGGTCGCTGCTTGTGGACAAGGGTCGGCCAATGAGCAATTATCCCGGTGATATTAACGGTCCCAATGCCAGAACGGCTGTCGGGTATTCTGCCGACAGGAAAAAACTGTTTATTGTGACGGTGGAAAAGAGCGGCGGCAGCAGGGGGGTTACCCTGGGTGAACTGGCGGAGTACATGGCCGGCCTGGGGGTTGAGCGGGCGCTGAACCTGGATGGAGGCGGATCCGCCACCCTGGCCGTCAGGCCCCTGGGAGAGGAAAAGCCGGTGCTGGTAAACAGGCCCCAGAAAGAAGTGCAGAGACTGGTGCCCACCGCCCTGGGGTTTTTCTCCAGCGCTCCCCGGGGCACTCTGGCCGGACTGGCGCTGAAGGGGCCCGACCAGGTTTTTCCGGGTGAAAAGATCACTTTTACAGCGCATGGCTATGACTCCCATTACAATCCCTACCCGGTTGCCCAGGAAAAAGTGAAATTTTCGGTAACCTCCGGTCCGGGGTCCTTTGTAAAGAACGCCTTTATCGCCAGGGACAGCGGGCCGGCGGTGATATCGGCCAGTCTCGGCGGGGTGAAAGGCACGAAGGATGTCCGGGTGCTGGGCCCGGCAGATTTCAAAAAAATTACCGCCGAACCCTCTTCGCTTGTTGTTCCTCCGGGCGGTTCGGTTGAGCTGAAGGTTGTTGCCGCCGGCAATGACGGAGTGGACTATGCGCTTCCCGCCGGCAATTACACCGTGTCTGTTGACCCCGCCCTGGGTCTGTTGGAAAACGGACGCTTTAAGGCATCGGCCAGTCCGGGAGTGGGTGAAATAAAAATTTCTTTCGGATACCATTCGGCGGTGATACCGGTTGCGGTCAGGTCCGAGGACCAGGCTGCGGTTCAGTACAGCCCCGGGCAGCCGGCGACACTGACCCTGGGGGAACTGACCGTAAGGTTTGGCAATAATGCCTTCGGCGGCCCGGCAACCATAAGCGCCGCTTACGGCGGGGAGCTTTCGGGGCCGGTGCCCCAGCGGTATAATACGGTTTCCGCGGTCAGGCTGCAGGCTTTGGGCGTTAGCACAGCCGGCCTGGCCGAACCGGCGGAGGTAACATGGAAATTTACCCCCGGGGAGGGCGGCAGGGTGGCCGTCATTCAATTCACCGGGGGAAGATGGCAGGAACTCCCGTCCGGAGTCAACGAAGGGGAAGGCAAGGTAGTGTGCCGGGTCTGGGAACTGGGTCCGCTGGCGCTGGTCAGGGATCAACAGCCGCCCGCCAGTTTCAAGGATATGACCGGTCACTGGGCGGCGGACGCCGTTTCCAGGCTGTATGTGGCTGGTATCGTCAGCGGCTACCCGGATAATACCTTTATGCCGTCCAGGCAGATAACCAGGGCTGAATTTGTGGTAATGTTCTGCCGGGCTATGGGATGGCAGCCGGTGCAGGGTCAGCAGAACTTCCGGGACAGCGCCGCCATACCGGGCTGGGCCGGCGGGTACATTCTGGCCGCGGTCCAAAAGGGCGTCATTTCCGGCTACGAAGACCGGACCTTCCGTCCCTTAAACCCGGTCACCAGGGCCGAAATGGCCGCCATGATGTGCCGGGCGCTGTCACTGCCGCCGGCTGACGGCATTCAGCCGGCCCGGGTGTTCGTTGACGGCAGGGCCATTGATTCATGGGCGGTGGACCCGGTGTCCAGGGTTGTTGCCGCCGGCATCATGGGCGGCGACAGTGAAAAGAGGTTCCGTGCCAGGGACAGGGCCACCAGGGCGGAAAGCGCGACAATACTGAACAATACACTGAATTACTTTACCCGGCAGTAGTACAATATTTTTATTTATTCGTCCAGCGGGGCTCCCTTTTTTCCAGGAAGGCCCTGATGCCCTCCCGGGCGTCCTCGGTGGTGCTGCTCAGGGTCATTACCTCGGTGGCGTAGTTGAACGCCGTGAAGTCTTCCATGTTGATCTGCTGGTAGAAGGCCCGCTTGCCCAGGCCGATGGCGGCCAGGCTGTACCCGGCTATGGTGTTGGCCAGCCGGCTGGTGGCATCTTCCAGTTCCCCGGGAGGGACTACCCTGTTTACCAGGCCGTGCGCCAGGGCCTCCTGGGCCGTCATGTACTCGGCGGTAAAAAGCATCTCCATGGCCTTTTTCCTGCCTGTGTTGCGGCTTAAAAAGACCGCCGGGGTGGTGCAGAAAAAGCCTATTTTGGCTCCCGGGGTGGCAAAGAGGGCGTCCTCGGCGGCCACCGCCAGGTCGCAGGCGGCCACCAACTGGCAGCCTCCGGCGGTAGCTATGCCGTGTACCTGGGCGATTACCGGCTGGGGGATGTCCCGGATGGCCCGCATGGTTTCACCGCAGGCCTGGAAAATCTGCAGCACTTCCTGGGGACTGCCTTCAGCCACCTCCCTGAGATCGTGCCCCGCCGAAAACACCTTGCCGGCCCCTTTGATGATCACCACGTGGACCTTTTTTTCCTGTCCCACCTCTTTTAACAGGCCGGTTATCTCCTCAAGCATTTCCTTTGAAAGCGGGTTGCGTTTCTCGGGCCGGTTCAGGGTAAGGTGGCCCACCTTGCCGTCAATATTAAACAGAATATTTTTATATTTCATGTTATTTCCTCCTCGTTTATTTTTAACTCATAATTCGCCGCCGGCCCCACCGTTTCCTTCAGCAGGAATTATCAATAATATGTTGAAATACTTTTAAAAATTCCGGGAGGGGTTTGCTGATTGGAAAAGGAAACACTGGTTTATCTGTTCAGGGGATGGCTGGGGGGATTTGTGGCCTCCTATGTTGTTTATTATATATTAAGCAGGTTTGTGTTTAACAAGTTAGAGGTGGTCAAGGCCTTCAGGATCTCCCTTGCCCTGTCTTACGTGCTGCTGATCATGGTCTCCGACTACACCATCCCCGAGGCCCTGCTCTTTTATACCCCGGCTATTGTGAACATCTATGTCATTGAAACCTTGAGGCATACCAGAAAAGCCTGTCCGGCCTGCAACCGGAGGATAAAAAAAGAGGCGGAAATCTGCAAGTACTGCGGTAAAACCCTCCCAATCACCAATCCCTAACCCCCAATCCCTGTTTAAAATACGTGGCGCTCCACGTGGAAGCCGCTGTCCAGGTTCTTAACCGTAATGGTGTCGGCGGCCAGCAGCTTCATTTTGCCATCCACCGGGGCGTAGTACTGGATCACCACCGAGTACGGGGTCTTGTCCCCCTGCAGCCTGCGCAGGCCCGCCGCCCCGGCGCTGCCCGGGTCGATCATGATGCTGCCGTTGTTTTCCTCCACCGACAATTTGTGGTCGTGACCGTAAAGGATAACCGGTGCCTTGCCGGCCAGCAACCGGGCGATGCGGTGGTTGTGCAGGGCAAGAATGTCGGGCTGTTCCGCCAGTTCCGCCAGGGACTTTTCAATCTGACCGGCGTACCGGGGGATCATGTGCAGAGAAGGGGGCTCGATATCGTTTACCTTTGACGAAGGGTCGGCTACACCCATTATGCGCAGGTTCTTTACCGTGACGGCGGCGCCGTCCAGAACCTTCACTCCCGGAATAGCCTTCATTTTTTTAACTGTTTCCGGAGATTCGTGATTGCCGGGTATAAAAAGGTAGGGCGCCTTGATACCGGCTATCCTTTCCAGGACCAGGCTCTCCAGGGGCGTACCGTAATCGGTGATGTCCCCGGTGTCGATAATCATGTCCACCCTGAACAGCTCGGCGATGCGCTGGACGTACCCCATGGCGGCCGGGTTGTTGTGGATGTCGGAAACGTGCAGCACCTTAACCAGGCCCTCCCGGTTTTCACCGAAGGGCTGCAGCCGGTCTATCTGGTTGAACAGTTGATGGAGGTTGTCGGCCACCATTCCCATTTTGTTGCTCAGGGTATCTATTTTGTCCAGGGTTTCACCGGCCAGGCTGATAATCCAGGGAGCAACCTTCAGCGCCCCGTCGTACTCGGGGTTTTTAAACTTACCGGCGTCGTAGGTGATATATGTGCCCAGCAGCAGCACCCCGACACTGAGGACCGCCGCCAGGGCTCCCTGCAGGTGGCACAACCCCGGTTTCCGACGCCAGAGAAACACCCCGAATGTCCCGCCGGCGGCCGACAGGAGCAGTACCTTCAGGGTAAAAAGGACGGCCGCCGCCCGCAGGCCGCCGGTAACAGTGTTTATCAGGCTGGTCCGGCTTTGATTCTTTTCCAGCATTTTTTGGGCCAGCTGAAGGTCTATACCGTCCAGCCTGACTGAAAGCTGCAGCGGGGTGGAGTGGGTTTTGGCCCTGATTGTGGCCAGCGGGGGAATTTCCATCACTGTATACCCGGCCAGGGCCGGCTGGATGTTCAGCCGTACCTGCAGGGCCTCGATGCGGAAATGCTGGTGGCCCAGCACGGACACAAAAACCAGGGCGCCCATAAGGGCCGAAAAGTATACGAATAAATACCTGAACCTGCTTAGAGGGCTGACTGTTTTTACTCTGGCGGTTTCCACTCTGCCGGTTTCCACGATCCACCCCCCGGGCCCTTATTCTCGCTTACAAAAATGATATCTGTTAGGCCCGGCGAATGCCACTGAAAAATAGTGGTATTAGCTTGGCTTAACTCTTTCAGATGACATTTTCACCCCCCTTACAAATATATTATGTTCTCATCAAATACGGTCAGGGCCTCCGCACCGGTTTCCCTGATCACAAAGGTGTTTTCAATGCCCACCTCACCCTCCGGAAAGACAAATTTGGGCTCCAGGGCGAAAACCATACCCTCTTCCAGGGGGATTTCAAAACCCCGGGCCAGCACCGGCAGTTCGTCCAGTTCTATACCCAGCCCGTGCCCGATAAAGGGAGCGGGGTCCGGATGTCCCATGAAGTGGTCCTTCAGCCCCGCTTCAGAGGCCATTTTTACCGCGCAGTTGTAGAGCTCATCGCACAATACCCCCGGCCTGGCCCTCCTTTTGATTTCTTCCTGGATGTTAATCACTGCCTCATAGGCCCTGACAAATTTGTCGGGCAGCCGGCCCAGGCAGAAAATCCTGGCCTGGTCCACCATGTAGCCGTCGTAAACTCCCACATAGTCCACCATTACGGGCTCATTTCTGGCTATCTTTTTCATGCCGGCGCCCTGGGGAAAGGAGGGGTTGAGCCCCGGGCCCCCTTCGGGGCTGTCCAGGAAGCTGGGCACCGCCAGGCTGACGCCGGACATCAGGTGGCCGTACACTATTTCCTGGTTGAACCCCCGCATTCTCACATAGCCCTGGTGGCCGTGGCGCCGGTAAACCGCCTCCAGGTTCCCGGCCAGTTCCACCTCTGTGATTCCTTCCCTTAAAAAGTCCTTGACCCGGGAAAACATGGCGTGGTTGAGATCCGCCGCGCCCTTCAGCAGCTCTATTTCATAGGGTGACTTGACCATTCTGACGGTGCGGATCAGCTGGCCGATATCGGTTATTTTGGCGGGCGCAAAGAGTTTTTGATATTTCAGGTAAAGCGCGGCGGGCAGCACGTCCAGCTCGAAGCCGATCACGCGCATGTTTTTATCGCCGTATGATCCGATCACCGCCGGCAGATCTTTAAGGTTATCCAGGGGGATTACTTCATCCAGGGCCGATTCCTCCCGGGCCCTGGGGAAGCTTTTTTTAACCATCAGAACGGGTTTTCCGTCCGCCGGGATAAAAAGGTGTGACCGCTGAATGGTCCCCGCGAAATAAAACAAATCGGCATTCTGGACAATAACGGCTCCTTCAATGCCGCCCCGCCGCATCAGGCCCTGCAGCCTGGCCACACGCCGGCCCAGTTCCTCTTTAGGAGTATATTTCATGTTACCGCCTCCTTTCAGTTAACAAACATGCAAAATTTATGGTATTTTTACTCTTATTCACTCCGGGTGGTCGTTTTTTGAATCCCAAAAATCAATTCCCGGGGATTAAGGGTAAAATGTGCCAGGCCGCTAAAATCCGCACCTTTTATGTTAAAATTAAAATTATCCTGAATTGGCCGGGTTAATGTATTTTAAAATTGACAGCGTAAATACCGGTTGACGATTTTATATTCCTGCGCGGCTTATTCAGCCGGGAGATGCGGGGTGGGGTAAAAGATGTACAGGATACTGGTAGTGGATGACGAGGAACTGCTGGTCAAGGGTTTGAAACGCAGCCTGGAACAGGAGGGTTTCAGTGTCACCACCGCCCACGACGGGGAGGAGGCGGTAAACAGGCACCGCCTGGACAACCCCGACCTGGTGGTTTTGGATATAATGCTGCCCAAAATGGACGGGCTGGAGGTGTGCCGGGAAATCCGCCGCCTTAAGGACACTCCGGTTATAATGCTGACCGCCCGCGGAGAGGACGTCGACAAAATCGTGGGGCTTGAAGTGGGGGCCGATGATTACCTGACCAAGCCCTTTAACACCAGGGAATTGATTGCCCGGATCAGGGCCGTGCTGCGGCGGGCCAAAAAGGCGGCGACACCGCCGGCCGAAAAGGTTCTGCAAGCCGGCCCGCTGGAAATAGACACCCTGAAGCGGAGGGTAGTCCGCGCAGGCCAACTCCTGGACCTGTCGGTCCGGGAGTTTGAACTTCTTCATCTTCTGGCCGGCCATCCCGGACGGGTCTTTACCAGGGAGAATTTACTGGAGCTGGTGTGGGGGGCGGATTACTACGGCGACGAGCGAACGGTGGATGTGTATATACGACGCCTGCGCGAGAAGGTGGAGGAAAATCCGGCCAAACCCTGCCTGATCCTGACCAAGTGGGGGGTGGGTTATTATTTTCTTGAAGATACGCCGTAAGCGGGATCTTTTTTTCAGCCTGAAGTGGAAACTGGCGGCCACCTACTTCCTGATCATCGCCGCTACTCTCCTTTCCACCGGGTGGATTTTCCTGGCCCTGTTGGAAGATTATTACCTGGGTTCCCGGGAGGCGGCCTACCTGGCCCATGCTAACATAGTAGCCACCGCCGGGAGGGAACAGCTGATTGCGCGGGACCCGGGCCTCCGCTACATGGCCCGGGATTTCGGCCAGCGGGTGGGCGCCCGGGTGATACTGCTGGACACCGCGGGCAGGGTGCTGGTGGATTCCTTCGATGAGGGGTGGTTGGAGGGAAGCACCCTGGGCCACAGGGAGGTGCAGGCCGCCCTGTCCGGAAGCGAAATGGCCGGCCGCTATCTTCTCCCCGGGGATGAGCGGGTGCTTTACGTGGCCGTGCCCGTTGTAAAGGATAAAGGAGTGCGGGGGGCGGTCCTGCTTGCAACCGGAATAAACGATGTTTACGATACCCTGGCGCAGCTGAGGGAAAGGCTGATCGGCCTGTCCCTGCTGGGCGGCCTGGTGGCTGCCCTGTTCAGTATGTGGCTGGCCCGGGCGCTGACCGGGCCGATCAATGAACTGACTTCGGTAGTGCGGCAAATGGCCGCCGGCAAACTGGGCCTGCGGGTCGGGGAAAGGGGCCGTGACGAACTGGGTCAGCTGGGCCGGGCCTTTAATATTATGAGCCAGCGGATGGAAAAGGCCGACAGGGCGCGGCGGGAGTTTGTGGCCAACGCCTCCCACGAATTGAGAAACCCCCTGGCCTCCATTAAATCACTGGCCGAGTCGCTTATTTACGGCCGGGAGGAAGACCCGGCGGTCTACCGGGAGTTCCTGTCCGATATCAACCGGGAGGTGGACAGGCTCAAGCGGCTGGTGGACGACCTGCTGCGGCTGGCCCGCCTTGAAGAGGGACCGACACCCAGGATAACGGAGCAGCCCGTCGGGCCGGTGCTGGAAAGGGCGCTGCAGCTGGCCCGCCCGCTGGCGGAAGCGAGGCAAATCAAGCTGGAAGGCCGTTATGAAACCGATCCCGTCTGGCCGGTGGACTCCGAGCTGCTCACCGGGATACTGCTGAACCTGCTGGATAACGGCATAAAGTACACGTCGCCCGGCGGGCAGGTGCGGGTAGCCTGCGGTGTGGAAGAAGACAGGCTGTCGATAGAAGTCAGCGACACCGGTGAGGGCATCCCGGAGGCCGATCTGCCGTATATATTCGACCGGTTTTACCGGGTCGACAAGGCCCGCCCGCGGTCCACCGGGGGAACGGGACTGGGCCTGGCCATAGTCAGGCAGGCGGTGGAACTCCACAACGGCGTCATCGAGGTAAAGAGTGCGCCCGGCCGGGGAACGGCCTTCATCATAAGATTGCCGGCATAAAAGTTTAATACTTTTGTAATATATTTCTATTGGCGTGTAATACTTATCTTTTATAATTGGATGTAACGAACGGGCGGCACACCGCCCGGAAAGGGAGGACAGCATCATGAGAATTCGGGGGAGAAAGGAAAAGGCCCGGGCCGGGGGCCGGCTGATCCTGGTGTTTATAGGAGTGCTGGCGCTGCTGTGGTCGGCCGCGGGGTGCGGCAGCCGCGACGCCAAACCGGCCCCCGGCCCCAATCAGCCGCCGGCAGCCGAGAATCAGCCGCCGATAAGCGCCAGTCCCAAGGACACCCCCGTGAAGGTTACCCTTTACTTTTCCGACAGTCAGGCTGACAAGCTGGTGCCGGAGGAAAGGGAAGTGGTGAAAAAGGGCGATTCTCTGGAGGAAATCATCGTCAAGGAACTGATCAAGGGGCCCACCGGGAAAGGACTGCTGAAGACCATTCCCGAAAGCGCCCGCCTGCTTTCCCTGTCGGTGGTGGACGGGGTGGCCTACGTAAACTTCTCCAGGGAGATTCAGACCAGGCACTGGGGCGGCTCTTCGGGTGAGACCATGACCGTGTACTCGGTGGTAAATTCACTGGCCCGGCTGGACGGGATTAAAAAGGTCCAGTTCCTGGTGGAGGGTAAAAAAGTTGAGAGTCTCCTGGGCCACATGGATACCAGCGAGCCGCTGGCCCCCAACCAGTCTTTGGTTAAGCAGTAGCCAATCCAAAGAGGCTGTCCCAAGAAGTCCACCTGCAGCGTTGCGGCGGCGGTTTGTTCGCTCACGATACGCCTGCGCTCAAAACCTTGCCGCGCCTTGCATCTGGAACTTCTTTGACAGCCTCTACCTGCTAAATCTTGACGCAGACAGCCTCTTTAATATACTTGTTCATTATTTGATATAGTGCTAAAATTCAATCAATAGTTAACAAAAATAAAAGAGCGGGGAACAAAAAAATGGATCGCCTGCTGATAATCCAGATGGCCGAGCGTATGTCGCTGGTCATTACCATTGCGTTTCTGCTGACCAGGGTTAAGCCTTTCCGGAGGCTTTTGTACAATACTGCCAGCTTCAGGGAACGGCTGATCCTGACCGGCATTTTCAGCGCCATAGCCATCTTTGGAACCTATTCGGCTATTGAAATACAGGGCGCCCTGGCCAATTCCAGGGTTATCGGGGCGGTCATGGCCGGCCTTCTGGGCGGGCCCCTCATGGGCGCCGGGGCCGGTCTTATAAGCGGGCTGCACCGCTGGTCCCTGGGCGGGTTCACCGGGTTTGCCTGCGGCCTGTCGACATTTACGGAGGGCATAGTGGCCGGGCTGATATACCGGTTATGCCGGAATAAAAAAATCGGCTGGGAGATCGCCCTGCTGACGGGGATCCTAACCGAGAGCCTGCAGATGTTGATCATCCTCCTGGTGGCCAGGCCGTTCCCGGCGGCGCTCAGCCTGGTCAAGGTAATCAGCATGCCCATGATTGTGGTTAATTCCCTGGGTATAGCCATTTTTATGATGATTGTGCGCAGCGCCCAGGAAGAGGAGGAGAGAATCGGGGCGGTACAGGCCCAGAAAGTCCTGGCCATAGCCAGTAAGACTCTGCAGTATTTGAAACAGGGGCTGAACAGGGAATCGGCCCAAAAGGTGGCCGAGGTGATCAAGGAATATAAAAACGTGGCCGCTGTGGCCCTGACCGACGACCGCAAAATACTGGCTCACGTGGGAAGCGGCGCCGATCACCATTTGCCGGGGCAGGCCATAATGACCCGGGCCACCCGCTGGGTCCTGGAACATGGAAAAATTATGGTGGCCACAAGGAAAGAGGAAATACAGTGCTCACATCCCGACTGCACACTGCGGTCGGCGGTAATAATTCCCCTCGTTTCCGGTGAAAGAACAGTGGGCGCCCTTAAATTGTACCACTCGAAGGAAAACAGCGTATCGAGCCTGGATCTGGAATTCGCCAAGGGACTGGGCCTGCTGTTTTCAACCCAGCTCGAGCTGGCCGAGCTGGAAGCGCAGAGCAAGCTGCTCAGGGATGCTCAGCTTAAGGCATTGCAGGCCCAAATAAATCCTCATTTTCTTTTCAACTCGCTGAACACCATCGTCTCCTTCTCGCGGTACGACCCGGAAAAAACCAGGGACTTGTTGATTCACCTCGGCGACTTTTTCAGAAAAACCCTGTCCAGTAATCAGGACTTTATTACAATTGCCGAAGAACTGGAGAGAATTGACGCCTACCTGGCCATTGAACAGGCCCGCAATGAGCCGAGGCTGCAGGTATTCAGGGATATCGATCCGGATCTTCTTGATATAACCCTGCCGGCCCTGATACTACAGCCCCTGGTGGAGAATTGCGTAAAGCACGGCATACTGCCAAAGCCCCAGGGCGGGCAGATTTTTATTAAAGTGGGCCGGAATCAGGACAGCGTCTTGATAACGGTGGAGGATAACGGTGTCGGTATGGGCGGCTCCGGGGCCAGGAAAACAAACACTATTCTTTATCCCGATAAAGGCGCCGGTATAGGCCTGAAAAATGTGGACCAGAGGCTTAAAACCATCTATGGGCCGGAGAACGGCCTGAAAGTAATTAGCGACAAGGGTAGGGGAACCAGGTTCATTATAAGCATTCCCGTCAATTTCAATGTCAGGGCGGTAGTTTAGTATGAATAAAATTACTGTACTGATTGTGGATGACGAAGCCCCGGCCCAGCGGGAGTTGTGCTACCTGGTCAGCCAGGTGCAGGGTTTTGATATTGCTGGGGTGGCCGGCTCCGGCGCGGAGGCTTTGGAGCTGTTCCGCAAGTTGAGGCCGCGGGTGGTTTTGCTGGACATACAGATATACGACATTAACGGCATCTCCCTGGCCAAAAAAATGAAAGATATAGACGGGAATGTTATTATAGTGTTTGCCACGGCCCACGACAGGTTCGCGGTCCAGGCCTACGACCTTAATGCCGTTGATTACCTGGTCAAGCCCTACAGCCAGGATAGGGTCGCCAGGGCCCTCGACCGGGTAGCCACCACCGTCAGGCTGTGGGAAGAGGACAAAAAATTTGCCCGCCTGGTGGAGATGCTTGGTCCGGCAAACACCGGGCCGACCAGAGTTTGCGCTGAATCCGGAGGCAAATGGTGCGTCATCGACAGCCGGGACATAGTATATGTAACCGTGGATAACCGTAAAACCATTATCAAGATGCCCCGTCAGACAATGCCTTCATCTTATACCCTCCAGGAGCTGGCAGACAAGCTGGACAGGAACAGGTTCCTGAGGGTGCACAGGGCTTTTCTGGTTAACCTGGAATATGTCAGGGAGGTAATACCCTGGTTTAAGGGCAGTTATAAGCTGGTTTTGGGGGATGATCAAAAATCCGAGATTCCTGTCAGCAGAAGTCATGCCAGGGTGCTGAAAGAAAAATTGGGTCTTATAAAAACAAGCCTGTTGTAAACAACGGGCTTTTTTTGTTCCATTTCAGGTCTCAAATATCCCAGTTTGGGTCCGGGTAGGAACCTTTTATACGGACAGGGTGGCGGGCCCGTTTTTAAAAATGTAAATTAAATATCAAGATGATTAAAAAGGAGGGAACCAGGTGAATACAGCTCTTATAGTGATTCTGGTATTTATTGGTTTTTATCTTGCCTTCCGCTTCTACAGCGGCTATATCAAGGGTGTTCTGGGTGAGGACGACTCCCGGCCCACCCCCGCCCACTCCATGAAAGACGACAGGGATTATGCCCCGGCCCATCCGATGGTGCTGTTTTCCCACCATTTTTCTTCCATTGCCGGGGCCGGGCCGATTCTGGGCCCCACCATGGCTTTAGCCTTCGGATTTATGCCCACGCTTTTTTGGGTCTTCCTGGGCACCGTATTTTTCGGTGCGGTTCACGACTATACCACGCTGTTTGTTTCCATGCGGGAGAAGGGCAAGTCGGTGGCCCAGATCGCTTCCACCACCCTGGGCCGGGCCGGTTATGTGCTGTTCATACTTTTTACCCTTTTCATGATCGTGCTGGTTACCGCAGCCTTCCTGGGGCTTACCGCCACCGCCCTCTCCTCCCTGGTGCCGGCCAAGGTGCTGGGGGTGGACACCGCCCACACTTCCCTCAAGGTAATTGACGTTAAAGGCGTGGAAAATGTGGTCATAGGCGGCATCGCCTCCACCTCGGTGATCATAATCACCCTTTTCTCCCCCATAATGGGCTACCTTTACTACCGCCGGGGGGTTAGCGTGTGGATTGTCACCCTTCTGGCTCTTGCTGTGGGGGTGATTTCGGTATTGATTGGAATCTCAAACCCGTTAATGTTAAATCCCAAGACCTGGATGATTATTCTGTCGGTATACGTTCTTTTTGCGGCCGGCATCCCGGTGTGGGCCATACTGCAGCCCAGGGACTTTACCAACTCGTTCCTGCTCTACATAGGGCTGGCCCTGCTGTTCCTGGGCGCCATTGTGGGCGGTTTCGGCGGGCTGACCATCCAGGCCCCCGCCTTTAACGTGGCCGAAGGCATGAAAAAGATGGGCATGATCTGGCCCTTCCTTTTCATCACAGTGGCCTGCGGGGCCATATCCGGCTTCCACTCCCTGGTGTCCGGCGGCACCTCCTCCAAGCAGGTGTCCAAGGAGTCCCACACCCGCAGGATCGGTTACGGCGGGATGGTGCTGGAAGGCGTGCTGGCTACCCTGGTGCTGGTGGCCGTGGCCACCGGCATATCGTTCCAGAACTACATGGATATCGTCTGGCCGGCCAAGGGGGCCAACGCCATCCTGGGCTTTTCCCTAGGCATGGGGGGCATAATGGAAAAGTCCATCGGCATTCCCATGTTCATCGGCACCATCCTCGGCATATTGATGATCGAGGGATTTATCATCACCACCCTGGATACCGCGGTGCGCCTCAACCGCTACCTGTTTGAGGAGCTGTGGTCCATTATCTTTAAAGAAGTGCCGGCCTTCATGAAAAACTTCTGGTTCAACTCCGGCCTGTCCGTGCTGATCATGCTCTACCTCGGCTATTCCAACGCCTATACCGTGATCTGGCCCATCTTCGGCTCGGCTAACCAGCTTCTTTCCGGCCTGGCCCTTATTGCGGTGTCCATGTGGCTCTTGTACCGGGGCAAGCCCAGCTGGTTCACCGTGCTGCCGGCCGTATTCATGATGGCCACCACCATCACGGCCCTCTATAAGCTGCTGCTGACCAAGTACCTGCCCGCCAACAACATCCCGCTGGTAATAACCGACCTGGCTTTAATGGTCCTGGCAGCGGGGGTAATTATACTGTCAATCAAGAAATACATTGATTACAAAAAGTCGCCGGCCACTGTTTCCACCACCACGTAGCCAAAAGTCAAAAAAGGCGCTTCCTTTCCGGGAGGCGCCTTTTGCCTGTCATCAAGCGGCAGCGGCAAACTTTATTTTTCAACCCCCCCTTGACGCCCGGCGGTGTAATTGATATTATCGCCACAGGCATTACACCATTAGACAAATTAACAAAAAGGAGGAAAAAATGGAGGCGGTACAGTACGGGCTTGGTCCCGTCGGCAGTAAGATTGCCCTGCTGGGGTTAAAGCGGGGACTGCGTTACGTGGGAGCGGTGGACAAAGACCCGGCCAAGGTGGGCCGGGATATGGGAGATGTCATCGGCTTGGGGGAAAAGCTGGGGGTTACCGTAACCGGCGACCCTATCCGGCTTCTGGCAAAAACCGGCAAAGTGGTGGTGATCCACACCACCGGCTCGTCTTTAAAGGCGGTCCTGCCGCAGTTGACCGATTTGTTGAAGGCAGGCTGCACCGTTGTTTCCACCTGCGAAGAACTCAGTTATCCCTACCTGGCTCACCCGGAGGAAGCGGCGGCTCTGGACGGGGTGGCCAGACAGCACGGCGGGCGCCTGCTGGGAACCGGTGTCAATCCCGGTTTCGTGATGGATATCCTGCCCCTGTGCTTTTCCACCGCCGCCCAGGAGGTTTCCTCGGTAAAGGTGGAGCGGGTGGTGGACGCGGCGAAACGCCGGGAGCCCCTGCAGAAAAAAGTGGGAGTGGGGCTTACCCCGGAGAAGTTTAAGGCCGGCGTAGAGGAAGGTTGGATTAAACACGTGGGGCTGCCCGAATCCGTCGGCATGATTGCCGCCGGCCTGGGCTGGCGGCTGGACCGGGTGGAGGAGACCATCGATCCGGTCATCAGCCCGGTGCGGTTGACCAGCAGCTACGTCCCGGTGGAACCCGGCGTGGTGGCCGGGATTCACCAGGTGGCCAGGGGCTACGTAAATGGCTCCGGTGAGAAGATCACCCTGGACCTGACCATGGTGGTGGACGGCCGGAGCGTGGACCGGGTGGCCATAGACGGGTATCCGCCGCTGACCATGGAGATTAAGGGGGGCTTGCACGGCGACCTGGTTACGGCCTCGGTGGTGATCAATGCCATTCACGGCCTGGGAACCCTGGAACCCGGGCTGCATACCATGCTGGACCTGGTCCGGGCCCGTTTCGGACAACCGGTTTAAGCTTTATTCCCCGGTTTCGTGCGGTCTTGACTGTGATTGAGTAATTTTGGTATTATCCAGGTGTGTACAACCATATAAATAATAAAAAAACGGGGGGATTGCGGTGTTAAAATTTATGCGGCGGAGTTTCATGGCATTGGCTTTGGCGGCCATGCTGCTGGCGGTGGCCGGCTGCGGCTCCAAGCCGGCGGAGGACCAGAAAAAAGCCGATCAAAAACCGGCGGATAAAAAATTCGTTAACATTGCCACCGGCGGCACGGCGGGCGTGTACTATCCGCTGGGCGGCGCCATTGCGGAGATCCTGAACAAGAACATAAATGGTGTCAACGCCACTGCCCAGAGTACCGGGGCTTCGGTGGCCAATATAAATGCCCTGAAGGACGGCAGCGCCCAGGTGGCCTTTGTGCAGAACGACATTACATACTACGCGGCCAACGGAGCCGAAATGTTCAAGGACAAAAAGGTTGACGGGTTAAAGGGCCTGGCCACCCTGTATCCCGAAACGGTGCAGATCGTCACCCTGGATAAAACCAAGATTAAAGACATAAAAGACCTGAAAGGTAAGCGGGTGGCGGTGGGCGCCGCAGGAAGCGGCACCGAGGCCAACGCCCGGCAGATCCTGGAAGCTTATGAAATCACATACAACGATATCAAGGCCCAGTACCTGTCCTTTGCAGAGGCGGCCAACAACCTTAAGGACGGCAATATCGACGCGGCCTTCGTAACGGCCGGCTTCCCGACGGCGGCCATTCAGGACATCGCGGCGCAGCATAAAGTTGTGTTGATTCCGGTGTCGGCCGACGCTGCCGACAAGCTGATCAAGAAGTACCCATTCTATACCAAAGTAACCATTCCGGCCGGTACTTATCCCAATCAGGATAAGGAAGTGACTGCCCTGGCCGTGAAGGCCATGCTGGTTGTCACCGACAAGATGGACGCCCAGATGGCTTACGACATCACCAAGGCCATTTACAGCAACCTGGACAGGATCAAGGCGGCCCATGCCGTGGGCAAGATGATTACCAAGGAATCGGCCAAGGACGGAATGTCTGTACCGCTTCACCCGGGGGCCGAAAAATTCTTCAAAGAATAGCCGAAAGTTTATGGGAGGTGGCCGGGCCCCGTTTGAACCGGGGTCCGGCTTCTTATGAAAATCAAAGTCAGGCGCCGAACCCGGGCTGTCGTGGCGGGATTTTTGTTTATCGTAGTGGCGTCTTTGTTCCTGGTTCGGCTGCCTTTTTTAGTTGTGGCCGGCCAGGAAAATAATTCCGTCCTTTACCTGCCCCTGGTAGTAAATAAAACCTTCAGCCTTTACTATGTTCACTCGGTGCACAAAACCCCGGTATGGGAAAATTTTTCTCTGGGTTCCGGCGATCAGCTGGTGCTTACTTCCACCATCTACCAGTCTTTGGGAGTGGGAATTCCTTTTTTGCCTGGTGAGGGCCGGCTGGTTAACGACCGGGGCCGGTTTATGCTCACGGGCCTGGACCGGCGCTTCAGTGAGATAAACCTGCAGGTGACTTCAATAGCCGGGCAGGCCGTAATCTACCGGGATAAAAAGTATGATCTTAACCGTTATTTTGCGTCCGGGGATTTAATTCGCATCCGGGTAATCCGCTACCGCCTCGGATCGTTTTTGTGGCAGAAATTTGCGCATGAGGGGGGAACTGCTTGACTGACCGGATCGCTTCTCAAAGCCAGGAATCAGTTGATGTAGAAGGGTTGTTGGCCAAATACGACCGGGAATCGGACTACCGGCGCCTTAAGGGCCTTATCGCCCGCGTGGTGGCGGCCATTGCCGTGGCCTTTTCGGTATTCCAGCTGTACACGGCCAATTTCGGGACCCTGGACGCCCACCTTCAGCGCGCCGTCCACCTGTCCTTCGCCATGGCCCTGGTCTACCTTCTGTATCCCACCCGGCGCAGCTGGCCGCGCAACAGGCTGCACTGGTTTGACGCCATTCTGGCGGTGCTGGCGGCCGCGTCCCCACTTTATATTGTTAAATTTTACCAAGAGCTGGTGATGAGAGCCGGCGTCATGTCTCCCACGGACATAGTGGTGGGCACCCTGGGGGTGTTTTTCGTCCTGGAGGCCGCCCGGCGGGTGGTGGGCTGGCCCATTGTCATCGTGGCTTCCGTATTTTTGGTTTATGCCTTTGCCGGGCCTTATATTCCGGGCATCTTCGCCCACCAGGGAGTGGACCTGGAGCACCTGGTGGGGCACCTTTATTTCACCACCGAAGGGGTGTTCGGTATCCCCCTGGGGGTTTCGGCGACTTTTATCTTTCTGTTCATCCTGTTTGCCGCCTTTTTGGACAGGACCGGGATGGGGCAGTTTTTTATCGATCTGGCCAATGCTGTTGCCGGCTGGGCCGCCGGCGGGCCGGCAAAGGTGGCCGTTCTCTCCAGCGCCCTGGAAGGGACGGTTTCCGGCAGTTCGGTGGCCAACACCGTGGGGTCCGGCAGCTTTACCATTCCGATGATGAAAAGCCTCGGCTACAGGCCCGAGTTCGCCGGCGCCGTGGAGGCGGCGGCCTCCACCGGGGGACAGCTGATGCCTCCCATCATGGGGGCGGCGGCCTTTCTTATGACTGAATTTATCAATGTGCCGTACGTGACCATTATAAAAGCCGCTTTAATTCCCGCAATACTGTACTTTACCGGGATCTGGATTGGTGTGCACCTGGAAGCGAGGAAACAGGGCCTGCGGGGCATTCCCCGGGACCAGCTGCCGAGGATCGGAAAGTTAATGCTTAAGCGCGGTCACCTGCTCATTCCGCTGATAGCCATCATCTACCTCCTGGTGGAAGGCAAAACGCCCATGCTGGCGGCCCTGTGGGCCATTTACCTGGCCGTGGCCGCCTCGTACCTGCGGAAAGACACCAGGCTTTCGCTGGGCGGCATCATCGGGGGGCTGGAACAGGGGGCGCGGGGGGCCTTGGGTGTGATCATCGCCTGTGCCACCGCCGGTATCATTATCGGTGTGATCACCAAAACCGGGCTCGGACTGAAGCTGGCCTCGTCCCTGATCGACCTGGCCCACGGCTTTCTTTTGCCCACTCTGTTTTTCACCATGATTACGTCCATAATCCTGGGCATGGGGGTGCCGACAACGGCCAACTACGTGATTACATCCACCATCGCCGCCCCGGCGGTGATCCAGATGGGTGTGCCGGTGCTGGCGGCCCACATGTTTGTCTTTTACTTCGGGATTATTGCCGACGTGACGCCGCCGGTGGCCCTGGCCGCCTACGCCGGTGCCGGGATTGCCCGGGGCAACCCCCTGCTGACCGGGATCCAGGCCTCCAAACTGGCCATTGCGGCCTTCCTGGTTCCATACATCTTCGTCCTCTCGCCGTCTCTTCTTTTGATAAACGCCACCCCTTTGGGTGTTCTGCACATGATCTGCACGTCGGTAATCGGCATGATTGGTGTGGGGGCCGCGGTTTCCGGCTACCTGGTTACCTTTGCCACCCGGCTGGAGAGGGTCGTCTTTTTCGCCGGCGGGCTTATGCTGATTGACCCCAGGATGCTTACCGACCTGGCCGGTCTGAGCCTTTTGATCGCGGCCTGCCTTATCCAGCGCCTGCGCCTGGGCCGGGAGAAAAAAGCCACCCGGGCGCTGTAAGAAACTGTCAGCTAGCCCTTGACCACCCCCATGGGCTTTAATTCCAGCAGTATCTCCACCAGGTCCCGCTGCTGGGACATCACGCTGGAGATGTCTTTATATGCGGCGCTGCATTCCTCGGCAACATCCTTTTTGTTTGCCTTGTACAGGCTTATGTCCAGGTCCCGCATCTCTTTTATCACCGATTCTATGCTGTATTTCTTTCTGGCGGCGTTTCTTCCCATGATCCTTCCGGCGCCGTGCGAGCACGATATGAACGAGTCCGGATTTTGCAGGCCCCTGCATATATAGCTGGGGGTGCCCATTGAGCCGGGTATGATTACGGTGCCCTCGGCCCTCACCGCGCCCTTGCGGTGAATGATGAATTCCTCCCTGCCGTGCCTCTCCACGGCGGCATAGTTGTGGTGAACATCTATCTGACCCGGCCCGCCCGTTTCAATCTTAAGGTGTCTTTCCATTATACCCAGTACAATTTTCATCATGTGCTCGCGGTTGGCCCTGGCGAAGTCCAGGCAGAACCGCATGGCGCTTAAATATTCCCTGCCCGGCCTGGAGTCCGCCGGCAGTCCCCAGAGCTGCCAGGAGTCCGGCAGGTTGTAGTAGTTTTTTTCCCGGGCCAGCCTGTTGTATTCGTCGCAGGTCTTCTTGCCCAGGTTCCGTGAACCGGAATGGATCATCACCCACGCCCCGTTATTTTCGTCTTTCTGCAGCTCTATAAAGTGGTTTCCGCCCCCCAGGGTGCCCAGCTGACGCCTGGCATTGTCAAGCTCCGCCCGGATGACCGGGAAGTCCGGCACGGTTTTAAACAGGGGATGGTCCTGCGGCGTCTTGTGCCAGTTAAAGCCGGTGGGGATGCTGCGCTGAATATCGTTCAGCAAGGCGTCTCTTTTTTTATACACTTCGCCGGCCGGCGCCGGAAGCTTTACCGCCCGCATGCCGCAGCCGATATCGACCCCCACGGCATTGGGGACGATTACATCCCTGGTGGCCAGAACGCCGCCGATGGGCATCCCGTACCCGCTGTGGACGTCGGGCATCAGGGCCACGTGGCGGCATGCAAAGGGAAGGGAGGCCAGGTTCCGGGCCTGGGCCAGGGCCTCGTCCTCGATTTGATCCGCCCAGCACAGTATTTTCAGGCGATTGCCTTCTATTACATACATAATCCCGCCTCCGGTATTTTAGGATATTCAATAGTTTTAATCTATTATATTAAAAAATCCCCTCCCGCCGGAAGGCCGGAGGAAGGATTTACTCCCGAATGCAAATAATAGATATAATTACCGGGCTCCTGACCAACCCGGATTTCCCTTGATGATTGGTTTTTTATATTCTGGAGTCTGGATTCTGGCTTCCGTATTCTGACCCGGAAGCTTTTCAGGATAAGTTATACAACGGGGGGTGTTATTTTTATATGGTTTTCCTTGCTGACGGGGGTAATGCCGTCTGCCGGCTGGATTTGGAGGTGGGCTGGGGAGATGTGGACGCCGCCGGAATAGTCTACTATGTCAAATACTTTGACTGGTTTTCAGACGGCCGGGTGGCTTTGTTGAAACAGGTCAACATGCCGTACTCTTCTTACTTTCACGGGCAGGGAATCAACATGGCGGCCGTCGAGGCATACTGCCGCTACCGCAGGGCCCTGAAACTGGAGGAGGGGTTTACCCTTCATACCAGGCTGGCCAAACTGGAAAGGGCCCGCATGACCTTTGAGTATAAAATAACCAGGCATGAGGACGGGGAAGTGGCGGTGGAGGGCAGGACGGTTCACGCTTACGTGGACGATACCGGCAAGCCCTTTGACGTGAAAAAGAGGTTTCCCCGGCTGTGGGAGGAGCTATGCGAGAAATTCGGCATTGGTGTGAACTGACCGGAAACAGACATAAGAGGGGCGGGTAAGGTACCCGCCCCTTGAATAATATTCAAGGATTAAACATTTTCTATGATGGTGGCCACGCCCTGGCCGCCGCCGCAGCAGGCCGAGATGAGGGCGAACCTCTTGCCGGTCCGCTTCAGCTCGTAAATGGCCTTGACGGTAAGTATGGCCAGGGAGCCGGCAATGGGGTGCCCCAGGGCGATGGCCCCGCCGTTGGGGTTGAACTTTTCCATGTCCCGCCAGTTGATGCCCAGCTCGTTGCAGCAGGCGATGGACTGGGAAGCGAAGGCCTCGTTAAGTTCGATGACGTCAATCTGGTCGATCGTCATGCCTGCCCTGGCCAGGGCCTTGCGCACCGCCGGCACCGGGCCCATGCCCATGATGTTGGGGTCCACCCCGCCGTACCCGATGGAAACCACCCTGGCCATCGGTACGGCGCCCAGTTCCTCAGCCTTGTCCCTGCTCATCACCACTACGGCCCCGGCCCCGTCGTTGATGCCCGACGAATTGCCGGCGGTTACCGATCCGTCCTTTTTGAAGGCCGGGCGCAGCTTGGCCAGCGCCTCCAGGGTGGTGCCGAAGCGGGGGTGCTCGTCGGTGTCGAATACCACCGGGTCGCCCTTCTTCTGCGGAATGACGATGGGCACAATCTGCTCCTTGAAGCGCCCTTCCTTGATGGCCCTTTCGGCTTTAACCTGGCTCAAATACCCGAACTCGTCCTGTTCTTCCCGGCTGATGCCGTACTTGGCCACCACGTTTTCAGCCGTGATGCCCATGGGCGGGTCGCCGATCTCGGGAATGGACAGGGCCTGCCGGACAAACATGGGCGGCATCCTCGAAAACGGTTCGCTGGGCCTTTCCATGATATAGGGTATGCGGGTCATGCTGTCCACCCCGCCGGCCACGTATATATCGCCGACGCCGGCCCATATCTGGGTGGCCGCCAGGTTTATGGCGGTGGAGCCGGAGCCGCACTGCCTGTCTATGTTGAGGGCGGGGATGGACATGGGCAGGCCGGCCCTTAAGACGACCACCCTGGCCATGCAGCCGAACTGGGCTCCCAGGCAGTGCCCGAAAATTACCTCGTCAATGGCCTCCGGGTCCTTCAGGCCGCTTCTTTTCACGGCCTCCTTGACCACCTCGGCGGCGTAGATGTCCGGGGATAGATGGGCCAAAGCGCCTCTTTCCTTGGCGATGGCGGTGCGCGCACCGCTGACTATTACGGCTTCCTTCACTGCTGTTCACCTCCTAAATGCAGGAATTGGGAATCAGGACTGTCTCCTGTATTCTTATTTTTTCGTGTAATCATACCATCCCTTGCCGGTTTTCTCTCCCCACTCGCCCTTGATGTATTTTTCCACCACCGACGGGGAGGGCTTGTACCTGGGATCTCCGGTCTCGCGGTATTTTTCCATGGCCATGATGTAGGTCAGGTCGATGCCGGTCAGGTCCATCAGGCGGAAGGCCCCCATGGGATGGCCCAGGCCGTACATCAGGGCTTTGTCGATGTCCTCTGTGGAGGCCACGCCCATGTCGTAGATCCACATAGCCTCTTCGCTTATGGCCCGGATTACCCGGTTGACCAGGAACCCCTCCACTTCCTTCTTCAGGTGGACCGGAACCTTGTCCAGCGCCTTGCACACCGCCATCACTTTTTCGACGGTTTCGTCCGAGGTATGGGGCCCCTGGACCACCTCCACCAGCTTCATCACCAGGGCGGGGTTGAAGTAGTGCATGTTGCAGACCTTGTCCGGCCTCCTGGTGACGTCCACGATCTTGGAACTGACTATAAAGGAGCTGTTGGTGGCCAGTATGGTATGGGGCGGGCATATCTCGTCCAGCTGCTTGAAAACCTTGCGCTTTAACTCCAGGATCTCCAGAATGGCCTCGATGACCAGGTCGGCGTCCCGGGCCGCTTCCTTCAGGTCGGATGTGAAGGATATGTTGGCCCTGGCGGCTTTGGCCTGCTCTTCGGTCATTTTGCCCTTGGCCACCCGGCCGGGCAGGTAGGAATTGGCGAAGTCCTCGGCCTTTTTGAGGATTTCGGGTTTCACGTCGGTGCATTTTACCTTGAAACCGGCTATTGCCGCGCCCAGGGCAATCTGGTGCCCCATGTTGCCGGCGCCCACCACGCAGATGTTCTTGATGCCTTCGACAGCCATTTTTTAAAACCCCCTTAATTTGATAGTATTACAGTCCCTCTTCCAGTATGTCGATGGCCGAGGTGTCGCAGTCCTTCAGAACTTCCGCAACCTTGAATATTTCCGGAACTATGTTTCTGATGTAGAACTTGGCGGTCTGGACCTTGCCCTGGTAGAAGGGATAGTCGAAATGGCCCTCGCCCAGTTCTTTCATCTTTTTGGACGCTATGGCCGCCTGTTCCAGCAGCAGGGATCCCCCCCACAGCATGGCGGTGGCGTGCAGAATCCTGGTGGAGTAGAGCGGAACCACCTTGATGTTCTTCATAAATATTCCGGCTATGAACATGTGGATCTCCCGGTAGGTGGATATGGCCCTGGTCATTATTTCGTACTCGCGCTCCAGCCCCTCCAGCCCCTTGTTGCTTTCAACGGAGGCCTCCACGTCGGCCAGCCACTCCATGAATACCTTGCCGCCGTCCAGCATCCACTTCCGGCCCAGCAGGTCCAGCGACTGGATGAAGTTGGTGCCCTCCCAGATGGACAGTATCTTACAGTCCCGGGCGGCCTGGGCCACCGGGTACTCTTCGGTGAACCCGTATCCGCCGTGGATCTGAATGGCTTCAGCGGTGGTCAGCCATACCATGTCCGAGGGGTAGGCCTTGACCAGCGGGTTGTTGACCTCTATCCTCCTTGCCGCCATCTCCCTTTCCGCGGGGTCTCCGCTGTATCTGGCCAGGTCAATGTAGTAGGCGTTCTTGCTGAGCATGGCCCGGCAGGCCTCAATGACCGACTTCTGGAACAGGAGCATTCTCCTGACATCCTCGTGCTCGATGATGCG
Organism: Bacillota bacterium; assembly: GCA_049323615.1. Lineage (GTDB taxonomy): Bacteria > Bacillota > Desulfotomaculia > Desulfotomaculales > Desulfocucumaceae > JBMOPD01. The sequence continues at coordinate 14,460 of JBMOPD010000022.1, read as the reverse complement.
CACCCTGGGCCCCTTGGGGTTGGATATGGCCTTGCCCTGAACGCGCTCCTTGGCATACTGCAGGGCGTTGTAGTAAGCCGCCTGGGCGATGGACAAAGCCTGCAGGCCGGTGCCCTGGCGGGCCCCGTTCATCATCACGAACATCTGGGCCATTCCTTCAGCCCTGCCCTTTTCATCGGGGGGGTTGCCCAGCAGGATGCCGTAGCAGTTGTCGTTTTCGCCAAAGCTCAGCATGGCGGTGGCCGAACCCTTAATGCCCATCTTGTGCTCTATGGCCACGGTGGTCACGTCGTTGGGCTGGCCCAGGCTGCCGTCCTCGTTGACCCATATTTTGGGCACTATGAACAGCGATATCCCCTTGGTGCCCGGGGCCGCCCCCTCGCACTTGGCCAGCAGCAGGTGGATGATATTTTCGGTCAGGTCGTGGTCCCCGCCGGTGATAAAGCATTTGGTTCCCTTGATCTTGTAAACCTTCGGGTCGTCGGTGGGGTAGGCCCTGGTGGTGATATCGCCCACGTCCGACCCGCAGCAGGGCTCGGTGAGGCACATGGTGCCGCCCCACTTGCCGGCATACATATTGGGGAGGAAGCGCTTTTTATCTTCCTCCCTTCCGAACCTGTAAATCAGATCGGAGGACCCGCCGATGAGGCCGAAGTACGGCATGAAGGCCATATTTGCCGCGTTGAAGAACTCTTCGAGGATGAAGTGCATGGTAAAGGGCAGCTTCCCTTCCTCGTCGGGGTCGAAGGCCGAGGCCCCGTACCCGTTGTCCTGCATGAAATTAAAGACCTCTTTGAAGGAAGGGGGGGTGGTGACTTTTCCGTTTTCAAATTTTGCCCCGATCCGGTCGCCCTCAATGTTGGTGGGGGCCACCACTTCCCTGGCCACTTTAAGGGCCTGGTCAAGTATCATGTCCACGTCTTCCATGCCGTAAAAGTCCTTGAAGGCATCGAAGTTAAACACTTTTTCCATGTCCAGCCATTCTTTCAGGATGAACTTGTGGTCCCGGTTTGAATAAATAAAATTGCTTGCCAAAGATACTACCTCCCAGTTTTTTTATCTTTTTTTCCGATACTACCCGGGTCAGCAACAACAACCGGATACTCCCATTATCTACCTCCCGAATCAAATATTAATTTAGTTGTTAAAATAATTTATATCATTATAACAGTATTTAAACTAATTGAAAGGGACATGCAGAATTATTGATTCATTATTGATAGCTTTGCAAATTTTATGCCTGTTTGTCGGGCGGCGCTTTTTCCCGTCTTTATTCGTTTCAGGTTTTGATTAAGGCCGGATTGTTTAATGCGGGGAAAAGGAAATGTTTAATTTGTTTAAATAATGAACATGCACTTTGTTTTCTCCGGAAACATTCGGAAACCTTTTGCAAAAAAGGTTTTATTGCCGTAAAAAACAGTTCTGTGTTAAAATTACTTGTATAGTTATTCGGGGGAAAATGGAAACTGGTGGCAGGAAAAACAGGGCCAGCCCTTAAATGTTCAAAAACATTTCAGGTTGCCAGGGAAGATTAAACCTGTTCATTATTTTTCATCCAAGGCGGCCTTTTTTTCGGTCATTTTGCAGGGACAACTTAATTATCGTATACGGAGGCAGTCTTGAAAGGAAATCTCAAGAATTGGCAGATTATTTTGTTCAGTTTGGGTGGAGAATCCTACATGATTGTGTTTGCTTTAACCACCTGGATCATGTACGGCTACTGTCCGCCCGAAGGCAAGGGGGTTGCCCTGGTGCCCCTGGCCACCTTTACCACGGTTACCACCCTGGCCAGGGTTCTGGAGGCTGTCCTTAACCCCGTGGTGGGTATCATCAGTGACAACACCAGGACCCGGTGGGGGCGGAGGATTCCCTTTATTTTCGTGGGCGCCGTGGTGATGGCCGCCTGCACCGTACTGATCTCCAGGCCCCCGGTTGAAACGGGAATAGACAGGTTTAACGTGATCTACTTTTCAGGCATTTATATGGTCATGACGGTTTCCAGCCTGGTCATGTACCAGCCCATACTGGCCCTGACGCCCGAAATAACCGCAGACAGCGACGAAAGGATTAAAATCACCAGCATCTCGCTTTTTGTAGGAGTGATAATAGGCCTGATTAACCTGACCCAGGGCCCGGCCTTTGAAAAACTCGGCTTTCCCAGCATGACCATGGTTTTCGGCATCCTGGCACTGCTTTTGGCCATGGGGCCGGTGGTGTCAATTAATGAAAAAAGGGATGTCATAATACGGGAGAATATCCAGATTAACGGCAGGAAAATCAATTTTATCAAGGGGATTAAGGATATCCTCGGCAACAGGATATTTATCCTGTTCACTTTAGCCAACAGTATCCAGATGCTCTCTTTTATAACCATCACCGCGGTGGCCCCCTATTTGCTCACTGAAATAGCCGGTAAAAGGCCTAAAGATGCGGCTATACTGGGGCTGTTCTCCATTGCCGGGATGTTTTTGAGCATCCCTTTAGCTAATATCCTGGCTAAAAAGATCTGCAAAAAGAAGGTATTTGCCTGGAGTGTGCTGGTCAATGGCGTTTTGTTCGGCCTGATGACCATCCTCCTGCCGCTGATACCCCGATCCTCCGTGTATGATGTGATCCTTTTATTTGCCTTTACCTATTCCTTCTTCTTTATCTTTACCAACACCGTCAAAAACCCCATGCTGGTGGACATAATCTTATTCGACAGCCAGCTCACCGGCGAGCGCAAGGAGGCGCTGTACATAGGCACCCACGGCCTCATTTTCCGCACCATCGATTCCACCAACCTGGCCATCACGGGTATCCTTTTCTCCTTCTTCGGTTACAGCGCGGCCAAGCCGCTGGGCATATACCTCATTTTTCCGGTTTGTGCGGCTCTAAACCTGTTAAGTTATTTCATCATCCGGCACTATCCCCTGGATGACCATGGCGGATTCCTGGCCGGGTACAGTGAAAAATACCGCTATCTGGTGGACAGGCTGAAAAGGAGCTGCACCGTTGCCTCTTCCACCGCATATTCAAAAACGGGCTCCCAATAATTTGGGGCGCAAAAAACCCCTTCCGGGAACAGAAGGGGTTTTAATTGCCGGGGTTACTTATTAATAGTTATGGGTGCCTATTACCACCGGTTTGCCGAACTTTGTCTGGAGCATCTCTTTTAAGGCGTCGTGGTCAATGGGGCAGGCGGCTGTCTTTTTGGCCTTTACCATGCATGTGCCCAGGTGGATGGCGTCAATGTCGCAGTCCAGGTAATCGGCCATTTCCATTGTCAGCTGCGCCTTGGGCATAACCAGGCCGGGGCAGTCGCCGCAGCCGCCCATGGCCGCTATGCTGACCGAATCGTACCGGGAAAACTCACCTTCCTTTTTTTCCGCTGCCTTAAAGCACTTTAAACAGGCAACACAGCTGGTATCCTTGATTTTACAACATTGAAAGATGACAACTTTGGCCACAGAACCCAACCTCCCGAGTTAAAATATATTTATGTTTCAAGTTTATATTCTCGTACCGCAATCATAAATCCTCTTTGGTTTTTTAAGTTGACTGATTAAATATAGTGTGCAATATTATATATAACAATGTACAAATAACACTATTGCTGGGGGGAGAAAATCGTGCAAATGCTTTTCAAGCCGATAAAAATCGGCAGCCTGGAAATTAAAAACCGTATTTCCATGCCGGCCATACACCACTCCTACACGCCCGACGGCTTTGTGAACGACAGGCTGGTCAAGTATTACGAAACCAGGGCCCGGGGCGGCGCCGGGCTGATCATAGTGGGCGGCTGCTCCATCGATCAGCTGGGGACAGGGCCGAAGATGATCGGCCTGCATGATGACAAGTACATAGAGGGACTGCAAAGGCTGACCGCCGCCGTAAAGGGGGCCGGGGCGAAAATCGCGGCCCAGCTTTACCAGGCCGGAAGGTATACCCATTCCTCTTTAACCGGGCAGCAGCCCGTTGCCCCCTCGCCCGTGGCCTCCAGGCTTACCCGGGAGGTGCCCAGGGAAATGACCCCGGAGGACATCCAGGCGGTGATCGAAAGCTTTGCCGGCGCCGCCCTCAGGGCCAGGAAGGCCGGTTTCGACGCGGTGGAGATTATAGCCAGCGCCGGCTACCTTATCTGCCAGTTCCTCTCTCCCCTTACCAACCAGAGGACCGACCAGTACGGGGGGACATGGGAAAACAGGTGCCGCTTCGGTATCGAGGTGGTCAGAAGGGTGAAGGAAAGGGCAGGCCGGGATTTTCCGGTGCTGGTAAGGTTGTCGGGGAATGATTTCATGCCCGGCAGCAATACCAACAAAGAGGCCGCCATGTTTGCCGTGGAGCTTGAAAAGGCGGGGGCGGACTGCTTCAACGTGACCGGCGGCTGGCATGAAACAAAGGTTCCCCAGATTACCGGGGACCTGCCCCGGGGCGGCTTCGCCTACCTGGCCTGGGGGGTAAAATCTGTTGTCGGTGTCCCGGTTATAGCCAGCAACCGGATCAACGACCCCCGGGTGGCCGAACAGATACTCAAAAACGGCCAGGCGGACATGGTCAACATCGGCCGCCCGCTGATAGCCGACCCCGAGTTTCCCAACAAGGCCGCCAGCGGCGACCTGGGGTCCATAAGAAAGTGCCTGGCCTGCAACCAGGGCTGTATGGACATGGTGTTCACCATGGGTGAGGTCCACTGTATCATCAACCCCATGGCCGGCAGGGAATACGAGATAACGGTGGAACCGGCCGCTCAACCCCGGAAAGTCCTGGTCATCGGCGGCGGGCCGGCGGGGCTGGAGGCGGCCCGGACAGCCGCGTCCAGGGGGCACAGTGTCACTCTCTGGGAAAAGGGCCCGCGCCTGGGCGGGCAAATTCACTACGCCGCCAGGCCCACCGGCAAGCAGGAATTTTTAGGCCTGGTGGACTATTACGAACACCAGCTGCAGGCCGGCGGAGTGAAGGTATTGCTGAACCGGGAGGCAACGGCCGGGAATGTCACCGGGGAAAATGCGGACGTGGTGGTCCTGGCCACCGGCGCGCGGCCCAGTGCGGCTCCTTTCCCGGTAACCGCCGGGGATAAAATGGTTTCCGCCCTGGACGTGCTGGCGGGCAATGCCGCCCTGGGCCGGAATGTGGTTGTCATCGGCGGGGGCGCGGTGGGCTGTGAAACGGCCATAACCATCGCCGGGACAGGCACCCTGAGCGCCGATAACCTGAAATTCCTGATGGAAAACGAGGCCGAATCCTATGAAACCCTGATCCGGCTTCTCAACCGGGGCACCAAGAATGTTACGGTGGTGGAACTGCTTAAGGGAATCGGCAGGGACATAGGCATCAGCACCCGCTGGGTGGTTATGAAGAACATCAAGCGGCTGGGGATTAATGTCATTGATCAGGCCAGGGTAAAGGAGGTCAACGATCGGGGTGTGGTTATCGAAAGGGAGGGGCAGGAGTCCCTCATTCCGGCAGACACCGTAGTGCTGGCGGTGGGGGCCAGGCCGGTTAACGAACTGGCCGGCCAGCTGCAGGGAAGGGTGCCCGAACTCCACATCATTGGTGATGCCGTCAGTCCGAGGAAACTGACCGAGGCCATCCGGGAAGGATTTGAAGTGGGCAGAAAGATCTGAACGCCTTAGGAAATTTTTAAAATATAACTCACTGGTGGGAATATGTCTTTATCTTACGCCATTTTGGGGCTTTTAAGCTACCGCCCGATGACGGGATACAACCTCAAGGAAGTGTTTGACAACTCCATAAGCCACTTCTGGCACGCCCACCTGAGCCAGATTTACCGTGAGCTTTCCGGGTTGGAGGAAAAGGGGCTGGTTACCTCCGCGGTTCAGCGCCGGGAAGGGAGACCGGACAGGAAGGTTTATCACCTTACGCCGGAGGGGGAGAAGAAGTTCCAGGCATGGCTTGAGTCCTTTCCCCGGAGCCTGGCCATGAGGTACAACGATGAATTTCTCCTGCGGCTTTACTTTGGCGGGAGGATCGGCAAGGAAGAGCTGCTCTACCAGGTTACCAAGTATAAAAAGGAGTCCGAGGAAAAACTGAGACACTTTGAGTCGCTGTACCGGGTGATTGAGGATTTCTCCAAAAAAGCCGGCGGTCCCCGGGACAGGATGTACTGGGAGATTACCCTTGACCTCGGCATACGCCTGGTGAAGGCCAACCTGGAGTGGATTGAGGAAGTTATAAAAAAGATAAAAAGTCAATAAGAAGTTTTAAAAAAAAAGCACTTGATCTTCGGTTTGAAATATAGTATATTTCCTTTATAAAAATAAATATTGCTCGTTGATGAGTATTTTGGCACTGCGGCCTGACATTCTATGTTTTTCATAGAAGTGTCAGGCTTCTTGATTGTTATTGTTTTTTTGTGACGGATTGTCCACTGAACATTGGCAAATTAATATTATACAATGATGTATAGGGGCAAAGGCGCTATTTTACCGGTAAGTAGCGCCTTTTTCTGTTTTTGCCGCAAAAGATGGCCTGGTTATTTGTTCAGCATTGCAGTCACTGCTTATCCGTTTAAACTGAGGCGCCGGTTTAAACTGCATAGACGGTGGAAAATCATTTACTCATTAAGGGAGGAAATATCATGTTGAGTTTTTCATTTAAATTGAAGATGCTGCTGGTTATGCTGCTGGTAAGTGTGCCGGGGCTGGCCTGGGCCGGGGAGTCACAGGTTGATAGCGGGGATACCACCTTCATACTCATCTCCTCGGCCCTGGTAATGATTATGACCCCCGGCCTGGCCCTCTTCTACGGCGGGATGGTGCGTAAAAAGAATGTACTGAGTACAATCATGCAGAGTTTCATCATTATCTGCCTGGTATCGCTGCAGTGGGTGCTGTTTGGCTACTCCCTGGCCTTCGGGCCGGACCGGGGCCACATTATCGGGTCCCTTGACTGGCTGGGACTGACCGGGGTGGGGCCGGAACCCAACGCAGACTATGCGGCCACCATTCCCCACCTGGTGTTTATGGCCTTCCAGCTGATGTTCGCCATCATAACGGCGGCCCTGATCACCGGCTCCATTGCCGAAAGGATGCGCTTCCCGGCCTTTCTAGCCTTTGCCCTGCTGTGGACCACCGTTGTTTATGACCCCCTGGCGCACTGGGTATGGGGTGTCGGCGGGTGGATCAGGAACCTAGGTGCCCTCGATTTTGCCGGCGGCACCGTGGTACATATAAGCTCCGGTGTTTCCGGCCTGGTGGCCGCCCTGGTGCTGGGCAGGCGCAAGGGATACGGCAGCGAGGCGATGATTCCCCACCAGCTGCCCTTTACCGTGCTGGGGGCCGCCCTGCTGTGGTTCGGCTGGTTCGGCTTCAATGCCGGCAGCGCCCTGGCCGCCAACGGCCTGGCCGCCGGCGCCTTTGTGGTCACCAACACGGCGGCGGCCGCGGCGGCCATGTCCTGGGTGTTTGCCGAGTGGGCGCACCACGGCAAGCCCACCCTGCTGGGGGCCGCCAGCGGCGCGGTGGCCGGACTGGTGGCCATCACCCCGGCGGCCGGGTTTGTTTCTCCCCTGTCGGCCATAGTCATCGGCCTGGTGGCCGGAGTTCTCTGTTACCTGGCTGTCGGCGTGGTCAAAAAGAAACTGGGCTACGACGATTCACTGGACGCCTTCGGGGTGCACGGCTTCGGGGGCGCCTGGGGAGCGCTGGCCACCGGCATATTTGCCTCCAGGGCCGTTAATGAAGCCGGCGCCGACGGGCTGCTGTTCGGCAACCCGGCCCAACTGGGCATCCAGGCTGCCGGGGTGCTGGCCACCATAGCATTTGCCGCCGCCGGCACCCTGGTCATTTTAAAAGTGGTGGGGCTGTTTACCAGGCTGCGGGCCAGCGACGAGGAAGAGGAAATCGGCCTGGACCTGTCCATGCACGGGGAGGATGCCTACCCCGACATAGTTGTGGGCTCAATTTTGCAAAGAGACTACCGGGTGGGTGCTGCTTCCAATACCGCGGCAACGCCCGGCATCCAGGTGAAATAGGAGGCGGTTTTTGATGAAAAAGATCGAGTGCATATTGCGGCCGGGCAAACTGGAAGAGGTGAAAGAAGCCCTGAACAGGTACGGTGTCCAAGGCATGACGGTGATGCAGGTAATGGGGTGCGGGCTGCAGAAAGGCCGCAGGGAGGTTTACCGGGGCACCGAGCTTACCATCAACCTGCTGCCCAAGGTAAAGATTGAGGTGGTGGTCCGGGACCAATATGTCAATGACGTGGTGGGTTTGATCAGGGAGGCGGCCATTACCGGCCAGATAGGCGACGGGAAAATATTTATCAGCCCGGTGGATGACGCCATCCGGATAAGAACCGGGGAAACCGGTGACGAGGCCGTCTGAACTCACACCGGGGACGGTTCTGAACTCACATCGGGGACGGTTCTGGATGTGAATCTAAGGGCTACCAATTCACATTGAGAACCGTCCCGCATGTGACTGTAATATAACATACCCTGTCCACAACTTTTTCCCCGGCGCCGGCTTTTTCCAGGATCATTCTGGCGGCCGGCGGGCCTTCCCGGTGCTGGTAAACCGGCGCCGCAGAATTGTACTTCGTTTCTGCCTGCTTAATGCCGATGTCATGTAGAACGGCGGTCAGCTCCACCACTTCTCTCAGCTGGCGGTCCCCCGGAAACTCCGCCTCGCACAGGGTAGTAGCATATTTTAAAACGTTCAGGGCGTGATCGATCCGCCTGCGGTCATCCCCGAAAGCGCTTTTCATGTGATTTACCGCTGCCTTCAGCATGATTAAACGGCCAGGCCCTTGTTCTGGTTGACTATATCCTGCCACTTTTCCAGCACCTGCCTGTATTCGGGGGACCCGGGATTGGTCAGCACGGCCAGTTCCTCGGCGGGAATAAAATAGCTGGGCCGGTGCCGGTTCTGATCAAAATTGTTTATTATGCCCAGGAGCCGTTCGACATTGCATTTTCCGCAGTGGAGCTTGGTAAGCAGGCACAGGTCGCAGGCCCTTTCCAGGTGTGTTCTGATTTCGTCAAAATCGCTGTCCATCAGCATCGGCATTCACATCCTCAAAAATGAAAAAACGGGGCTGTATCAGATGACACGGCTCCGTTGCCTATATCTAATTATAAATATACTATTCCCCCGGGAAAAAAACAATTGGTATGTATGCATGTATACAGTATTAAAATTTAAAAAATCCCCGCCTGGTTCTCCTGTTTTTCACCCCTTAATATGGCGGCCTTTTCCCCTGCCCCGGGCCAGGTCGTAAATAACAAAGGGCAAATAATACAGGTAACACATAAATATCAATACAAATTCCAGTGCAAGCACATACCACGGCCAGGGCCCGAGGAAATCCAGAAGCGATGCATTGGCCGGCTTTTGGCAGATGAACAGGTAGTTGCTCCCCGTGATTACATTGAATACGGCTATAAATACCGCGTAAATGTTTGTTATTACAAAGGTTTTCCGGATGGAGCGTTGTGTCGGCTTGTATCCCTCGACAAAGGTCATAAATATACAGGCCGCAACTATGGACCCGTGGGATAAAAAAAACTGGTAAAAAACACAGTGCGGAAAGGAAAAAGGCCCCAGATCGGGGGTTAAAAGGGCCTGCACGGCGCCTCCGAACCCCCAGAAATAAGTCAGTTCATAAATGGAATAGCTTTTGTTGACAAGCATGATGGCCGATAAAATAATCGAAACGTCACAGAGGTGAAGTGGAAGGGATGTTGTAATTGACCACTGATCCATAGAGATCAGCCAAACATAAATAAGTATTTCCAGCAAAATCATTATGGAAGCAAGTATGTATCGAAACATTTTGTTTGTATGTGCATTTCTCAGGTTTACTCTAAAACTAACTATTAAAAGGCAAATCAACAATATCAGCCCCAACATCATATTGTGCGACATTGAAAATAATTTAAAAGGTTCAGCGGGGTAATTCAAAGAAAAATACTCAACCATTGAAACATACTCCTGTATGTCTGGTGAAAGCCCTTTGAAAGATTATAACACGCGGTACAGTCCGGGTGGCCGGCTGAAAAATATTTAAGAAATATTTAATGATTGCCCACTTGAACAAGATAAATGGTAATGTAGTAAAAATGTTAAAAAGAGGAGCCTGACAAAGGTTCCTCTTTTTTTACAAATTATGAGCATCCGGGACTCAGGCACTTTTTGGAGGATCTTGACCACTGTATGTCACTTTTTGGTAAAATGGTGTTTTTATTTTAGAATATTATGATATACTCTATGCTCAAGCAACATTATTTTACAATGGAGGGATTTTATGTCGGTCAGGGAAAGAAATCTGGGCCTAGGTATTTTATACGTCTTCAATGGCAGGAATTTTATTGTTAACACGGACCTCCCCCTGGCCGACTATGAGGAAGTGCTGGCCTGCTGCAGACGAAACGACCCGGATGAGGCCGCGGATAAAAAAAGGTTCCGGAACTTCGGGGGCTTATGTAATGAGCTGATTTCTGAAAATATTTCCGAAATATAGAAAAGACAGGAGGGAATTGGAAACAGCTGTGGAAAAAATATAACAACAATCTGAAGCGGGAAGAAAAGAAACTTATGAAACAATTGATGACAGTAAAATTCTGGGGAGTCCGCGGATCGATCCCAAGCCCCGGCCTGTCCACAGCACGCTACGGCGGAAATACTTCCTGTGTCAGCATCCACCTGGGACAAAATAAGATTTTGGTTCTTGACGCCGGCACCGGCATACGTGAGTTGGGAAAAACGCTGGTGTCGGACAATACTGATATATTTGTGCTTGTTACCCACATCCACTGGGACCACATTCAGGGATTCCCCTTTTTCCTTCCTATCTACCAGAGGGACCGGGTAGTATATGTATTCCCCTACCAGCAGGGCAAAACCATGTTTAATTCATTAATCAGCCAGATGGACGGAGCCCACTTCCCCGTAAGCATGGACCATTTGCCTTCAAAATACCGGATCATAACCGAAGATGTTATTACATTCATGCGCGACCACGGCTTTAACGTCTCCCGGGTGGGCACAAACCACCCCGGCGGGGCTTACGGCTATCGCGTCGAGAATAACGGCCGGGTGGTGGTGTACCTCACGGATAATGAGCTTGATCCTCCCTATGAGAAAGCAAATGATTTTAATACATTCGTCCGGTTTTGCAGCGGCGCCGATGTCCTGATCCACGACGCCCAGTACACTGAACGGGATATGCCCCAAAAATACGGCTGGGGGCACAGCCTGGTAAGCCAGGCCTGTAAATTGGCTGCGGAGGCGGGGGTAAAACACCTGGTGCTGTATCATCACGACCCCGAGCGGACCGATGACCAGCTGGATTCAATACAGGAGGACGCCCGTTCCTGGTTTAAAAAAAATAACCCCCGCATTCACTGTACAGCCGCCTATGAGAGTTTGCTGCTCGACATTTAATTCCCAATTCCCAACTCCTAATTACGGGTTTTATTCTTCCCTGGTGGCCAGCAGTATGTCCACCAGCTTTTTCATGTCTTCGGCGCTGATACCCTTTTCGGCCATTTCTTTGGTCAGCTTGATAAAAGGCAGGTTCTTCAGATCCATAAAAAATTTAATGTCGTCTTCGGTCAGGTAGGGAAAAATCTCCTCCGGGCCGATTACGTTTTCATCCTTCAGGTACAGGGGGTTTACTTCCAGCACCGCCGCCACTTTTTTTATTGTGTCTTCTGACGGGGCATAACCCCCGGGGCTGTTCATCAGCCTGCTCATAGTAGCCCTGGAGACGCCCGCTTCCCTGCGCAGATCCGCCAGGGACATCCTTCTCAGCTTGAGCAGATCCAGTATCTTATCCTTGCGGGTTTTCCCGCTTATATTGATGGTTTTTTTCATCACTTTCTCTAACTCCTGTTTCTCAGGTCTTTTACGAAGCTTCTCAAAACCGCCAGTGAGCGGACCAGGTCAATTTCTCTAAGGCCGGTTCTCCGGGCCAGTTCCCTGACCAGCAGTTCCACGCTTAATTTGGATGCGGCGGCATTTATGGCTGCCTCAAAGTGTTTTGCCGTTACAGATTTTTTTATTATTAAAATTACTTTTCCTCCTGCTTCCGGCAAATCCTGGTCCTTACCACAGGTATACGCAAAAATTTCGCCCTTTTGGGTAACCACAAAATCCCCTTCCAGGAGGTCCGACTTTCTGCAGACAAGTATATCACCGCAGAAAATCCCCCATTCCGGCATGTCTGCGGTCACCGCCACCGCGAAATCGGCCAGGACCGGCCCGGTGATGTCCAGGTAATTTATAACCCTTGAGTTCTCGTAAAGTGGGATGCGGTGGAGAGGGATGTCGAATTCCCCTGCGGCTCCGGCCGGTGATCTTTCCATGCCGGGTTCAGGGGCAGGCATAATTTCTTCCGGGGTTATTTTAAAGAAATCTTCCAGGGCGTCTTTCAGGTCCCCGCCAATTGAATCCACCCGTCCTCTTTCGATGAGAGAAAGGTAGGAGTGTGAAAGTTTGACCCCGTACATTTTTTCTATCATAGAGGCCGCCTTCCTTTGGGACAGCCTCATCTTCTTCCTCTTGCGGGATATTTCAAGGCCCGATAATTTATTCATATCAATACCTCGGCTGTGTATCACTTATGTGATAAACTATAATCTAAATATAGCACAATTTGTGTTTAAAAAATTTTATTTTACTGTTGACTAAGCGAAAAGATGGATATAAAATGTTTCTTAACCGAGAAACACAATAAGGGGTGATAACTTGGGAAAACACCGTGTAGCGCTGCCGCCGGTTCCTTTAATTAAGCTAAGCAAGCAGCAGCGCCTGGTTTATAACCTGGCCGCCAGTCACAGCACCAGGGAAATATCCCAAATACTATCCATCCCCGAAAAGCAGGTAAGGCAGGTCTATTCTGTTATCAGGTCCAAAGCAAAAAAATTCGCCAATAAAAATGTCCCCCCGGCGACCGGGGCGGAGCCTGCCCTTCATAGCCGCCCGGTTGGCGCAGACAGCTGCACTCCGGGTTTAATCAGAGAACTGGTGGAAAATAACGGCCGCATAAACTTTTCAAGTTATGAGCTTTTCGTAATGGAACACATTAAAAAGGGAATTTCTACAAAAGAAATTTCCCGGATTACGGGCAAGAGCATTCAGTCTGTCAGAAAGACACGCCAGCGGGCGAATAAAAAATTATGCCAAAAGGGCGTGTATTTTGACGATAATTGTACCACAAAAATAGATACCGGAAAAACATATGTAAAAATAAATTTTAATTTAATAAAGTCGGCCATGGACAGGATGAGTCTGGGCAGGGAGCAGTTATCAAGGGATACCGGTATTCTGCCTGAACGGATGGCGGAAATTGAAAGCTGCGGGACTTTAACCTATGAGGAACTGTTTTTGTTAATCAGGCAGTTGAACTTTAATCCTTACGGCCCCACGGAAAGAGACGAGCTTTTTAAAAAACTCAGTGATACCAACTGGATCAAGATGATCAGGTCAGGAGTCAAAAGGATAAGCCGGGAGAAATCGAGGTACCGCAACCGGGTTATGTACTATGCAACAGCCTGCTATCACTATGATGGCGGCAGCAGGGACAGGCCTGTGGTTGAGGACGGGAGGAACGGGTTTTTTCCGGTGGAACTTACCAGGGAGCAGCAGGCCGAATGCCGCGGGTTTTTGAAAAGGCACATGCTGAGGCCGGCTTACACGTATAGGCATCCGGAACTGAGCGGGGAGATCAAGCGTATCCAAAACATACTGTCCGAGGAAAAAGACCGGTCCAGGGCCGACAAGTACAGGAGAGAGCTGGCGTATCTGAAAGAGGACATCGTCTCCGAAAACGGCAAATCCGTTTACATAATCAATAAAAACCAGATGCTGGCCATTAATAAAATTCTTTTTGGACCTTAAAGAGGGTGAATGTATGAAAAACAAATTAATCCCTTTGTACGTGATACTACTAATGATTTTTGTCCTGGCCGCCACTGTGATGCCGGTATATGCCCTCCCCGACGATAAAAATAACAATGAAAAATCGGGACAGATTGCTGACGATGATTTGTCCAGGGCGGTGGAAAGCCAGAATAAACAAACCTTAAAAACTGAAGTCAGCAAAATCGGCGGGAGTATTGTCAATGCGGTCAGGGCGCTGTTCATCACCTTTTTTGCCATAGCTGTGATTTTTATGGGCCTGCAGGCCGCCGGGGGCGGATTGAAGGACCCCAGAAAGGTTGAACTGATTAAGGGAGGCGGGATCAGCGCCATCATTTCCGCCGCACTGGTGTACAAGGCCGAGGCGATTGTCGCTTTTGTCCTGGATTTATTAAGGGTAAACATCTCCGATATATTAAAATAGGGCAACTACCCTGTAAATACTCCCCTCTTTGCCGGAGTGCACGTAGGGGGGAGGACCTTCCAGCCGGAAGCGGGGGTTCCGGAGGTTGTTATCCGGCTCTTGGCGACGGAGCGTACGGAATGCCGGCCCGGCCGCAGGACGCGGCCGGGAGCCTGAATCGACGCATGGATG
>JBMOPD010000021.1:0-11173 GCA_049323615.1 Bacillota bacterium | reverse complement strand
TTGCCGAATTTTTACCACGAGACCTCACTCCTTGCCTGGGAGTCGGCTACTTCTTATGAAGTAACCTCTAGAGGTCTCATTTCTTTATTACCCCTCCAGACACCTACTAAAAATATACACTGCCTTTCTGCATATTTCCGGAAATGCCGGGACCGATCGCAGTTTACTCTCCCACCCCGGCGGCGTCTTCCCGGGCCAGGTTCATAAACCTGGTGTATTCCCTGAGGAAGGCCAGCTCCACCGACCCGGTGGGGCCGTTCCTCTGTTTGGCCACTATGATTTCGGCAATTCCCTTCTTTTCGGTGTCCGGTTTATAATATTCCTCCCGGTAGATAAACATTACTATGTCGGCATCCTGCTCCAGGCTCCCGCTTTCCCGCAGGTCCGACATGATGGGCCTTTTTTTGTCCCGCTGCTCCACCGACCGGCTGAGCTGGGCCAGGGCCACCACGGGCACCTCGAGGTCTTTGGCCAGGGCCTTCAGTGACCTGGAAATGTCCGCGATTTCCTGCTGGCGGTTTTCGGACCTGGCGGAACCCTGCAGCAGCTGCAGGTAGTCAATCACAATCAGCCCCAGGCCCTTTTCAGCCTTGAGCCGCCGGGCCTTGGCCCTCACCTGCCGGACCGAAATGCCGGCCGAGTCGTCTATATAAAGCGGTATCCCGGCCAGCTTGGCGGCGGCTTCGGCCAGCTTGTTCCAGTCCAGGTCGCTGAGGTTTCCGCTGCGCGCCTTTTGCATGTCCACCATGGCCTCGGCGCAAAGCACCCGCTGCACCAGCTGGGCCTTGGACATCTCCAGGCTGAAAACGGCGGTGGGCACCTTCTGGCGCAGGGCCGCCTGGTGGGCCACCGTCATCCCGAAACTGGTTTTCCCCATGGCGGGCCTTCCCGCCACGATGATCAGGTCCCCGGACTGCAGCCCGCAGCAGATCCTGTCCAGATCGCTGAAACCGGTCTGCACCCCTGTTATTTTTCCCTTATTCCGGTAACGGTCTTCAATCAGCCGGAATATTTCCACCAGTATGCGGTCTATGGGGCTGAAAACCGAGGATGACCGCCTGGCGCCCAGTTCCAGCAACATCCTTTCGGCCTCGTCGATCAGCCTCTCGGCGTCGTCACCGCCTTCATAGCCCAGCCCGGCGATGCGGGTGGCTATGGATATAATGCCGCGCAGGAGCGCCTTTTCCTCCACTATCCGGGCGTGGTGCTCGGCGTTGGCGGCCGTGGGCACCATTCCGGCCAGGGAGGCGATGTAGGTGGCGCCCCCCACCTTATCCAGGTCCCCCTGCTGCCTTAACAAGTCGGTAATGGTGACCAGGTCGGGCGGCACACCGGCTTCATCCAGCTCCAGGAACGCCCTGTATATCAGCCGGTGGTCCTCCCGGTAAAAATCGTCCGGCTTAAGGAACCTGGAAACTCTGTATAACGCCTCCCGGTCCACAAACAGGGATCCCAGCACCGATTGTTCGGCATCGATATTTTGCGGGGGTACTTTGTCCGTCATGACCATCACATCCCGGAAACAAACAACTGGTCAGTTAATCGGCTCCTGAGAGCCGTAAATAATCATCAATACTTCTTCCACTGTGGATACCGGGGTAACGGTTATTCCCTTCAGGTTTGCCGGAACGTCATCGGCATTGTCCTGCGGCACCAGCACTTTTTTGATCCCGGCCTGCCTGGCCCCGTATATCTTTTCCGGAATACCCCCCACCGGCCTGATTTTACCCTGTATGGAGAGCTCCCCGGTCACCGCTATATCCTGGGGGATGGGCCTGTTTTGAATAGCGCTGTACATGGCCAGGAAGATGGCCACCCCGGCCGAAGGCCCGTCTATCCTTCCGCCCCCCACCACGTTGATGTGCAAATCATAGTTGTACAGGTCTTCACCGGTGGTCTTTCTGAATACCGAGGCGGCGTTGAAAACCGAGTCCTTGGCCATACTGCCGGCGGTATCGTTGAACCTGATGTTTCCATTGCCCTTATTGCGGGCAGGAAAAGCAACAGCCTCTATTTCCAGCACTGATCCCAGGAAACCATTCACTCCCAGCCCGAAGATCTTGCCGGTCTCGGCATTTTCCGAGGCCTTCCCCGCTGCGTAGGGGGTCAGCCGGCCCCACCGGATTACCTCGTAAACATCCTCCGGGGTAATGCATATACCGGTGGAGGACCGGCAGTTGTGGCAGGCCAGTCCGAAGACATCGGACAGGATGTTCACCGCCTTGCGGCCTTCTATGGTATACTGGCTGATTATGTCGGGTATCCTTTCGTCCATGGCCACTCCCAGTTTGGCCGCCGCCTGTATGATTATGGTCCTGATATCGGCGGGAGTGAGCGGCTCAAAATATACCTCGGCGCAGCGGGAGCGGATGGCCGGGCTTATATCTTCCGGGTCCCTGGTGGTGGCGCCGATCAGTATAAAATCGGCCGGCGCCCCCTCCTCAAACAGCTTTTTTACATACTGCGGCACGCTGGAGTCATGCGGGTCATAATAAGCGGAATCAAAAAATACCCGCTTGTCCTCCAGCACCTTCAAGAGCTTGCTCTGCAGCAGGGGGTCCATTTCCCCGATCTCATCTATAAACAGTACTCCCCCGTGGGCATCGGTGACCAGCCCCGGCTTCGGCTCGGGTATTCCACCGTCCGCCAGGTCCCTGCGGGCGCCCTGGTATATGGGGTCATGGACCGAACCCAGCAGCGGGTTGGTTACTTCCCTGGGGTCCCAGCGCAGGGTGGTGCCGTTGACCTCGATAAAGGGAGCATCTCCGGCAAAGGGGTTCCCCTCCTGCTCCCTGGCCATCTCCAGGGCCAGGCGGGCCGCCGTCGTCTTCCCCACACCCGGGGGCCCGTACAGCAGGATGTGCTGCGGGTACGGCGAAGTAAGCTTGGCCAGCAGGGCCCTGGTGGCCCTTTCCTGCCCTATTATTTCCGTGAAACTGGTGGGACGGAGCAGCTCCATGGCCGAACGGGACAGCTTCCGCTGCTCCAGTTTTTCCAGCAGGGCCAGTTTTTTCAGGGTCTGGGCATTTTCAGTGCCGGCGTTTTCCTTGACCACCTGCATCCTTATTTCCCGCAAGTAGTCCTCGTGGCGCAGCTGAAGCTTTTCATTGACCTTTTTTTCGATATCCTCCTCCACCGTCCGGCGGGCGATGGTGTCTGCCACTTCATCCTCCAGTTGCTGGAGAATTTCAGGTATTTCCTCCCGGGAGGGGGCTGTGTCCAGGGTTGGGTCCTCGAAAACCAGTTTTTGCAGGGCCAGCACCCTGTCCTCCAGCCTTTCCGACCTCATCAGCTGTAATGCGTTCAATTTGCCGGCCCTTAAAACCAGTTTGTCCGATCCATAAATATTGGAGATCATCCCGTAAAGGGCATTAACCTGCCTGGCCAGCTGGCTTTGGGCCGAAAACCGGTCCGGCCGGTCCTTTTTCATTCCGCCTTTCACTTTTTCCAGGAACACTTTCACGGTCAGTACCCCTTTCTGTCAGAAGAAACCTGGAAAAACGGAAGTCAGAGGCCTGAGGCTGGAAGCAGGACACTTTACTGAAATTGGCCTCATGCAAATTATCTTAGTCTGACTTCCGACCTCTTGCCTCCAACTTCTCAGCTGCCTTCCACCACAACGGTTACGGCTGTCTGGACCGCCGGGTGGAGCCGGATGTTCACCTGAAACTCTCCCAGGGCTTTAATGGGTTCTTTCAGTATTATTTTCTTTTTGTCCACATCCAGCCCGTGCTGCCGGGCCAGGTTTTCCGAAATGTCCTTGTTGCCCACCGCGCCGAAAAGCCTGCCTCCCTCGCCCACCTTGGCCTTGACGTGCACTTTTATCCCTTCCATCCGGGCAGCCATGGCCCGGGCTTCGGCCTCTTCCTTTTTCTTTTTCCTGTCCTGGGCATCCTTTTGCTGCGAAATTTCCCTCATTTTGCCCTCCGAGGCCTCCACGGCCAGGTTTCTGGGCAGCAGGAAATTCCGGGCATACCCGTCGGCCACGGTCACAATGTCGCCCTTTTTCCCCTGTCCCTTGACATCCTGCAAGAGCACAACCTTCATTTTTTACCTTCCTCCTCCGGTGTTCGGCCGCCCGGGGTCAACCGGCGGATATTCAGAACGGCGTCCGTAATTCCCACAGTGACCAGCATGGCCATGGTGAGGGGCAAATATATGACCAGTATTATCACCCCAAGCAGTTTAAACGGCCAGGCCCCCTTCCAGCGCTTAAGGTAAAAGCCGCACACCGATATCCCGATTACAGAGAAAACAAATCCCATTACCCATAAAACGGCCTGGCCGGCCACCGCCAGGCCTCCAACATGCCATTGGTCTCCGGCCAGCATAAAGGCCAGGCCGGCAATGGCCCCCCAGATCACGTACCAGGGCAGCCTCCACCGGGTGAAGGGAATGGCGGGGGGGACCTGATAGCCGTAACGGGCCATGGTCAGGCGGGTTAACCAGTAGCTGGCGCAGGCCGACACCATAAACCAGATCAGTACCGTGGAAACGGCAATCAGCGGCCACATCGCCTCCACCCTGGCGATTACCATTTCCAGTTCCTTTAACGTCGCCGGGTCCAGCCCTCCCGCCGGCCCCGCCTGCCCGAACACCTGATGCAATAAAAGGCGTTCCTGATCGAATATATATTTCTGCCTTTCATTTAAAACAAAGGGATTGGCCCCGGTAAGGAGATAGCCGGTCAGCAGCATGCCGCCGGCAACCAGCTGGGAAAAGGCCGCCGTTGCAATTAAGGATCTTCCCGGTGGAACATGGTTTTTAAAAAGAAGCCCCAGCAAAAGCCCCAGCGGTCCCGTTTCCATGGCCACCAGCAGCGCCAGGTAGGGCCTGCCGGTAATAACGGACAGAATGGCCGTAACTATCAGGATCGCTCCCAGGGCGTATCTCAGATCCAGCCTGCGTACCAGTACAGCCAGGGGAACGGGTATGATAAAGGCTGCCACCACGGAAAGCGGGGGAACGTAAATCCAGGCCAGGGCCGGAAGCAGGGCGGCGGCAGTGAGAAGAAAAAATTCAGCCGTCTGACGGTTTCTGGAAAAGGCAGTCAAGGGATCACCTCTTCCTGTCCACCAGGTAGGCTAAAAACATTGTCAAATCACCGTACCACTTCTCCACTTCATGGGACTCCTCAATACCCTGCCTCAATTTAGCCTCCACAGCCACGTCTATGCTGGAAAAAGTAAATCCCAACCGCCGCCCCAGGACGTAACAGGTGACAATGATTCCCGAAAGGGCATCCAGCAGCTTTTGCTCGCTTCCCCGCAGCATGCCCTTGTAAAGGGCGGAAAGCAATGTAATCAGGTCGGCCTTTAACCATTCAATTACCCGGATGTTTTTAGCAATGTCCGATTCATTGCGGCCAGGAAACATAATTTTACCTCCGTACCAGAAAACAAACAAGATACAATTCTGCAGCGAAACCTTTTTTTCCTTCCCTCCCGCCCTTAAAGGAACCTGTTATTTATTACCCTTCATGGCACCTCAAGGGCCGACCTAAAAAATCAGGAAGGGGAACCGCAGTTCCCCTCGTTTACCTGGCCTATTCCGCTGTAAAAGGAAGCAGGGCTATTGTTCTGGCCCTTTTAACGGCCACGGTCAGCATGCGCTGGTGCCGGGCGCAATTTCCCGAAATCCTGCGGGGCAGGATCTTTCCTCTCTCGGTTATGAATTTTTTCAGCCGGGGGACATCCTTGTAGTCAATGCCTTCCATCTTATCGACACAGAAGACGCAGACCCTCTTTTTGCCCCTGCGGCCCCGTTCGCGCTTCACCCTTTTTATTCCTCCTTTAATTCCCCCCTGCCCGCAAGTTACCCCATACCCTTAAAATGGCAGGTCGTCCTCGGTAAAGGGGACCTCGCTGAATTCGTCGTCGCCGGACTGGTATTCTCCTCCCGGCGGCCGACCCGCCCCCTGGGCAGAGTCCCTGCCCCGGTCCAGGAAGCGCACATTTTCGGCAATAACCTCGGCAGCCTTGCGGCGTATTCCCTGATTGTCCTCATAGGAACGGATTTGCAGGCGGCCGTCCACCGCCACCATGTACCCCTTTTTAAGATAACTGGAGCAGGTTTCGGCAAGTCCCCGCCACGTAACCACATCGATAAAATCGGTTTCACGCTCACCCTGTTTATTGCTGAAGTTGCGGTTTACAGCCAGGGTGAATTTTGCCGTGGCAACTCCGCTGGGGGTAAACCTCTGTTCCGGGTCCGCCGTCAGCCGGCCAATCAGGATTATTTTGTTGTACATAGAGACACCGCCTTGGCTTATTTTATCCGGTTTGCAGTTTATTCGTCCTCCCGCACGATAATGTGGCGCAGAACGTCATCTGAAATCTTGAATACCCGGTTCAGTTCGCTGGCCGCAGCAGGTTCGGACTGGAATTTTGAAACCACGTAGAACCCTTCCTTGACGTGGTCAATTTCATAGGCCAGCCTTCTTTTTCCCCATTTATCAAGGCTGGCGATTTCCCCGCCGTTGTTTTCGATCAGCGCCTTGAACTTATCGATTGCCTCTGTGGTCTTTTCCTCATCCAGTTCGGGACGCAGGATAAAGACAGTCTCGTACTTGCGCACCCCTGTTCACCTCCTCCCCACGGACTGCGGCCCTACCACGAAGGTAGAGCAGGGGGATTATTATATGCCATTTTTTTGGCGATAGCATTATAGCACATTAATCATCCTCCAGGCAAGGAAAACATCGGCCGGGAATTCGTGTTTTTATCTTTCCGGGGGGGCGGGGGCGGCCGGTGAAACAATGCCCCTGACACTTTTTTCAAATTTCGGCCTGGGAATCATCACCACCCGGCCGCAATTGGTGCATTTGATGCGGAAGTCCACGCCGGTGCGCATTATTTCCCAGGTGTCCCCGCCGCAGGGATGCGTCTTTTTCATCTTTACCACGTCACCCACCTGGTATCTGATTAGTTGAGACATAAGAACCCACCTTCAACTCTTTAAGTCAGATATACCTCAGGAAAGCCCTGTAGGCCCTGTAGGCCATATAAATATCGGCCTTGCTGGCCACCTCGAAGGGAGAGTGCATACCCAAAAGCGCCACCCCGCAGTCAACAACATCCATGTTGTAAGCGGCCAGCAGGTAAGCTATGGTTCCCCCGCCACCCTGGTCCACCTTCCCCAGTTCACCGGTCTGCCAGTATACGCCTTCCCTGTTGAAAATCCCCCTTACCCTGGCCACGAATTCGGCGCCGGCCTCACTGGACCCGCTCTTGCCCTTTGTTCCCGTATACTTTGTCAAAACCACTCCCCGGCCCAGCCTGGCCGCGTTGAGTTTATCCATTACTTCCTCGTAGTTGGGATCCAGGGCCGCGTTGACATCCGCCGAAAGGGCGCTGGAGGAGGACAGGGCCCTCCTTAACAGCATTTCGCTGTAATTTGCATTCCTGCGGGCAATCAGCTCGGCCACGAAATTTTCCAGAAAAGCCGACTGCATTCCGGTATTTCCGGTGCTGCCGATCTCTTCCTTGTCTGCCAGCAGCACCACCGCGGTCCGGGAGGGCGTCTCCAGGTCCAGCAGCGCCCTCAGGGCCGTATAAGCGCATACCCGGTCGTCCTGCCCGTACGCCGCCACCTGCCCCCGGTCAAACCCCACGTCCCTGGCCGGCCAGGCCGGCACGGCTTCCAGTTCGGCGCTGATCAAATCTTCTTCACCAATTCCGTAGTGCTCCCGCAGGTGGTTCAGCACGGCCTTCTTTATCCTCTGCCTGGTTTCCCCGCCCTGTACCGGAATGCCTCCCACCAGTATATTCAAGGCCTCTCCGGCGATCCCCTCGGACATTTTCTTTTCCATCTGGTCCCTGGAAAGGTGCGGGAGCAGGTCCGTAATAGTAAATACCGGGTCGCCGGGGGCGTCACCGACGTTTATTGTTACCAGCGATCCGTCTTCCCTGGCCACCGCTCCGTGCAGTGAGAGGGGAATGCCGACCCAGTGATATTTTTTGATCCCGCCGTAATAATGGGTCTTCATCAGCGCAAGGTGCCCGTCCTCATACAGGGGCTCCGGTTTAAGGTCAAGCCGGGGAGCGTCTATGTGCGCCCCCGCCAGGCGGATTCCCTTTTCTACAGGCTCCTGGCCGATGACGGCCAGCACCATACCCTTCCTTCTATTTACCCAGTAGACCCTGTCCCCCGGTTTCAGTGCGGTCTTTTCGTTCAGGTCGGCGAAACCCTTTTTCCGGGCACTGCCCACCACAAAATCCACTACTTCCCGCTCGGTTTTACCCCCGTCCAAAAACTGCTTGTACTCCTCGCAAAATAAAAACACACTGGCTTTCTCCGCGTCGGAAAGTCTATCCCAAACAGTAACCGGGGACTTATCGGTTTCCTGTTCAAACTTGAGAACGGCCATAACTCTCCCTCCTGAAAGTCTCATCAGCCAGAATACAGAAGTTCCTCTTAATATTTTGCCCTTTTGATCTCTATATACTCCAGCCGGGAAAATGAATGTTTAGAAAGGCCAGCGCTTTGATAAAATAAGGTGCAATCACTGATTTCTGCAGCGCCAGGCTGATCCAGGAAGGGCGGTCGACACCGGAAATTAATGCCGCCGGCAGCTGAAGCGCAGCCATAAGGGCCACTGCGACACCCGCAATGATACACCCTTTGGCCGTGCCCAGCAGCATCCCCCCGGCCCTGTCAACGGGACCCAAAAAAAACATTTTGGCCACTTTGCCGATAAGGACCCCCAGAATAACCACCACCCTGGACACAACCAGAAAAATAACAATAAAACAGATAATATCCAGAATCCCCGAGGCCAGCAGGCGGGAAACCGATTCACCCAGGGACTGTATTCCGTAAAAAGATACGCCCTTTAAAGGGTGGAGAAGGTCCCCGGACCCGGGCAGGCTGCCCCTGGGTCCGAAGGCCGAAACGGGAATCCACTTTCCTATTGTGGACACCAGGTTCCATTTGAGGTTGGCGGTGTCCGCCAGGGGCCGGTAAAAATTGAAGGCGGCGGCAAGCCCGATCAAAACTCCCAGCAATCCGGCCAGGCCGCCGATCAGCCCGGATCTCAAGCCGATCCAGGCATACCACGCAACAATGATCAGAATCACTATATCCAGCCAGTTCATATACCGTCACATCCTTGATAAAGGCATTCAGCGGTCAGCTATCAGTGGATGAATGAAAATATAATTCTGTCTTTCGTCTCCTGTCTCCTGTCTCCCAACCACAAATTCCATCCCCCGGGCTAAATAATTTTCCTTCTAAATATGCGGGCCGGGGGAATAAATAAAAGCGCCGCCAGCAATATCAGTCCGGCATACCCGAAAAGAGGATACAGCACTTTTACCAGCAGTGAAAATTTGAGGGTTGACAGAGGCAGCGCCAGAATAAGGGCGCCTAAGCCAACGGCTTTATATTTTTTACTTCTGCTTTCGGCGAACCGGGAGGCAAAGCCATGGGTGTCGGCAATGGCGGTGGTCAGGATGGCCACCCAAATCAGCGGCCCCAAAACCGCCTTAACGGCGGACCCCAGGCTTCCCGCCATGAAGAGAAGAGGAATTTCGTACCCGGTAATTTGCGGGTAGAAGCTGAGGCCGGCGGCAGCCATTACCCCGGCCACCGCCCCCAGAACAGCCCCTCCCAGTACTCCGCCCCATACCCCGGTGCGGCAGGACACCGACCTTCCCAGGGAAGACAGTACGGCCACCGGAACCACCATGTTGTAAGAAACGTAAAGCACGGCGGACCAGGCCCAGTTGACCCGGGACCCGTGGCCGGCCAGGACGGCCCGGGAATCCGGCCCCTCAGGGGAAAACATCAGCACCAGCAGGGATATCACCACAATAGCCGCCATTTTCAGGGGAACCAGCAGCGCACTGGCCGATAATACCCCCTTCAGGCCGGTGGATATTACAGCCGCGGTAATCAGGGCGGTAAACAGCGTGCCCAAAAACCGGGGCATCCCCAGGTATTCCGAAAATACCGCGCCGCCTCCCGCAAGCATAACCACGATTCCGCCGGGCAGCATGACCAGGCTTAGTCCGTCCATTACCCTTCCGGACAGCCTGCCCAGTATTACCCGGTACAGGTCACTGTAGTTGGAGGCCCTCAATGACACCGCCAGGAACATAACAAGCCCGCCCAGATAGCAGAATAAGAGCGCAGCCAGTAAAAGCCCCCACAGCCCCCGGTCCCCGAATATAATGAAAAACTGCAGGATTTCCTGGCCCGAGGCGAATCCGGCGCCTATCACAGCGCCGGCATAAAGAACAACAATCTTGAAGACAGAAATCCGCTCCGAATTTTCATGCAAAAATTACCACCTCCCTTAACACTTTATGCCTGCCGGGAAAATACATGCATGGATTAAGGGACTAATGCCCGGCCTTAAAAAAATACCCTGACGCTCGCGTTTAAACATAAAAAAGTATGGCAATAAATATAATTGTATTGTATTTTTGGAGGGATTTTATGACCGCCGTTAATGCCATAATAAAAGATCCGGCATATCCGGCTAAAAACAAAATATACCGGGAGGATCCCCTGGCGGTGGCCAAACTGTGCTGGGACCTGTCGGCCCGGCTGAACAGGGCGGGGATTGAAAGAGAACAGGACAAGGTGCTTCTTTGCATCGGAACGGACCGCTCCACCGGGGACTGCCTGGGCCCGCTGGTGGGGTCGAAGATGCAGGCCATCAGCCAGGACTACCTGCATGTTTACGGTACCCTGGACGACCCGGTTCATGCCGGCAACCTTAAAGAAAAGCTGGATGAAATCTATTCACGGTTTAAAAACCCGTTTATTGTAGCGGTTGATGCATGTCTCGGCAGTCTTGAAAATGTAGGGCACATAAGTATCGGTGACGGATCGCTGCAGCCCGGGGCCGGAGTGAACAAAAACCTGCCGCCCGTGGGGGATGTGTACATTACCGGCATAGTCAACGTGGGAGGTTTTCTGGAGTATATGGTTCTTCAGAACACCCGGCTGAACATTGTTATGAAAATGGCTGATTTGATTGTGGGAGGACTCTGCCGGATGATCTCGGAGGCCGGCCAGCAAAGCGCCGTACACTAAAATAGCCGCCCTTGCGGGCGGCGCCGCTGTTCCAGCGGCGGGAATCCAGAATTCAGAATCCAGAATCCAGAATGCTTACAGCCTTTCCTAAAGCCCGGCTCCTTCTTTTGGGACGTACAATATTTTAGAG
>JBMOPD010000020.1:0-11275 GCA_049323615.1 Bacillota bacterium | reverse complement strand
CCGAGAGCCGCATGGACGCGGCGTTCGAGGGCGGTCGGCTTCCGTCGGCAAAGAGCTATAGAGACTGTTCAGTCGCAGGTCGAGTTCGCGAGTGCGATGTCTTCTCCAATGCGCCATAAAGCTATTATGGGGTTTGTATTCAAACCAAAGGTTTACTTTAGTACTTTAAATCGACATATACTTTCTTTAACGATAAAAAAACCCCGCCGTGGCGGGGTTTTTTAATTATCGCAGAACCGTCGGTACAACCGCATCTATAAGGCCGATGACGAAAGCAGAAATAAGAGCGCCGATAATGCTCACACTTAGAAGCCCCGGTATAATAAACTGGGCAAGATAAATAACCACTGCCGCCGTAATGAATCCCACCAGCCCCCTGCTCTGTGGTGAAATCCTGTCGCCCAGCAAGGCTTCGGCTATATACCCGAGGATGGCGATAACGGCGGCGGCAATCAGCGCGCCGACAAAGCCTCCCTTAACCGCAAACCCGGGGGACAGCCAGCTTACCACTATCAAAACCAGAGCCGAAACGATGAACCTGACTATGGCGCCTATCCAGTTCACTCAATCCTCACCTCCTTTATATTGCAAATTCTTTATTATCTTTGGCTGATAGAGGCAAATATATACAGGCTCAGCTTGCATTTTTAATTTGGCCGTGTTAAAATGGAGGCTGTTGGGAGGTGAGACAGTGCCAAACATCAAGTCGGCGGCAAAAAGAGTGGAGGTAATCCGCAAGAAGACCCTGCGCAATCAAAAACTGAAATCCGCCCTGCGGACCAGCATCAGAAGATTTGACGAAGCTCTGGCCGGCAACAGCAAAGAGGATGCCAAAACCAGACTGAACAGGGCTGTGATTGCTATCGATAAAGCCGTAACAAAGGGAATCCTGCATAAAAACACGGCTGCCCGGAAAAAATCCCGCCTCACCCTAAGGTTTAACAAAAATATGGAAGCTTAAAAAACCACCCTTCTCAGGAAGGTGGTTTTTTTTTGGGGGGGAAGAATACAGGAGACAGGAGTCAGGAGTCAGGAGATACTATAGATAGGTATAAGTCGCCTGTGATGATATTGGAAATGATTTTTCAGGCATCAATGTTATAATAAGATATAGTATAGCCCGGGAGGTATTAAAATGGCCATTGTGGAGGTAAGTGTGGTGCCCCTGGGCACCGGCACCACCAGTCTCAGTGAGTTTGTGGCCGGGTGTGTCAAGGTGATCCGGGATGAAAAAAACCTTCAGTACAGGGTCACACCCATGGGCACGGTTATTGAAGGGGATCTGGACAGCATCTTCAATGTAATCAGGCGGATGCACGAGCAGCCGTTTATTGCCGGAGCCAGCAGGGTGCTTACCACCATCCGGGTGGATGACCGCAGGGACAGGGAAATAACCATGTCCGGAAAGGTGGCCGCCGTGGAGAGCAAACTGTCGCCGCGGGAGACGGTAAAGTGAAATACTTTATTGACCTGGTTGAGGACTTGAAATCGGGCCGCTTCGCCCCGGTTTATCTTTTTTTCGGCCCGGAGGGCTACCTGCGCCGGGAGGCCGTGAAAAAGATACGGGACTTCCTGCTGGCCGGGGGGGCCGATGACTTTAATTACACCGAAGTGGACGGCGAAGAGGCAACACCGGGAGATATAATTTCCCTGGCCGCCATGACTCCCTTTTTTTCCGAAAAACGGCTGGTGGTAGTGAAGAACGCCAAATTTTTTGCCGGGAAAAAGGGAACCGCCGGCCCCCGGCAGCAAGAATCAGCAGATCCCGGGGAATCGGCGGAGACAGCCGGGGCCCACGAAACCCCCCTCCTCAAATACCTGGCCCACCCCACCCCCAGCACATGCCTCGTCTTTGACGCCGGGGATCAGGTGGACAAACGCAAAAAAATATTCAAGGAAACTGCCAGGGTTGGCAAAGCCATTGAGTTTACCCTGCTGAAGCCGGAGGAACTGACCGTCTGGCTGGAAAAACAGGCCCGGCTGGCAGGAAAAACCCTGGCGCCCGGAGCTGCGGCTCAGATCCTGGCCAGGGCCGGAAACAGTTTGCAGTCTCTGGCGGTGGAAATACAGAAGTTAATAACTTATGCCGGGGACAGCAAGGCCATAACAGTCAGTGATGTGGCCGCGGCAACACCGGCGCACCCCGAGGAGGATGTTTTCGCCGTGGTGGACGCCATCGGGGAAAGGAATCCCGCCCGGGCAATCGCCGGGATCAACCGCCTGATCAGGCTGAAGCAGCCACCGCCCGTGATCCTGGCCATGGTGGCAAGGCAGATCAGGCTCATCCTGCGGGCCGGAGAAGCCCTCCGGTCGGGGAGCAATTCAGCCGGCCTGGCCGCCCGGCTCGGCATTCACCCTTACGTGGCCAAAAAAATAGCCGTCCAGCAGAGAAATTTTGACCGCCGGCAGTTAATCAGTTCCCTGCACCGGCTCCATGAGCTGGATGTGGCCATAAAATCGGGAAAACAGGAATTTTTACCCGGCATGGAGATGCTGGTCATGGACATCTGCCGGAAAAACAGGGATTAGGAATTGGTAATACCACCTAATCCCTGAATTTACCCTACCACCGCCGTAAAATTTTTCTTTTTCATGGATGACCGCCAGCAGAAATCAACGATGAAAGACTTTATGACATCCACGTCGAAGGGCTTGGTGAAACAGCAAAGGGCACCGTTATTGCGGGCCATCTGCACTGTTTCGTCGGAAATATAAGCGGTCATCAGCACAACCTCGGTTTCCGGAGAAATAATCTTAATCCTTCCCAGCGCCTCGATCCCGCTCATCTGCGGCATCCGTACATCCATAAAGACCAGGTCCGGCTTGGAGACTTTGACTGCTTCCACGGCTTCCAGGCCGTTTTTGGCAAGCCTGACCCGGTGTCCCTCCTCGCTGATGATCACATCCAGCAAATAACGCACTCCCGGCTGATCATCAACTACCAGTACGTCCAGTTTCTCTCTCTCCATATGCATTTTACCTCCGACAACACTTGACATAAAGATAACAGCCATGTGATTTATAACATATTTCTGCATTTTGTTATCAAGTCCTGCCGAAGAAATTAACTTTTTTAGGTTTAATTAAATAAAATTTAATTTAAAAAGCTATTCGCCATCATCTCTAAATATTCGACTTAATGCTAGATATGAATATTTGTGAGTGTTTTTATTTATATTTGACAATAACCTTCAAATTCATACACAATTTGACCTGAGATCAGCACTTTTACAACACGACTGCGTACATCAAAGGGATGCCCGTCCATTATTACCACATCGGCATCCTTGCCGGGTTCAAGGCTGCCGACCCGGTCATCAAGGCCCAATACCCTGGCGGCGCCCGCCGTAACCGCCCGCAGTGCCCTTTCCTCGTCCAATCCCCCCCGCACCGACAGCCCGGCCGAAAGACCAAGGTACTGTATGGGTACCACCGGATGGTCCGTCATAATGGCGAAATCAACATCAGCATCAGCCAGGGCCCTGGCTGTTTCCAGGGAAATCCCCTTCAGTTCAACCTTGGCCCGGTTGCCGATGATCGGGCCGATCACCGCATTGACTCCCTGTTTGGCCAGTTCTTCAGCCACTTTGTGCCCCTCGGTACAGTGTTCAACCACCAGCTTTATATTAAACTCCCCGGCTATCCGCAGGGCCGTCATTATGTCGTCCGCCCGGTGCGCATGAACCCTCAGCGGAATCTCCCCGCTCAACACCCTGGCCAGTGATTCCATCCTCAAATCCCTGTCCGGCACTTCTCCCCTGCCGTCGGCCGCCCCGGCCACCTTGCGCATGTAGTCCCGGGCCTTAACCAGCGACTCCCGCAGCAGCGCCGCGGAGGCCATCCTGGTATAGGGGGCCTTCTTCCGGCTGCCGTAATTCCTCTTGGGGTTTTCACCCAGGGCGGCTTTCAGCCCCACCGGGGCCTTCAGAACCATTTCCTTAAGCCCCCTGCCCCAGGTCTTCATGGCCACCATCTCTCCCCCGATGACATTTGCGCTTCCCGGCCCGACAACCACCGTGGTCACTCCCCCGGACAGCGCGTCCCGGAAACCCAGGTCATCCGGGTTGATGGCGTCAATGGCCCGCAGGTGAGGGGTGACCGGGTCGGTTACCTCATTGCCGTCGTCCCCCTCGCTACGGTAAATTTCTTCCACTATCCCCAGGTGGCAGTGGGCGTCCACCAGTCCGGGCATCACCACCATCCCCCTGGCGTCTATAATCTCCCATCCCTCGGGTTCCCTTATGCCTGCCACGACCCCGGCTATTTTCCCGTCTTTGATCAGAACGGTTCCCACCTCGTAGTTCCTTCCCGTCATGGTTAAAACCTTACCGCCAGTTATGGCTATCATTGATTATGAACCCTCCTTTTTTCCGCCGGAAGCTTTTCAGGATAAGCCAACCCCTAATCCCCGCCTTTTTTCGCCGCCTCCACCAGTTTCTTAAAAAGGTTGAGAAATAACGGGCGCCGCTCCCAAAGGGTTTCAGGGTGGCACTGAATGCCCAGGGCGAAACGGAAATCCGGCGATTCCAAGGCCTCAATCACCCCGTCGGCCGACTGGGCGGAAACCATAAAACCGGGGGCCACCTTTCTGACCGCCTGGTGGTGGAAACTGTT
Organism: Bacillota bacterium; assembly: GCA_049323615.1. Taxonomy (GTDB): domain Bacteria; phylum Bacillota; class Desulfotomaculia; order Desulfotomaculales; family Desulfocucumaceae; genus JBMOPD01. The sequence continues at coordinate 6,661 of JBMOPD010000020.1, read as the reverse complement.
CACCCTTACCGCCTCCGGCCCCAGGATGGAGGCCAGGACGGTCCCCGGCCTGATCACTATTTCATGAGTGGGGTGCCAGCGGGGGGCTTGCTGAAAATGTTTAATCAGCCGGTTATTCAGTTGACTGTAGATATCCTGGTAAATGTCACCCCCGGCCGCTATGTTCAGCACCTGCATGCCCCTGCAAATGCCAAGCACCGGCATATTGGCGGCCAGCGCCCGGCCGGCCATTGCTATTTCAAAGGCATCCCGCCCGGGACAGATTTCCTGGCTCCCCGGCAAGGGCTCCTCGCCGAAAAAAACCGGATCCACGTCCGGCCCTCCGGAGAGAATCAAGCCGTCAATTACCCCGGCTATCCTGTCCAGGGAACCTTCATCAGCGGCGCCGGCCAGGGGAAGGGGCACCCCGCCGCCCGCCTGAACAGCCTTAATGTACATTCCGCCCAGGTACACCCTGCCTTTATCCTCATCCCAGGCACATGTTATGCCAATCAGGGGCTTCACCGCCATCTCCGCCTCTCCTTTCGAACCTCGAACATCGAATTTCGAACATCTAAAAAGCACCCCCTTCTCGAAATTCGAACCTCTAACCTCGAACATCGAGAATGTGAGGTGCCTTTTTTGTTTAACGTCTCAAATCTCGACCAGCCCCAGGCTTATCTCAATGGCCTGGTTAACCTTACCCATCATATCCTCGTTTAACGAGGCCACCTTTTCCATCAGCCGGCTTTTGTCTATAGTCCTGATCTGTTCCAGGAGAATTACCGAGTCCCTTTCCAGGCCTCCCTCGCCGGCCATCATCTCAACATGGGTGGGGAGCTTGGCCTTTGAAATTTGTGAGGTTATAGCCGCCACAATGGTAGTGGGACTGTACTGATTGCCGATATCGTTTTGTAAAATCAGCACCGGCCTGGTGCCTCCCTGTTCAGAGCCCACCACCGGGCTTAAATCTGCAAAAAAGATATCGCCCCGCCGGATCAGCATTTTTATTTTGCCTCCATTACGGGCTCAAAGGGAGGCGTCACCTCATCCTCCAGGTTATACTGCTCTACGGCAAGCAAAAGGTTAATTTTGGCCATTTCCATGTAGCCGGTTTTCATCTGTTCGCGAAGCAGGCGGCGCTTCCGCTCAGCTATATAAAGTTTCATGGCCTCACGGATAAACTCGCTGCGGTTCAACCTTTCAGCCGCTACAATGCCGTCAACCTCAGCCAGCAAGCTGTCGGGAAGGCTGATCATGATCCTTTTCACCTGGGCCACGTTAAAAAACACCCCCTGCTTTTACTTGCCGTATATATATTATACGCATATAACTCTTTATTTATGTCGATATAAACCCGCAAACGATTAGTATTTATGGATAGTAATACATGAATAAAAATTTCTCCGGTATTACTGATATTCCTCCAGTTAAAAAATGGAAGAAATTTATAAACTAATCGGCAATGTGCTTGGTAGCCACCGGGCTCCTGGAAAGGGCAATTTTCCCCGTCCGCACCATTTCCACTATGCCGTGGTCTTCCAGCACGGCGCACAGGGCATTTATTTTCTGCTCGTCGCCGGTAAGCTCAATAACCATTGTCTCACGGTTTACATCGACGATATTAGCCCTGAATATATCAACTATATCCACAATATCGGAGCGCCGGTTGGCAATGGCCTTGACTTTGATTAAGGCCAGTTCCCTCTCAATGGATTCCCTGCTTTCCAATTCCTTGATTTTGATTACGTCAACCAGTTTGGATAATTGTTTCACCACCTGGTCCAGTATGTGGTCGTCACCCTGCACAACAATGGTAATGCGGGTTATGTCCGGCTCTTCGGTATACCCGGCGGCTATGCTTTCTATATTAAAGACTCTTCTGCTCAAAAGCCCGGATATCCGGGCCAGTACCCCGGGCTTGTTCAAAACAAGGACGGCAAGGGTGTGTCTCATTTTATCATTCCCCCGTTTAATTCTTTGTCATATGAAACATTTTAACATAAGGGCCATGCAAAAAGGCAAAAAAATAAAAAAAGCTTTTATTTAACCACAGAGAACACAGAGAAAAATGAAATGGGATTGGGGATTGGAATCCCTAATCCCTGAACATTCATTCTTCAATTATACAAATCACATCTCCCACCTTGACCTCGTCGCCCTCGCCGACCAGGATTTCCTTAACGGTGCCGGCGCAGGGCGAAGGCACGTTGAATAAAGCCTTGCTGGTCTGCATTTCCACCAGGTCGTCGCCTTCCTCCACGCGGTCTCCCTCGGAGACATGCCAGAAGGAAACGGTGCAGCTGTCCACGCCCTCCCCCAGAAACGGCAGTTTCACTTCCATAAACAGATCCGCCTCCCAATAGAATTCATGCTGTTTTTGCAGCTGGTAGGCCTCCTGGTAGTCACACCGGCCCAGATGAATCACGCGGCATTCCCTTGTCACGGGCGCCACCTCACATGTGAATGCTCATTCCGTGTACCGCCCCGGCCGCTTCCATGATGGTTTCGGCCAGTGTGGGGTGGGCATGCATGGTTTCCGCCAACTGCTTAACGGTGGCTCCCATCTGCATGGCCACGGCGGCCTCGGCAATCAGGTCGGTGGCGTGGGGTCCCACGATATGAACTCCCAGTATCCGGTCTGTATCCGGATCGGCCAGTATTTTCACGAAACCGTCGGTTTCACCCATGGCCTGGGCCTTGCCGCTGGCCATAAACGGGAATTTGCCCGACTTTACCTTGATCCCCTTTTCTTCCACCTCCTGGGTGGTCAGTCCCACGCTCCCCACTTCCGGACTGGTGTAGATGCAGGACGGAATAAGGCTATAATCCATCAGCCGCCCGCGGCCCATGATATTGTCAACGGCCACCAGGCCCTGGGCCGAGGCCACGTGGGCCAGCTGAATCCTGCCGGTTATGTCGCCGATGGCGTATATTCCCGGCACGCTGGTTTCCATTCTGTCATTGACCAGCACTTCGCCCCGGTCCCCAAGGGCCACCCCGGCTTCTTCCAGGCCGAGACCCTTCAGGTTCATCACCCGGCCTATGGAAATAAGCACCCTGTCGGCCTCTATTTCCTCTCCGCCCTCCAGGACGGCCACCACCTGGTTCCCCTTTTTTACCTCCCGTATTTTTACCCCGGTCTTTATATTTATGCCCTGCCTTTTCAACAGGCCCTGCATCTGCCGGGCCACTTCCCTGTCCATGAGCGGCAGGATGGTGGGCATTATTTCAACCACCGTCACCTTTGACCCCAGGGCGGCGAAAATGCAGGCAAACTCGCAGCCGATAACCCCGCCGCCGATAACCAGTAGTTTTTCCGGCACCTTTTCCAGGTTTAGCGCCTCATCGGAAGTGATTACCCGCTCCCCGTCATACCCAAAAGCCCTGTTCAGGGCCGGTTCGGTTCCGGTGGCCAGGATAATGCTGCCGGCCTCAATTTCCCGGGGGCCGCCGGGTCCCTCCACCACTACCCGGCCCTTGCCGGACAGCCTGGCGGCGCCCCTGATCAGGTCCACTTTATTTTTTTTGAGCAAAAATTCCACACCCTGGACAAGCCTGCCGACCACCTGGTTCTTGCGTTCCATCATGCGCCCGAAATCGATCGTCACTTCTCCGGCGCCGACCCCGAACTGGGATGCCCGGCGGATGGCATGGAGAACCGAAACCCCGGCCGCCAGGGCCTTGGTCGGTATGCAGCCGCGGTTGAGGCAGGTCCCCCCCACGTTTCCCTTTTCCACCAGGGCCACCCGGGCCCCCAGCTGGGCCGCCCTGATGGCGGCCACATATCCCCCGGGCCCCGCCCCGATGACAACAACCTTGTATGACAATACAAACACCCCGTTTAAATATATATTATTAAATGTTTATTTTACCACAGAACCACCGAAGCCTGCGCTAAAAAAACAGGTCTCGTCTGCATCAAAATTAAGTGGGTAGAACTCCCGGTATTTTTTTATATTTAGAGAATAGCCGGGGAAAGGAAACTCCGGGGCCGGGGTCCGGTTTTCAATCCGGCTGCGGGACCTGCGGCTGAACCGGCTCTATGCTCGTCGCTTACGGTCTGCCGACCGCCTCCGTACGTGCGTCCATGCACTACTCGGCTGCGGCTGCGTCCTGCAGCCTGCCCGGCATCCCGTATGCTCCTTCGCCAAGGAGCCGGGTAACCGCCTCCATTAATACAAATCCAAGTTTAAAGTATAAAAATTTATTTAGAGACATTTATACATCGTGTGCTCTTTCATTTCAGAAAAATATTGAGGATTTGTCAGCTCGCTTAAAGAAAGAAACATATCAGCCCAGCCACCCAGGGAAAGTATACATGCCTAAATCATCAGGTATACTCCGTCCATACACGCTTTTGACAATAGAGGATCAAATAGTATACCAAGCATTTGTGAATATTATCGCGGAGTATCATATTAAAATCGCTAAAAAAAGATAAAAAGATATAATAAAACTACTTATGGAAATCTGTATAAGGGACTTGATGGCGCCTGGCCCCTAACTTTTTTGACATATGTTTTAACATATGTTAATATAATATTGGATGGAGGGATACAACATAAAAAGCTATGACTGCTCGCCCTCTACAAACAAAGGAGTTGTTTATACAAAGATAAATCTACGTGGTCTATGCCACACTTATTTGTTCTTGACTGGGCAGAGCGACACATATAAAAATACGGTCTCCCCGAAGAATAGGGGGGCCGCACTCACCTCCCCGCGCTCTGTAGTATACTTGTACAATCAATTAAAGAATAGCGCACAGGCAGCCGTTTTCATAACGTTTCGTGCCTGAGCGCAGCGAAAGGGATGATTATAAAAATGGATAAATATATTTATCCCGCAATCTTTGACCAATGCGGAGAGGGCGGATACACAGTTACCTTTCCGGACCTTCCGGGATGTATAACCGAAGGTGACACCATTGAAGAAGCCCTGAGCATGGCCAAAGAGGCCATGAGTTTACACCTTTGGGGCATGGAAGACGACGGAGATCCTATTCCCCCACCCACCCCTCCAGAAAAAGTGCAAGCTCCGGAAAACGGTTTTGTAAGCCTCGTTGAAGTCTGGATGCCGCCCTTCCGCGATAAGATGGCCTTGAAAGCCGTCAACAAAATGGTGACCATTCCTAAGTGGCTTAAAGAATTGGGGGAACGTGAGAACGTGAATTTCTCTCATGTCCTCCAGGAAGCCCTTAAAGAACACCTGGGCGTTTCGGATTACGGAAATATTAAAAAGCAGCCGTAAACTGCTAACTGTACCGGGTACCAAAGATACAGTCTGCAGTTACTGCCGGACCTGAAGCTTATCACGACCCAATAGGCCGTCATTTCAGTCGTCGGTCGTTAGTTGTCAGTTTTCTGTTTCAGAATCTTGATGGTGCCTGGCCCTTAACTTTCGTTTGCAATAAAGGGTGAATTTTCAATTGACGTTGACAACTTTGTGGTCTATTCAGGTTGCATCCTTCTTCTCAGGTGGTAATCCGTTGTATGAATCTAACGGTACGGGGTGCCAAAGATATTAAGCTATTTCGGGGCCAATCGCAAAAACCGCCTTTTCCAGGCGGTTTTAACGTTTTATACGGTATTGTAATGTGTGCTCAATGTAATGTGTGCTCAATTTAGATGCGCCTCAGTTTTGAGACTCTCAGCAAAATCTTATGTAAAGTCTTGAAACATCTGGCATAATTCACCAATGCTAAGGTTGGAAAGTTTCCAGTCATTTAATTTTGCGTGTAAACACTTGGCCGTTAATTACTCTGTATTCATCCTCTGATACCTTACCATTCCACGCAGTATATTTTAGAACGAATCCATCCACTGAGACCCTAGCTTTTAGACCCTGCCACCAGTCATGTGGATAATACTTTGCGAAGGATACCCAGAAACGCGCGAGGGCTTCTATTGCTTTATCTTTTTGGTCTGGTGGTATATCAAGAAATATAATTCCTCTTGTTTGTTGCAGTGAATGCTTTTCATCACTCCAGAAATCTCTGTCCATTGTTAATAATATTCTGTTCCGCTTTTTGGCTTGTTTATATATATTTTCATCCGGATGATGTAAAAAACCTGCTTCAACAACCGAATCAATTAAAAGTCCGGAAGACCTTAAATCAAGTATTATTGGCATTGGAATGTTTTGATCAGCAAATAAACGAAGTTTTTTCGCGTTAGTGGGTATCTTAAAGCTTTTGTCCACCTGTAGAGTCTTCCATTCTTTTTCTGTTGAATATCCCATAGAACCTCCAGATAAATATGACCCACATTCTCCCCAAACATATACGAAGAATTATTGAAACTTCATATTATACACAAACTAGATTTGATATTCAAAATGAGAGACTGAACAATAACAAGAACTAACATATTGGCTTATGTCACACGACACCTGCAATCAGATTAGCCTCCGTTTAGTTTTGCAATTTAATTCTTCCTGTCATTCTTTGGTTTCGTAAGATATAAGAGATTTTGTATCAGCTTTTATTCGAAGTAAGAACAATAAGGTGTACACTCTATTGTATAGATACTCAATAAACATCCCGTCGCTAATTCAGTAGCATTGCAAAAATAAAAACCCAACTTGTCAACCATTAAAACATCAAGAAAACCGAAGAAAAAGTAAGATCCTGCAAAAAAAATCCTTATAATAGAGATATAGGGTAGTCCTTGCCCAAATC
>JBMOPD010000019.1:0-80545 GCA_049323615.1 Bacillota bacterium | reverse complement strand
AAGGTTACTTTAGTACTTTAAATCGACATATACTTTCTTTAACGGTAAAAAAGCCGCCCTGCGGGCGGCGCCGCCGTTCCAGCGGCGGGAATCCAGAATTCAGACCTCCATGCCGCAGTGCGGCACCACCAAAAAATGAAAATACGTGGCCGGGGGTGCGGTTTCCAGCCGGGCTCCCACTCCTGCGGTTGAACCGGCTCTATGCTCGTCGCTTACGGTCATGCCGACCGCCCTCAACTCGGCGTCCTGCCTCGGTTCGGGCTCCCGGCCGCGTCCTGCGGCCGGGCCGGCATTCCGTACACTCCGTCGCCAAGAGCCGGACAACAACCTCCGGAACCCCCGCTTCCGGCCGGAAGGTCCTCCCCCCTGCGTGCACTCCGGCAAAGAGGAGAGTTTTTACAGGTAGAAGTCAGAATGGTTCAGGCATTTCCTAAAGCCTGTTTTCTTTTTTATAGTGTGTCATTGTCTTTTGTATCAGTAAAGGAGAAGCCCCCAAACGAGTGATTTACCGCAGGCTGTTATCTGGCTCTTGGCGACAAGCCATAGAGCCAGTTGAGCCGAAGGATCCTATCGCGAGATACGCCCCAAAGCTACAGCGTTATTTGTAAACAAACCATGGTTTACTTTAACGCTTTAAAGCGTCATAAACTTTCCTGGAACGATAAAAAAGCCCCCCCCAGGGGGGCTCAAGATATACTGGATTCTTGTTTTTGAATTCCGGGTCTTACAGCCTCTCTATAATGGTGGCGTTGGCCATGCCGAAGCCCTCGCACATGGTCTGCAGCCCGTATCTCCCGCCCGTTCTTTCCAGGTAGTGCAGCATGTCGGTCATCAGCCTGGCGCCGCTGGCGCCCAGGGGGTGGCCGATGGCTATGGCGCCGCCCTGGGGGTTCAGTTTGGCCGGGTCGGCCTCCAGCTCGCGCAGCCAGGCCAGGGGCACCGGCGCAAAGGCCTCGTTAACCTCGTACACATCTATGTCGGCAATGGAGAGCCCGGCTTTTTTCAGGGCCATCCTGGAGGCCGGAATCGGCCCGGTCAGCATCAGCACCGGGTCGTCCCCGATTACAGACCTGGCTGCAATCCTCGCCCTGGGTTTCAGTCCCAGCTGGCGGGCCTTTTCTTCAGACATCATTAAAACCGCCGCCGCGCCGTCGCTGATCTGGCTTGAGTTGCCCGCCGTGATCTTTCCGTCGGGCTTGAAGGCGGGCTTGAGGCCCGCCAGCGCCTCCATGGAGGTACTGGGCCTGATTCCTTCATCCTCGGTGAACAGCCCGGTGCTGCCGTCGGGGAAGGTCACTTCCACCGGCATGATCTGCTTTTTGAAATATCCCGCTTCCCTGGCCGCTGCAGCCTTCCGGTGGCTTTCCAGGGAAAACTCATCCAATTGCTCCCTGGTCAGGCCCCACTTTTCAGCTATCAGCTCGGCCGAGATGCCCTGGGAGATTATGCTGTATTTTTCAATTATCCTGGGGTTGAAGGAGGCGCTGCCGATGGAGGACCCCATGGGCACCCTGGTCATGCACTCCACGCCGGCCGCGATAATTACATCCATGTCCCCCGCCATGATGGCCTGGGCCGCAAAATGCACCGACTGCTGGCTGGATCCACACTGCCTGTCTATGGTTACCGCCGGAATGTGGGTCGGAAATCCCGCCGCCAGGACTGCCTGTCTGCCCACACACATGGACTGCTCGCCCACCTGGGAAACGCACCCCATAATCACGTCTTCCACTAATCCGGGTTCAATACCGGCCCTCCTGACCACCCCGGTGATGGCCATGGCGGCCAGGTCGTCCGGCCGGGTGTTGGACAGGGAGCCTTTCCTCCTTCCCACCGGCGTTCTGACCGCTTCAACTATTACAGCTTCTCTCATCGCAGATCATCTCCTCATGTTGATGATTGAATAATCATTCAGTTTTTAAAGGAGGGATTACCCAGTTAAATTGATAATAAGCCAATGTTTACGGTGCTGTCAACTGAACATTCAGACCTTTACAAAGATTATAAATTAGCGTACAGCAGTGGTCCGCCGTCTCAGGCAATCCCGGATTTGGAAGTGAAAGCGAATTTATTTATAATGCGTGGGAAAGATAAAAAAGCACTGCTTCCTTGCAATTACCCCGTTAAATAAAAATTTATTGCCAGGTGAGAAAATGTTTTCATTTCATACTGTTTCTGTTATTCCTGAAATTCCTGAAAAAATTGCCAGGCTGAAGGAGATAGCCTATAACTTTTGGTTCAGCTGGAATGAACCGGCCCAGCAGCTGTTTTCCCGGCTTGATGAACAGCTGTGGGAGAATGTGTACCATAATCCGGTAAAATTTCTGCTCAGAGTCGGGCCCGAAGTGCTGGAAAAGGCCGCCTCGGACCCGGAATACCTGAAATTGTACGCCCGGGTGACCGACTGCTTTGACCGCTACATGACGGCCGAAACGTGGTTCAACCGCCGTTTTCCGCAGCACGGGGGCCAGCTGGTGGCCTATTTTTCCGCCGAGTTTGGACTGCATGAGTCGCATCCCATATATTCGGGGGGTTTGGGCCTGCTGGCGGGGGACCACTGCAAGTCCGCCAGCGACCTCGGTGTGCCCCTGGTGGCTGTAGGACTGCTGTACCGGCAGGGTTATTTCACCCAGCGGATTAACCGGGAGGGCTGGCAGGAGGCTGAATACCCTCACCAGAACTACCATGAAATGCCCATGAAGCTGGTGGTGGGGGATGACGGGAAGGAACTGGCGGTATCGGTTGACCTTCCGGGAAGGAAAGTCCACATCAGGGTTTGGAAGGTCCTGGTGGGGAGGGTAAGCCTTTACCTGCTGGACACCGACCTGGCGGTAAACAGCCGGGAGGACAGGGCCATTACCGCCCAGCTTTACGGGGGCAGCAGGGATATCAGGATTTCCCAGGAAATTGTGCTGGGTATAGGAGGAGTAAGGGCCCTCAGGGCGATGGGGATCAATCCCTATGCCTGGCATATCAATGAGGGGCACGCCGCCTTTCTCTGCCTTGAGCGGATCGGGGAAAAGGTGGCCCGGGGGATCAGGCCGGACGTGGCGGTGGAGGCGGTCAGGTCCAACACCCTGTTTACCACCCATACTCCGGTTCCGGCCGGGCACGACGTGTTCAGCCCGGAAATGGTGGACTACTATTTCGGTCATTGCTACCAGCAGCTGGGCATGAGCCGGGATGATTTCATTTGCCTGGGGTGGGATGAAGACCGCCGCGCCTTCAACATGACGGTGCTGGCCCTTAACCTGTCTGAATTTAAAAACGGGGTCAGCAGGCTGCACGGAGAAATTTCCCGCCGGATGTTCCGCCGGCTGTACGGATCCGTTCCGGCCGAGGAGGTCCCTATTTCATACGTAACCAACGGGGTGCACACCGCCACCTGGATGGCTCCGGCCATAAAGGACCTGATGAAAAAATACGCCGGTGCGGACTGGGATAAAAATCTGAACGATCCCGGCATGTGGGAAAAAGTGGAGTCCATCCCGGATGAGGTGCTGTGGTCCACCCACCGGCAGCTGAAAAAAGAGCTGATCGATTTTTGCCGGGAGCGCCTTAAGACGCAGAGGACAAGAAATTTCGAGTCCAGGGAACGGGTGCATGAGGTGGCCGGCTACCTTGACCCCGATGCCCTGATCATAGGTTTTGCCCGCAGGTTCGCCACCTATAAGAGGGCCGCGCTTCTTTTCAGGGACCTGGAAAGGCTGGCTTTCCTGGTCAGCGACCCCCGCCGGCCGGTACAGATTATTTTCGCCGGCAAGGCGCATCCCGCCGACAGGCCGGGGCAGGAACTGATCAAACGGGTGTATGAAATATCCAATCTCGAACCTTTCCGGGGAAAGATCATCTTCCTGGAAAACTATGACATCAATGTGGCCCGGCACATGATCAGGGGAGTTGACATCTGGCTGAATAATCCCCGCCGGCCCGAGGAGGCCAGCGGCACCAGCGGCATGAAGGCCGGCATTAACGGCGTGCTTAATTTCAGCGTGCTTGACGGCTGGTGGCCGGAAGGATACAACGGCCGGAACGGCTTCGCCATCGGGGAGGAAAGGGACTACCCGGCAGAGGATTTGCAGGACCGCGATGACAGCCTGTCGCTTTACAGTATCCTGGAAAACCAAATATTGCCCGTTTTTTTTGCCGGTGAGGGAGATATCCCCCGCAGCTGGGTTTCCCGTATGAAGAACTCCATTGAAACCATCGGCCTCCAGTTCAGCACCGACCGTATGGTCAGGGAATACACCGAAAAATTCTACATTCCCGCCATTGCCAGGGGTGAACTTTTAAGGAAGGATAATTTTGCAGTGGCGGAGAAGCTTAAATCCTTCAAGGATTTTTTGATGAGTAACTGGCAGCATGTGGCTGTCAGTGATATTGAGAGCGAAGACGGGTCTTTGCTGAGGGCCGGGGAAAACCTGGACATAAATTCCACTGTGCGCCTGGGTCCCATCCGGCACAACGATGTAAGCGTGGAAATTGTGTACGGGGGTGTGAAAGGGGACACCCTGAGCAATATCAGGGCAACCCCCATGACCCTTGTGGATAAGGTTGGCGAAGGGACCTACCGTTACCGGGGAAACCTCACCCTGCCCCAGGGGGCCATTGGCTTCACGGTCAGGGTCAGGCCCACCAGCCCCGATTTCGCGCACCGGTTTGACCTGCCGCTGGTGACCTGGGCCGGAGTCAACTGACTTCCGGCCCGTCTCCATGTTCTAAATAAAATATTTTTCAATGGTTACAAAATCATTCCAGTTATCGTCTGATTAGTTAGTGAAGTTGAACATTGGCTCATCCCGGGAGGCAATGGGGGTAATATGACGGTGCAGCCTGTTTTTGCGGATGAAAGCAAAAAGATGATCCCCTTTGAGGCTTTATATGACGATTACTTTGACAGGGTAAACAGGTACCTGCGCTACCGGGTGCCCAGCATGTGGGACGCCGACGACCTGACCGCCACGGTATTTACCAAGGCCTTTGAAAAATATCACCTTTTCCGGGGGGAAGCCCCCGTGGCTGTCTGGCTTTTCCGGATCACCCACAATGTTTTTGTGGACTATATTCGCCGCCGGGACAGGTACGTGCCGGCGGGCTCTGAAATTGCGGCCGGCAGTACGGACCAGTCGCAGCCCGAGGATGAACTGCTGCGGGCGGAAGAGCTGGCCGGGCTGAGGAAAATGCTTGACATGCTGGACCCCGGGCAAAGGGATGTCATTTCCATGAGGTATGTGGGGGAGCTGAAATTCGGCCAGATTGCCCGGGTGCTGAATAAAACCGAGGCGGCGGTACGGATGATCCACTACCGGGCGCTTAAGGCATTAAGGTCCAGGCTGCGGGAAGAGAGGTGATTGTTTTGTCCGGAAACTCCGATAAGAAGGATAATGTTTTCCAGCTGGATGACCTGGTTAAACATATGAGGCAGGTCAGGGATTCAATCCCGGTTAACCGGAAGCTGCGCCAGGAATTGAGGGCAAGGCTGATCGAGGGACAAAAAGCCCGGACGGAAAGCCCGGCGTCCATTCTTCCGGAAAAAAGCACGTCCGCCGGAAAACGCCTGCCCTGGCGCTGGGTGGCCGGATCGCTTCTGGTTTTGTCGGTATTTGTGGCTGCCTTTCTGGCCTTCAGGGTTCCCGGCCAGAAAACCCTGGATACCGGGCCGGTTATTGAAGCGGCACGTTTCTGGGCCGAGGGCGGTCCCCTGGTGCCCGCCGTTTCACCTGCGGACGGCTATATCGTGCTGGAAAGGGGCGGCGCGCTGCTGCTTCTGAACCGGCAGGGTTCGCTGTTCGCCTCGGTCAGGCCCCCCGCGGGCCAGAAGTATGCCAGCCCCTGCTGGTCTCCCGACGGCCGGAAACTGGCCCTGGTCCGCCATAAAGGAGACGCTGCCGAGATAATTCTTCTCGGTATTCCCCCTGAAGTCAAGCCTGCGGACTTACAGCAGGTAATAGAGCGGGGAATAAACGAGGCTGCGGTGCTGACGGGCTGGCCGAAAGCACCCCGGTTTACCGGCCTGGCCTGGTCGCCGGACGGGGAGACGCTGGCGTACGGCCTGCTGGAAAACGGGGAAAGCAGGGTATTCCTGGCCAGGGGCAATAAGGATGTTTTCCTGTGCCCCGGGGCAAAACCCGCCTGGTCCCCGGACGGTCAAAGACTGGTGGTGGAAAGGGAGGAAAATGGCTATAAAACCCTCCGGCTGGTGGAGAAAGAAGGGGGCAGGAGCTACCTTTTGGGCCAGGGGAGTTTTCCGGTCTGGAACAAAAACGGCTACCTCCTGTTTGTAAAAACAAGTATACGGGAAAAAATTTTATCCTACCTGCCCGACGGGTCTCCGCAGTTTACCGTGCAGTGGAAAACCGGCGAGATTCGCTGGCTTTACCTGGGCGGGGGAGAGGGGTCTGAAAGGGGCCTGCCGCCGGAGGGTGAAAAGCTGGCCGGGGCGGCCCTGCTGATGACCCCGGTCAGCCCGGCCGGGCCGGAGGAGCTGCAGTGGCTCAAAAGACTGGAACTGAGCGGTGTCAGGGAGCCGAGGACATTGTTTATAGACCGGTCCGGTGATTGTGAGGGACTGGTTTCCGGAGACGGCATGAGCCTGTTCTTATCGCGCAGGGATGGCGGCGCCGTCATCCTGACCAGGATTGGCCTGGTGGAAAATGTGGTGAAGCGGGAGGTTGGCTCAAAATGAGAAAGTATATTCCGGTCCTATTTCTTGCCCTGGCCGTGGTTATGGGCCAGGCTCCTCCCGGGTGGTGCGGTGAGGATGTTACCCTCAGGGCCCGGCCGGGCCTGGCCGGCGTGTTCAAGGTTTCCCAGCCGGTGCTGATCAGGGTTGACATAGACAACAGGGGGGACGCCGTTAAGGGACAGCTGGTGGTGGCTCCCCCGGAACCGGAGAGGCCCTCTGTCCGCCAGCGGCCTGTTTACATGAGTGAAGTGGAGGTCCCTGCCGGCGGTAAAGCGGCCTGTGACCTGGTGGCGCCGGGGGGACTGGCTGGAGGCTCCTACCTGGTCAGGCTGGTGGCCGGTGAGAGGGTACTGGCGGAGACAAAGCTGGAGGGCGCCGCAGTGGCCGGCGGTATAGTAGTTCTGCCCCTGGGCGAGAAGGTATTGGGCAGCAGCCTGTTTACCTGGCTGGACAAGACATACGGCGGGCAGGTAACGGTAAAATACCTGCCGCCGGAGGAACTGCCGGAGAAACCGCTGTTTTTGTGCGCGGCGGATGTCATTGTGGCCGACCGGGAAGCCGCCTCCCGGATAAACCCAAAGCAGGCCGGCGCATTGAAGGATTGGGTGCGCCTGGGGGGAAAGCTGATCCTTTCCGGCGGGGCGGGCGCCGCCCCGCGGGGAACCTTTTCAGACATAGCCCCTTCCGCTGAGATAAAAGCCGGGGAAACCGGGCCGTTTTCCCGCAGGGACCTGGGCAGGGGTGAGGTCATTCTTTCCGGCACCCCCCTGGAAAGCATCAATGACCGGCAGGGCAAGGCCTGGGAGTCCCTGGAACTGCTTTCCGGGGAAGGGGACATGGCCAGGGACAAGTACAGTGAGATTAAATACATGTTGTCCGATTCGGGGTCTTATTTTCCCATGGTGAAAATGCCCGGGATACCGGTGCTTGTCTTGCTGTGGGTGTTGTATGTGCTGGTGGCCGGCCCCGGACTGTACCTGGCCCTCAAACGCTTCAACCGGAGAGACCTGGCCTGGGCGCTGGTCCCCGCGGTGGCGCTGCTGACCGCCCTGGGATTCTATACCCTGTCCCCGGTCAACCGCCTGCAGGCTTACCTCGCCCACACCGTGGCCACGGTGGAAATTGTGGATAAAGACCTGGCCGAGGTCAGGGCCTCCGGCGCCTTTGTACTGCCGCGGGGCGGGGACCTTGAGGTCACCGGCCGGGGACAGATGCTGCTGGAGCCGCTAAATTACTATTCCGGCCGGCGGGACCTCCGGGTGTCGGCCTTCAACGACGGGGACCAGTCCAGGATTGTTTACAGCAATGTGGAATACGGCTCCATGAGACAGGTGCACTCCTACGGAATGCTGCCCGGTGTGGGCCGTATCGGTGGAAATATCTTTTTCCGGGAAAATCGCATCATGGGCGAAATAACCAACAATACACCCTTTAACCTTAGGGACTGCCGGCTTGTGGCGGGACAAAGCCTTTTTGAGCTGGGAGGGATTCCCGCCGGAGGGAACAGGAAAATAAACGAACCCCTTTACAGCGCAGTGATAATCAGTCCGGGAGAGGTACCTTACAATATTAACCCCCGTTCCCCGGCAAAAGTCCAGGAAAGCAGGATTGCATCCGAAATAACGGCCCGGGAAGAAAGCGCCGGGGAGGTGTACTTCCTGGGCTGGAGTGACGGCCCGGTTGATCAGTTCAGGGTGGCCAGGCCCCCGGGGCAGGGCCAGGTCAGCGGGCTGACCCTGGTCAGGCAGAGAATGGATATAGAATTTCCCGGCGGGGGGTTCAGGCTGCCGGCGGGGTTCATCAGGCAAACCGTGGCCGGCCTCGGCGGGGAATACAGCGTGAGAAGGGAAGGACTGTTTATTCACCGGGGCGCGCTCAAAATAACTTATGACCTGCCCAAAACCCTGAACAGGGACGACTTCCGCCTGGCGGCCATCGAGGTGCCTGCGGTGCCGCCCCATGCCACCTATACCGTGGAGATATACCGTTATGACACTGCACAGTGGGAGCCGGTAAACAGAAACGGGCAGAATTTCACCGGGCAGGACGCCATGAAATACATTTCAGGGCGGGGAAAAATTGAGTTGAAAATAACCTCCCAGGTGGAAAGCGCCGAAGCAGTGTTTCAGGGTATAGCCGTAGAGGGGGTGATCGGTCAATGATATCAATTAAAGGTTTGACCAAGCGGTTCGGACGCACTGTTGCCCTTGACGGGCTGTCCCTGGAAGTGGAGAAGGGGTCTGTGTTCGGGCTGATCGGCCCCAACGGGGCCGGCAAAACCACGGCCATGTCCATTCTGGCCACCCTTCAGCTGCCTGACGGGGGGACCGCCACGGTGGGCGGCCGGGATGTGGTGGCCGACCCTGCCGGGGTGCGCTCCCTGATCGGCTACATGCCCGACTTTTTCGGTGTCTACGACGGGCTGAAGGTGTATGAATACCTGGACTTTTTCGCAGGCGCCTACTATCTCCCGGAGGCGGGCAGGGACCGCCTGATAGACGTGCTCATGGAGCTGGTGAACCTCGAAGGTAAAAAGGATTGCTACGTGGACCTGCTTTCCCGGGGCATGAAGCAGAGGCTGGCCCTGGCCAGGTGCCTGGTCCACGAACCCGAGGTGCTGATACTGGATGAGCCGGCGTCGGGCCTCGACCCCAGGGCCAGGGCCGAAATGAAGGAAATAATCAGGCATCTGGGGAGAATGGGCAAAACCGTGTTAATCAGCTCCCATATCCTGCCGGAGCTGGCCGAACTCTGTGACCGGGTGGCCATAATGGAGAAGGGGCGGGTGGTGGTTTCCGGCACGGTGGACGAGGTAACCGCGGCCGGCGCCGGCGCCAGGATGATCGCCATTGAGGTTCTGGAGGGGGGCGGGGACCTGGCCCGGTGGCTGGCCCAAAGGGACCGGGTGAACGTGGCGGAAGCCGGCGGCCGGTCGGTCAGGGTTCTTTTCCGGGGAACCAGGGATGAGCAGGGAGGCCTGCTGAAAGAAATCATTGCCGGGGGTTATGTGGTCACCCAGTTCCACGAGGTGCGCAGAAACCTTGAAGAAATATTCATGGCGGTGACCGGGGAGGTGAACGGCCGGTGAAAGTCAATGTGGTGCTGCTTAAGGAAATGCGCCAGCGGTTCCGGACGCTGAGAACCCCCCTGATTATATCCCTTTATCTGCTGGTCATCGGGGGGCTCTGCCTGGGCTATCTTTACCTGCGCTGGAGCAGTATGCCCGGCTTCTACCAGCCCGGCAGGAGCAGGGAATTGTTCATCATTCTGTCCATGGTCCAGCTGATCCTGCTCGCCTTTGTCACTCCGGGCCTGACATCCGGGGCCATCAGCGCCGAAAGGGAAAAGCAGACCCTCAACGTGCTGCTGGTGACCAGGCTTTCGCCGCTGGGCATAGTGACGGGCAAGATGGTCTCTTCCTGCGCCTTTATGGTATTGCTGATGATTGCCACCCTGCCGCTGTACAACATAATCATTCTTTACGGCGGCTTTTCGCCGGGACAGATGATGGGAGTTTTTGCCTTCTACCTGATCACCATGCTTCTTTTTGCGTCGGTGGGGATGGCCTGTTCGGCCTTCTTCAAGAGAACGGGATCCAGTACCGTGATGGCGTACGGCGTAGTATTCGCCGTGATGGTGGGCACCATTCTGTTAGGCGTGTTTATTTACGAGGTTACCAGGGTCCCCGGCCCAATTCCGGCTCCGACGCCGGTTACCGCCCAGCTGCTGCAGGATATTAACCCGCCCGCAGTGATGCTGCGCATACTGGGAGAGGACGCCGCCTTTAAACACAGGGACCTGGGAATACCGTACTGGGGGATTTACACCGCGTTCTGCCTCCTGGCGTCGGCGGCGCTGCTCTGGTGGAGCGCCGGCAGGCTAAAGCCCGGGAGGGAAGGGAAGGGGAGACTGAGTTATTTTAGGAATTAGCTTATTTTTTTATCTTTGCCAGGAGCCGGTCGCGCCGGTTTTCATAAGCCGATAAAAGCGAAGCTGCCCGGGGGCCCACCCTGGGCATACTTTTCAGGTCCTCCGGCCGGACGCTTCCCGAAAGCACTGCCAGGACCGGGAATATCACCAGGCCCGCCAGCAGCGCCGCGGTGGTGGACAGGGAATTGTGGTTGGAAAGGGCCATAGCCCACCGGTACACCTGCCATATAGCCAGTCCCATCAGTAAAGAGGCCAGGCCCGGCCTTAACACCGAGGAGGAAAAGTTAAGGCTTAAACCGACCATTCTTTTCACTGATATGAAATTAAGAATGGAAGAAACCACAAACATGGCTACGTGCCCCAGGGCCGCAGCCTTTATCCCCAGGGGGGTGGGAGTCAGGCAGTAGGTCAGGCCGATTTTGACAGCTATGCCGGCCAGCAGGCTGTAGACCGGTATATCGGCCCTGCCCAGCCCCTGCAGGACACCCGAAAGGACCAGGTGGGCCCCCCAGAAGGCAACGGCCGGCGCCAGTGCAGCCAGGGGTATACCGGCTTCGCCGTTGGCATAAATAAAAAGGGTAAGCGGGGACGCCAGGAAATAAAGGCCGGCCGCCGCCGGCAGGGTGGTAAGAAGTGAAAGCCTCAGAGCCGTTGAGGCCTGCTGGCTGATGCGCAGTTTGTTGCCCGCCCCGTATGATTCGGCCACCGAAGGAACCAGGCTGGTGCCCAGGGATAAAGCGAAGGCTATACTTATGTTTATAAAGGACATGGCGAACTGGTTGAACTGGCCGTAAAGGGCGGTGGCCTGCTCCTGGGAATAGCCCACCATTTGCAGCCGCCCGATAATAAGTATATTGTCGATAATACCGGTGATGGCCACGGCCATGCTGGCGAAGGTAATAGGAAGCGAGACCGCCAGTATTTTTTTGATCAGGGACAGGGCTTTCTCCCTTTGTTCCGAAGTATCACGGCTTACCAGGTCCATTAAGGTATCCCTGTGCCGGAAGTAATAAAAAGCCATGATGGCGGTGGCCGCCACTGCGCCGGGGACCGCTCCGAAATTGGCCCCGGCCGCCCCCAGGGCCAGCCCGCCGGGTATTAAGAGGTAGCTGAACAGGATTGTCCCCACCGCCAGCATAACCTGGTCGGCCACCTGTGATGCGGCAACGGTTGACATGTTCTGGAGTCCCTGAAAAAGGCCCCTGAACGAGGAGGTCACCGCGTTGAAAAAAATTACCGGGGAAATGGCCAGCAAGCCATAATAGCTGGCGGGGTTCGCCACCAGCCCCTTTTCCACCAGCCAGGAAGCCCCGAAAAAAAGAAGCAGTGAAAAGAAAAGCCCCGCAAAAAACATGGCCCAGAAAGATATCCTGAATGTCCTGTAAGCGTCCTTGTACAGGCCGCAGGATATTTTTTCGGAAACCAACCGGGCCATGGCCACCGGTATCCCGGCCGAAGAAATGGTGAAGAAAAGCAGGTAGAACTGGTTCGGCACCGCGTAAATACCCATGCCCTCATCGCCCAGCAGCCTTCCCAGGGGGATCTTGTACACCGCACCCAGGATCCGTATAAAAATGCTGGCCAGGGTCAGTATCAGGGCGCCCTGGATAATTGTCTGTTTGGTTAAGGTTTTTCCGGCCACAGTTACCACTCCAAAACCTTTAAACCCACGCCGTGGGGCGTGGGTTGCAGTTCACCGTTATTTATTCACCGTTTTCGTCTCCCGGAGGGACGTTGTCAATCCGCCTCAAGGGTGTGACCTTGTTTCTTCTGCCCGGCCTTTGAGCCGGTATTTCCGATTCGGTGATTTCCAGGTAAAATATTTTATCCGGATAACAGAGGACAGTAACCATCCCCCGCTCCGGCTCGGTCAGCCAGATGCCCCGGAATTCAAGCATCTCTCCCAGTAAGTTTACCTCCACCTTGCGGGGACCCTCAAATACCTCCAGTTCCCACCCCTGAATACTTACCACCAGGGTTTTTTGCAGTCTAGTGTTATCCATAGGTTCCTCCTGTTTCAATCTTCAGCCGCAAGCCACCAGTCTTGTTGACAATGCTTTGTATTCAATGTCCTTTAATTTGACTGCTTTTATAGCCTCTCATAGAAAATATAATACCATAAATATCTGGTTTACCCAAATTCTTTATCATGGGCCGTGGCCCGTTGAACTCCTTAAATTAACATGCCGGTCCGGCCGCTGACAATAATTAGCTATATCATAAATATTATCAACCAAAAAGAAAAGAAAATTTCATTTAAGAGCGTTATTACCTTTATTTGTGGTGGGAATAATAAGCCTCACAGGGATTTACGGTAAAAAGCCGCTTACCCCTGATTAAAACAAGTAAGGCAGGGTGTCAACAAGTTGACCTTGGCAGAGTGGGTTCAATACGGTGCCGTGGCCATTGCCATAGCTGCGCTGACAGTAAAAGGAAAGGGGATGAAAAAATACGTCCCGGTCGGGCTGTTTGCCAGTTTTTACGCCAACGCCTGGTGCGCTGTGGCGGCCACTTTCGATTTGTGGCATTACCCCTCCACGATTGTACCTGCATTTGAACACATTTCCGTGCCGGCCAATTTTATAGTGGTTCCCGTAATGGCCATGTTTTGGGTCAGATATTTACCGCTCAGGCTGACAGAACAAATTGCCTGGGCTTTTTTGTGGACTACCGGCCTGACGGGTTTGGAGTTTACCGCCGAGAGGTATACGGATTTGCTGCAATATGGTGACGGCTACAAATGGTACCATTCGTACATTCTGTGGTTTTTCAGCTGGTTTATCTGGTACGGTTTTCACCTGTGGCTCAATGACGGCCGGCGGGAGGTAGACAGTCTCTTTAAATAAATCCGGGCTCATTGACAGGACGGCCCTTTTATAATAAAATTTACCGGGGATTTAGTACAGCCCTTAAAAGCTGAAAACTGTTTAAAGAGTTAAAAGGGAGTAGCTGGCCCGAAGAGCGGTTGAAGTCAACATACTGGACGTCAGTCCTGGCTTCACTATTGGTAATACACCAATTGGCGAGACTTTTAACATAACTATTTTAGTTATGTTAAAAGTCTTGTTATTTATATACAAGTTTTTCGCGAGGGGGATGGTTATGCTGGTATATTTGGGCGCCACGGCGATGGTGGTGCTGGCCGAAATGGGAGATAAAACACAGTTGCTGGCTATGGCCTTTGCTACCCGGTTTCCGGCCGGGGCCGTCCTCTGGGGGGTGTTTATAGCCACTATATTTAACCATGCTCTGGCCGTTGCCCTGGGAACCTACCTGGGGACGTCAATCCATATGCAAACTGTGCAGATGGTTGCGGCCGGCTCTTTTATCCTGTTCGGACTGTGGACAATCCGTGGGGATGCACTGAAGGGCGAAGACAAAAGGAAAACTATTCTCGGGCCGGTAATGACCGTGACAATAGCCTTCTTTTTTGTGGAAATGGGTGATAAAACACAGCTGGCTACGGTGGCTCTGGCGGCCAAGTACAATGCCCCCCTGGCAACCCTGCTGGGGACCACGACCGGGATGCTGATTGCCGACGCTGTCGGGATTTACATAGGGGTGGTGGCGGGTAAAAGAATTCCCGAAAGGACGGTTAAATGGGCTTCAGCCATAATATTTATAGCCTTCGGTTACATCGGATTATACACCTCCGTTCCCGGGGATTTCATTACCATACCTTATGTATCGGGGCTTGTGGCCCTTACCGGTTTGGCCATTTGGTTAATCGGCCGGTCAAGCAGCGTGGCCAGGAAAGGATACCGAAAAAAGGCTGACATAAAATAAATGAGAGCACCGTCGTTTTACCGGATAAACCGCGTCCTGCGGCCCCGGCAGATCGTTTCCTCACCCAAATGAAGGATATCACCGCCACCGGCCAGAGCTGTTTGATCCTCTCCACCGGGACCAGGATGAACACCAGCAGCCACAGGACAACCGCCCACAGTATATTTTCCATTACGGCGGCCGGCATACTTCCGGGAAGGTTGAAGAAAAAAGAACCCGCCGGAGCGGGCTAAAAGGGAGAGGAGGTTAAAATCATATTTTAGCTGCCTGCTTTACCTTTTGTGCAGAATTCAAAAACAGCCTTCCCACCGAAACCATATACAGGCACCAGCTGACCACTTCCAGCAGTGACGGGTCCCCGTTATATCCAAACAGGGCTTTCAAAAAAGAACCGGCCAGCCCTTTTTCATTGACGATTCCGTTGGTATTCCACAGGTGTTCAATAAACACCGGTATGATACCCGCCTCCTGCAGCTCGTGCACTCCGTGGGCGGTTAAACCCGCGGCAAAGAATACCAAAATGATCCCGGTTATTTTGAAAAAAACGCTAAGGTTTAGTTTAGCCGTCCCCCTGAAGATCAATACCGCTAAAATTACCGCCGTCAGTATACCCAGGACGCCTCCCGCCAAAGTCCGGCCGGTCCCGCTGTTGAAAGCCGCCGCTTCCATAAACAGGACCGTCTCAACCCCCTCACGGTACACCGACAGGAATGAAATAAGCGCCAGCCCGAAAAGCTGTTTTCCGGTAAGGGCGGAGTTAATCCGGCTTTCCAGGTTTGATCTGATGTTTTGGCTGTTTCTTTGCATCCATATAATCATCGGAGTCAACAGGCCGACCGCCAGCAGCATAAAAGCCCCTTCGAAGATTTTTTCGTGCTTCTCAAACCCGCCCAGCAGCGATTCAAACATTACCGCTGTAAGGATACTGGCCAGAATTGCCGCGGCCAGTCCAAAATATACCTGGCGGTTGAACCGGCTTTGACCGGTCTTGTACAGGTAGCCCAGGATAATCCCGATAATAAGGGCAGCTTCAAGCCCTTCCCGCAGTGTGATTAAAAAAGCCCCCGACATGGATGCCCCTCCTTATAGAAAATGATAATCATTATCATTATTTTAGCCCTTTACCTGGGGACCTGTCAAGTTAAACCGGACCATAAAAATAAATTCCAAAAACTAGCTTCTCTGTTTATCCCGTAAAAAAACCCCACCTTTCGGCAGGGCCATTGGCTTTTTAAATTTGTGTTTTTTAGGGCGCCACTTTTTCCGAACGCTTCAGGTACCGGTGGAAGTAGTATTCTCCCACGGCAACCAGGGCTGCGAAGGCAATAAGGCCGGCATAACTGGTTTTAAACGCCGGAACAATTAAATTTACCACATAAGCCGTCACCCCGGCCAGTATGCCATCGACTATGGATGCGCCGATATTGCCCCATTTTGGCAGCACAAAGAGATCGCCAAACAGGTAATTGAGTATCGTGCCCAAAATGCCGACCACCAGTACCCAGGTCCACGGATTGCGGTCGATAAACATAAAGGCGGCTGCCGCAAAGACAAAGGTCATCACAAATTTAACAATAAGTGCAGTGGTTGTTTTGCTCATATCCCGTTTCACCTCCTCACTCAAATATTTCCCTTAGTCAGGTTTTATTAAACGTCAGAAAGCCCCGCTTTGGGCAAAAAAAGGCGCCGGGTACCTGGACTGACAGGTACCCGGCGCCTGGAAGGTGAACCTTTAGCTGATTGATTATTCTGTGACGGTTCTTTGGACAAAACACTATGTGGTAATTGATGCAGTGCCGAAAAACTTAAGAAATTTTTATTTTCTTTTCATTTTCTTTTAAGGTTACCCGGGTAAGCTAAGACTATCCGGCCGGAAAAAATTAATAAAGGTAGGTGTTTCACCCAGTGTTTCAAAAACGGCGCTTTGTAGGGATCCTTGCGGTGGCTCTCATCTTGGCGGTGACAGTATCTGGTGTAGCCTTGGCCACACCAAACCCGCAGGCTAATCCGGATAAAGCAAACCTTTTCCAGGATTTTTTAGCAAAATTTGCGGGTAATCTCGGCGTTGACCAAGATAAGGTTGTCGCAGCTCTTGACGCCACTAAGAAACAAATGCTGGACGAGGCTGTGCAGCAAGGTCGTATTACACAGGAACAAGCCGACAAAATTGCTGCCAGACCAAATGAAAACTTTGGCTGGTTTGGTGATTTTCACGGTAAAAAACATGATAGGAAACCTGGTTTTAAAGAAGGTGGCCGCAACTTTAACGATGACATGGCCAAAGTTCTTGGCATAACACCGGATCAGCTTAAGGCGGAATTTCAGTCTGGCAAAAAGCTGCCACAAATTATCACCGATCATGGGCTGACTGCTGAACAGTTCAACCAGAAGATGCTGGAAATGAAAAAGGAAGCTCTGGCCAAGGCAGTTTCCGAAGGCAAGCTGACCCAGGAGCAGGTCGATAAGATGATACAAAAGATGGAACAACGCCTTAGTAACCCCGCTCCCGGAACTGGCAATTAACAGATATCCCCCCTGATTTTCCCAAAGAAAAACCCGTTTCTCCCAACTGCACTGTTAAACTCGAAAACGCCCTTTTTACGGCGTTTTCTCTTTCTCTTTTTATCTACTTTAACCGCTTGAGTTATTAGTGGTTTTTCTGGTGCCGGAGACCGGACTTGAACCGGTACGGGTGTGACCACCCGAGGGATTTTAAGTCCCATTAAGCCCCTTCGGTATAGTTTGCGAAGTTCGGCAAGGCTTGTCAAATAAGGTTTTTTTGGTTTACCGTCTAGTCTGGTTAGGTGTCGTTTTGGGCAGTTTGTCCCCTTTGTGTCCCCAAAGTGTCCCCATTTCGCTATGGCGTTTAGCATACAGCCTCAAGGATTTCCGGGCTTGCTGTCCCCAAAATCCCGCCGCCCCCGGTGGGGGGGGTGTCAGCCGCGCTGCTAAGAGGTCCCCCGATCGGTTTTGCTCAACAAAAAGGCCGCATTGTGGTAAAATTATCTTAATGTTTTTAATTAGTTAACATACAATCAGAAAAAAACCGGGGAACATTATGGATGAAATTAACAAACCGCCTAAAATAATAGGTCAAATAAACCAAAGAGTAATTGACTTATTGGGTTTATCGGTTTTGCCAGGGACACCAATTTTTCTCGGCGAAACCAATATTGAACATATGAAAAAAGAACATCCCAAGGATTTTTGCAAATATTTTCCTTACATAAAAAATGTTTTATCGTCTCCGGATTATGTTGCTTTACACCCCACCAACGGATCTATACAATATATCAAAATATTTGATAGGCACGTTGTGGTGGCGGTACGGGTTTCTGGCAAGGGATCGTTTTTTGCGAGGACTATTTTTGAAATGAATCCAGGAAAAGTTGAGCAATACCGCAAGAGGAATGCCCTTAAAAAGTATTAAACTCTTAACCGTTGAGGTTTTTGGTTTAAAGTTATTTTTAAGGTCTGTTTTGGTTATTTTAAGAATTAACTGGTCTTGCAAAATTCCCTGTGATTATGTTATTATCACCATAATAAGAAGCAGGAACGTATGGTATATTCTGTAAATAGCTGGCATAGAATATAATGAAAGGATCTTTTGAGGAGCGGAACAGGCAGCCGCCGCCCGCCGTTGGCGTTAGGAGATGCAGGAGGGCCACCCTGCCGAAAGATTCTTTCGAGGAAGGAGACACGGCAATCAAACCGTGTCTCCCGCTTTTTATAAATCTTCTTCTCCGCTTTGTTCGTTCCAATAACCAACCCGATCCAGCCTGTCCCTTTTCCTGCCCGTCGCCGTTTCCCGCCCCCGGCTTCCCAGGACGCCCCCAGGGAAAACGAAAAACCACCGGCAGGTATAGTTTTTCAAAATCTCTTGGGGATGTTGCTTTGTCGGAGCTTGCAGGGCGAGACACCGATGCTTCTGGGGAATTAACCTTCATAGTAGTTGGCAAATTTTGGCTAGCCACTAATGATAGTCCTGTTTTGGCAGAATAATCTAGCTTTATTTTCCAGTTATCTTTATTAATTAACGCTGGAAGGCTTTTAAAGCTATTTCTTAACCAATCTTCCCTTTCTGTCCATCCCGGCAGTATAACATGAAGAAGTTTCTTAATCGGTTCCAGTTCGTTTTCGATTAAAGTATCTGCCTTTTTATTAGGAGCCAAAACAACGACTTCTGCCCAGTTAACATAGTCATTAGTATCAACGGCCAACAACAAGCAAAGCAAAAGGGCCAGGGGTTAGAAACCTGGCCCTTAAACTTTCTTATATAGTTTTGCGAAAACAGGGAAAGACTTGGCATGTAAGGCATTCATGGTTTATCAGTTTGGCCCTGTTGGGTATTGTTTGGTGCGGTTTGCTCATCTCATGAATCCCCCGAAGTGTGTTAGGTTAAGTTTGCCGTCAACCAGTGTCCCCATTTTGTCTCCTTTCGCTGATTTCCACAGACGATTACGTAAACTATAAAAGGCCCTCGGGCCTTTATTTTATGGTGCCGGAGACCGGACTTGAACCGGTACGGGTGTGACCACCCGAGGGATTTTAAGTCCCTTGCGTCTGCCTGTTCCGCCACTCCGGCCGGATTGATGCAAATAAAATTGTAACACAGTTAATTGCCCGGCGTCAACTTGTAAAGCCCCTGAAAAGTTCTGGAATTCGGCTGCCGCAGGTGTATTTGGGGGATGGTCCGGGCGTCCTTGTTTAAATGGAGAAAATATTTGGTATTGACAATACCCGGATATGATATTATTATCGTAACGAAATATAGTTCATAACCAGGAGGTGCAATTAAGGTATTAAGCTGCGACCGCCACGGGGACGGTTCCATCGTCTTCCCTTCGGCCCTTCGCTACGCTTCGGGGACGCTCGAACCGTCCCCATGGCTCCCCATGGCTCGGGCGGACCCTCGGTGCATATTTATGGTCTGAATTAAAAATGTTAAATAAAACAACAGCAGGGGGATGGGTTTAATGAAAATAGCTTTTCCGAACGATAACGGTCAAATAAACCAGCATTTCGGCCGCAGCAGGGAATTTGCCATCCTGGAAGTGGAAAACGGGAAAGTCGTAAGCCGGAAAATAGTATCGGCGCAATCCCTTCAGCACGACCACCAGGGACTGGCGGATTTGCTGGCCGGTGAAAATGTTGAGGTGGTTATATTAGGCGGGATTGGCCCCTATGCCCTCCAGGCTTTGGAGAGCAAAGGCTTTAAAGTTATAACCGGCGCTTCCGGAGACATCGACACTACTGGGGAACAATACGCCAGGGGGGAACTGGTCTCCCGGGGGGCTGTCTGCGGACACCACCATCACAGCCATACCGAACACAACCGGCATGGCCATGGCTGTCATCATCAATACGGCCACTGTGGGCACCACCACGATTAAAGCGGCAGTATATAAGTGAAAAGCACCCGAAGGGGTGTTTTTCCTTTTCAGGTGGCTATAACGGCCAGAATCATTCCCATTAGTATGGAAGCCAGGCCGAAACCTCCGTACCGGGCCCACTTTTTAAAATTAAGGGGCCATCTCCGGGGAGCCAGAAGCAGATTTTTTTCCCCGGTGGTGATGGTGATATAGGTAATCATGAGGCCGGCGGCAGTTAAGAGGGATGCACCGGCCAGTACAAAAAGCAGGCTTAAATAAAGCATAGGTTTTTTCCTTAATTTATTATTTCATTTGCCTATTTGGTTATATTAATATCTTAACCCAGGTAATGTTTTTGCGGCAACCACCGGCCGGAAAAAGAATTATTTAGTCAATTGCGCTGAATAACACCCTTTGTTATAATTCTATCAGCTATCGGCTGCCGGTGTCCTTAAATCAAAACAGGACAGCTTCCTTGAATTATTTCGGTATATCGTTAAAAGAAGGGGTGCTTAATGGGTGACTGGAAGGAGATTATAAGTAAATACGCCGGCACATTGGAAGCCGTGATGCCCGATGAAAATGTTCCCGGCAATCCTTTCTGGGCCCTTATGGAAATAAAGGAAGGAAAAAATACGGGAAATTATCACAGTATCGGTAAAAAGAATAACCGGATAATGATCATGCTGTTTCCCCAGAAGCAAATGGCTGAATGGGCGGCCGGGGAGCTTGCCCGGCACAGCGGTGATTTCCAGGTCAGAGGCATCAGCGCTGAACATCTGGAAGTACTTTTAAGGCTCTGTGAGGATGGGTATCCCCTGCAGCTGGTGGTTGCCGCGTCTGAACTGAACGAAAAGGGCGAACTGTGCGGGGCGGTAATGTCACCCCACCAGATAAGAGAGGCCCTGGCCTGGTAAATTCTCACCATGGATTTTTATCTGCACGGGTATAAAATATTGGTGGCCAATCCTGTATAAAACTACGGCTTTTACTGACAAGGAGTGAAAACGTGCTATCACTGGACAAACTGTACCCGCAACTCAGCTATGCCCAGAAGAACGGGCTTCTTGAGCAATTAAACTCAATTTACGGCGGTCTGCCCGAAACTGCCTGTGACCGCTGCGGTACCTGCTGTACCGTTCCTCCCCCGGCCTATATAGTTGAGTATTTAAACATGTTCCGCTATATGAAGGAAAGCCTCCCGGATCTAATACCCGGCTTACTGGAAAAGGCGGTAAGGTTTTATTTTTTGGAACTGGTGGATATAAACCTTAAATGCCCCTTCCTTGGTGAAGATAACCTCTGTTTGGTCTACCCGGTCAGGCCCTTGAGCTGCCGTGGTTACGGCCTTGCCAAAAAAGAGAATTCCTTCGGGGAAAGAAAAGAAATGGAGGAGTTGGCCCGGCGCTATAAGGAAAAGTACGGGATTATCCTGCCCGGGGAAATCGTTGACTTTAAGCTGCCGGAATGCGGCAAGGTAAGGATTGTGGACGGCAGAAAAGCATCTACCGAATTGCTGGAAGTGGCCATCTCTTATATCGCCCAACTGGAAAGCCGGCTGTTTCCCGTTGAGCTGGTAGACAGGGAATATACCTTTGTTCCTTTTGTCACTCACCTGGCGCTGACGGTACTTTCCGAAGGGGCAAGGGCCAGAAGGCCCAAGGTAATGAAGGAGTATCTGGAAACGGGCGGCAGTGCCGCGCTGGACGGTTTCGTTGGAAAGGCCAGGTCATTGACTCTATAAGCACCCGGCCGCCGGTTTCCCAATGCCCAATTCCCAATTATCCGGTCGTTTTTGTGCCCTGAACGGAAGTATTTTATCCTGATCGGAAAAAATTTTATTTTTTTGGGGCGGGCATGAAGGGAATTTTTATTCTAACTAGAAGTATAATCTACTAAGGAGAGGGGACACACCTGCTGAAGCCTGGGTGTTTCTTTGCGGACAGGAATGTCCCCAAATATTGAATACAATCCGGTGTAGCCGATTGATACTTACTGCCAGTAAAAAAAACAGTCTGACAGGCAAGGAATATCGGTTTTTTGGATATAAAGTGCTAGTGAACGCCTTCACCATCACAAAGTTAGCTTATAGACCGGCCGCCACGATAAATTTTAAAGATTTAGATTGGCGGCTGTTTCAGCCCCGAGAAGAACAGGGAAGGCCAGGTAAAAGAGAAAAAATTTTCTTTAAGGTTTATATAAGATTATAAAATATTGTTCATGATTGGTCAGGGGGGAGAATTGTGACCAAAAGGGTTTATATCGATGCCGATGTGCTGATAGTGGGTGGAGGCACTGCGGGCTGTCTGGCCGCCTGGGAGGCCAGGCAGGTGGGCGGGGACGACCTTAAAATAGTCATTCTGGAAAAAGCCTTTATCCGGCACAGCGGGTGCCTCTCCGCGGGCATGAACGCCTTAAACATGTATATAAACCAGGGCACCCCGGAGGACTACGTGTCTTACGTCAGGTATGATCTCTGCGGCGCGCCAATCCGTGAGGATATCATTCTTTCAGTGGCCCGGGAGGTAAATGATACTGTCAAGATAATGGAAGCCGCCGGCCTGCCTATGAAAAAGAAAGAGGACGGCCGCTACCTGAACCGGGGCAAATGGAATATCGAGGTGAACGGCTCCCTGCTGAAACCAATCACCGCTTCCAAGGCTTTTGAGGCTAAAGCGGAAATTTATAACCGGGTCTATGTTACCGAGCTGATTGTTAAGGATAATGTATGCCTGGGCGCTGTGGGATTTGGTGTCCGTGACGGGAAGTTCTACATCTGCCGCAGCAAGGTAACGCTGCTGTGTACCGGCGGCGCCGCCGGGCTCTGGAGGCCGAATAACCGCCGGGACGCCCACCACAGGATATGGTATTTCCCCTTTAACTGCGGTTCGGCATACGCCATGTGCAAACGGGCCGGGGCCGAGATGACCTCCTTTGAAATGCGGTTTGTACCGGTAAGGACTAAGGACACTTTTTCGGCTACCGGAACACTGTCCATAGGTATGGGCGCCCCGATGGTCAACGCCCTGGGCGAACCCTTTATGGAAAAAGACCCGTACTACCTGTCCCGGGGGGGACACACCGCTCCCACACCCGTCCGCATGCTGGCCTTGCAAAGGGAAACCCTGGCCCACCGGGGCCCCATATATATGGACACCACCAAAGGTGACCCCGCCAAGGTAATCGGCCTTAAGGGCCAATACCTGGACATGAGCCCCTGCATTGTCCTCTACTGGGGCTGCAACGACATTGACCCGTCAAAAGAGCCAATTGAGATTGATGGTGGAGACCCGCACATGGTGGGGGCCCATGCCGGCATGTCCGGCGCCTGGACAAGGGGGATTACCCGGGAAACCACTGTTGATCGCCTGTATGTTTCCGGTGACGCCCTGGGTGCGGCGCCCAGCAGGTTTATTTCCGGTTCCTGGACCTGCGGCAGGATTGCCGCCCGCCACGCGGTCGGGGCTCTCAAGGATAACAACTACCAGCTGGTTGAGATAGGGGAAGATTTGCTGAACAAACTGGAAGATGTCACCTTTGGCCCCCTTAAAAGGTATGAAGAAAAAGTCAAAGAGGGAGTCTGGACCGACGGAACGCTCATGGGAGGCATTTCGGCAAAAGACATGGAATCCCGCATGCAGAAGATCATGGAGGAGTACTGCGGTGGGAGGACGCACTGGTATTTCGTCAATGAAACCTACCTGGGCATAGCCAGAAAACACATCAAGCGCATGCGCCGGGACCAGCTGCAGTATCTCTGCACCAGGGACCTGCACGACCTGCAGTTGGCCTGGGACGTTATTAACCGCCTGGACGTCTGCCAGCTGGTTATTGAACACATCAGCTTCAGGAAAGAAACGCGCTTCCCGGGATATGTCAACAGGTCCGACTATCCCGATACTGACCCTGAATTTGATTGCTTTATAAATTCCAGGTGGGATCCTGTGACCGACGAGGTCAGGTGTTTTAAGGTCCCCTATGAACAGGTTGTCAAGGGTGACCGGAAAAAGCAGAGCATCTGAATGACCGGCCGGTCTTTGAAAGAGGAATAAAGACCTAAAGATTATCTCTAACATTCTGGCTCCTGAATTCTGGATTCTGGATTCCTGACTTTTTTAGAACTGCAAGGGAGTGTGTTTTCTGATGCCCCCCAAGGTTGACCCTACAAAATGCGATGGCTGCAGGGGAGAAAGTGAGCCTTTGTGTGAACAGGTCTGCCCGGGCAACCTGATGACCCTGGACAAGGAAACTTTGAAAGCCATTGTCCGGGATCCTTCGGATTGCTGGGACTGCATGACGTGCACCAAGGCGTGCCCCCGGCAGGCCATCCAGACCGTCCTGCAGTATCAGCTGGCATATTTCCCGGGCAAGTTGATACCCCTGGTGGGGACAAACAGCGTCACCTGGACCTCCATTGACTGCCACGGCAGGGTGGAAAGGTTTGTCATGAAGACCATGGTGTCTGGAGACGACGAAGACGAGGATTAGGCAGAGGATGCTGTAAGTGGCGAAAAATATAGGAATATTCGTATGCGGCTGCAGGGGATCGGTGTCGGATACTGTCAACCCGGCCCGGATGCAGGATGAGCTGGCCAAGCTGAAAAAATCGGTTGGCGCCAGGGTGGTGCATCACTGGTTATGCGGTGACGAGGGCCGGGATTTAATCAGGGAATGTATTTCGCAGCACGGCCTGGATTGTATTATCCTGGCGGGATGTCCCTCCGAGGTCAACGGGGATTTGTTCACCGGCCTGGCTTCCGAAGCCGGCCTGCCGGCTGAAATGGTTCTCAGGCTGGATATAAGGGAAGGATGTGCGTACCCGCACCGTGAAAGTCCGGCAGAAGCGTTTCGTAAGGCCGCAAACCTGATCAGAATGTGGACCGCCCGGGCCAGGCTGACGGAGCCCCTTGCGCCCGTTATTCTCCCCGGCAACAGGGAGGCGGCGGTGATAGGCGGGGGACTGGCCGGTATGACCGCCGCCCTTGACCTGGCTGAAGCCGGAATCAACGTCACCCTGATTGAGAAGGAATCGTTTCTGGGCGGAAATGTCGCCCGTTTAAATAAAATTTTTCCGCGCATGTGCGATGCCAGGTGCGGCCTGGTGTACCTGTACAACAGGCTGCGTGAAACCGGAAAGGTTAAAATAATGACCCTCTCGGAGGTGCAGAACCTGGAGGGGAGTGCCGGCAGGTATACAGCCTCGGTGGTTACCACCCCCCGTTATGTGCGGGAAGGTTTCTGCAACGGCTGTGGAAAATGTGTGGAGGCCTGCCCGGTGGAGGTTCCCGACCGCTACAATTACCATCTGGGCAGGCATAAAGCGGTACAGGCCCCATATCCCCTGGATCCGGCAAGCTCCTATTTGATCAACCGCCAATACTGTCCCGGGGGATGCCGGGCCTGCAGCCAGGCCTGTCCGGCCGGAGCCATCGATCTGACGCAAGAACCGGTGAGATCCGACCTTCGGTTTGGTTCGGCGGTGGTGGCCACAGGCTGGACACCATACCCGGTGGAAAGGGTCCAAAGACTTGGTTACGGTATTTTCCCCGATGTGATCACCAATGTGCAGATGGAACGCCTGGCGGCGGAGGACGGTCCCACCGGGGGCAGAATAATATGCCCGGGCAGCGGGCAGGAAGCCCGGCGGGTGGTTTTTATACAGTGCGCCGGGAGCCGGGACTTGAATCATCAGGGCTGGTGCTCCACGGTGTGCTGCGCGGCCTCCATCAAGCAGGCGCTGTATATAAAAGAGAAAGATCCCCGGTGCCGGGTCTACATTTACTACACCGACATCAGAACGCCGGGGGAATACGAGGAACTGTACCTCAGGGCGCAGCAGGCCGGGGTAATTTTTATCAGGACCAATCCGGCCGAAATTACCGCCGATGCCTCGGGCAAATTGCAAATTATCGCCGAAGATACCTTGGTGGGGAGTGTTTTTGAGGCTGAGGCCGACCTCCTTGTTCTGGCGGCCGGGATGACTCCCTGCGGCGTGGGAAATGAAAATCAGGGAATATATGCCGGCGATATCCTGCACAGATACGGCCTGGTCAGCCCCGGCGGGTTCCATACCGGGCACCGGCAGTGCTTTCCCCTGGAGTCAAAGGATCAGGGCATATATTTCGCAGGCTGCTGCCAGGAGCCCATGGATATGGGTTCAGCCGTGAAAAGCGCCCTGGCCGCCTCGGGGAGGATTCTAAAAACAGGGGGACTAAAGGTTTCGGTCCCGCCATCGGTGGCCGTTGTGGACAAATCCGGCTGTGACAAGTGCAAGCGGTGCCTGGAGGAATGTCCTTACGGGGTATTCCACCTTGACAAGGACGGCTATCCGGTACCCGACGGTTTATTCTGCCGGGCCTGTCAAATCTGCATGGGTTCCTGCCCGCGCCAGTGCATTGTACCCCGGGGATTTGCCATAAAGCAGCAGATAGCCATGATTGGCGCGAAAATAAAGGAACCTGCGCCCGGGGAACCGGTGGTAATCGCTTTCATGTGCGAGAATGACGCCTACCCGGCCGCCCGGGAGGCGGGCCGGAGGGGAATGGCTTATCCCCCCAATATTCACATAATTCCGGTCAGGTGCCTGGGATCGGTGAATATGGGGCTGATCAAGGACGGAATATCGGCGGGCATTGACGGTTTCATACTGGCGGGCTGCCGGCCCGATGAATGCCACTATATCACAGGCGCCGACCGGACCAGGGATCGCATTAACAACATGGAGGATACTTTCCGGGACATGATGATGGATCCGGAACGGATAAAGTTTCTCAGTATCAGAACAGGGGAGGCCGGTGTTTTTACCCGGGAAGCCAAATTGTTTGTGGACCGGCTGAGGGAGCTGGGACCCAATCCTTTTAAAGCAGCGGTTGTGGTATAATGTAACAGATATTACAATTGTTGCCATTAACCGGCGAAAGGAAGTGATACATGGCACGAGAACATTTTTACCCTGAAATGTATTTTGTATATTTTTATTAATTTTGCCAGGGTAAAAAAAGAGGATGTTCACATGCCTATGTCGAAGACATTTAATTGCGAAAGGTAAATTAATAGCTTTGTACGGTTGAAAACGGGCACTAAACGGTCGGCCCCCAGTTCAACCGGGCCGAAGGTCAAACACCCCCATTATGATCTTTGGTTACATTCTAGCAAAGGATTTGACATTAAAAATAGCAAATAGCCGACAGAAAAATGTTAAAAAAAGGAATAGAATTTTGGCGAAGGTCGCCTTTTTAAATCCAATTGACGAAGGAGATTGGGTGGTAAAAAAATTAAATGATTGGAGGCCTGTGTAGATGTCCAAGTTAGTTGCCCCCCATGGCGGAAAATTGACCCCTGTACTTCTTCCCGAGGCACAGCGCGCCGAGGCCCTGGCCAAGGCCAAAACCCTGCCGGTAATCCGGATGAGCTCCCGGGAAACTTCCGACCTGCTCATGATCGGCATGGGTGCATTCAGCCCGCTGACCGGTTTTATGGGCAAGGCTGATTATGAGAGTGTCGTTGCCACCAAGCACCTGGCCAATGGAACAGCCTGGCCGATTCCCATCACTGTTTCGGTTACCAAGGAACAGGCCAGGGATCTTAAAGAGGGCATGGAAGTGGCCCTGGTGGACGATGAGACCGACACCTACGTGGGTATCCTGACTGTCCAAGAAAAATATGAGTATGACAAGGTCAAGGAATGCAAGGAAGTATTTTTCACCGACGACAAGGATCACCCCGGCGTGCAGAAGGTGATGTCCCAGCCCGATATTAACGTGGGCGGTTCCGTGATCACCTTCAGCCAGATGGGTTATGCCAGCAAGTACGGCGCATACTACGCCACCCCGGCGCAGACCAGGGCCCTCTTTGACGAAAAGGGCTGGGCCACCGTGGCGGCGTTCCAGACCCGCAACCCCCTGCACCGCTCGCACGAGTTTCTGTGCAAGATCGGCAACGAGGTTTGTGACGGCCTTTTGATTCATCCCATCGTGGGCAAGCTTAAGCCCGGTGACATTCCGGCCGAAACAAGGCTCAAATGCTATGAAGTCCTGTTAAACAACTATTTTAACCCCAAAACCTGTGTCATGCGGGTATATCCGATGGAAATGCGCTATGCCGGTCCCAGCGAGGGCATCCTGCACGCCATCTTCCGCCAGAACTTCGGCTGCAGCCACCTGCTGGTGGGCCGCGACCACGCCGGCGTGGGCAGCTACTACACCGCCTACCAGGCCCAGGAGCTGTTTGACGAGTTCAAGCCCGGCGAGATTTTGTGCCAGCCCATTAAGGTGACCTCCGCTTTCTACTGCAACAAGTGCGAGGGCATGACCACCGAGAAGACCTGCCCGCACGACGCAGCAGACCGCCTGAACATCAGCGGGACCAAGCTGCGTGCCATGCTTGGCGCCGGCGAACTGCCGCCCAGCAACTTCAGCCGTCCCGAAGTTCTCAAGATCCTTATGGAGTACTACCAGAGCCTGAATGGAAAATAAAATCTGAAATTGGCTGACATGCGCCGGTTTGGCGCATGCCGGCCCTGTTTAGCGTATCTTTGGGCGGAGAGGGTGCCGGGAGGGTATCTTAAACCGTCCGCATTTCAGCAGCTATCCACCTGTCCGGCAGAAAGACTTACAGGTGGGCCTCCGGGCAAAAACCATTTAATTCAGGGAGGTGGTATGTTTTTTTAGGGAGGGGTGAATCAGGTTCACCATTAATAGCCCGTCAGCTGTTGCTGAAGTGAGTAGTGGTTTTTTGGGCTCTGTTAATTCGGAGAAAAAGTCCTAAAAAATGGGAATAGGAGGTTGAATTAATGCCAACTTTTGTAATTGCCGAAAAGTGCGATGGTTGCAAAGGTCAGGACAAAACTGCCTGCATGTATGCATGCCCCAACGATCTGATGGTGCTTGACAAAGAAAAAATGAAGGCCTACAACCGCGACCCCTGGATGTGCTGGGAGTGCCTCTGCTGCGCCAAGGCCTGCCCGCAGCAGGCCATGGACCTCAGTGGTTATAAGGATTTCGTTCCCCTGGGAGCCAGCTGCACACCTCTGAGGGGTTCCGAGGACATCATGTGGACCATCAAGTTCCGCAACGGGATGATCAAGCGCTTCAAGTTCCCCATCCGGACCACTGAAGAAGGCAAGGCTGTGCCCGACGGCGGATATCCCTCCGAAGCAAGCCTCGATTCCATCGAGCTGTTTACCGAGCCTGCTTCCCTGGGCGTGCCCGTATGGACCTACAAGAAGTAACTGCCTTTCCCAACCAGTCACTTGAATTAAAGAAATTACGGAGGAGGTTAATATAAATGCCGAGCTATAAGGACTTTGAAACTGTAGAAGTAACTACAGATCTTCTGATCGTGGGCGGCGGTATGGCGGCCTGCGGCGCGGCCGTCGAAGCTGCATATTGGGGACAGAAACACGGTGTTAAGGTGACCCTGGTAGACAAGGCGGCCATCATCCGCTCCGGTGCTGTGGGCATGGGCCTCTCGGCCATCAACCAGTATATCGGCCTGAGAAAAGGCGCGAACACCGTTGAGGACTACGTCAAGTACGTCAAGAACGACCTGATGGGTGTCGCCCGGGACGACCTGGTGGCCAACATTGCCCGCCACGTGGACAGTACCGTGCACCTCTTCGACAAGTGGGGCCTGCCCTTCTGGCGCGACGAGAACGATGACTACGTCAATGAGGGCCGCTGGCAGCTGATGATCAACGGTGAATCCTACAAGGTTGTAGTGGCCGAGGCCGCCAGGAACGCTCTCGGCGCGGACAACATTTACGAGCGCGTTTTCATCATCGAGCCCCTGCTGGACGGCGACAGAATAGCCGGCGCCATCGGCTTCAGCGTCCGCGAAAACAAGTTCTACGTTTTCAAGGCCAAGGCCGTGCTGGCTGCCATGGGCGGCGCCGTCGGCGTGTTCAAGCCCCGCTCCACCGGTGAAGGTCTCGGCCGTTCCTGGTATCCTCCCTTCAGCACCGGTTCTTCCGCCTACTTCACCATCAAGGCCGGCGCCGAGATGACCTGTCAGGAAGTCCGCTTCATCCCGGTCCGCTTCAAGGACGCATACGGCCCGGTGGGCGCATGGTTCCTGCTCTTCAAATCCCGCGCCACCAACGCCTTCGGCGGCGAGTACATGGTGGAGCGCCGGGACGAACTGGCCAAGTGGGGCAAGTACGGCGCCGTGAAGCCCATCCCGGCCAACCTGCGCAACTACCTGGGCATGCTGGACACCTTCGAGGGCAAGGGCCCCATCTACATGAGAACTGAAGAGGCCATCGCCAACCTGGCCAAGAAGTACGAAGGCGACGAGAAAGCCTTCAAGAAGAAAATGAAAGAACTGGAAGCCGAAGCTTGGGAAGACTTCCTCGACATGACCATCTCCCAGGCACTGCTGTGGGCGGCCACCAACGTTGAGCCCGAGAAGCGGCCCTCCGAGATCGCCGCTGCCGAGCCCTACTTCATCGGCTCGCACTCCGGCGCGTCCGGTGCCTGGGTGTCCGGTCCCGAGGACCTGGCCGGCGGCACCGAGTACTTCTGGGGCTACTGCAACATGACCACCGTCAAGGGCCTGTTCGCGGCCGGCGACGCCTCCGGCGCCTCCAGCCACAAGTTCTCCTCCGGTTCCCACGCCGAGGGCCGCATTGCAGCCAAATCGGCCGTCAAGTTCATCCTGGAGAACAACACCCAGCCCAATGTTGACCCGGCCGCGGTGGAAGCCATCAAGAAGGAGACCTACAAGCCCTTTGAGACCTTCGAACAGTACAAGGGCCTGACCACCGACCCCGAAGTCAACCCGAACTACATCTTCCCGAAGATGTTCATGTTCAGGCTGCAGAAGATGATGGACGAGTACGTGGGCGGCGTGTCCTCCAACTTCTCCACCAACAAGGCCAGCCTTGACCGGGCTCTGGAACTGCTTGGGTTCCTCAAGGAAGACCAGGATAAGCTGGCGGCCAGGGACCTGCACGAGCTGATGAGGTGCTGGGAGAACAAGCACAGGCTGGTACAGGCCGAATCCCACATCAGGACAGTCCTGTTCCGTGAAGAGACCAGGTGGCCCGGCTACTACTTCAGGGCCGACTTCCCGAAACTGGACGAGGAGAACTGGCTGTGCTTCGTGAACACCAAGTATGATCCCAAGACCGGCGAGTGGTCCGTGTTCAAGCGGCCCATCCTGAACCTGTTCAATATAGACTAATCGATCTCACCGGATGCCCCGGGAGAGATCAGTCAGTTGATTTTGATTTAATGTGCCATCCACGGCGCTGGGGGGCCCGTGGCCTTTGGCCACGGGCTCTCCTCATATGTTAGTGCCGGCCAGGTTTGGAAAGCCCGGCTGTTGTTTATAGAACGCCTGTGGGGGACTGGGCGGCAACAGGATGATTTCTTTTTAACCAGTTTTTCCAGGCACCCTTTCAGGTCGCCTGGCGTTGTTTTTTAGGGGAAGAGTTGACATTATAAGGTTCGGTTGGTACCGCCAGTCAGCCTTAATTTCACAAACGAATGGAGATATCTAAAAAATGGTAAACAAAAGCATTTTGGTTGTAGGTGGGGGGATAAGCGGTCTGACTGCGGCCATTGAAGCTGCCGAGGTGGGTTTCCAGGTTTATATCGTGGAAAAAAACCCCTATCTGGGCGGCAAGGTGGCGCAGATAAACCAGTATTTCCCAAAGCTTTGTCCCCCTAACTGCGGTTTGGAGATCAACTTTAAAAGGATCAGAAGCAACCCGGACATCAAGTACTTTACCATGGCCGAGGTGGAGAGCGTTTCGGGGCAGGAGGGGAATTTCGACGTAACCGTCAAGCTGAATCCCCGTTATGTCAATGAAAACTGCACCGCCTGCGGCAAGTGCGCGGAAGCCTGTCCGGCCGAAAGGGACAACGATTTCAACTACGGCCTGGACAAGACCAAGGCCATCTACCTGCCCCACCAGTTTGCCTTCCCGATGAAATATGTCATCGACCCGAAGGCCTGCCAGGCCGGCTGCAGCAAGTGCGTTGAGGCCTGCCAGTACGGCGCCATCGAGCCGGGCATGAAGGCAAAGACCATGAAGTTAAACGTGGGGGCTGTAGTCTGGGCCGCCGGCTGGAAGCCTTACGATGCCGAAAAGCTCAGCTACTACGGCTTCGGCCGGTTCCCCAACGTGATCACCAACGTGATGATGGAGAGGCTGGCAGCCGTCAACGGCCCCACCGGGGGAAAAATTGTGCGCCCCTCGGACGGCAAGGAAATCAGCAGCATTGCCTTTATCCAGTGCGCCGGTTCCCGGGATGAGAACCACCTGCGCTGCTGCTCCACGGTGTGCTGCATGGCTTCGCTGAAGCAGGCCACCTATGTCAGGGAACAGTATCCCGGCGCCAGGATTTACATTTACTATATCGACATCAGGACCAGGGGCAAGCACGAGGACTTTTACGTAAAGGTCCAGAACGAAACCAATATCACCTTTGTCAAGGGGAAGGCCGGCGAGATAATGGAAGACCCGGACACCGGAGAGCTTGTAATCGTCGCCGAGGACCAGCTTAACCAGCAGCTTACCGAAGAAAAATTCGACATGGTGGTGCTGGCCACGGGCATGGCCCCGGCCACGGCTGAAAAGAAGGTGCCTGCCGGAGTATCTTATGATGAAGACGGCTTTGTAAGCGCCGGGGTCCCCGGGGTTTATGCCGCCGGGTGCGTCAAGAAGCCTCTTGATGTTGCCGCTTCGGTACAGGATGCTACCGCCGCAGCGCTAAAGGCAATTCAATCAGTGAGGGGGCTTTAGCTATGTCTAAAAAAATCGGAGTATATATCTGTTCGGGATGCGGCATTGGTGATGCCCTGGACATGGATGCCCTCGCTAAGGTGGCCACCAAGGAATACAAGGCGCCCATCTGTAAAACCGATGCTTTCCTGTGCGGCAGGGACGGCGTGGAGGTCATAAAAAAGGACATTGAGAGCGAAGAGGTAAACTATGTGGTTATAGCCGGCTGCTCCGGCCGGGTCAACTACGATGTATTTGATTTCGGCCCCCCGGTGGCGGTGGAAAGGGTCAACCTGCGGGAGCGGGTGGTCTGGACCCAGGAGCCCGATGATGAGGATACCCAGGCCATGGCCGAGGACTACCTGCGCATAACCCTGGCCAAGTTGAAGAACCTGGAACTGCCCGAGCCCTTCCTGGGCGAAAACCTTTCCAAGGACATCATGGTGGTGGGCGCGGGCCTTACCGGCATGACCGCGGCTTTGGAAGCAGCCAGGGCCGGCAGCCGGGTGGTGCTGGTGGAGAAGGAGGACTCCCTGGGCGGCTGGCTGAAGAGATGCTACAAGATAGCTCCCTTAAGCGCCCCCTATACCGATCCGGTGGATACCGGCCTGGCCGGCATGGTCAAGGAAATTACGGACAACCCCAACATCAAGGTATATACATCGGCGGCCATTGAAAAAACGGCGGGGGCCCCCGGCATGTTTGACGTAATAATCAAACAGGGCGGAGAAAGTGTTGCCGAGCGGGTTGGGGCTATTGTCCTGGCCACCGGGGCCGTTCCCTACGACCCCGGCAAGCTGGAGCACCTGGGATACGGAATCTCCCCCAACGTGGTCACCCAGGCCCAGTTTGAAGAGTTGGCGGCCAAGGGAACCATAGCCCGCCCCTCGGACGGCAAGGCCGTGCAAAAGGTGGCCTTTATCCAGTGCGCCGGTTCCAGGGACCAGGAACACCTGCCGTACTGCTCGGCGGCGTGCTGTGTGGAGTCCATCAAACAGGCCCTTTATGTCAAGGGGCAAAACCCCGAGGCTGCGGTATACGTCTTTTACAAGGACATCAGGTCTTCGGGCCAGTACGAGCATTTCTACAAGAAGGCCCAGACCGAAGGGGTAATCTTCGTAAAAGCCGATGTTACCGGCGTGGCCGATGACGGAGGCAACCTGAGCATTGAAGCCCGGGACCTGCTGATGGGTTCACCCACCGTGGCCGATGAAATTGACCTGGTGGTGCTGGCCAACGGCATGGTGCCCACCACCGCCTTTGAAGACCCGGCCCTGTGCGGCCGGGAAGAAGCCCCGGCCGAGGCCGGGAGCGAGGCGGCCGCCGCTGCCGAAGCGGAACCTGCCCCGGCTTCTGCGCCGATCATTAAATCAAACATTCTGAACCTGGAATACAGGCAGGGCCCTGAGCTTCCTTCTCTCAAGTACGGCTTCCCGGATTCCCACTTTATCTGCTTCCCGTACGAGACCCGCCGTACCGGCATCTATGCCGCCGGCAGCGTGCGAAGGCCCATGGATATGGCCCAGGCGGTGGAGGATGCAAGCGGCGCCGCCCTTAAGGCCATCCAGTGCGTGGAGATGACCGCCCGGGGTATGGCGGTGCACCCGCGGTCCGGAGACCTTTCATTCCCGGACTTCCAGATGAGCCGCTGCACCCAGTGCAAGCGCTGCACCGAGGAATGCCCCTTCGGCGCAATCAACGAGGACGCCAAGGCCAACCCCCTGCCCAATCCCACCCGCTGCAGAAGGTGCGGCACCTGCATGGGGGCCTGCCCGGAGCGCATCATTTCCTTCAAGAACTACTCGGTGCCCATGATCGGCAACATGCTGAAGGCCATCGAGGTGCCCGAAGAGGACGAGGAAAAGCCGAGGATTCTTATCTTTGCCTGTGAGAACGACGCCATCCCGGCCCTGGATATGGCAGGCATCAACCGCCTCCAGTACAGCAAGTGGGTGCGGGTCATACCGGTGCGCTGCCTGGGGTCGCTGAACCTGATCTGGGTTAACGACGCCATGTCGAGGGGTATTGACGGCGTTCTCCTGATGGGCTGCAAGCACGGGGACGACTACCAGTGCCATTTCATGAAGGGCAGTGAACTGGCCGGGGTAAGGCTGTCCAAGGTTTCCGAGACTCTGGACAGGCTGGGACTGGAGTCTGAACGGGTGTCCATGGTGGAGGTAAGCATCATGGACTATGACAAGATACCCAAGATAATCGGCGATTTTGCGGAGAAGATTGACCAACTGGGCCCCAACCCGATGAAAGGGTTCTAATGAGACCGGATAAAAGCAGTATGTTACTGAACCTGATAGTTTAAGGGACGGCCTCGCGGCCGTCCTGACTCCTTTCTAAAACAATGAATAACTATTCATTATGCAGCCTGTGGTTAAACCGGGAGATGCGTCAGGTTCAAAGACGGAGTAAAAACATTTTGGCCAAAGGAGTAGAGATATGAGTGACCGTAATGTTTCCTCCGGGCCGTTAAAGTACGAGACCACATTTGCCAAGGAAATTTACGCCCTGGAAAACGGCCGCTACATTAAAAAATGTATGCAGTGTGGAATGTGTGATGTATCGTGCGCTACGAGGAAGGAGATGGACTGTTCCCCCCGTGAGCTGTTTCTTCTTATGAGAACGGGGAAGAGGGAAGAATTTTTCAACGCCAACACCATGTGGATGTGCAGCACCTGCCTTATGTGCAAGGTCCGCTGCCCCAGGGGCATCCCCCTGGTGGACGTGATGCATGACCTGAAGAGTTACGCCATCAGGCTTGGTTATACCAGCCCGCCCCAGGCCACTTTCTACCAGTCCTTCTGGCAGGAGATAATAAGCAGGGGCCGGGTGTTCGAGGGCGGCCTGATGGCCAGGTATTACCTTAAGCGGGGAATAAGCGAAATCAGAAAAGGCTTTGAAATGAGGGAACTGGGAATGAATATGGTAATGCACAGCCGGATTCCCTTAAAGCCCCCCAAGACAATAAAGGGAGTAAAGGGTGTGCGTGAAATTATTGAATTTGCCCAGGAACAGATGAAAAAGGAGGTTAGGTAATGAGATACAGCTTTTACCCGGGCTGTTCTATGGAGGGAGCAGCTGTTCCGTACCTGAAATCCTTTGAGGCGGTTGCCGATGCTCTGTACATGGGCCTTGAGGAGATCCCCGACTGGAGCTGCTGTGGGGCCACCGTGGCCTCGGGCGTAGTCGGCGATTACCCGGCCCAGGTGCTGGCCGCCCGTAATCTGGCCCTGGCCGAGCCAAAGCGGTTTGATGTGATCGTGCCGTGCAGTTCCTGCTACATGAACCTGGCCCTGGCCAACAAAAAATTCCAGGAGGATAAACATTTCCGGGCCATGGCCAATGAAGCCCTGAGGTCCGCCGGGCTGAAGTATAAGGGGACGTTAAAGGTGCGCCAGATCATCGAGGTATTAGTCAACGATGTCGGCCTTGACAAAATCCGCTCCATGGTCAGGAAACCCCTTACCGGGCTGAGGGTGGCCGGCTACGTGGGATGCCAGACTCCCCGGGTACTCCCCTGGAGCTTTGATGATCCCGAGCAGCCGGTATTTTTGGATAAGATTATAGAAGCCCTGGGCGCCACTCCCGTTAAGTTCCCCATGAAGGCGCGCTGCTGCGGCAGCTCCCATTCCCTGACCAGGCCGGAAATTACCACGGAGTCCGGGTACAACATCATCAAGAGCGCCCTTGAGGACCAGGCCCAGCTCATGGTCACTCCCTGTCCCATGTGCCAGATGAACCTTGACGCATATCAGGGTATGGTTAAGAAGCATTATAACCTGGAAACTCCCATGCCGGTCCTTTTCCTCACCCAGCTGATGGCTGTGGCCTTCGACCTTCCGCCGGCCACCTGGGCGCTGAAATACAATATAGTATCGCCCACGGAAGTTCTGGCGCAATTCGGGATTAAATCATAGAGAAGCGGAGAATTTAGATGAAAGAAGAAGTAAATATAAAAAATCAGGATTAAGTTTCCTGATTTTTTGTTTCTCACTATGACAATTGCTCAAAAGCTGAAAGCTTACCGCTGACGCTGGCGGCTTATTTTTCAGAGTAAAGCCTTATACCCTCACGGATTTTATTGCTTATTTCCTTCATCAGATCCTGAAAGCCGGCGTTGGCCATGTGGGAAGCCCTTACCACCGGATGCTGGATGGCGGTCCGTTCGGTTTCAAACATTTTCTTTTTTTCTTCTTCCGAAATTTCCATTCCGGCCATCTGCTTTTTAAGCTGTTCCTGCTGCAATTTCTGTAAATCTTCCACCAGCCTGCGGGCCTCGGCATCATGCAGCAGGTTTTGCTCGGCCTTTTTCACTTCCCTGTATTCATCTGTCTGGGCAAGGATCTTTCCCAGCTCAATACACTTTTCCAGCGCCTCTTCAACCTTAGATGTTTTTGCCACCTTTTCACCCCCCAATTTATTTTCTCCAATATAGAAGAAAAATCCTCCATGGCCGGCAACCAATAAAAAATAAAAAGCCACAAGTACATGGCTTTTCCAGGTTATCAACACCCGTCATCCGGGCTAAAGGGCGGTGCCTGTGGTGGTTTTGCGGCTGG
This sequence comes from Bacillota bacterium, assembly GCA_049323615.1. Classification (GTDB taxonomy): domain Bacteria; phylum Bacillota; class Desulfotomaculia; order Desulfotomaculales; family Desulfocucumaceae; genus JBMOPD01. Next base: position 43,474 of record JBMOPD010000019.1, on the reverse strand, counting down.
CCGGTTTCCGGGGCACATTCGGCCCCTGGTCGTCCAGCCTTACAGTTTTGATGGCTTCGTATATCAGTACGGGCTGGCCGTTTTCAACACGTATTCTTACTTCTCCCCATCCCAGTTCCCTTATAAATTTTATCAACTGCTTTTCCCTGTTACTGAGTATCCGGGAAACAGTACTGTCGTCAGACAATTTATTAACTCCCTTTCAGAACTTATGTACATACATTCACAATTATCTTATCAGATAATCAGCTGTTTGTAAAGGCCGTCCGGGCTCTCCTGCCGATTATTTCATCAACGCCGGTTACGGCCAGTATGGTCAGGCAAAAGAATATGCCTGTGAAGAGGAAAGGTTCTTTTTCTATATCAATGGGCCTGGTGAAGAAATTCAGCGGCACGCTGACGGTTTGAATTTTTTGGTCAACTACCACGTTATCCTTGAGCGCAATAACCTGTACCTGCATCCGGGGGCTGTACTCCCGGCGCCCCACATGGAGAGTGCCTTTAAATTCACCGCCCTCTATTTGTATACTGTTCTCTATGAACCTGTAGTGACCATTTTGTTCATTTACAAGGATAGCCTTGTTTATCTGCTTTTCGCGTTCCGGTCCGGTCTGCGGCACCTTCTTTTCATCCCACTGTAAATATGCAACCGCCTTGTTTCTCAGTACGCTGAAATCATTTGTCAGGCCCAGGGTGTTTTTAATTTCCGGAGCAATATCGTTAATACCGCAGGAGCTCAGTATCTTATACTGGCGCGGCAGGTTATCCACCACGGAGTAGTGGGACGGAACCAGCCCGTCGTTGCCCAAAACCACCTTTTTACCCGGGCCGACAACTTTTATAATAACATCGCATTCTTCGTCAACACTGCCGGAAAAGGTCAGCTTGGCCCCGGAAAAGAGGGATGAAGAATCGACCTGGGGATCATTTATGTCCAGTATGCCGGCGGCAGAAACCCGGGGGAACAGAGTAAGCGCCAGAGCCAGGGCTAAAAGGCACACTAAACACACCTGCACAGGCCGGTACAGAGCTGTCCGCACTTCCTTTGCTTTCAACATGACGCGTCCCCCCTCTATATATTTTTTTATAGTGAGTCAATTGACAAAGACCGACTGATCAATGGCTCTCCGTATAGCTGACTTCAGGTCGCCCAACTGGAAGGGCTTGGTAATGTAGCCCACGGCTCCCCGTTTTATTGCCTCCAGGGCCGTTGGCATGCTGCTGAAGGCGGTCATGAAAATAACCGGGATGTGCGGATGGTTCTGCTTTATTCTCAGCAAGGTCTCCAGGCCGTCCAGTTCAGGCATTTTATAGTCAAGCAGGATAAGCGAAACGGAAGATTGATCAAGCACCGATATGCCGTCATAGCCGTTGTCAACGGTAATAACGTCATAGCCTTCGCTTTGCAAGGCTTTTTCCAGTGCCCACCGCATACCCTTTTCATCGTCGATGATTAAAACCCTGGCTTCCGCCATTTCCAATTGCCTCCTCCGGCGATTGTTCACCCTCATGCTCCCCGGCAAGAATCAAACGGGAAAACAAATTGTGAAAGTGGTTCCTTTTCCGGGTTCACTGTCTATATCAATGGACCCCCGGTGAATTTTTATTATCTCCTGACTTATGGCCAGGCCCAGGCCGGTGCCTCCATTTTTCTCGGTGTAGAAAGGTTCAAATATTTGCGGTATGCTGTCCTTTTTAATGCCTATGCCATAGTCCCGTATGGTTACGCATATTTTATCTTCCCGGGGCTGAAAGGTTTTTATGTCCAGTGTTCCGCCCCCGGGCATGGCCTGGATGGCGTTCATAATTATATTGATGAATACCTGGTGCAGCTTTTCCCGGTTGCCCTGAAAAGTTTTAATGCCATCATCCTGGCAGAGGTTGAGGCTGATATTGCTTTTATCAGTCAGGGGCTGAATGTACTGGATGACTTCCCTGACTGCTTCGTTCAGGTCCAGGTTTTCCACCCGGTAACCCTCGCTGCGCCCGAAATCCAGCAATTGGGCGGATAATGTGTTGAGGCGCTCCAGCTGGGCGGTGACCATTTTGATATGTTCATCCATATCCGGGATGTTGTTTTTGGTAATCTCTTCTGCGATCAACTCGGTGGTGGCCTGAATGACACACATCGGATTGCGCAGCTCATGGGCGATATCGGCCACCAGCCTGCCGAGGGTGGCCAGTCCCTCGGATCTTTTAAGCTGCTCTTCCAGCTGTTTCTTTTCGGCCAGCCCCTGGGCCATCTTGTTTATGGCCGCTGATATTTCACCCAGGTCCCCCGCCATGGGGGGAATCCTTCTGTCAAAGTCCCCTTCAATTTCCTTAAGGCCTATTTTTATCTCTTCCACCCTGGCGCTGACCCGGTTGGTGGCCAGCATGGTGCCCGCGATACCGGAGATAAACAGAAAAGCGATTACATACATGATAATCTTGCGGGCATTCCGGCTTTGGGCGAATGCCGGGTGGATGCGTTCCTCCGCCCAAACCACGGCCACTATTTTGGAGTGATTGACAATCGGCACCAGACATTCCAGAAAATTGTCATCCCAGGTCTTGCCCACCCTGGTTATTGGGATGCCGCTGGAAACCACGGCGCTGATCCCGGCGGCTGCTTCGTTGCGGATGCGTTTTTCCCGTGCAATTTGCTCTTCGGGGGGCCTTATTTTATATTCATGGATAAAACCGTGTATATAAATTTTGTCTGTTTCCACGATGTACATACACAGGCGGACACCGTTATAGCTTCTTGACATGGGGACGGCCACTTCATCAAAGGCCTGCTTCATGACCAGGTTAAAGTCGTGTCCGTTGCCGCCATTGCCATTTTTTATATTAATTTTTTCATATATCTGACTGGCCATCGAATCGGCAATGCCGGATAATTTTTTTTCAGAGTTGGTTAAAAGAACATCCTCGGACCTTTCCAGGAAAAATATGTCATAGAATAAGACTATCACAGGTATCAGCAGGAGCACGGTCACCACAATAACCATCTGAGCCCTGAAGCCCTGCCTGATTAACCTTATCATGCAACCCTCCGGTTATTACATCATTAAAAAAGAAATAGACCCTTAACCTCATCGCCATGGAAACTTCTGGCAAGAGGCCCGGCCTATCGTTTTTCGATTCGGCATATTATTTATTTACTGTAATAGTAACAAAGGGCGGTATTTTTGTCAATGACGGCCCCCGGTATATTTCGGCGCCAGACTGTTAACCGCTGCTGTTGGCTGCCGTTTTGCCGCCTGCGGCCTGCATTCTGTCCAGGGTGAAGACCGGCGCCCCGGCGCTGCCGGCCAGTATGCTGACTTCCAGGAACAGTTCCTTGCTGCGGACTATTCCTGCCACCAGGCCGTCCCGTAATACAGGCAGGTTCCCGGTGGAGTGCTTTGTCATGCCGTATACCGCCTTAATTAACGGGTCCCCGGTTTCCACCGCAAACTGAACCGGCTTCATTATTTCCCCGGCTTTTTTACCGGTGGCCTCAATGCAGCGGTCTGTGAACAGGCCTTCCCAGAACACCGGTATGGCCCACTCCTTGTTGACAGTCCAGCCGCGGTACGTGCCGCCTTTTAAAAATTGGGCTTCGATGGCGTTCAGCACTTCCCCGAAGCCGATGAACCCGGCCAGCAGGTTGTTGTCATAGACCAGTATGGTGTCCGGCCCACCGGATGTAAGGGATTTTTTAAGGGCACCGACAATTTCCCTGAACCCCGCGCCGGCTGTTACCGCCGTGTAATTGTCGGGGGAAACCATGATATCAACTATTTTTTTCTCAGTAGACATAGTCTCAGCCTCCTTAAATTTTATTATTTTTATTTATACCTTTACCATGGGTTTATCTTACGTTCTGCACAGCTCTTTGGGTATGCACCTCCAGCTGCGCCTGCCTGGCTTCGGCCACGCCCTTGATTAAGAGGATAATCACCACGGCGCTTAAGGTGCAGGCCGACCCCAGCATCAGCACACCGGCGGCGGTGGCCCAGTGGATCTGCTTGAATATAACCGCTACCCCGGCCAGTAATACAGTGATGGCGAAGTACAGGCGGATGCGCATTCCTTTGACGTAGGCCGTGGCCACCGAACCGATCTGGGCGCCCACTCCGGCTCCCAGCAGCATCACCATGGCGCCCACAATCTCAACCCGACCGGCTGAAGCGTATACATATGATCCCCAGGAGTTGGAAATCAGTATTCCCAGCAGGTCGGTTCCCACCGCCACCGTGGTGGGCAGGCCCATCAGGTAGATGAACATCGGCACCCTTACAAATCCCCCGCCTACCCCCAGGAAGCCGGAAACAAAACCGGTGAAAATCCCCAGGGCGACAATGAGCCACAGTGAGTAGGCCCTGATGCCCGAGGTGGGGAGGGAGATCATCGGGGGTATTCTCAGCTTTTGCAGTTTAAGGGCAATAGCGGAAGTGTCGGATTCCGCCTTCAGGCTGCCGTCCTCGTTGAGCTCCTGCCTCTTTTGGAATTTGATGTACTCCGCCAGCATGAAGGCGCCCACCGCGAACAGCAGGGCGATGTAAACTATACGTACAACAGGCCCCACCTGGCCAATTTTTTCAAGGTACATGATTGTCTGTTTGCCCAGGTTCACTCCGTACATACCGGTCAAACCAACTATAACACCCAGTTTCCAGTCAACGTGTTTCAGTAATGCGTGCTTGAAGGTGGCCACAATCGATTTGCCGAATATGTGCGCGATGTCGGTGCCGATGGCAAAAGCCATGGGGAATCCGAATATGTTCAGGGCCGGGGTCACCATGAAGGCGCCGCCTACCCCAAAGAAACCTCCCAGTACACCTACGCAGAACCCGATTAAGAGCAGCGCGTAGGGGTTAACTACCGTATCAGCAATTGGCAGATACATTCCCCTTACCTCCTTAATCTATTTATCTTTCTATTACCGTTGTTCCCTCAAACCCTTATTTTTAAGTTCAGTGCGCTCCGCCTTTTATTCCCAGTATGCGGAGTACCAGTTCGGTCAGCAGCCCCAGGGAGACACCCATACCGGCCATGATCCCCAGGGATACCAGCCCGTATAAATTTTTATCCGCACCGTATAGAGTTTTTACATATTCACCAAGGGTTTCCAGCATTTTAATCCCTCCCGAAATTGTTTGTAGTGACAAATAGTACAATAAATCACATGCACAGCTCTATAAAACCGCCCCCTTTACCAGTGTTCTGGGTACATCAGATACACCCAGGGCCGAGAGGATCTCTTTCTGTATCGCGTGAGTGGGGGTGATATAACGGGTTTCCCTGTTGTTCATTTCAATTACCGTAAGCTTGATATCCTCAAGGATTTCCAGGGCGTTTCTGGCGCTTATTTCAATATTGTGCTGCCGCAGTATGTTTTCCAGGGCCTTTTCCATCAGGTAGGCCAGCACTGAGGTAAATACATATCCTCTGATCCGTGATTCGGTATAGTCTCCTGAGTTGGCGTCATTGTTCTTGATGATGCGAAATGCGTCCCTCGCCTCCGCGTAATGGGTGTATGCGCTGATGACTTCCAGGGGGGAGAGGTTGCCGGCATTGGTTTTTATAACGAACTTTCCGCTCAGGGAAATTTCCCTGTCTATCACATCCTGTTTTCGCTGGTAGCTGAAGGTGTTGTTTTTTTCGTCATACATGCACTCAAAATAGCGGCGGCAGAATGTGTCCTTAAGCAGGTTGTTGGCTTTGTAAAAGTTTGCCTTGGCGTTGAAGCTGCACCTGTCGGCCACCCATTTTTGTAGTTCTGACAGTTCTTTTTCAATGCTGTTTAACCGGTTTTCCAGGATGAATTTTTTTTCGGCAGCCTTTTCAGGGTTGTAGCATAATAGATAGCGTTTTTCCCCGGTTTGAATTTCCCGGTATAGAAGGTCGTCGTCAATAACGTCAAATGTTTCCGGCGGCATTTCCAGGTAGCTCTCCAGGGGGCCCGGTTCCTGGTTGAATCTCAGTTCAAGGCCCACTATGTACTGATACCCGTAAGCCACCAGGAGCCTGACATTTTCTTCAGTAATTATGTTTTGGTCACCCACAAATATACAGTGGTCTATGGTGTACTGCTGCATTAACTGGCTGATCCGCCGGGGCACCGTGTCGCCGTCCGCAAAGTGGCCCATAAACACCCTGTGGCCCAGGGGGATACCCTTTTCGTTAACCAGGATACCCATGTCGACCTGCTTTTTCTCGGGCGGCCGGGTTATAAAAGACCTGCTCCCGCGCTGGCCGTTATTTTCATTTACGGCCCGCTCGAAGAACCCCCTGGTCAGGTGGCAGTATATGGTTCCCGAATCTACCTGGAAAAGTTTTTGGATGGTCCGGAAAAGCTGCTTTTCCAGGGGTTCCTTGATGGCTGTGAGGGCGTCCAGGGCCCGCGAAAAGTGATCCGGCGAAAGATTTTTGCCTTCCAGCTGGGGGAAGTAAAGGTTCCGGTACCATTCGCTGAGGGCCTTCTTGTTTTTGGGCTTAATCACCTGGTTCATTACCATCAGCTCAACCAGGAGCGGGAGTACCGCTGATTTTTCCGAACCCATCAGGTCCTGTATTATTTGGGTTATGCCCAGTGCTTCCCATACCTTCTGAAGCGCCAGCACATCCCCGAACTGCAAGACTTTCTTGGTTTCAAAGGTATTCTGGGGCCCGGGATCCAGCCCGCATATTCTGGCCAGGCCGGTTATCAGCCCGTGCACCTTGTCGGGTGTAAGGTCTTCCAGGTTGCCCAGGTTGGCTATAACGCGCTGTTTTACTTTATTACCCTCCCGGTAATTTTCAATCAGCTTTACGTAAGTGTATTCTTTTCCGTTGCTTTTGCTGGTTACTTTGCGAAAAAACATCACTACACACCTACTTTCAGCTTTTGTTCATACCGGTTGCTTTGGTCCCACTGCCATTAGAGTTTAGTCACTACAATCATGTGATTTTATGCACAATTTTAGTTTAAAAAATATGCTTCCTGTAATTTTGCTTGTCATTACTCCCCGGCGGGGAGTGAGGAAGCATTCTGTTTGCGTCGGCTCATATTCTTTAAAAGCTTCTTTTCGGTTTCTCTGAAACGGGCTTTTTTGTCTTTTTTTGGTCTTATGTTTATGGCCGCCCAGTGCTTGCGGCTAGTAAACTTTTTCACATGCCTTGATCACTTCTTTTTGTTATCCTTAGTATAAAAGATAAAGGGGGATAGTGCAATATTTCACTTTTATGTTTTAATAGTAAAAATATTCAGACAACCGGTTTGCCGAGTCAAAAACCAAGCTGATAATGGCGCCGGAAAAGGAACCGTGAAGGCGCATGAAAAGGGATACCGGCTTGGGGGCCGGGGGGCGATGGTGGTGTCAAAATAAATGGCCCTTTGGCGGGCCTGTATTTAAAGCATTTTGCGCAGTTCTCCCCTGAGCAGCTTTCCTGACGTGGTCTTGGGCAGGTTTTCCACAAACCTGATATACTTGGGTATTTTATACCGGGCCAGTTTGTTCACACAAAATTCCTGTATTTCTTCGGGGGTAATCTGGCTGCCTTCCCTTAAAAGCACGAAGGCCAGGACCTCCTCACCCATAATGGGGTCGGGCACTCCCACCACCGCAGCGTCGAAAATCATTGGGTGGGAGTACAGTACTTCCTCTATTTCCCTCGGGTAAATGTTCAGGCCGCCTCTGATGATAAGGTCTTTTTTCCTGTCCACGATATAATAATACCCGTCACTGTCCTTGTAGGCGAGGTCGCCGGTATGGAACCATCCGTTCCGCATGACCCAGTTTGTTTCCTCGGGGCGCTTATAGTAACCCTTCATGACATTGGGGCCCTTGACCACGATTTCGCCGATCTGGTTTACGGGGACCTCCTGGTCCTCGTAGTCCACCAGCTTTACCTCTACTCCGGGTATGGGGATGCCTATCGAACCTATTTTTTTCAAACCGTCAATGGGCACAATGGTTGTGACCGGCGAGGTTTCGGTCAGTCCATAGCCTTCTGTCAGCTGGAAACCGAATTTTTCCTCAAAGCTTTTGAAAATGTCCGGCGGGGTGGGCGCCGCCCCGATTAAGGCATACCGCCATGAACTGAGGTTGTACTTGTCTGTGTCCGGGTATTTGACAAGCAGTGCGTACATGGTGGGCGGCCCGAAGTAAAATGTTATTTTCTCGTTTTGGATGGCTTCCAGCAGGGGCTGTGGCCCTTTCCACCCGTCGTGCACCACCAGGGTGGCGCCCGCTATGATGGTGGTGTTCATAACACAGGTTTGAGCCGCGGCATGATAGACCGGGGCAATCAGCAGGGAACGGTCGGCCGGCGTCATTTTACAGCACTGGGCAAAGGTTGCCGCGTTGCTGTACAGGTTGTGGTTGGTCAGCATGACCCCCTTGGGTGAGGCTGTATGGCCGGAAGTATACATCAGCACTGCCACGTCGTCCCGGCCGGCCGGTTTATCAACTGAGAATGTATCTGATCCGATACTGAGTATTTTTTCAAAGGACTGTATTCCTTCTTCCCTGTTTTCATAACCGGTGGCGATAATACCGCTCTTTATTTCTATTTCCGGGGACAGCTTTTTAAATAAGGGCGCCAGCTGCTGGTTTGTAATCACCGCCGAGGGCTCGGCATCCAGCATAATCAGGCTGAACTCGTTCATGGTATACTGGGGGTTGACCGGTACCACTATGCCCCGCATTTTTATTATGGCATAATAGGAAATGATAAACTCCGGGCAGTTCTCAAGCACCAGCAGCACCCTGTCGCCCGGTAAAATCCCTGATTGCTTGAGCCCGTTGGCCAGCCGGTTTACCATGGCGTTCAGCTGTTTATAAGAAAGCCGCTGGTCATAATATACGATGGCTTCCTTTTCGGGAAAAAGTTGACTTTGTTCGGCCAACTTCAGGGCTAGATTCATATACCGGTACCTCCTTGTCGCCAGCCGGCGTGAAGTAGGTGTGAGGCTCAGGAACAGCGTACAATTGTAACTGTTTTATTTCTCTTTCAGCAGTGAAAATCCTTCTTTTTAGGTGACAGGGATTTCAGCTCATCACTGGTATTGCAGCGCTACCATTTTGGTCGGAAAGGAGTTATTAAATGGAAGGACAGCATGGTAAAAACAGGCAGACCCGAAAGATCCGGCTGGGCAGGCTGGCTGTTGACCCCGTCTTTTTTATAATCTTCGTGTTTTTTTTGGTTTCTTCCCTTTTACTGCTGGCCTTTATGCTGTTATCGTCCCGTTAGGCCGTAGGAGGCATAAACTTGTGAAAAAATTTACTTGAATTTAGCCGCCGGGGATATATAATTAACATCAAAAGGAATATATATTATTAATACCTGACCGGTACGGGAAAGTTACCCGGCCGGGAGGGTTAAAATTCCGGCGCATCCCTGCGGCAATCAGGTGCACCATGTACTGTGGTCAAGGGGCAAGGAGCTTGTCCATGCCTGCTGCAAGCCTGTTTTCGCCCGGGGAAAACAGGCTTTCAATTTAACCAAATGGCTGTTAGCAGTAAGATAAAAGCTTACAGCTAAAGGCTATTGCCAAGGAAGTGGGACAATGGGTGCAGAACGCCGTATCGGCGTAATTGGCATCGTCGTTGAAAACCGGGAGCAGGCTCCCAAAATCAACAGCATACTGAGTTCATACGCCGATGTGATTGTGGGCCGCATGGGCATTCCTTACCGGGAAAGAGGGCTTTCGGTGATTTCACTGATTGTGGACGGCAGCACCGATGAGATTGGGGCTTTGACGGGAAGGCTGGGGCAGATAAAAGGGGTTCAGGTTAAAAGTTCCCTGGTCACCCGAGGTTAAATCCCTGACTGGGGCCGCCCCGGAGAAGGGGGATGGGGATCATGAATGACACGCCGCGGGGCAGCAGGCTGCACATTGCCCTCTTTGGGCGGCGCAATACCGGCAAATCCAGCCTGATAAACACCCTGACCGGGCAGGACATCGCCATTGTGTCCCCCGTGGCCGGCACAACCACCGACCCGGTATATAAGTCCATGGAAATCCTGCCCATAGGTCCCGTGGTTATTATTGACACGGCGGGCCTGGATGACGAGGGGGAACTGGGGCGCCAGCGGGTGTCGAAAAGCCTGGGCGTACTGGCCAAGGCCGACCTGGTGCTGCTGGTGGTCGGCCACCGGCAGGGGGTGGGGGAACTGGAGCGGTGGCTGGTGGACGCCTGCAGGCAAACACAGCAGCCGGTGCTGGGTGTGATCAACAAGATCGACCTCCTGCCGGACCCCGGGGATGTTGGTATCCCGCTGCCCGGTATACCCTGGGTGAAAGTGAGTGCCCGCACCGGTGAGGGTATTGATGAATTAAAGCAGGCCATGATTAAACTGGCCCCCAAAGAGTGGACGGCGCCCACCATCGCCGGCGACCTGGTGCCTCCGGGGGAACTGGCGCTGCTGGTGGTGCCTATCGACCTGGCCGCGCCAAAGGGCCGCCTGATTTTGCCCCAGGTGCAGACCATCCGCGACCTGCTGGACCATGACTGCCTGGCCATGGTGGTCAAGGAGCGGGAGTTGAAAGCCGCCCTGAGCCGGCTGCAAAAGCCGCCGGCGCTGGTGATAACCGACTCCCAGGCATTTTTAAAGGTGGACGCCGATACTCCGCCCGGCGTGCCCCTGACTTCCTTTTCCATCCTTTTTGCCCGCTACAAGGGTGATCTGGCCACCCTGGTGGAGGGCGCCCTGGCGGTGGAAGACCTGCAGCCCGGTGATCACGTGCTCATTGCCGAGGCCTGCACGCACCACCGGGTGGCCGATGATATCGGTACGGTCAAGATTCCCCGCTGGCTGCGCCAGGCCGTGGGCGGGGAACTGAATTTCCACTGGTCCAGCGGCATCGAGCTGCCCGCCGGCCTGGAGAGTTACAAGCTGATTGTGCACTGCGGGGCCTGCATGATCAACCGGAGGGAGATGATCAGCCGCATTATGGCTGCCCGGGCCGCCGGCGCGCCCATTGTCAATTACGGGGTGCTGATCGCCTACATGCACGGCATTTTGAGGCGGGCGCTGGCGCCTTTCCCCGATGTGCTGGCCCTGCTGGATGAAAACGGGGTGGCCTGACCATGGACGCCTTCACCGCCGCCTTGCACAATGTAATGACAGGAAAACAGCCGGATCGGCGGGAAATTGTGGTTTTACTGTCGGCCGGCCCCGGGCAGATGCCGGCCCTCTTTGCCGCCGCCGACCGGGTGCGCCGCAAGGGGGTGGGTGATGCCGTCCACCTGAGGGCCGTTGTCGAATTCTCCAACTACTGCCGCAGGAACTGCCTCTACTGCGGCCTGCGCCGGGACAACAGGCGGCTTTCCCGCTACCGGCTGACCAGGCAGGAAATTATGGCCGCCGTGGATAAAGCCGCCGCCCTGGGATACCGGACCGTGGTCCTGCAGTCCGGGGAGGATTTGCATTACCGCGCCGCCGATATTGCCGGACTGATTGAGCAGATCAAGAATAAAGGCCTGGCGGTAACCCTGTCCCTGGGAGAGCGCAGCCGGGAGGAGTACAGGGACTGGCGGGAGGCCGGCGCCGACCGCTACCTGTTGAAGCACGAAACGGCAGACCAAAATCTTTTCCGGTACTTAAAGCCCGGCGGCAGCCTGAAGAACCGCCTCCAGTGCCTGTACTGGCTTAAGGAACTGGGTTATCAGACGGGATCGGGCAACATGGTGGGCCTGCCGGGCCAGAGCCCGGAGATACTGGCCGGGGACATCATGCTTATGCGCCGCCTGGACGTGGATATGGCAGGCATCGGCCCGTTTCTGCCCCACCACGACACTCCTTTAAAATCGGCCCCGGCCGGAAACCTGGATCTCACCCTGAAAACGCTGGCCGTTACCAGGCTGTGCTGTCCCCGGGCCCACCTGCCGGCCACCACCGCTCTCGGGACGCTGCACCCGGAAGCCCGCCGGCTGGCCTTAAAAAGCGGCGCCAACGTGATCATGCCCAATTTAACCCCGCCCGGTGTGCGGGACAAGTACCTCATTTACCCCCAAAAAAAAGAGCCTTCCGCGGATCCCGGGGAGGCGCTGGAGATGATTAAAATATTGCTTTCCGGGCTGGGCAGGCCATTGGCCCGGGATCGCGGCGACGCCATAAAAATTCTAAGGAGGAATTGACGATGCAAAGGGGGCAGGCTGATTTTATTAATGAAGGTCTGATCAGTCAATGGCTGGAAGAGGCCCGGCAGGCGGACAGGGAACAGGCCCGCCGGATTATTGAAAAGGCCCGCCTGGCTAAAGGTATTTCACCCCGGGAATGCGCCGTGCTGCTGCACCTGGAGGATGCCGGCCTGCTGGCGGAGATGTTTCGCGCCGCTTACGAGATCAAGAAAAAAATATACGGCCGCCGGCTGGTGCTTTTTGCCCCGCTGTATATCAGCAATTACTGCATCAACAACTGTGTGTACTGCGGCTACCGGCGCGAAAATGGATTTGCCCGGCGGCGGCTGACCATGGATGAGCTGCGGGAGGAAGTAACAATCCTGGAGTCTTTGGGACACAAGCGGCTGGCCGTGGAAGCCGGGGAGGATCCCGAAAACTGCCCTATTGAATATGTTCTGGAGGCAATCGGGACCATTTACCGGGTCAAGGAGTCCAACGGCAGCATCCGGCGGGTAAATATCAACATTGCGGCCACCACCGTGGAAAACTACCGGCGGTTGAAGGAAGCCGGCATCGGCACCTACATACTGTTCCAGGAAACATACCACCGGCAAACCTACGCGGCCATGCACCCGGCCGGGCCCAAGCGCGATTACGACTACCATGCCACGGCCATGGACAGGGCCATGGAGGGGGGCATCGACGATGTGGGCGTAGGGGTGCTGTTCGGGCTGTACGACTACAAATTTGAAGTGCTTGCCATGCTGCTGCACGCCCTGCACCTGGAGGAGGTTTTCGGGGTGGGGCCGCACACTATTTCGGTGCCCCGGCTGCGCCCGGCCCCGGGTGTGGATTATGATCATTTCCCCTACCTGGTAAATGACGCCGATTTTAAAAAAGTGATCGCCGTCCTGCGCCTGTCAGTCCCCTACACGGGGATGATACTGTCCACCCGGGAGCGGCCGGAGTTCAGGGACGAACTGCTGGCCGCCGGCGTGTCGCAGATTAGCGCGGGGTCATGCACCGGGGTGGGCGGCTATAAACTGGAACAGGAAAGAAAATCCGATCCGGCTGCCCGCAGCGATGAATCGCCGCAGTTCCAGGTGGAGGACCACCGCAGCCCCGATGAAGTGCTGCGCAGCATCTGCCTGTCGGGTTACCTGCCCAGTTTTTGCACGGCCTGTTACCGCAGCGGCCGCACGGGGGACCGCTTTATGGCATTGGCCAAGAGCGGGCAAATTCAAAATGTGTGCCAGCCCAACGCCATTCTTACCTTCAAGGAATTCCTGGAGGACTATGCCTCGCCGGCCACCCGGGAAGCGGGCGAGAGGGCCATTAAGGAGCACTTGGAGGAGATCGGCAATTTAAAGGTCCGGCAGCTGACCATGGAGCGCCTGAGGATGATCGAACAGGGCGCCAGGGATATGTACTTTTGAAAGTTTTGTATCATTTATTGTGTACCGCTGACGGCAGATATTTTGAAAGAAGCATTGATTTGCTTATAGCCACTATTTTGGGGTTCATGTCACCCTTCCCTGATAAACGGTCCTTTCCGGAGGGGTGATAGAGATTTAAAATCAGGCCCTGGTAGAAAGATATCATTTTTCTGATCAGCGGCGAGGATATTTCCACGGCGGTAAAACCCATTGCGGCCGTCGCCCTGTGCAGCAAGGTTATGCCCACCACGGATTTAATGTCCATATACCGGGGGTCCCCGGCGATATGGGCAGCCAAGGCGGGGAGGGAGCGGCGCAGCTCGCGGACAATTCTGATTCCCAATCTGCCCGGGCCGGTCTCTCCTGCAAGGTATTCCGCCATGTAGTCATTGTTTACGTGCAGTTCGCAGATTTTTTCACCGGGATGCAGGGTCTCCCCGCCGGGCAGTGCCACGGGGGCGCCGGTATACCGCCTCACCGAGGTGCGGAAGATGGTGGGACTGCCGTCATCGGCCGTAACATCTTTGATGTTCAGCGCCAGCCTGAACATCCTGTCCCACACCCGCCACAACCCCGGCAGGAACCGGCTGCCACGCAGGCAGCAACGCAGTAAAGGAATGCCTTTACATTCTGGATTCTGGATTCTGAATTCTGAATTCTGCCGCCCGCAGGGCGGCTTTTTTATGGAATTACCCAGGGGCATTATATCGTACCCGCGCTCTTTTAATTCGTCTATGACTCCGGGCAGGGCGGAAAGCATCTTTTCGGTGCACCCGCCGGAAGCCCCCGGCGCGGTATCACTGTCGTGAAACACCAGGATGGATCCGTCAGCGAGCCTTTTGCGCACCCTTTTCTCTATATTTTCCGGGGTAATACTCCCGGCCCAGTCCCAGCTCATGAAGGACCACAACACCACCTTTTGTTTGAGAGCTAAACTGCCCAGATAGGAGCACAGGTTGAAAAGCCCCCAGGGAGGCCTGAATGCCGCCGGCCGGGACCCGGTAATTTCCTCGATGACCCGGGCAGATTCCTTTATTTCCCTGATGGTGCCAACAGGCCCCAGCAGCCAGGGAATGCGGTGCCTTAATCCGTGGATGCCTATTTCATGGCCGTCGGAAACGATTTTTTCTATTATTTCCGGGTGCCTGCGGGCCTTTTCCCCCACCACGAAAAAGCAGGCCTTGACCCCGGCCGCCCTGAGGATATCCAGCACCCGGGGAGTGTACCGGGGGTCGGGGCCGTCATCGAAGGTAATTGTTACTCCTTCCTTCAGGGGCAGGCGGCTGATTACCCCGACGCTGCAGAAGCGGGCCAGCAGCGTGGGCAATATGGCATAAACCACGACGGCGATAGTAAAGTATTGGAGCAAGTCCTCAAACACGGAATCAACCCCTTTTTTAGCCACAGAACACAGAGAAAATAAATTAATAAGTTAAGGGCCTGACCTTCAATTTTCAATACTAACCCCTAACCCCCGTTTTAAAAAACCTCTCCACAGGGTAAACAAGGTAAAAAAGCGCCATCAGTGAAAGTATGCCGGCAGCCGCCAGCAGCGTCCCCACCGGATTAAAGTACCGGGCCAAAACCCCGCCCATGGCCGGTCCCACGGCAATGCCCAGGCCTTCTACGGTTGAAAATATACCCCAGCCGGTAGCCTGCCGTTCAGGCGGGACGGCCTTTGCCAGCAGTGTGTTCCAGGCCGGAAGCACAGCGGCATAGGATATTCCCAGTATTAACGATATTATGACGGCGTTGTCCTTATTCCCCGCCAGGGCCAGGCCGGACAGGGCTGCGGAAGCCAGGGCCATTCCGGCGAACAGGATAGTTTTAAGGTTTGTTTTATCCGCCAGCCTTCCCATCGGGATAAGGAACAGCACCATGGCCAGTCCTCCCGCTATAACCAGGAGGCCGTACCCGTCGTGGCTCAGGCCCAGACTTGTTCTGGCAAAGACCGGCAACACCGGTATGAGCAAACTGCCGGACAAAGTCTGCAAGAACATGGTGGGCAGAAGGACCCGGGAAACGGCTTTATTTACGGCCAGGTGGCGGATGGCCGGCAGTATTGGGGCCGGGGAAATACCGGGGCCGGGCTGATTGTTTGAAACCGAAGGGTAAAACAGCCAGGCGATTATCAGAGCCGCCAGGAAGAAAAGGATAATAACCAGAAAGGCAAAGTCATAACTGACCGAAATGAAAAAATTGATTGCCGCCAGACCGCTTCCCATCCCGGCCAGCCATGCCGCGAATACCAGGCCGATCCGGGAAGAGCGGTCTTTTTTGTCCGTGGGGGCTACCTCG
The DNA here is from genome assembly GCA_049323615.1 of Bacillota bacterium. GTDB lineage: Bacteria > Bacillota > Desulfotomaculia > Desulfotomaculales > Desulfocucumaceae > JBMOPD01. Next base: position 27,660 of record JBMOPD010000019.1, on the reverse strand, counting down.
GTGAACACCCCGATCCAGAGGGGTGAAAATCCCAGCCCGAAAAGGCCTGAGAATGCTACCAGCGATACCGGGTGGGAATATATCCTGGCCATTACTAATGCCGCCAGGCCGACCACCAGGCCTGCCAGGAGAACCGGCCTGCCGAACCTGTCAAGCTGCCACCCGGCAAAGGATTTGACCAGGGTTTCGGCAAAATAGTGAACTGATGCGGCTAACCCGGCGGTGGCAACGGTCCAGCCGAAAAATTCGGTAGTATATAAAGGCAGGAAGGCGAGAAAAAAAGCCCCCCTGGAAAATTCGGCCAGAAAAAGTACGGTTATCAGAGCGTAATCCTTGCTTGACGCCATAGCTTATTATAACCCAAAAGGACCGGTGGGAAAAAGCGGTCCGCCCGGTGAGGTTTGGTTTGAGAACAGGTACAGCCTGGCCATCAAACTGGGATTGGTTGAAAAATACGGCCTGGGCGGCATAGCCTTCTGGCGGATGGGATTTGAGGACGCTTCGTTCTGGGACACCCTGGAAAGAAAGCTCTTAAGATAAGGGCAAATCGGGTCAGGAGACAGGATTCTGTCTCCTTGACCCTTCTTCCTAACTCCGATACCTTATTTTCTGGTCACTGCCAGCAGGTATACTTCGCCTGTTCCGGTTTCATTGTTTATACTTTTCTCGGCCTCCCGCAGTTTGTCCATCTGCGACTCGTTGAGAGGAGCCACTTCCATCCCCTTTATATTGATGTCAACCATTTTTTTCCCTCCCTTAATATTTGGTTGTTTTATTTTGCCCCGCCTGTATCATATTAAAAGTATAATTTTTTGTTGATTTTGCCTCTGGGGTGGCATATAATTATATAGTGAGAACGGTTCTCTTTATCAATTGTTCATTGCCGGAGGTTTTAAGGTGACGCTGGATAAAGCCCGCAGGGGCCAGAGGTTAAAAATAGTCTCCCTGCCTGACGAGCTTACCAGGGCGCAGGCAATACGCTTTGGTATTTCCGAGGGAACGGTGGTCACCTGCCAGGAAGTGGTGCCGGCGGGTCCCATTGTGATTGCCAGGAACAGGCAGGAAATCGCCATTGGGAGAAAGCTGGCCGGGCTTATAGCCGTGGAACCGCTGGCGGCCGGCCGGAAAAAATGCGCGGGAGAACCGGTGTCATGAAAAAGTGTACCGGCCATAAGGGGTATGAGGTCTAGCTGACGGCTGATTGCTGTCAGCTAGTAATTTTTCAACTGAAGTATGAATAGTAGAGACCATTTTGTGGAAGAAGGGAGAAACGGCATTGCATTGCCGGGACTTTGGTAAAAAGGCCGGAGCGGCGGAAGATAACAGGTACATAGTGGTGGCGGGGAACCCCAATGTAGGGAAAACCGCGGTATTTAACGGGCTGTCCGGTCTGTACGCGGATGTCAGCAACTTTCCGGGCACAACAGTGGATACCTGTTACGGCCGCATAGGCAGGGATATAATTATCGATACGCCCGGGGTATACGGTATTTCCTCCTTTACCGGCGAGGAAAAACTGGTGCGGGACCTGGTTCTTTCGGCGGACATTATTATTGATGTGGTGGACGCGGCCCACCTGGAGAGGGACCTGTTTCTTACCCTGCACCTGGTAGATTTGGGACTGCCGGTGATTGTGGCCCTCAATATGGCCGATGAGACCGCCAGGTTCGGGCTCAGGATAAACCCGGAGGCCCTGGAAGACATTCTGGGTGTGCCGGTGGTGCCGACAGTGGCGGTGGAGAGGAAGGGAATGACAGCTCTCCTGCAAAGGCTGGCCGAGGCCCGCAGCGGATCCAGGGACCCCGGGCTGCAGGGGAGACTGGCTGATATGGCCCGGGAACTGGGAACATCGGAGGCGCTGGCCCTCCTGCTCCTGGAGGGGGATGTCACCACCGCCGGGATGCTGCATCTGCCGCCGGGCAATGAAAGGATGCAGCTTTATAAAAACAGGCGGGAGAGGGCTAATGAAATAGTTGCTCTGGTATCCAGCCATACGCAGTATAAAAAAAGTTTCCTGAACGCCCTGGGGCATATCATGATCAGGCCGGCCACCGGGTTTCCCATACTGCTCCTGGTGATAGCCCTGGTCTACCTGGTGGTGGGGGTCTTTTTCGCCCAGGTGGTGGTCGGCTTGACCGAGGGAAGGATAATGGGGGGTTACTACGAGCCCTTTGTGAAGGGAATCCTGGCCGCCCATATCGACCTTGCCTCGCCTGTGGGTGAAATACTGACCGGCCAGTTCGGCCTTTTGACCATGACGGTCAGTTATGTCCTGGGCCTGCTGGCGCCTCTGGTGGTGGGGTTCTTTTTTGTGCTCTCGGTGCTTGAGGACAGCGGTTACCTGCCCCGGATCGCCATTTTAACGGACAGGCTGCTGGCGGTTGTCGGTTTAAACGGCCTGGCGGTAATACCCCTTATTTTGGGGTTTGGCTGCGTCACCGCCGCCATCATTACCACCCGCCTGCTTCCCAGCGACAGGGAAAGGCGTATTGCTATTTTCCTTTTATCCCTTGCAGTTCCCTGCTCCGCCCAACTGGCCCTGGTTACCGCCATAATGGCCAGGCAGGGTTTATGGTACTTTATACTTTATGCGTTAATCATCCTGATAGTGTTGGCAACGGCCGGCATGGCGCTTTCCAGAATCCTGCCCGGAGCATCGACTCCCCTGCTTATGGACCTGCCCCCCCTGCGGCTGCCCAGGGTGGACAATGTCCTGATCAAAACCTGGATGCGGTCGTGGCATTTTTTGAAAGAGGCTTTTCCTCTTTTTGTGGCCGGCGCCCTGTTTTTAAGTATTTTTAAGGTAACGGGGACGCTGAACCTGATCCAGAATTCCATGGACCCGGTCACCGTGGGCTGGCTTAACCTGCCCCGGGAGTCGGCCAGCGCCTTTATCATGGGCTTTATCCGCAGGGAATTCGGGCCGGCGGGAATGATGATCGTGCCCATGACTGAAGGGCAGAAATTTATACTGATGGTGACCCTTACCCTTTTTGTTCCCTGTATAGCTTCGGTTATGGTTATATTTAAAGAAAGGGGCTGGAAAGAAGGATTAGTTATCTGGATTTCGGTCTTAATTCTGGCCTTTGTCATTGGCGGCCTGATTGCAAAATTGTTTAATTTACTTGTTGCTTTAGGCGGCTCCGCCGCGCCGCAGCTTTTGGCCGGCGTGCTGGTTCTGCTTTTGGCCGGCGTACTGACCATGGGAAGTATAGGGAAAAGGAAATGTTAAAATAAATATAGAAATAAAAAGAGTTTAATCTTTTTTCACCGGGGGAAGGCATGAAAAAGGCATTTTTGGCGTTCGTTGTCCTGTTTTTTGGCTTTTTGTCACCGGCTAAAGTATGGGCGCAGCCGGAGGTTTCGGCCGAGGCCGCCGTTTTAATGGATATGCAAAGCGGGCAGATACTTTACCAGAAGAATATGGACCGGAGAATGTACCCGGCCAGCACCACCAAGATACTGACCGCACTGGTGGCGATTAAAAAAGGAAATTTCGGGGACAGGGTGAAAGTGTCCCGGGAGGCCTGCCTGGCCGGTGGATCCCATGTAGGCCTGCAGGAAGATGAAGTTTTAAGGTTTGAGGACCTGCTTTATATAATTATGCTCGCGTCGGCCAACGATGCGGCGGTGGCGGTGGCGGAGCACATCGGGGGGTCGGTGGAGGGCTTTGCCCGGCTAATGAACAGCGAGGCCCGGGCCATAGGGGCGTTAAACAGTAATTTTGTCAACCCCCACGGCCTTCATGACCCCGATCATTACACCACCGCCGGGGACCTGGCCCTGATTGCCCGGGAAGCGATGAAAAACAGCGTCTTCAGGGAAATCGCGGGTACGTATCATTACCGTGTGCAAAGGGTTCTGCCCAGGCCGGTCAACGGTGTTCCCCAGGAGGACTTTGTCAACCACAACAAGATGATGTGGCCCGGGTCCAGGTTTGAATACAAGGGAATAACCGGTATTAAGACCGGTTTTACCGACGAGGCCGGGCAGTGCCTGGTGGCCAGCGCCTCCAGAAACGGCCGGGAGCTTCTTTCGGTGGTGTTGAAAACCGAGAATTTCGGGATGTATAAAGACACTGTCACCCTGCTTGATTACGGGTTCAATGAGTTCAAGCAGGTGACGCTGGCCGGGCGGGGCGCCGTGGCAGGCAGGGCGGCCGTGCAAAAGGGGGTAACGGAGGAGATCGGGGCGGTCACCGCCGGAGAATTCTACTACAATATTCCCGTTAATGATAATTCAACCATTGACAAGCGGGTTTTAATCGACCGTGATATCGTTGCGCCCGTACAAAAAGGGCAAAAAGTGGGGACTATGTATTTTGTAAAGGACGGCAGGCAGATTGGCAGCATTGACCTGGTGGCCGACCAGGATGTTGAACGGAAGCCGCTTTCCAGCTGGTGGTACGGACCCGTTGCCCTGGTGCCCTTATACCTGTTTATCCGTTCCCGGGCAAGGGCGAGGCGCCGCCGCTACATGTTCAGGAAGCAGAGATGGTATTGATTGTCCTGTCTTTATGCGGATATAAACACCCGGGGGGTGATGGTTAGTGAAAAAAATTATCAATGATGTTGGGGAGAAGCTGAGGGCCCGGGAGCAAAAACTTACCACCCGCAGGAAATCTGTCCTGGAAGTATTGCTGGAAAACAAGGATAAGCACTTGAGCGCCGAAGAGGTATACAACCTGGTCAAGGAAAGAGACCCCGACATCGGGCTGGCCACGGTTTACCGCACCCTGGAGCTGTTTTCCAGCTTTGACATCATTCACAGCATGGATTTCGGTGACGGCCGGAAAAGGTATGAATTCGGGGACAGCAGGGTAACCGGCCACCAGCACCACCACTTGATCTGTTTGAAGTGCGGGCAGATACTTGAGGTGAATGAAGACCTGCTGGAGGACCTGGAACTAAGGGTAAGCCGTGATTTCGGCTTTGCGGTGCACAACCACCAGCTGAAAATTTTCGGTCACTGCAAGGACTGCAAGGGTTAAAAATTTAACAGAAAATGTGAAATTTGTAACATAACTTAACAAAACCACTCGATTATTTAATAAAAGTAAGTTATAATATTCCAAAAGAAAAATATACCGGGGTTGATAACACCCGGTTGGTTAACTGACGGTTAAAAATTTGCATGTAACTATAGCTGCGGGTATGAATCGAAAGAGATCGAAGAATGTGATATCCATAACAATCTATTGAAACTATTAACAATATATGGTAGTATTTACCAGCATGCAAAAACAAGGTTGGGAGGTGGTACTCTGTGAGCAAAAAGGGGTTTGACTGTCTTCCCCAATTTTATGATGATAACATGGTTGGTTTTTTTTCACAGGGTCCCAGTGTTGTTTTTGTTTACTGGGAATTGTCCGGCAGCCAGTGGGAGACGGTGGTTGAACTGGGCGGCCCGGTTTTGGTCAGGCTGTACCAGGTGCGGGAAAGTGAAAATTTTGATTACGAATACATCCCGGTAAGGGAGGCAGAGCCGCCTCCCGCCACCAACAACTGGTATTTTGACCGTCTGGAGCCGGATTCAACGTACAGCTTTGAGGTTGGCTGCAAGCTTCCGGATGGAAGCTTTTTTCCTCTGGTCAGGTCGGAAAGGATCACTACACCCCCTGAGCCCAGATTTGACGCCATGCCCAAACAAAAAGAAGTCACCGGAAAAACTGTGGAAAATCTTCCTGAAATCCGGGACCCCGGAGGGCTGGAGGGGATAGCCGAAGGCAGCCTGGAACTCAGTGATGTTTTTGAGTCGATGCCCTTTTACATGGGGTATGACACCAATCAGTAGGTTAACAGTTTAAGTTAGCAATTCAGGGGGTGTGAGTATGTTTAGCGGCTACCTGTCGATATTACTGCATGCCCACTTGCCCTTTGTGCGCCATCCGGAACACAGTGACTCACTGGAGGAACGGTGGTTTTTTGAGTCCTGTACCGAGTGTTATATACCGCTGCTGTCCTCCTTTGAAAGGCTGGCCGATGACGGGGTGGAGTTCCGCCTGACCATTTCCCTGTCGCCGACGCTGCTTTCAATGATGACAGACGACCTTTTAAAGGAGAAATACCTCTCCTATCTTGACCGCATGATCAGCCTGGGCCTGGCTGAATGTGAGAGGACCAGCGGGAACGCCGAATTTAATACGCTTTCAGAAATTTACCTCCGGCATCTGGAAAACGTGCGGAGGTATTTTAACGGCTGCGGGGGCGATATAGCGTCCAGGTTCAAGGAACTTTCGGCCAGGGGAAGGCTGGAGCTGATTACCACCGCGGCCACCCACGGCTTTCTGCCCCTGATACATAACGGGGAGTGCAGGAGGGCCCAGGTCGAGGTGGGACTGGGCCTGTTTGGAAAACTTTTCGGACAGACGCCGCCGGGCTTCTGGCTGCCCGAGTGCGCCTATGACAAGGGCCTGGATGTCATGTTAAAGGAATCCGGCGTTAAATATTTTATAGTGGACACCCATGGTCTCCTTGCCGCTTCACCGGAGCCGGTATACGGCGTGTACGGGCCGCTTCACTGCCGTTCCGGTGTGGCCGTTTTCGGCCGGGATCCCGAAAGTTCAAGGCAGGTCTGGGAGAGAAGGGTGGGTTACCCCGGCCACCCGGATTACCGGGAATTCTACCGGGATATAGCCTATGACCTGGATCCGGATTACCTGAAACCCTACCTGCCCGACGGCTCGGTGAGGGTGGACACGGGTTTTAAATACTACCGGATTACCGGGCGGGGAGAGCACAAGGAGACCTATAAGCCTGATCTGGCCGGGAAAAGGGCCGAGATTCACGCCCGGGACTTCGTCGGATCGCGCATCCGGCAGCTTGGCAGGGCACACCGGAGGATGGACAGGACGCCGGTTATCCTGGCCCCCTACGATGCCGAGCTGTTCGGCCACTGGTGGTATGAAGGCCCTGCCTGGCTGGAAAATGTACTTCGCCTGGCGGCGCTGGAAAAGAGGATTAAAACCATTTCGCCCGGGGATTACCTGTCCATGTACCCCGACAACCGGGTGGCCGACCTGCCCATGAGCAGCTGGGGTGAGGGAGGGTACAGCTACGTCTGGCTTAACCCCAAAAATGACTGGATATACAGGCACCAGCATGTGGCCGAGGCCAGGATGACCGAAATGGCCGACCGGCACCGGCAGGCCGGAGGTCTGGTCCGCAGGGCCCTTAACCAGGCGGGGCGGGAGCTGCTGCTGGCGCAGAGCAGCGACTGGGCATTCATTCTCAAGGAAGAGACCACTGTGGGATACGCCACCCAAAGGGTTACCGGACATATAAAAAATTTTTTGACCCTGGCCGAACAGATTGACTCCGGCTCCATAGATGAAAGCTTTATCAATGAACTGGAAAGTGCGGACAATATTTTCCCCGACCTTGATTTCAAAGTGTTTGGGACCAGGAAATTTCATTCCGGGCCTTTCAGGCGGCCCGGAATGAGAGTGATCATGCTTTCCTGGGAGTATCCCCCCCGTACGGTGGGCGGGCTGGGCAGGCACGTGCACGACCTGTCCCGCGCCCTGTCCGGCCTGGGCGTAGAGGTGCATGTCTTTACCTGCCCGGCCCGGGACAAGCCCCTGCATGAGGTGGATGATGCCGGGGTGTGCGTGCACCGGGTCAATCCGGAGGAACTGGACACCGGGGACTTCCTGGAATGGCTTGCCAGGCTTAATGCCGGAATGGTCAAAAGGGCCGAGGAAACAGGCCTGTCCAAAGGCTATTTCAGCCTGGTTCATGCCCATGACTGGCTGGTCCGGGATGCGGCCAGGACAATCGGCGAGAGATACGGCCTCCCGCTGGTGGCAACCATACACGCCACCGAATACGGGCGCAACAGGGGAATATTCACCGATTTGCAGAGGCGGATACACAGTATTGAAGGGGACCTGGTGGCCAGGGCCAGCCAGGTTATTTGCTGCAGCCATTATATGGCCAGGGAAGTGGGGAGGCTGTTCGGAAAAAGGCAGGGTGAAATAAAGGTTATTCCCAACGGGGTGGACGCCGGAAATCTGGCCGCCAATTCAGCCATTAAAGCCGGTTTTGCAGAAGGATCCGGAGGACCGGTAATAGCCTTTCTGGGCAGGCTTGTTCCGGAAAAGGGGGTTCAGGTGCTTATTCAGGCCCTGCCCATGATTAGAAGGTTCCATCCCGGCGCAGTACTGGTGGTGGCAGGCCGGGGGCCCTTTGAGGACGAGCTTAAGCGACTGGCCGGCCGCCTCGGTGTGGCCGGGCATGTGAATTTTATCGGCTTTGTGGATGATGCGGGCAGGAACAGGCTGCTGGCAGAAGCATCGGTGGCCGCTTTTCCCAGTATTTATGAGCCATTTGGCATCGTGGCCCTGGAAGCCATGGCCGCCGGAACCCCGGTGGTCATTTCCGACACCGGAGGCCTTTCGGAAATTATCAGCCACGGGATAGACGGGCTGAAAGTCCCTCCGGGCCGGGCCGATCTGCTGGCCCGGTTTGTGGTGGAACTGCTCAGCCGCCCGGCCCTGGCCGAAAAACTTGGCCGCAAGGCTTACCGGAAAGTTGTCAGCCGGTACGACTGGAACCAGATAGCCTTTGAAACAGCAAGGGTCTATACCGATGTTGGGCGCAGGGTGCGCGGGAAAAAGAAGATCAGCGCCGCCTTTACATAAAGGGACGTGGTGGGATATAATGACGGGGAATTGGGAATGAAAGGTTGTGTTGGTGTGGATTTTAAACCGGCCGGGCTGCTTACCGGCATTGGCAGCGTACCGTATACCGATCCGGACGAGGCCCTGTCCTTGATATTCGGCAGTATGCCGGAAATACCCCACTGGCCCCAGATGCCCGGAAGGGGAGGGAAGGAAGGATTTGTTTTTCAGTTTCTGACTCCCCTGGTCAATGCAGGTGTGATCAGGATTGAAAACGACAGGGCTTATTTTGACAGCGAAAGTGACGGTTGGGGGGAGAAGCTGGCCCGTTTCTATACCCTCTACATGGCGGCGGTGGAAGGGGACAGCGGGGCGCTGGAGGAATTTTCCCTGCCGGAGGATTCTGCGGCGGGATTTTATGCCTTTGTCAATCACGTTAAAGAGAAGGGCCCCGGCGAGGCCGTTTATTTCAAGGGACAGATGGCCGGCCCCCTGACGGTGGGGTTCAACTTGAAGGACGGCAGGGGCAGGCTGGCTTACTACGAGGACCAGCTGCGGGACATGCTGGTTAAGACCCTGGCCCTGCACGGCCGCTGGCAGGCCTTGAAACTGGCCGGCCTGGGCAGGCCGGCCATTATATTCGTGGATGAGCCGGGCATAAGCGTTTACGGAAAGTCCGGCTACATAACCGTTACCAGGGAGATGATTAAAGGGGACCTGAACGAAATATTCGAACAGATTCACCTGGCCGGGGCCCTGGCCGGGGTGCACTCCTGTGACGCCATAGACTGGTCAATCCTTTACCAGTGCGACCTGGAGATAGTCAACCTGGACGCCTACAATTTCGGAGATTCCCTGGTGCCCTTTGCCGGGGAACTAAAAGATTTTATTTTGCGGGGCGGGATCCTGGCCCAGGGAATGGTGCCCACCAATGAAGAGGCCTTTACCGAGACCGGGGAAAGCCTGTTCAAAAGGCTTGAATATTTATGGTCCCGGCTGGGCGCCAGGGGCATACCGGACCGGGCTTTACTGGACCAGACCATGATTACCCCGGCCTGCGGAACAGGACTGCTGGATCCCGGCCTGGCCGCCCGCATCTACCGGCTGACCCGGGAATTATCCGGGGCGGTAAGGGAGCTGGCCACACCATGATGCCCGACTATCACATTCACACTTCCCGCTGCGGCCATGCCCGGGGAGAAATGCCGGAGTATATAGCGCGGGCCCGTGAAAAAGGGTTTAAGGAAATAGGGTTTGCCGACCATGTGCCCATGTACTGGCTCCCCGGGGAGCGGAGGGATCCCGGGCTGGCCATGGCCGAAGGCGATTTTCCCGGCTATGTGGGCGCGGTTATAAACCTGCGGAAGGGGTACACCGATATTAATGTCCTGCTGGGGGTGGAGGTTGACTATGTGCCGGGGTGGGAAAAAAAGGCGTCCCGGGTACTTTCGGACCACCCCTTTGACTATGTGATCGGATCGGTCCACTATATAGACGGGTGGGCCTTTGACCACCCGGGACAGGTGGACGGATACAGCAGGCGTGACATAGAGGATGTATACCGGAGTTATTTTGACCTTCTCTGCCGGGCGGCCGGTTCCGGCCTTTTTGATGTTATTGCCCACCCGGACCTGGTGAAAAAATTCGGGCACCGGCCCGGGAAGGCTCCAATGGAGCTTTACCGGCAGGCAGCCGGGGCTTTTGCCAGGGCGGGCGTCTGTGTGGAGGTAAATACCGCCGGCCTGAGATATCCGGCCGGGGAAATTTACCCCGCCCTGGAATTTTTAAGACTGTGCAGGGTGGAGGGTGTTCCGGCGGTAACCGGTTCCGACGCCCATGATCCGGAGCTGGTCGGATCGGGGTTTGACCAGGCCAGGGCGCTCCTGCTGGAAGCCGGTTACAGGGAAGTGGCGGTGTTCAGGGGGAGACGGCGGGAAATGATTAAAGTATAGGGACAATCTTAAAAGTGGAATTCAGAATCCAGAATTCAGAATTCAGAATGGGGAATGCATTCCTGACACGTCTTTTGAAAGGGCTGTAACAATATAATGATTTATAAGTAGCAAATTGGGAGAAATAATACTAGATATAGATCCTAATCCCTAATTTTTAATTTGTGTTGCCGTACATCACTGTGCGGTTTTTTTGTTGCTTACAATATATTGCTCACCAAGGTTTACCTAGGCTCAATATATTGATATTAATAAAGGATATTTAAACTACTGCGGATAAATTAAAAATTTTTTTGAGTTTTTATTGAAAATTAGAAGGAATTGGTATAGTATTATAGAATATAAGTGGGGAAAAGTGAATGAAAGTGGATCAAAGTGGTGGATCGATGGTGTTGGGTGGAGTGAAAAGACATGTTTATAGGTGAATACCAGCATACCATCGACAGCAAGGGTAGGCTTTTTATTCCAGCCCGCTTCCGCGAAGGCCTGGGAGACAAATTCATCTTGACAAAGGGATTGGATGGATGCCTGTTCGTATACCCCCCCAAGGAATGGACGGCAATAGAGCAAAAGATGCGTTCCCTTCCCTTTACCAGGGCGGATGCCCGGGCCTTTGTGCGGTTTTTTTTCTCCGGCGCCACTGAATGCGAGGTGGACAAGCAGGGGAGAATATTAATTCCCTCCAACCTGCGGGAATATGCCGGCCTGGAAAAGGAAACCATGATTATAGGGATATCCTCCCGGGTGGAAATCTGGGCCCGTCAGCGCTGGGAGGAGTACAACCATACAGCTTCGGCGTCCGCCGAGCAGATCGCGGAAAAAATTGTGGAATTTGACCTGGGTATCTGAGGTGATCAGATCTAAAAGATGTCGCTCGATTCGGAAAATGGTGAATACAGTTTTTCTCACCGGCCCGTTCTTCTCCGGGAGGTGCTGGACAGCCTTAACCCCAATGCAGGCGGGTTGTACGTGGACTGCACCGTCGGCGGGGGCGGACACAGCTATGAAATACTGCGCATGTCCTCTCCGGGAGGCAGGTTGATCGGCCTGGACCAGGACGGCGACGCCATAGCGGCGGCCGCCCGCAGGCTGGCTGAATTCGGAAACAGGGTAACTCTGGTGCGCGCCAACTTTGCGGAATTGCCGGAGGTTCTGGACGGACTGGGTGTCAAGCTGGTGGACGGTATTCTGTATGACCTGGGGGTGAGTTCATACCAGCTGGACAATCCCCGCCGGGGCTTCAGCTATCAGCATGACGCCCCGCTGGACATGCGTATGAACAGGGATTCGGGGATTACCGCCGGGGAACTGGTGAACTCCGTGTCCGAGGAGGATCTGAAGCAGATCATACGGCAGTACGGCGAGGAACGGTTTGCCGGAAGGGTTGCCTCCCTGATAGTCAGGGAGAGGGAAAGGGCCCCCATTGTAAATACCGGCCGGCTGGTGGATATTGTCAAGCGGGCCATTCCGGCAAAACACAGGCGGGAGGGCCCGCACCCCGCAAAAAGAACCTTCCAGGCCATCCGCATCGCGGTGAACAATGAGCTGGGAAGGCTTAAGGAGGCGCTGGGCGGCATGATACACTACCTTAAACCCGGCGGGCGGGCCTGTGTGATTACCTATCATTCCCTGGAGGACCGCATTGCCAAGGAAGCTTTCCGGGAGATGGCCCGCCGGTGCGTCTGCCCGGACGATTTCCCGGTCTGTGTGTGCGGCAAAAAACCGCTGGTGAAGATTATCAGTCCGGGGGGGATAACTCCTTCGGCGGAGGAAATAGAGGAAAACCCCCGGGCCAGGAGTGCCCGGTTAAGAGTGGCGGAAAAGTGCCGGTGATTTTCGGGGTGAGATGCAAAAATGTCTTTCTGTTCTAAACGGTTTGGAGGTTGAATAAGCTGTGGTAGTAGCGCAAGAGCGGTACGATCATTACAGTCTGCCCGAAGAGGGGAGCCGGGTAACCCGGCGCCCCAAACACAGCTTGATCCCGAGTAAAGGAAGGCATACCCTTACGGTGCTGGTTTTACTGACCTTCTGCGCCGGTATGCTGATCGCCTTTTACTACTCCCAGGTAATCATATCAGGTTATAAAATATACGGCCTGAACAACGAACTGGCTTCCCTCCGCCAGGAAACAGTCTCCCTGGCGGAGGAGGTTGACCGGCTCAATTCCTTGAACAGGATAGAGTACGTGGCAACGACCAGGCTGAAGATGGTCAAGCCGGCCAGTAAGGATGTAGTAGTGGTGAGGGCAAATCTGTCCGGGGAAAACGGCAAGAAAAACCCTGCCACGGCAACTGACCCGGTCAGCGCAAAGGTTGAAAAACAGGAGGAGCCCCGGGAAAATACCGGCAGAAGTAAAGTTGTACAGGCTTTCGCCAATTTAATCGGGATCAAAGGCAGTTAAGGGGTCAAACCACCGGGTGGGCTAAGGTCGGAGGTAGAATTGTATGCGCACTACCGGCATACTGATTCGCAAAAGGCTCACCTGGCTTTTTTTGCTTTGTGCCGTGGCCTTTGTGGCACTGATCGGCAGGCTGGCCTGGATTCAATTCGTCCAGGGTGATTATCTTCAGGAGAAGGCCCTGGAGGTAAGGATGCGGGACGTTCCGGTGGAGGCCAAGCGGGGAAGCATATACGACCGGAACGGCAAGGAACTGGTGACCAGCGTCAGTTCCGATTCGGTTTACACCATTCCGTACCAGGTCAAGGATCCCCGCCGGGCGGCCGATCTGCTGGCTCCTGTGCTGGAAATGGATGCCGAGCGGCTGTATAAAATATTGACCCGGAAATCCTGCTACGAGTGGGTCAAGAGAAAAATCAGCCCGGAAGCCGCCGCCAGGATAAAGGATTTGAAACTGGAAGGCATTCACCTGGTTGAGGAAAGCAGGCGTTTTTACCGTCATGAAACCCTGGCTCCACACCTGCTGGGTTTTACCGGAGTGGATAACCAGGGCTTGATGGGCATAGAAAAAACCTATGATGATATTTTACGGGGCAAACCCGGCCGCATCCTGGTGGAGCACGACGCGGCCGGGCGCAGTGTGCCGGACCCCATACACAGGTACTTTCCCCCCGAACAGGGCAACCACCTGGTCCTTACACTGGACGAAAACATCCAGTATTTTGTGGAGAGAGAACTGGATAAGGTGGTGGCCGCCTACCGTCCCAAGCTGGCCGTGGCCGTGGTAATGGACCCCCGGACGGGTGAGGTTCTGGCCATGGGGAACAGGCCGACATTTAATTCCAATAACTGGAATGATGTGCCCAGACAGGTTTGGGACCGCAACCCGGCTATCTGGTATAATTACGAACCCGGGTCCACCTTTAAAATTATCACCACCTCCGCAGCCATAAATGAAAAGGTTGTCAAGCCCGCCGACCGTTTTTTTGACCCGGGCTATGCCAAGGTGGCCGACAGGAGGATCAGGTGCTGGAAGGGCGGCGGGCACGGAAGCCTCAGTTTTGAAGAGGTGGTTTTGAATTCCTGCAACCCCGGCTTTGTGGAGGTCGGATTAAGGGTGGGCCGGGAGAGATTCTATAAATATGTCAGGGCTTTCGGTTTCGGGGAAAAGACGGGAATTGAACTGGCCGGGGAGGCCAAGGGTATAGTAATCAATGAAAAAGACGCCACCAACCTGAACATTGCTACCATGTCCATAGGCCAGTCCATTGCCGTCACTCCCATCCAGTTGCTGTCGGCAACCTGCGCGGTGGCCAACGGGGGAACATTACTCAAGCCCCAACTCGTCAAAGAGATAAAAGACAGCCGGGGAAAAACCGTTAAGACCTTTAAGCCGGAACCAATCCGCACGGTTATGACCAGGGAGGCATCGGACCAGGTCAAGGCCCTGCTGGAAAACGTGGTGTCTAAAGGCACCGGCAGAAACGCCTATGTGGAAGGCTACCGGGTGGCCGGCAAAACCGGTACCGCCCAGGTGGTGGGAGAAAGCGGGGGTTATGTAAGCGGCAGGTATGTGGCGTCCTTTACCGGCTTTGCCCCGCTGGAAAACCCCCGGGTGGCCGTGGTGGTCATGATGGCCGAACCCCAGGGAGGGGTTTATTACGGTGGAGTGGTGGCCGCTCCGGTGTTCCAGGCAATTATGCGGGATACTTTGCACTACCTCGGCATACCGGGGGATCCCAACCTGATCAAACCTCCCGATCCGGCCCGGTGGTACGAGGTTCCCAGGGTCAAGGTGCAGGTGCCCAACGTGGTCAACTATCCCGTACATGAAGCCATCAGGATATTGAGGGCCCATGGCCTTTCATTCCAGACCAGGGGAGATGGGGCCGTTGTTTACAGCCAGATCCCCCGGGGCGGGGCCGAGGCCATGAGTGATGTGTCGGTCCTGCTGGATTTAAACCCGCCCAAGGCCGGCGATAAGGGAGAGGGAGTCACCGTTCCCAATCTCAGCGGGCTTACCGAAAAGGAGGTCCGGGACCTGCTGGAGAACATGGGGCTTATTCTGGAACCGGTGGGAACCGGCCTGGCATGGTCCCAGGAGCCTCAGCCCGGGCGCAAGGTGGCCAGGGGGACTGCGGTTAAGGTTGAATTCAGGCCGCCGGGGCTTAACGATGCAAATGTTCCGGGGACTGTGCCCGGTACGGCGTATGGAAATGTGTTTATGGATTGAGAGTGCTTATGGCATGCAGCTATAAAAACACGGCCCGTTGGGAAATAATACCGGTATGGAAAGGAGACGGGTTTGTTGCATCTGAGTGAGTTGATTAAAAATATAGGCGTACTGAAGGTTGAAGGTAATGACCGGGTTGATATAAAGGGTATAGCTTATGATTCCAGGGCGGTGGAGCCGGGGTTTCTGTTTGTGGCCATAGAGGGATTTAAAACCGATGGGCACAATTATGCGGCCCGGGCGGTGGAAGCCGGGGCCCCGGCGGTAGTAGTGCAGAAAGAGGTGGATTTGCCGGCGGGGGTTACCCGGGTGCTGGTGGAAAACACCAGGGTGGCGCTGGCCCGGGCATCGGCGGCCTTTTACGGCCACCCTTCGCAAAAGATGAGAGTGGTTGGGGTTACCGGCACCAACGGCAAGACCACCACCACCTACCTGATTTCCTCCATATACCGGGCGGCCGGAGAAAAGGTGGGCCTGATCGGTACCATCGCCAATTATATCGGGGACAGAAAACTGGATGTCAGCCATACCACTCCCGAGTCGGCCGATTTGCAGAAACTGCTGCGGGAAATGGCCGATGAGGGGGTGACCGTGGCGGTTATAGAAGTCAGTTCCCACGCCCTGTCACTGGAAAGGGTAACCGGGTGCCAGTTCGATGTGGGGGTGTTTACCAATCTCACCCAGGACCACCTGGATTTTCACCGGGATATGGAGGATTACCTGGGGGCCAAGGCCAGGCTGTTCAGGGGCATCGATCCGGGGGCCGAAAAATGGCCCAGGTACGTGGTTGTGAACAGGGACGACCCGTATGCCGACAGGATCATCCAGGGGAGCAGGGTCCCGGTGGTCACCTACGGCCTGTCCCCGGGGGCCGACGTGAGGGCCCTGGACATAAAGATTACCGGCCAGGGAAATTCCTTTACCGTGGCGGGCAGGCACGGGTCCGTCAAATTGAGTATGAAACTGACCGGCCTTTTTAATGTGTATAACAGCCTGGCCGCCTTCGCGGTGGGGGTGACCGCCGGTTTCAACCCGGACCTGGTGGCAAAGGCCCTGGAAACGGCAGGGGGTGTTTCGGGGCGGTTTGAGCTGGTGGACTGCGGCCAGGACTTCACGGTGGTGGTGGACTACGCCCATACCCCGGACGGCCTGGAAAACATACTGAAGGCGGCCCGGTCGGTAACCTCGGGCAGGCTGATCAATGTTTTCGGCTGCGGGGGCGACCGGGACCGGACCAAAAGGCCCATTATGGGTGAAATAGCGGGCCGGTACAGTGACCTGCCCATAATCACCTCGGATAACCCGAGGACGGAGGACCCCTTAAGGATCATCGAAGATGTGGAAGAAGGAATCAAAAGGGTGCTGAAGCCCGGGCAGTACAGGGTCATGCCGGACCGGCGGGAAGCCATCAGGGCAGCCATCACGGAGGCCAAAAGCGGCGACATGGTGCTTATTGCGGGCAAGGGCCACGAAGATTACCAGATTATAGGACGGCAGAAGTTTCACTTCGATGACCGGGAGGAAGCCAGAAAAGTTCTCCAGTCCCTGTCAAATAAATAGCGTACCGGGAGGAGCAGGATGTTTCCTTTAGACATGTCACAAATCGCCGGGGCTATGTCGGCCGAGGTTGCCGGCCGCGGGGGGCAGGGGATATTCAGGTCGGTTTGTACCGATTCCCGTGCTGTTAAAGAGGGGGACCTGTTTTTCGCCCTGCGCGGGGAACGGTTTGACGGGCACAACTTTGTGGATAAAGCCGTAAGCTCGGGCGCCCGGGGCGTTGTGCTGGACCGGAGGGTGGAAGGCATACCGCCGGGCACAGCTGTTTTTATGGTTAAGGATACCCTGACCGCCCTGCAGGACCTGGCCGGGTACAACCGGCGGCGATCCGGTGTTCCGGTGGTGGGCGTGACGGGCAGTTCAGGCAAAACCAGCACCAAGGACCTTATTTGCAGCGTGCTTTCCGCCAGGTTCCGCACCCTGAAAACCGAAGGCAATCTGAATAATGAAGTGGGACTTCCCCTGACTTTGCTGAGGCTGGATGAAGGCGCCCAGGCGGCGGTGGTGGAAATGGCCATGCGGGGCGCCGGTGAGATTGATCTCTTAAGCCGCATTGCACTGCCCACCGGGGCGGTGATCACAAACATCGGGGAGGCCCACTTTGAGCTGCTGGGTTCGGTGGACAACATCGCCCGGGCCAAGGGGGAAATTCTTGACCATGTTCCGCCCCGGGGATTTGCGGTGCTGCACGGGGAAAGCCCTTACATAAAAAGGGAAGCCCTGCGCTGCCGGGGCCGGGTGATTTTTTACGGTGAAGACCCGGGACTGGATGTCTGTGCCCGGAATATCGCCCCCGAGGCCGGAGGCAACCGCTTTACGGCTGTTTTCGGCGGCCGGGAGGCTGAATTCTTTATTCCCCTGCCGGGGCGGCATAACGTGATCAACGGGCTGGCGGCCATCGCGGTGGGCCTGGAAATGGGCCTGGAGGTGGAAGATATAAGGGACGGGCTGGCCAAGGCCGGCCTTTCCGCCTTGCGCCTGGAAATATCCGAATTGAACGGGGTAAAAATAATCAATGATTCGTACAATGCCAATCCTTCATCAACCAGGGCGGCCATACAGGTTCTGGCCGAGGCTGCCGGTGAAAAGTCCAGGAAAATAGCCGTGCTGGGTGATATGCTGGAACTGGGTGAGAGATCCGGGCCGGGCCACCGGGAGGTGGGCCGGGCGGTGCGGGAGGCCGGTGTGGACCTGCTGGTGGCGGTGGGCCACAGGGCAAGGTACATCGGACTTGGGGCCCGGGAGGCAGGCCTTTCACCCGGCCGGATACAATATTATGAAACGGCCCGGGAGGCTGCCAGGGAATTGAAGAAAACCATCAGGCCGGGAGATGTGATCCTGATCAAGGGCTCCCGGGGCATGAAAATGGAAGAATTTGTCCGGACCCTGAAGGAGGACAACGGATAGAGGGCGGGCGAATTAAATATTTTATCCGGCGAAACATTCAGCACCTTGTGCATATGCTTATTGGTAGGTATTTTTTTACATGGAGGTACCGGTCGCAAAAACCGGCGGGGAATTATGGAAAATATCTGGCTTGCTGTGGGTAAATCGCTCTTTTTATCATTTATTGTAACCGCTCTTTTGGCTCCCTTTGCCATTCCCGTACTGAGAAGGCTTAAATTCGGGCAAAATGTGCGTAATGACGGTCCGGCCAGCCATCTTTCCAAAATGGGCACCCCCACCATGGGCGGTATAATTTTTTTGGCCGGCATACTGGTGGCGGGCCTGTTGACGGCCTCAAGATACCCCGAGGGTGTGCTTATTCTGGCCACCACCCTGGGTTTTGGACTGATCGGCTTTATTGACGACTTTCTCAAGATTGCCCTGGCCAGGCCGCTGGGCCTGAAGGCAAGGGAAAAACTGCTGGGCCAGTTCCTCATTGCGGCCCTGCTTGCCCTGCTGGCCGTGTCGACACTGGGCAGGGGAACCGATGTGGTCGTCCCCTTCAGTGAGAGGACAGTCGAGCTGGGAATGGGCGCCTTTATGCTGTTTGCGGTACTGGTCATTGTGAGCGCGGCCAATGCCGTAAATTTGACCGACGGCATTGACGGGCTTGCTTCCGGTGTGACTGTTGTTACCTCCCTGGCTTTTGTGGCGGTGGCCATCATGCTGGGCAAAACCGGAATAGCGCTGATGATGGCCGCGGTTGCCGGCGGGTGTCTGGGCTTTTTACTCTATAACCGCCACCCGGCCCGGGTTTTTATGGGGGATACCGGTTCCCTGGCCCTGGGCGGGGCACTGGGCTCCGCCGCCGTGTTGACCAGGAGCGAGCTTTTTCTTTTTATTATCGGCGGGATATATGTTTTGGAAACCTTATCGGTGATCGTACAGGTTTTCTCCTTCCAGGTTTTTCACCGCCGGGTACTGAGAATGGCCCCCCTGCACCACCATTTTGAACTGGGTCACTGGAGCGAAAACCGCATAGTGATCACCTTTGTGACGGCCACACTCCTTTTCTCGTTGATTGGCCTGGCCGGGTTTTACAAATTGGGCTGATAAAGTTCAGGGTCCGGAATTAGGAAACAGGAATTGGGAAGGTTTCCGACTGGGGAGTTGTATCTTTTGGAACTAAAAGGAAAAAGAGTGCTTGTGGTGGGGGCCGGGAAAAGCGGTATGGCGGTATCCCGGTTTTTAGCCCGGAAGGGTGCCCGGACGGTGCTCACCGATACCAGGGAAGCGGATAAATTTGGCGGCCAGCTGGACGAACTGGCGGTTGCGGGGGTTGACCTGGCCCTGGGCGGGTACCCCCCGGTAAAGGGCAACTTCGACCTGCTGGTGATGAGCCCGGGAGTGCCTTTGACCATCCCTCCGGTGCAGGAGGCCGGGGAAGCCGGGATACCGGTGACCGGCGAGCTGGAACTGGCCTACAGGTTCACCAGGGCCCCCATCGTGGCCATTACCGGCACCAACGGCAAGACCACCACCACCACACTGGTGGGGAAAATATTCAGGGATGCCGGTTACCGCGTGCTGGTGGCCGGCAACATAGGGCTTCCGCTGGTGGACCGGGTGGAGTCCTATGGCCCCGGGGATGTCATTGTGGCCGAAGTCTCCAGCTTCCAGCTGGAGACTGTGCATCAGTTCCGCCCCCGGGTGGGTGTTATTCTCAATCTGGCGCCGGATCACCTGGACAGGCACGGGGACATGGCCGGATACGCCGCCGCCAAGAGCCGGATTGCCATGAACCAGCGGAAGGGCGATTTTCTGGTGTTGAATTATGACGACGGTTATACCAGGGGGATGGCCGGCCGGGGCGGCGGGGATGTCATATTTTTCAGCCGCCGGCATATTTTAGAGGAAGGGGTGTTTGTCCACGGCAACACCATCACGGTTTGCCGGGGAGGGGTAGAAAAGCCCGTGCTGGACGCGGGGGAACTGAGGATACCCGGAGCGCACAACCTGGAAAACGCCCTGGCCGCCACCGCGGCCTGCAGCGCCATGGGAATAGCCGGGGAGGTCATGGCCAAAACCCTGGCCAGGTTTGCCGGAGTGGCCCACCGGCTGGAATTTGTGGCTGAAATTGACGGCGTAAGATATATAAACGATTCCAAGGGAACCAATCCGGATGCCAGCATCAAGGCCGTTGAGGCGTTCCCGGGACCGCTGGTGCTGATTGCCGGCGGTAAAAACAAGGGCAACGATTTTACCGAATTTACCCGCCGGGCGGCCGGGAAAACCAGGGCCATGGTGGTGCTGGGGCAGTGCGCCGATGAAATGGCCGGGGCCGCCGCCGGGGCCGGCATAAAAAACATACTGCGGGCGGAAAGCTTCAGGGATGCCGTGCTGCTGGCCAGGTCGGCGGCCCGGCCGGGCGATGTGGTTTTGCTTTCCCCGGCCTGTGCAAGCTGGGATATGTTCAACAATTTCGAGGAAAGAGGAGACCTGTTCAAGCAGATAGTGAGGGAGTTTGAGGACATTAGCCGTTAGCTGTAAGCTGTCGTTTCTTTAAAGCTGAAAACTTACGGCTAATAGCTTACAGCTAATTGCTGTGCTGGGGGTGGAAGCAAATGCCTCTGAAAAAGAAGGCTCCGGATTTTATACTGTTTATAACCGTTATGATGCTGCTGTGCATAGGCATTGTGATGGTCTTCAGCTCCAGCAGCTATTACGCCATGTTTCCACCCTTCAACAACCCCTTCTGGTTTTTGATCAGGCAGTTGATTAACGCGCTGATCGGTATTGCCGTATTGATCTTTATGATGAAATACGACTACTGGAAATTGAAACGGTGGGCGCCCCTGCTGCTGGCGGCGGCCTCCGTCCTGCTGGTGATAGTGCTTACGCCGCTGGGCACTTCCCGGCTGGGCGCCCAGCGCTGGATTAACCTGGGGCTTTTCAGTTTTCAGCCCTCGGAGCTGGCCAAACTGTGCGTGGTGATTTTCACGGCCTTCAGCCTCTCACTGAAAGGGAATAAGGTACAGACTTTCCGGGAGGGGATGCTTCCCTATCTAATCTTAATGGCCTTTTTTGCCGGGCTGATTTTGGCCGAACCCGACCTGGGCACGGCCATCACCCTGGTGGGAACCCTCTTTATAATGCTTTTCTGCGCCGGGGTAAAGATAAGCAACCTGGCATCGGTGGGCATACTGGGAGTGGGAGCGGTGCTGGCCGCCATTTTTACCTCAGAGTACAGGACACAGAGGTTCTTTGCCTTTCTTAACCCGGAAGGGGACCCCACGGGGGCGGGCTGGCATATACTGAATTCCCTTATGTCTCTCGGATCCGGGGGACTCCTGGGCACAGGGCTGGGACAGGGCCGCCATTCCAAGTTTCTGTACCTGCCGGAAAGGCAGACCGACTTCATCTTCGCCGTGATCGGGGAGGAACTGGGGTTTATCGGAGGGTGCCTGGTAATACTTCTGTTCATACTTTTTGTCTGGAGGGGATTCAAGGTGGCCATAACCTCACCCGATCCCTTTGCCAGCCTCCTGGCGGCCGGGATTGTTTCCGGCATAGCCCTGCAGGCCCTGATCAATATCGGCGTGGTCACCAGTTCGCTGCCCATTACCGGCATTACCCTGCCCTTTGTCAGTTTCGGCGGCACATCTTTAGTATTTACACTGATGGGAGTCGGGGTGCTGCTTAATATTTCGAGGTATATAACTCCAAAATAGCCGTCAGTTGTCAGCGGTTAATTTTTGGTTATTGGTTGTTAGTTGTTCCAATACCTGATAGTTAACAGCTGACCGCTAATTCCAGGGGTGAAAATTAATTGAAGTTTGTTGTAACCGGCGGTGGCACCGGCGGGCATATCTATCCGGCCCTGGCCATTGCCAGGGGCATAAAAGACAGGTTCGGGGCCGAAATATTTTACATCGGCGGCACCCGGGGGCTGGAGTCGGAAATAGTGCCCAGGGAGGGCCTGCCTTTTCATGCCATACCGCTGGCGGGCTTCAGGCGCCGCCTTTCACCTTCTAATATGGTGGTCGCCTGGAGGGCTGCCCTGGGCGTCAAAAGAGCCCGCCGGCTGCTTAAGGAAATCCGCCCCGCCGCCGTAATCGGCACCGGCGGGTATGTGTGCGGCCCGGTGGTTCTTGCCGCGGCGTTGTCGGGAATACCGACCCTGATTCATGAACAAAACGCCTTCCCGGGCATTACCAATAAAATACTGTCCAGGTTCACCGGCTGTGTGGCGCTGACATTCGCGGACGCCGGAAAATTTTTCCCGGCCGGGGCCGTTTTAAAAGTAACCGGGCTCCCGGTAAGAAAGGAAATAGTTACCACCAGCCGGAACCGGGCCAGGGAAAAACTGGGGCTGTCCCCGGACGGGCTGCTGGTGCTTTCTTTTGGCGGCAGCCAGGGGGCCAGGAGCATAAACAGCGCCATGCTTCATGTCTTAAAACAGTTTGCCGGGCGGCCGGGGATCAGGTTTCTGCACGTAACCGGCCCGGCCAATTACGACCAGTTCCTGGCCGGATTTAAAAGTGGTATAAATCTGCCTGACTCTGGGAATATTACCATTACTTCCTATATGTATGACATGCCCGCCGCCCTTGCCGCGGCGGACCTGGCCATCTGCCGGGCCGGCGCGGCCACGTGCGCGGAACTGACCGCCGTGGGGCTGCCGGCCATACTTATCCCCTATCCCCACGCCGCTGAGAATCACCAGGAGTACAATGCCCGGGCGCTGGAGAGAAAAGGGGCGGCAATGGTGATCAGGGACCGGGACCTGACCGGAGATTTGCTTGCCGGGCAGGTGGAAATACTGGCGGGCCAGCGCGAAAGGCTGGCGGATATGGCCCGGGCCAGCAAGGAACTGGGCCGGCCCGGGGCCCTGGACGATATCCTTGACTGCCTGCAGGAATTGTTGGATAATAAGCGCAAATAAAAGGGCCTATCATCGGGATGTAGTGATTATTTTTTGTTGTACAGTAGGACAGGCATGGTTATTTGGCTGGGGAACTGCCGGGCCTTCGGAGAAGCGGCCTGGTTTTAACGTTTTGCACACTGTGCCGGTGGACAACCCCCCGGCACAAACCCGGCAGCACTTTTCCCGGTAACACCTTAAAGATAATAAGCATACTATAATCTATCCCCGGGGGAAAAACCCGGATGAAGAGCAGCATTCCTGTGCAGAAGGGAGTTGGTATTGAGTTGCAGCATATTCCTGAAAGGGTTCATTTTATTGGTATCGGCGGGGCCGGCATGAGCGGGCTGGCCAGAATACTGATAGAACTGGGGCACAGGGTGAGCGGGTCGGACCTTAGCCAAACCTTTGTCACCAACAGGCTTGAATCCATGGGTGCTGTATGTTATACCGGCCATGCCGCCCAAAATGTTGAGGGCGCCGACCTGGTGGTGGTGTCCACGGCCATCAAGCCGGATAATCCCGAACTGGTCAGAACCATTGAGAAGGAAATACCCTTGATCCACCGCGGAGAGATGCTGGCCCTGCTGATGAAAAGGCAGTCGGGCATAGCGGTGGCCGGGGCGCACGGCAAGACCACCACTACTTCCATGATGTCCATGGTACTGGAGAGGAACGGTATCGACCCCACCATAGTAATTGGAGGTGAATTGAACGATATAGGCGGAAACGCCAAATTGGGCCGGGGCAAATACCTGGTGGCTGAAGCCGATGAAAGCGATGGATCCTTTTTGAAGCTCTCGCCAAAGATAGTTATTATAACCAATATTGAAAACGACCACCTTGATTATTACGGGACGGTGGAAAAGATAAAAGAGGCCTTCGGGATGTTTTTGGCCGGGGTGCCTGATGACGGCCTGGCGGTGGTTTGCCTTGACGATCCCGGTGTCCGCGAGGTAATCGGCGGGTGCGGGGGGCCGCTGGCCACCTATGGAATCCAGAGCGAAGAGGCCGATTATGTGCTCAAAGACATTTATCTCAACGGGATGTCGTCCAGGGGGGAAGTATATCACCGCGGCCGGCATCTGGGGACCCTGGTCCTGTCGGTTCCGGGCCAGCACAACCTGCTGAACGCCCTGGCCGTTGTGGCCGTTGGAATGCACCTGGGCCTGGAGTTCAAGGACATTGCCGGCGCCCTGGTGGAGTTTAGGGGCGCCGGGCGCCGTTTTCAGCTGACCGGGGAGTATTCCGGAATCAGGGTGGTGGATGATTATGCCCACCATCCCAGCGAGATAAAAGCCACTCTGAAGGCTGCCAAACAGGTGGGCGCGGACAGGATAATCACCGTATTCCAGCCTCACCGCTACACCAGGACGTCACTGCTGAGGAAAGAATTCGGCACCGCCTTTCTGGATTCCGACGTGGTGATCATAGATGACATCTACAGCGCCGGGGAGCAACCCATCGAGGGAGTCAGCTCGCGGTTGATTGTGGAGGCCATTGAGAGAAACGGGCAAGAGGTGGTTTATCTGGGTTCCCGGGAAAAAATGATTGATTATCTGGCGGATTTCGCCAGGCCCGGTGACCTTATCCTGACCATGGGAGCGGGGAATATCTGGACCGCCGGTGTCGACCTGGTCAGGAGGCTGCAGAAATCAGCCGGGGGGGATCTCCATGCCGGCTCCTGATCATTGCGTTGAACTGGTCAGTTTGGTAAAGGGCGGCGTAATGTTCCAGGAACCCATGAGTTTACATACCAGTTGGCGAATTGGCGGGCCCGCGGAAATATTTGTGGAACCCCGGGGAATTGAAGACCTGAAGGTAATAATTGAATATGCCAATGGTCACGGTATACCCCTGACCATCATCGGGGGGGGAACCAATTTACTGGTCAGGGACGGCGGGATCGGCGGCATTGTGGTCAAAATTGCCGGCGGCTTTGCGGACATAAGGGTGGACGGGGAAACAATCACCGCCGGCGGAGGGGTGAAGCTGTACCGCCTGGCGTCAGCGGCAAGGGAAGCCGGGCTGGGGGGATTTGAATTCCTGGCCGGTATTCCGGGCACTGTGGGTGGAGCGGTGGTCATGAACGCCGGCGCCTACGGGTCATTTGTCAGCCATTTGATTACCGGGGTATCTTGCGTTGATTTAACAGGCAACCTGCTGCGCCTGGACAGCGGGCAGATGGCATGGGGGTACAGGAAAAGCGCCCTGCAGGACAGGAACATGATAGTGGTGGAGGCGGTTTTCAGGGGTTACCCCCGGGATAAGTACCGGATTGCCGCGGATATAGAAAAATTCCTCAGCAGCCGCAAGGCCAAACAGCCCCTGGAGTATCCAAATGCCGGCAGTGTTTTTAAAAACCCGCCGGGGAATTATGCCGGCAAACTGATCCAGGAGGCCGGATGCCAGGGGCTGCGCGTAGGAGACGCCCAGGTGTCAACCAAACACGCCAATTTTATAGTCAACCTGGGGAAGGCCAGGGCCGCCGACGTGCTGGATCTCATTGCCGCAGTGAGGGAGAAGGTACTGTTGAATTCTGGTGTCAGCCTGGAAATGGAGGTTAAGGTTTTGGGGCGTGACTAGGCGGAGGTATCGGCATGCAAAAATATATGATCGTTGGCGGAAACCGCCTGCAGGGTAAAATAAGGGTAAGCGGCAGCAAGAATGCCTCTTTACCGATACTGGCGGCCTCTTTGCTGGGTTCCGGAGAAAGTGTGATCCACGATGTGCCGAATTTAAAAGATGTTTCAGTGATGATGGAGGTACTGCAGTGCCTGGGCGCCAGGGTAAAAAGGGATGGCTATACGGTGTCCGTGGACACCAAAAGCATTGACGTTTTTGAAGTAAGCGAAGAACTGATGAGAAAGATGAGGGCTTCGAACCTGGTTCTCGGTCCCATGCTGGCAAGGTTTAAAAAGGTCACCATCAGCCACCCCGGGGGGTGCAACATCGGCAGCCGGCCGATGAACCTTCACCTCAAGGGGCTTCAGAGCATGGGGGCTTCGATCAGGGAAAAATACGGGTTTATAACGGCCGAAAGCCAGGCCCTGCAGGGAGCTGAAATTTACCTGGATATGCCCAGTGTGGGGGCTACCGAGAACTTGATGATGGCGGCGGTGCTGGCCAGGGGAACCACGATGATCAAAAATGCCGCCAAAGAACCTGAAATAGTGGATTTGCAAAATTTTCTCAACCGCATGGGGGCGGATATAAAAGGGGCGGGCACCGACGTAATAAAGATCAAAGGGGTGGACTCCCTGGGCACCGCCGAGCATACGGTGATTCCCGACCGGATTGAGGCCGGGACGCATATGATTGCGGCGGCCATAACCGGCGGCGACGTGGTGGTTATAAATGTGATTCCCGAGCATTTTGAAGCCTTAACGGCCAAACTCAGGGAGGCCGGAGTGGAAGTTACAGTGGGGGAAGACCATGTGCGGGTAAGGGGAAGCCCGCCTTACAGTTCGGTAGATATCAGAACCCTGCCCTATCCGGGATTCCCCACCGACATGCAGCCTCAATTCATGTCCCTGATGGCCATGGCCCAGGGAACCAGCATCGTTACGGAAACGATATTTGAAAACAGGTTCAAGCATATCAGCGAACTGAGAAGGCTGGGGGCGAACATAAAGGTGGAGGGGCAGACCGCCATCATCAAGGGAGTTCCCAAGCTGAGCGGGGCGGTGGTGGAGGCGTCGGACCTGAGGGCCGGGGCGGCCCTGATCCTGGCGGCCCTGGCGGCCGAAGGCGGAACGGTGATTGAAAACATAGAACATATCGACCGGGGATACGATCGCCTGGAAAATAAATACACCTCCATGGGGGCGAGAATTATCAGAGTACACAGTTGATGTGGGCTCTTTTTTGGTTTTAGGGGGGACAAGGTGTAAAATCCACCAGTTTTGAACAGTCGAGGGGACTGTTAAACCTCCTGTTGGCCCGGTGAAAACTTGTTCTGTGGCACCTTTCCATTTACTGCCCAGCTTCAGTCGTTTCTTGGCCTGGCTTTTTCTGTGGCGTTTTAATGCCGGTGCCAATTCTGAATCTATTGTAACCTTCCGGATGCTGCTTTGGGTTTTGGGCGGCTTTATCAGTATTTCATTCTTCATATATATCGGCATCTTGCCTAAACAAAAGCCGTCTCTATATGGGGATGGTTTTTGTTTTTAAGGCCCTGCCATCCTGTGGGGCCTTTTTATTTTCACGTAGAATAATATTTTAGACAAGCTTGTCTTCGACATCTATCATATCTTCTACCTTCTCTATGAGCAGTTCCCCCAGGCTTGTGTTTCCCTCTCTGTCATCCCAAGGAACCGGGCGCTTTTCTGGACCGGGGGCACGCGGTGAATCCAGTTTCTTAATTTTACCCATGTTATCACCTCAAGGTTAGTATTAGCTTCGGTTGGGTGTTTTATGACTTCGCCCAAACAAATGTTTCGTTAAAATATTCCCAGGTGATTTAGCGTGAAAACATTTCGATTACCCGGCTGAAGGAGCAAGCCTAAAAAAGGGCACACTTATCCCTTGGCGTGAAAATGAAACTTTTTTAGGCAGGTTGTAATGATATTGCTGAAATATCCGAGGCTT
>JBMOPD010000018.1:0-11965 GCA_049323615.1 Bacillota bacterium | reverse complement strand
GGTTACTTTACCAATTACCTAAAACTGAGCGGTGTTCCTCTTTTTTTGCTAAAAATTTTACAGATTTTTCGGCATTTCAGCCCTTGTGTTCACTGGTTTTTGGGTTTCTACTTACCGGATATAAGTTGAATACACTTGGCCTCATCGCAGGATTGCTTCTATAAATAATATAAAATTAAATTCAGGGGGGGAAAGCGGCAAGTGTTGCACGACCAGATAAAATGCTTGCGGTTGCGGCTTGGGATATCTCAGAGCGAACTGGCCAGGCGGGCCGGATACAGCCATGAGTTCATCAGCCAGGTGGAAAGAGGCATCAAGTCACCAAGCATAAAGGCACTGCAGAAAATTGCCTGGGGGTTGGGCGTATCCCCCTCTCTGCTTATGGAATCAAAACACTCACCGGCGGAATCCGAGGAAAAGCTGAAGATTGAGGTGCAAAGAATGATAAGCGGCCTCCCTCTGGATAAGCTGAAAATTATACGGGATCTCCTGAGTCTATTGCCGGTGGAGGATGACCCTGCCTACCTCCACGAAAAGTTTAAAGTCATTGAAAGATAGCGGCGCTTAAAAAAGCGCCGTTTTTTTATTTGGTTTAAAATACTTTATGCACAAACATTTCCCTGGCTTCGGCCACCATATAGAAGGACCCTGTGATTACCACCAGGTCCTCCGGGCCGGCCATGGCCATCCCGGCCTGTACCGCCCCGGCGATACTTTCAATTTTCTCTACCCGGCCGGCATATTTTCCGGCCTCGTCCGCCAGCAGCTCCCAGTCCCCCGCCCGCGGGCTGTTGGGCCTGGTGACGATAACCGCCGCGGCGCCCGGGGCCAGTTCGGCCACCACCTTGGACCGCTCCTTGTCACCCAGCATGCCCAGCACCAGGACCAGCCTTTTTCCCGGGAAATATTCATTAATAGCCTTCCGCAGGGAAACGGCGCCATCATAGTTATGGGCGGCGTCGATAATCACCGCCGGCCTTTTATTCACCGCCTCCAGCCTGGCCGGCCAGACCGTGCGGGAGATCCCCCGCTCAACAGCGCAACTGTCCATCAGCACCTCCACCGCCGCCACGGCGGTAGCCGCATTGACCTGCTGGTGCCTGCCCAACAAGGGCAGAAAAATATCCCTGTACTCCCCTTTCACCCCGTATATGTCCAGGTGCTGGCCTTCCGGCCCGCGGCTTGCCTCCCGCCATACGACGTCCCTGCCCACTATGGTCACCGGGGCATTCAGCTCCCTGCTTCTGTCCAGTATTACTTCCAGGGCATCACCGCCGGCCGCGGTGACCAGGGGTATACCTTCCTTTATAATGCCGGCCTTTACCGCGGCTATTTCCTTCACGGTGCCGCCCAGGTACTCCATGTGGTCCATGGACACGTTGGTAATAACCGACACCGCCGGCAGGACCACATTGGTGGAATCGATGGCCCCCCCCAGCCCCACCTCCAGCACCAGGTAATCCACCTTCTCCCGGTAAAAATAAATAAACCCCATGGCCGTCCCCACCTCAAATTCAGTGGGGTGTTCAAAGCCCTTTTTAACCATGTCGTCAAGATGGGGCCTCAGTTCCGTAATCAATTCGGCATAAGTCTGTTCCGGAATCCTTTGCCCGTTTATAATGTACCTTTCGGTATATGAATGGAGGTGCGGCGATGTGTACAGACCCACGCGGCAGCCCGACTCCCTGAGTATGGAGTGGATCATGGCCGAGGTGGACCCTTTGCCGTTTGTCCCCCCGACGTGTATTACCCTTAATTTCAGGTGGGGATTATCGAATCTCCTCAGCAGTTCGGTAATTCTGCCCAGTCCGAAATTAAACCCGAACTTGGTCAAGTTCTGCATGTATTCCATAGCTTCCCGGTAATTCATAAAAACCCCCTTAAAGATTAAAGCCGTTGACTTCTGGTCACCCAGGGTATTTTCGACAGAAAAACAATAAAACCCTACCATTACATACTTAAACGTAATCCCCAGGGGGACGGCTGATCTTGTTGAATATTCGACAAATCCATTTGAAAAATCCCTGGCTGGTACTCATGGTTCACAAAATATATCCCTTGGGGTTTAAGGGCTGAATAGTTTCGAGAGAAATTTATCGAAATTTTCTACCCCTGGTTCCTTTAATTTTTTCTAAAAATATGTTAAATTATTAGGCGGGTTATAAGGGATTCTGGCATAAGAGTTGGTAGAGAATTAATTAGGGTGGTTTGGATGAGAAAAAAGTATTGTCCTCAGTGTAAAATGGTTAGTTTCAGCGCCTCCGGGGAAAGGTGGATCTGCCCATACTGCCACGAGGACATAAGCAAACAGCCTGATTACAACATCTACGAAACTGCTTACCAGAGCGGGGAAATGGGAACGGGAGAGATTAGGCCCCTGGCTTTGAACCTTCCGCACAGACAGAATTAAAACTGAATACCCGTAAGGCCTGGAAACCGGGACAAGCGTCCCGGTTTCCGGCTTTTATACTGTTTTCCCCAGCATTTTCAGGCGTTTGGTTATTAAAGCCTGCTTTCCGGACAGCTCATTTTCCTTGGCCCGCTCCTTTTCAATCACATCAGCGGGGGCCTTATTCAAAAAGCCCTCGTTGGAAAGCTTGCCCCTCACCCGGCTCAAATCCTTTTCCACCAGGTTCAGTTCTTTGGCCAGGCGGGCAGTTTCCTGGCCAATATCGATCAGTCCCTTGAGGGGCACATATATTTCCGCCCCCCTGGCCACCGCATGGGCCGCCTGGCCGGGTTTTTCGGCCAGCCCGGCCCTGATTTGAGTCCTGCCCGCGGCCAGGTTTTCCACATAGCCGGACCATTTCTGGATCAGGTCCCTTGTCCGGTCATCCGGGGCCTCGATAAGAATATCTGCTTTTTTCCCCGGGGGCACATTCATCTCGCTGCGGATATGCCTTACGGAGCGTATAATCTCCATCAGTATTTCCATATCGCTTTCAGCTTCGGGGTCCCGGTATTCACCGCGCGGAACCGGCCAGGGCGCCTTCATGATGGTGGCCCCCCTGGGGACGGGCAGCCGCTGCCAGATATCCTCGGTTATAAAGGGCATAAAGGGGTGCAGGAGCTCCAGCGTCCCCCGCAGGACGTCGGCCAGCACGTACTGGGCGGTGGACCGGTCCCCGGGGTCATGGCCGTAAAGTCTCTGCTTGGCCAGTTCGATATACCAGTCGCAGAACTCGTTCCAGATAAACTCGTAGAGGATCCGGGCAGCCTCACCCAGTTCATAATTTTCCAGGCTGCTTGTTACCCCCTCCACCACCGACTGGAAGCGGCTGTATATCCACCTGTCGGCCAGTGAGAGCTTTTCCCGCGCCGGATCCGGCCCGTGTTCGTAGTCGTACAGGTTCATCAGCACGAACCTGGAGGCGTTCCATATCTTGTTGGCGAAATTCCTGGCCCCCTCCAGCCTTTCAAAGTGGAAGCGCAGATCGTTACCCGGCGTGTTGCCGGTCACCAGCATAAAGCGCAGGCTGTCGGCCCCGTGGCTCTCTATCACGTCTATGGGATCCACCCCGTTGCCCAGGGACTTGCTCATCTTCCTGCCCAGCGCGTCCAGAACCAGGCCGTGGATGAACACTTCCCGGAAAGGAACATCGTCCATGAATTCCAACCCGCTGAAAATCATGCGGGCGACCCAGAAGAATATGATGTCCCTTCCGGTCACCAGCACCGAGGTGGGGTAGAAATAGGCCAGGTCCAGCGTTTTCCGGGGCCAGCCCAGAGTCGAGAAGGGCCAGAGTCCGGAGGAAAACCAGGTGTCCAGGACATCGGGGTCCTGTTCCAGGTTGGCGCTTCCGCAGGACGGGCACTTTGCCGGGGTAGTCTTGCAGGCAATCATTTCCCCGCAGTCCCCGCAGTACCACACGGGTATCCTGTGCCCCCACCAGAGCTGCCTGGAGATACACCAGTCCCTGATGTTCTCCATCCAGTTCAGGTATATTTTGGTGAACCTTTCCGGGACAAAGCGCAGCCTGCCTTCATTCACCACCCGGATGGCGGGTTCCGCCAGGGGCTTCATGCGTACAAACCACTGTTTCGACAGCATGGGCTCAATCACGTTGGAGCAGCGGTAGCAGTGGCCGATGGCATGGGTGTGGTCGTCAACCCTGATCAGGTACCCCAGGGCGTCCAGTTCCTTGACCAGCCGCTTGCGGCACTCCCAGCGGTCAAGACCCTTGTATTTGCCGGCCTCCCCGGTCATCACCGCGTTCCTGTCAATCACCTGGATCTGCGGGAGGTTGTGGCGGTTCCCCACCTCAAAATCGTTGGGATCGTGGGCCGGCGTGATTTTAACCGCCCCGGTCCCGAATTCCGGGTCCACGTACTCATCCTCGATAACCGGGATTTCCCTCCCGGCCACCGGCAGGATCAGCGTTTTGCCCACCAGGCGCCGGTAGCGCTTGTCGCCGGGGTGGACCGCCACCGCCACGTCGCCCAGCATTGTCTCCGGGCGGGTGGTGGCGATGGGAATGAAATCGTCGCTGTCCTTGACCGGGTATTTAATGTAGTAAAAATGCCCGGGCTTATCCAGGTGCTCCACTTCAATATCCGATATGGTGGTCTGGCATTTTGGGCACCAGTTGGTAATGTAGTAGTCCCTGTAAATAAGACCCTTGTTGTAGAGCTGCAGGAAAACTTCCAGCACTGCCTCGGAGCAGCCCTCGTCCATGGTAAACCTTTCCCGGTCCCAGTCGCAGGAAGATCCCAGCCGCCTCAACTGGTTGGTAATGCGTCCGCCGTACTGCTCCTTCCATTCCCATACCCGCTCCAGGAACTTTTCCCTGCCCAACTGGTGCCTGGACAGCCCCTCCCGGGCCAACTGCTCTTCCACCTTGGCCTGGGTAGCTATTCCGGCGTGGTCCGTACCCGGCAGCCAGAGGGTGTTGTATCCCTGCATCCTCCGCCAGCGGGTCAGTATGTCCTGCAGTGTATTGTCCAGGGCATGTCCCATGTGCAGCTGCCCGGTAACATTGGGCGGCGGCATGACAATACAAAAGGGGGCCTTGTCCGGTTTCACCGCGGCATGAAAGAATTTATTCTTCTCCCAGAAGCTGTACCATTTGGATTCCACAGCACCCGGATCGTAAGCGGTGGGCATGTCTGTGCCGGGATGGTGCTTTCGGCCTGTCATATAAAAACCCCCTATTTTTTACTACCCTGAGATCCTTACGGGTCAGTTTTTTCATTGTCCCCAAAAAGTAAAAACCTTCCGTGTTAAGGACGGAAGGATAATCCCGCGGTACCACCTTATTTCCGGATCTTGGATGCGCCGGCCCCTTGTAACGCTGTAACGGGCTGCCCGGCCCGGCCTACTTTTTTCAGCCGGGCGGCTCCGGGGCGACAGCAGTGAACTCCCTTTCAGGCAGGGACCTTTCAGCCTTCCGGATAATCGTGGCACCGGTACGGGTCCCCTCTCTTGGCCCGGGTGTTCACACCCTCCCCATCACTGCCAGTTCACTCTATATTTAAATACAACATAATATTACCCCTTTACATTTGGACTGTCAACTTGGTTTAGTTGCGCAAATAACATCAATTACCACATAAACCAATAAATGGGTTCATATATTTTAGTGAAATTTCAATTGCGGGGGGATGGGTTATGAGAAAATCCAGAATGCTGTTCTTTGCCCTGGTCATATTGATCATCGCCACCTTGACAGGATCCTTTTATGTATACAGGTACCTCAGGGAAAGCTTGAAAAAATATGAGACTTTGCGTATCGCCGAAAGCCAGCCGGCGGTATATAAACTCCCTCATTACCTGGCCATGAAAAAGCTGTTTTACAGGGAACAAAACATCAGGATTCAAACCGTTGACTGCCGGGAGGACAGGGACGCGCTGGCAGCCCTGGAAAGCAAAAAAGCCGATGTGGCCCTGGTCAGACCATCGAGCCTTGTTTTTAAAAAGTCCTCCGAATTGAGGGAGGGTGCGGGCCCGGTGGCACTGGCCTCCCTTGACGGGGGAACCTGTTACCACCTTGTCTCCAGGGAGGATAAGCCCCTGGCAGACATCAAATCCATGAAAAATAAGATAGTCATTGCCGGCCCTCCGGACTCACAGGAAACCGTTTTTCTTGAGCATATCCTGAGAGAGGGAGGATTAAGCCCGTACGAAAACGTCACCATCATTACCAACATCCCCGGGGAAATTAAAATGGGCGCCCTTAAAGCCGGCACCGCCCATTACCTCCTGCTGGAGGAAAAAGATTTGCCCGCCGCCATGAACCGGGGTTTTTTCAGTGCAAAGCTGCTCAAAACAGAATTCCCCGCCTATATCTGCGTGACTACCCGGGAATTCATGAGGGATCACCCGGCGGCCCTCCAGGGATTCATAAACGCCCTCTACATGGCCCAGATCTGGCTGAAATACCATGACGCCGGGGAAACGGCAGCAGTGATCCGCAGCATTGGCGGAATCGACAAAGATACCTTTGCCCGGCTGGTGGAAAGATATTATAAAAACGGCAGCCTGCCCCAATCACCGGTGCTGCCGGAAAAAAACATGGAAATAGTGGTGAAAATGCTGGAAAAGGCAAGGGAAATCCCCATGCCGGTAAGCGGCA
Source organism: Bacillota bacterium (assembly GCA_049323615.1). Classification (GTDB taxonomy): domain Bacteria; phylum Bacillota; class Desulfotomaculia; order Desulfotomaculales; family Desulfocucumaceae; genus JBMOPD01. The sequence continues at coordinate 5,393 of JBMOPD010000018.1, read as the reverse complement.
GGGACCTGATCAGCGGTGAGTTCGCCCGGAACAGCGTCAATACAGTCAAGTACGTCCCCGAGGACAAGCAGGAAAAGAAGGGACTGCAAAAACTGAAGTTCTGGCAGTGAAATGCTATAAGAATACAGAATCCAGAATATTTTTTGGTTTTTTATTCTGAGTTCTGAATTCTGGATTCTGGATTCTGACCGTTTAAAATGGCTTCCATTAGATCCCAAAGCTCCTCCCGGCCCTGGCCGGTCTTGGCCGAAAAGGTTATCAGGGCCCTTTGGGCCGGAAGCCCAAGGGCCTTTCTTATTTCCCTGATCCGGTTGTTGGCCTGGTTTTTTGACAGCTTGTCGGCCTTCGTGGCCACCAGGACGGCCGGCCGCTTGGCATTTTGCAGCCACTGGTACATCTGGATGTCCATTTCGGTGGGCCTGTGCCTGATGTCCAGAATTAAAACCACCGCCGCCAGGTTTTTACGGTTTTCCAGGTAGTCCTGAATTAATACACCCCACTCCATTTTCATCTTTGCGGGCGCCCGGGCGTAGCCGTAACCCGGCAGATCCACAAGGTAAAAGGCATTGTTAATCATAAAAAAGTTGATCAGCCTGGTCCTGCCGGGGGTGTTGCTGGTCCTGGCCAGCCCCTTCCTGTTTACCATTTTGTTAAGCAGCGACGACTTGCCCACATTGGAACGCCCGGCCAGGGCAATTTCAGGAAATTTGCCGGCCGGGCAGTCCTTTAAACTGATTGCGCTTTTTACAAACTCGGCGGTAACAATTTTCATGAGTGAATCGGGGGTCCTCCCTCGGTCTGAATGACCGAATTATAGTCCACTACCTCCGGTGGAACCACAGCCGGCCCAGTGCCCATAATGGTATCGGGTTCGTAATCTTCCCCGATCAGGGCTATATCCAGGACCTCATCCATATGGTCAACCAGCTTGAATTGCAGGTTCTTCTTGACGTTGGCCGGAATTTCATCCAGGTCCTTTTTATTATCCTTTGGCAAAACAACCGTTTTTATACCTGCCCGGTGGGCCGCCAGAACTTTTTCCTTGATGCCTCCCACCGGAAGCACCCTGCCCCGCAGCGTGATTTCACCGGTCATGGAAACATCGTGGCGCACTTTGAGCCCGGTCAGCGCCGACGCCAGGGCGCAGGCCATGGTTATACCGGCCGAAGGACCGTCCTTGGGAATGGCCCCTTCCGGAATGTGCACATGAATGTCGTATTTTTCAAAAACGTCCTCCTGGATATTTAGTTCGGCAGCCCGGCTGCGCACGTAGCTGTAGCCCGCCTGGGCCGACTCCTTCATCACGTCGCCCAGCTTGCCGGTCAGGGTAATCTTCCCGCTGCCCTTGTATATCGATATTTCAATGGCCAGGGTATCGCCGCCGACCTCGGTCCAGGCCATCCCGGTAGCCACCCCGATCTGGTCTTCCTGTTCGGCCACACCGTAGCGGTAGCGGGGAGTGCCCAGGAAACTCTCCAGATTCTGGGTGGTAACCTTCACCTTATTGGCTTTGCCGGCCACAATCTGCTTGGCGGTCTTGCGGCACAGGGTGGCGATGCTTCTTTCCAGGTTCCGCACGCCGCTTTCCCTCGTGTATTCCCTGATCACCTTGCGGACAGTGTTTTCAGATATATTAACCATTTGACCGGTCAGTCCGTGTTCACTAATCTGCTTCGGTACCAGGTGCCGAAGGGCTATCTGGACCTTCTCCTCCTCGGTGTAACCCGAGATATGGATCAATTCCATCCGGTCCAGCAGGGGCCTGGGAATATTGTGCTGGACATTGGCCGTGGTTATAAAAAGGACGTTGGAGAGGTCAAAGGGCACCTCAATGTAGTGATCGCTGAAAGCATTGTTCTGCTCGGGATCCAGCACCTCCAGCAGGGCTGAGGACGGATCCCCGCGGAAATCCATGCTCATTTTATCAATCTCATCCAGGAGGAAGACGGGATTTTTCGATCCGGCATTCCTCATTCCCTGAATAATCCTGCCGGGCAGGGCTCCCACGTATGTCCGCCGGTGGCCTCTGATTTCGGCCTCGTCTCTCACGCCACCCAGAGAAATGCGCACAAACTTGCGCTCCAGGGCCCGGGCTATGGAACGCCCCAAAGAGGTCTTGCCAACCCCGGGCGGCCCCACGAAGCATATGATGGGCCCCTTCATTTTCTTGGCCAGCTTCCTGATGGCCAGGTATTCCAGAATGCGCTCCTTGGGCTCTTTCAGCCCGTAGTGGTCCTCTTCAAGAATCTTCTCAGCCTCGTTTATATCCAACCTGTCCTTGGTGCTCTTGCTCCAGGGCAGGGCCAGAATCCAGTCGATGTAGTTTCTTACTACGGCAGACTCTGCCGCCATGGGAGGCATTTTTTCAAGCCTCTCCACCTCTTTCAGGACCTTTTCTTCAACTTCCTTGGGCAGCTTGGCCTCGGCGACTTTTTCCCTGTATTCCTCGCCCTCGGCCGCCCGTTCGTCTTTTTCTCCCAGTTCCCGCTGAATAGCCTTTATCTGCTCGCGCAGGTAATATTCCTTCTGGGTCTTTTCCATTTGCTTGCGTACCCGGATGTTGATCTTGCGCTCCAGCTCAACAATCTCAAGTTCTTTGGCCACAATGGCGCAGAGGCGTTCCAGCCGCTTGACGATGTCCACGGCCTCCAGTATGCTCTGCTTTTCCTCTATCCTGAGGGCCAGGTGAGATGCGATAATATCGGCCAGACGGCCCGGTTCTTCCAGGTTGACAACGGACACCATGGTTTCCGGAGGAATCCGTTTGGACAGCTTGACATAATGCTCAAACTGATAGACCAGATTCCTCATCAGGGCCTCAACTTCAGCGGTCTTCTTAAAATCCTCCGAATACTGGTCAATTTCAACCTTGAAAAAAGGATCATGGGCCACATACTGCCTGATCCTTGCCCTGGCCAGCCCTTCAACCAACACACGGATGGTGCCGCCGGGCAACTTAAGCAGCTGCTTGACTTCGGCAACAGTTCCAACCCGGTAGATATCATCCTCCCCGGGATCATCTGTCTGGGCTTCCTTCTGGGTGACCAGGAAAATAACCCGCTCGTTCATCATAGCCTCTTCTATGGCCTGTACAGATTTTTCCCTGCCCACGTCCAGATGAATAACCATATTGGGAAACACCAATATACCCCGGAGGGGTAACAGTGGCAGAGTTCTTACAACCGGTTCCAAAGCTGCACCTCCTTTTAAGAATGTTACAGTATATTTTGCTGCATACGTCTAATACATTCTACCACACGTTTCGGCCCCCGGCCATAGCAATAACTGTCAGAAACACAGAAAACCCGGCAAATGCCGGGGTTTTCTGTAATTATCGACCACACACTCCCTTTCTCACCGCATGACAATACTTAACTGCAGCGGGCTTCCAAACCGGTGCTGTCAGCTTTTTTCCAGGACGATTCACCGGCTCCCGCTGCTGCTGAGGGAGGACCCCAACCCCCTGGCCGCATAAATCTCGGCCTGGAAGGAAGTGCAGGGCGCCTTTCCCAGACCGGGACCTTCCACCAGGGCCTGTTCCAAGACCTCCTCCAGCCTTTCCACGGCGATTACCTCAATCTCCTTCATTTCACCGAATATCTTCTGGTAGTTTTCGGCCGGAATCAAAACTTTCCTGGCGCCCGCCTGGCGGGCGGCCTCCACCTTTGCCACCACCCCGCCCACGGGCATTACCAGCCCCCTGATGGACACCTCGCCGGTCATGGCCGTCAGGTTGTCCACCGGTATGCCCTTAATGGCCGAATATACTGCGGTGGCGACGGCAACCCCGGCCGAGGGACCGTCGATCGGTACCCCCCCGGGGAAGTTTATATGTATGTCGTAATCCCTGGGGTCCACGTCGATGGTGCGGCGCAGGACGGTAAGGACATTCTCGACGGACCCCCTGGCCATACTCTTGCGGCGGATGGTTCTACCCCGCCCCCCCAGTTCTTCCTCCTCCACGACCCCGGTAATAACTGTCTTGCCCTTCCCCCTGGCCGCCGGCAGGGCTCCAACCTCAATCTCAAGCAGGGTTCCCATATTGGGACCGTATACCGCCAGGCCGTTGACCAGGCCAACCTGTGGGCACGGGGGCACCTTCTTCTCGGGCCGGGGGGAATACTGCCCGCTGCTCACCACCCACTCCACATCGGTGGCCAGTATGCCGTCCCTCCCCTCGGTTATGGCTATGCCCGCCGCTATCTGGACGATGTTCACCGCTTCACGGCCGTTGGTGGCGTATTTTTTTATCACCTTCAGGCCTTCTTCATCGATGGGCAGTCCGATCTTGGCCGAGGCGTTCCGGGCGATAATCTCTATCTCGTCAGGCAACAAGGGCCTGAAGAATATTTCCAGGCAGCGGGAACGGATAGCCGGAGGTATTTCCTCCGGCGTCCTGGTGGTGGCCCCCACCAGCCTGAAATCGGCCGGCAGCCCGTTTTGGAATATGTCATGGATATGGGAGGGTATGTTGCTGTCCTCCGGGCTGTAGTAGGCGCTCTCCAGGAGCACCTTGCGGTCCTCCAGGACTTTTAAGAGCTTGTTGATCTGGATGGAATGCAGCTCGCCTATCTCGTCAATGAAAAGCATCCCGCCATGGGCCTTGGTAACAGCCCCGGGCTTGGGCTGGGGTACGCCGGCCATACCCAGGGGACCCGCCCCCTGGTATATGGGGTCATGCACCGAGCCGATCAGGGGATCGGCAATGCCGCGCTCGTCAAACCTGGCCGTGGTGGCATCCACTTCTATAAACTTGGCATCCTCCTTGAAGGGTGAACAACCACTTTTTTTGGCCTCGTCCAGCACCAGGCGGGCGGCCGCGGTTTTTCCCACCCCCGGCGGCCCGTACACTATTACGTGCTGGGGGTTGGGGCCGCACAGGGCGGCCCGCATTGCCTTTAACCCCTCGGCCTGGCCGACGATATCTTCAAAAGTTGTCGGCCTGGTCTTTTCACTGAGGGGCTCGGACAGGGAAATGGAACGCATGCGGTTCAATTTCTCCAGTTCCTTGCGGGACTCCCTCTCCACCGCGCCCTTGTTGCCCTGCTGGGCCTTCAACAGGTTCCAGAAATAAAGTCCGATCACCACCGCAAAAAATACCTGTATGAAAGTCAGAAAACTCCCTATTCCGATACCCAAATCCTCCATGAGGAAGGAGCCCCCTCGCCCTTACTCTTTTTATTTATTATTACAAAGATTTACATTTTTTATCCCTGCTTCAAAATATACTTATATTAAAAGTAATCAAAGCTATATTTCACCACAATAAATCATGACCACCCGTAAAACGGGTGGTTTGCTCTAGCCCTATAAGGGCATGTTACAAGCCAGCACCTAAAAGTGCTGGCTTGAACTTCGTTCAAGCCACTTTGCAATTATTACCTGGCTAACCC
>JBMOPD010000017.1:0-82584 GCA_049323615.1 Bacillota bacterium | reverse complement strand
CAGCCGCAGGTCCTGTAGCCGGATTGAAACCCGGACCCCGGCCCCAGAGTTTTCTTTCCTCGGCTATCTCTAAGTATGAATAAAAAAAACTGGGAGTTCTACCTACTAAATCTTGACGCAGACTTTTTTGGGGGTTGGCTTGACGGATGTAGAAAGATATGCTAAAATTTTAACGTTTAAGCCATAAGTAGAAGCCATCCGCTTCTCACCGGTCGGCGCCCATGGCTGTCAGACCCGGTCAGGTGAAAACGAACAAAAGAAATTCTACTTTTATTTTCTTTTGTCTGTTCAGCGGGTGGTATACCCGCTTTTTAATTTTTTGGAGGTGATATGTATTTCCAAGGATTTCCGCATTAATGAAGAAATTCGTGTCCGTGAGATCCGGCTGGTGGACAGTGACGGCAACCAGCTGGGTATCATGCCGACCCGGGAGGCTTTGAAGATCGCCGAAGAAAGGCAGCTGGACCTGGTGGAGATAGCTCCCCAGGCAAAACCCCCGGTCTGCCGGATCATGGATTTTGGTAAATATAAATACGAGCAGAGCAAGAAGGAGAAAGAGGCCAGGAAGAAGCAGCGCATCATAGAAATAAAGGAAATCAAGCTGAGACCAAATATAGAAGACCATGACTTCTTCGTCAAGGCGAGAAACGCCGCCCGTTTCCTTAAAGATGGAGACAAGGTGAAGGCGACCATAGTTTTCCGCGGGCGGGAGATTGTTCACACCCAGCTGGGCAGGCAGCTCCTGGTGAGATTGTCGGAGGAGCTGAAGGACCTGTGTAACATAGAAAGGCAGCCCAAGCTGGAAGGTAAAAATATGATTATGATTCTTTCACCGAAGCAGGATATAAAACACGACTAGAGAGGGGAATTCAACATGCCAAAAATCAAGACACACCGGGGCGCCGCCAAGCGGTTTAAAAAGACGGGAACCGGTAAATTCAAGGGATCCCATGCCTTCCATAGCCACATACTGGGCAAAAAGTCGGCCAAACGGAAAAGAAACCTCAGAAAATCAATTATTGTGCACGAAACCGACCAGCGCAAACTGGAAAGGATTTTGCCCTACTAAACATATCGAGATCATTGAGGAGGGGTTATTATGCCACGGGCTAAAAGCAGTGTGGTTTCACGCAATAGGCACAGAAAAGTACTTAAACTGGCCAAGGGCTACAGAGGTTCTAAAAGCAAGCTCTACCGGGTAGCAAATATACAGCTGCTTAAATCCCTTGCTTATGCATACAGGGACAGAAGGAACAAAAAGAGGGAATTCCGCAAGCTGTGGATTGCCCGCATTAACGCCGCCGCCAGGATGAACGGCCTGTCTTACAGCAGGTTTATGAACGGCCTGAAGCAGGCCGGGGTTGATATAAACCGCAAAATGCTGGCGGACATGGCGGTAAACGACGCGGGGGCTTTTGGGCAGCTGGTAGAGGTGGCCAAATCCAAACTTTAGGGGCCGGTGGGCTGTTGACAAAGAAATTGTCGATCTGTAAAAGCATGGCTTGACTTGTGGGCCATGCTTTTTGACTAAATAAGGAAAGGATACGTTTATGGAACTTATTAAAAGCCTGCAAAACCCCCTGGTAAAGTACCTGCAGAAGCTGAACAGGAGAAAGTTCAGGGAGCAGGAGGGAAGGTTCCTGATTGAGGGGTTCAGGTTTGTGGAAGAGGCCCTGGAGTCGGGGTGGCCGGTGGATAAGGTGATATATTCCCCCGACCTGCTGAAATCGCCCCGGGGGGCTGACCTGTTGGCCGCTGCCGCCAGGGAGAATATAAAAACAGTTGAGGTGGATCAAAAGATTATTAGTGCCCTGGCCTCCACCGAGACTCCCCAGGGGATTATGGCCCTGTGCCTGACGGCAAAATGGCAGGTGAGTGATGTTACCGGGGCGCCGCGGGCCGGGAAAGCGAAGAAGGACGTCCTGGTGGTGGTAGTTGACGGAGTGGGGGATCCGGGCAACCTGGGAACGATTATCAGGAGCGCCGACGCCTTCGGGGCGGATGGGGCCATCTTACTGAAGGGCACCGTTGACCTGTACAACGATAAGACGATGAGGTCCACCATGGGGTCCTTTTTTCACCTGCCGGTGGTAAGCAACGCCGGGATCGAAGAACTGCGGGGCCTCCTGTCGGAAGGCGGATTTGGGCTGCTGGTGGGTGTGCCGGAGGGCGGCGTGCCGGTAGACAGCCTGGACCTGGAGCGGCCCCTGGCGCTGGTAGTGGGAAGCGAGGCCGCCGGCCCTTCCGGGGAGCTTCTTTCCCTGCCCCATGAAAAGACAACCATTCCCATGCCGGGAAGGGCCGAATCCCTGAATGCCGGCGTGGCCGCCTCCATCATGATGTACGAGATTGTACGGCAGAGAAACAGCCGGAGGCAGTAAAAGGCATAAAAACCCGCAAAGTGCTTCTGTTAAAATCAGCCGGGCAGATCCGGGCAGCCCCGCCAGTATGGTCAGTGGACTACAACCATGCAATTCCCCGGCACGCTGCTGAAAATCCAGTCCAGGTCCGGTTTGTTGAGCAGGATGCAGCCGTAGCTGGAAGGGAGACCGGCCAGGCTGTGGTTGTGGCTTTCTCCGGGACGGAGATGGTGGATCATTATGTCAGCGTTCAGCTCGATATACCTGGCCGGCGACGTGTCCCGGGGATTGAACTCAAGGGTGCTGCCCCTTTTGACTTCGTACATGGTCACCGGGGGCACTTTGTCCTGGTGAATGGTAAGCCACCCGCTAAAGGATTTGAGGATCTTGTTTCCTTCATAAACCTGCACCGAACACGGGTTGCCCAGCTTGATGCCGATCCAGCGCTGACTGCCCAGGTTGGTGGTGTTGAACCAGAATTCTTTGTACAGTTTTTCCCCGTAAACCGATGTCAGGCTGATGCTGACCCGGTATTTTTGGGCGGGCAGAAAAAGGCCGTCCGGGTCGAATACGGCGGTATTCCCGTTAACCGACACCTTTCCCGCCACTCCTTCCACCTCTATCCGGGCTTCCTTCAATTCCTGGTTTGTTTTGACGGCTATATTCCGGCTCAGCCATATGCTGGGGGCATAGGGGCGGGGATATATTTCGGTTGTTTCCAGGGCCGGGGCCGTGGTGAAAGAAAGTTCGCTGCCTTCGGAGGCCGTTCCCCCGCCGGCACTGCGCAGCCCTCCGGTTACACTGATTTTGTATATGGCGCTGTTGCCGAACCTTTTTTCCGGCAACAGCACCCAGCGGCTGTAATCGTAGCGGGGGCCGGCCCTCCCGTTGCCTGCCTCCCGGGGGGAAAATTTTCCGGGTGCGTTGGTAAAAACATGTTCCCTGAAGCTTTCCGGGTCCACCGGGGTATTAAAAACCATCACCAGCGGCCCCCCGCTGGGGATATTTTTCTGTGGTTCCAGGGCAATTACCCGGGGAACCAGGCTCATCCTGACCTTTTTATGCGCTGTGACGGTGAAGGGCGGGATCAGGGCGGGGGCCTTTTTAAATTCGAGGTTGTATTCAAGCCCCCGGGGAAATTCCGATTCGTCGATAGTTACCTGCAGGGTGTTCCTGGAAACCCAGTGGGTGCGGTAGCTGACCTTCCGGCCCGGGATTTCCCCGGTTATGGTGAGCCGTTCCTCTGTTCCTTGGTGGTTCATGGGCGCCAGAAATGAAATATTTACCGTCACCTGGCCCTCGGGACTGTTTTCCATTATTTTAAACCTGGCGCAGTGCCCCATGATCATCCAGACGGCCAGAAGGGCCGCAAATGTAATCAAGAAGGTCCTGATTTGGGCATAGGTAATTTTAAACACCATGTGGATACCCCCAGAATACTATATATTACTAACCCGTCCAGGTTATGACAGGGGGTTTGAATCAGTTACCGGTATTCGGCCGGGAGCGTTCTTGCCCCTGGGTTTGCTGGCAGAAATATTGCAAGGGAAAGGGGTTTTTTTAAGGGAGGTTCCTTGTTTTGAGGCTTTGCATGTGATATAATCAGACGCGAAGGGTCCCAAAAAAAGAGGAAAGGTTGTGGTTAAAGTGTTTTTAACCGCCGAATTTTTTTGGAGGCTGTTCGAAGCGACAGGTTCTGTCAGCGCTTATATACTGTACAGAAGACTGGCTTTACATTGAAATATAACCGTTAAAGGTGATGACGGGGAGCAGTAGGGGATTAGCTCCTTTCAGGGAGGAGGGGACGCGACTGAAAGCCCTTCCAAGGCCGGCGATCTGCTGAATTCACCCCCGAACCGCAGCTGAAAGTGAGTCTCACCAGTAGGTGTAGCCGGAAACTCCCTCCGTTACCCGGGAGCGGATATGATGCCCCCAAGGCTTTCGTATCCGGCTGAGTGGTTTTGCACAGCAAACGGTTGGAGTTTTGCAAAGCAGGCAAAGAGGGTGGTACCGCGAATAAAATTCGTCCCTGGAAAGGGGCGGTTTTTATTTTTTAGGGGTTAACGGCGGCCTTTTAGAGGCTCTTGGAAGAAATTCATCTACAGGAGTGAAGTCGATTGGAACAGAAACTGCTGGATATCGAGCGCAGGGTCCTGGAAGAAATGATCGGGACGGAAAGTCTGGAGGAACTGAACGAGATCCGTATCCGCTATCTGGGCAAAAAGGGTGAACTGACCGGGGTGTTGAGGGGCATGGGGGCGCTCAGCCCCGAGGAGAGGCCCCGCATCGGCCAGGTTGCCAACCTGGTCAGGGAAAAGATCGAAGAAAAACTGGATGAGCGGATGTCCCTGCTCAAAGAGAATCTCAAGCGGAAAAGGCTGGCCGCCGAAAGCCTCGATATAACCCTCCCCGGTACTGTATTTAACGTGGGCAGGCTGCACCCCCTAACCGTGGTGGCCCGGCGGATAGAGGAGATATTCCTGGGGCTTGGTTTTTCGATCGCCGAGGGACCGGAAGTGGAGCTGGACTACTACAATTTTGAGGCCCTCAACCTGCCCAAGGACCACCCGGCAAGGGACATGCAGGACACCTTTTTCATCACCCCGGAAACTCTCCTGCGCACGCAAACCTCCCCGGTCCAGGTACGGACAATGGAGCGCACCGCGCCTGCCCTGCCGGTGAAAGTCATTGCCCCGGGCAGGGTATACAGGCGGGACGACGATGCCACCCACTCCCCCATGTTCCACCAGGTGGAAGGGCTGGTGGTGGACCGCAGGATAACCCTCGCCGATTTGAGGGGAGTGCTAAAGGTTTTTGCGGAGCAGATGTTCGGGCCGGACACCAGGACCAGGTTCAGGCCCAGCTATTTCCCTTTTACCGAGCCCAGTGCCGAGGTGGATATTTCCTGCGGCATGTGCGGCGGCGAGGGCTGCAGGGTTTGCTCCCACACCGGCTGGCTGGAAATACTGGGGTGCGGCATGGTCCACCCCAGGGTGCTGGAAATGTCCGGTTACAATTCCGAGGAGGTGACCGGGTTCGCCTTCGGCATGGGTATTGAGCGTATTACCATGCTCAAATACGACCTGGACGACATGCGCCTCCTGTTTGATAATGACATGCGTTTCCTGTCCCAGTTTTAATTAAAATTTAGCCGGAACTTTAATGTATGATTCAGAAATTGGGAGAGTTATTAATTTTAATCAGCAACTGTAAGACAAGTTTTTAGGAAGGATTGTGGGCAAATGCGCGTATCGTTGAAATGGCTGCGTGAATATGTGGATATCACGGTTTCTGCCGACGAACTGGCCGAACGCCTGACCCAGGCCGGCCTGGCCGTGGAGGCCGTGCACAGGCCGGGAGAGGGCATTGAGAAGGTATATACCGGCAGGATACTGGGCATCGAACCCCATCCCAACGCCGACAAACTTTTTATTTGCCGGGTGACTGTGGGATCCGGCGAAAACCTTCAGATAATAACCGGGGCCACCAATGTCAGGGCCGGCCACGTGGTTCCCGTCGCCCTGGAGGGCGCCCGCCTGGCCGGCGGCCTGGTGATAAAAAAGGCCAAACTGAGGGGTGTTGAGTCCCGGGGCATGCTCTGTTCGGGGCAGGAACTGGGCCTGGACACCAGCGTCATGCCTGCCGACCAGGCGCACGGAATAATGCTGCTGGACCCGGACGTGCCTCTGGGACTGGATGTGAAAGAGGTCATCGGGCTGGACGACACTATACTGGAATTGGATCTGACTCCCAACCGCGGGGACTGCCTGTCCATGGTGGGAGTGGCCAGGGAGGTGGCCGTGCTGCTGGGGCAGACTCTGCGCATGCCGGAAACCTCGGTGGCCGAAACCGGCCGTGGAATAGAAGGCCTGGTCAGGATTGACATAGAAGATCCGGACCTTTGCGGGCGTTACGTGGGGAGGCTGTTCAGGAATATAAGGGTGGGGCCGTCACCCGGCTGGATGCAGGATAGGCTGCGGGCGGCCGGCGTCCGCCCCATCACCAACATAGTTGATATTACCAACTACGTCATGCTGGAATTGGGGCAGCCCCTGCACGCCTTTGACTACGATACCGTAAAGGACGGGCACATTATCGTCAGGCGGGCCCGCAGGGGTGAGATTATTGTCTCCCTGGACGGCAACGAGAGAAAACTGACGGAAGAGATGCTGGTAATAGCCGACCCCGGCGGCCCGGTGGCGGTGGCGGGGGTGATGGGCGGACTGGCCACCGAGGTTACCGACAACACCACCAATATATTGCTGGAATCCGCCCATTTCAATCCCATCAGCATAAGGAGGACTTCCCGGGCGCTGGGACTGAGGTCGGAGGCCTCATCAAGATTTGAAAAAGGAATTGATATAACGGGATGCCGAAGGGCGGCCGACAGGGCGGCCAGGCTGCTGTTGGACCTGGCCGCCGGCGAAGTGGCGCCGGGGTCCGTAGACAATTATCCCGGCCAGGCTCCTCCCCGGACGGTGATTTTGCGTCCCGAGAGGGTGGAGTATGTGCTGGGTGTCGAAGTGCCGCGCTCCGAGACCATCGGAATACTGACCGGCCTTGAGTTTCAGGTTAAGGACAGCGGCCGGGAACTGCTGGTTACCGTTCCCGGACACCGGGTTGACGTTTCCCTGGAGGAGGACCTGATCGAGGAGGTAGCCCGGATATACGGATACAACAGGATTCCCTACACACTGCCGTACGGCGCCACCACGAAGGGGGCCCGCACCCCCCGGCAGGACCTTGAATGGGAGGTAAAGGACTGCCTTGCCGAACTGGGTTTAAATGAGGTGGTGACTTACAGCTTCACCAGCCCGGCCACCCTGGACAAAGCGGCGGTGCCCCAGGGCAGCCCGCTGAGGAATGTGGTCCGCCTGCAGAACCCGTTGAGCGAGGAACAGTCTGTGATGAGGACCCTGCTGCTGCCGGGGCTGCTGGAGGTGCTTTCCCGGAATGCCAGCCGCCGGGTAATCGATCTGGGGGTTTTCGAGCTGGGCAAGGTCTTCCTGCCCTCCGAAACAGAACCGCTGCCGATGGAAAAGCCGGTTCTGGCAGCCGCGGCCATGGGAAGCACTCCTTCCGGCTGGAACCGGCCGGCCCAGCATTATGACTTCTATTATCTCAAGGGAATACTGGCCACGCTGTTTGACAGGATTGCCCTAAGGGGCTACAGGCTGGAAAGGGAAACCCAAAACAGCCTCTTTCACCCGGGCAGGGCCGCCAGGGTAGTGGCCGGAGAAAGGCTGATCGGGTTTTTGGGCGAAGTTCACCCCGACGTGCTGGAAAACTACAATCTTCCCGACCGTGCGGTGGCCATGGAAATTGACTTCCAAACTATGGCGGACCTTGCCGGGCGGCCCAGGAAGTACCGCCCGCTGCCCCGGTTCCCCGAGATTGAAAGGGACCTGGCGCTGGTTGTCCCGCAGGACGTGCCGGCCCAGGATATCGTCAGGGTGATCAGGAAATTTGGCGGCCAGTACCTGCAGGAGGTCAGACTGTTTGATGTTTACCGGGGACAACAGGTGAAGGAGGGCTGTCAAAGCATGGCCTTTACCCTGAGGTTCCAGGCCGAAGACAGGACCCTGACCGACCAGGAGGTAAACGGTTCGGTGGCTGCGGTGGCCGAGGCAGTGGCCAGGGAGTTTGGAGCCGAACTGAGAAGTTAAGGGAGGCCGCCCCAAAAGTCCACCTGCTGCGTTCCGGCTGCGGCTTGTTCGCTCCGCCGTACCACTTTGACAGGCCTATGGACCCAGACCCCCCATGCCGTAAAAATACGGCACCACGGACAATGAAATTCTGTGGCCGGGGGTGCGGTTTTCAGTCCGGGCTTTCGACCTACGGTTGAACCGGCTCTATGCTCGTCGCTTACGGTCATGCCGGCCGCCCTCAACTCAGCGTCCTGCTTCGGTTCGGGCTTCCGGCTGCGTCCTGCAGCCGGCCCGGCATTCCGTACGCTCTGTCGCCAAGAGCCGGATAACAACCTCCGGTATTTACGCTCCGGCCTGAAAGGTCCTCCCCCCTCCGTACACTCCGAAAGGGGAGAGTATTTACAGGATAGAATATTTTGCTGATATTTGGAAGGATTTTGTTCGTCAACGCCGAAATTTTACCCTAGCCGGGGGTGAGGCGATGTCGGACAGCGTTAATGAAAAAATAAACAAGGTCGAGGTAACCATTCTCGACGATCAGTATATCATAAAGGGGGGCGATCCCCCGGAATACATTGAAATGCTGGCATCCCAGATGAATAAGAGGCTGCAGCGGGTGCAGGGTATAAATCCCCGGCTTAGTAATTACCAGACCGCCATACTGACCGCCCTCAACATACTGGACGAATATACCAAGCTGCAGCAGGAGTACCAGAGCCTGGTGGAACTGCTGGAAGAACCAAAGGATAAAGCGAAGAAGTAAAATAGCTGTCGGCTGTGAGCAGTGAGTGAGGAAATCAGAATTTGGTTGGGAGTTAGTATTGCCCTCTTCGCATGAAGAGGGCTTTCATTGTACCGGCGGGCGGGTAGTTCCGGCCGGCGCAGGGGAAACTAAACAATATGCGTATCAGGGGCGATTTTTGTGCATAATGTTGAAATAGCCCGGGCTTTTTACGAACTGGCCGACCTGTTGGAACTCAAGGGGGATAATTTTTTTAAAATCCGGGCTTACCGGCAGGCGGCAAAGACCATTGCCGGTCTTGACGATCCGGTGGAGGAGATGTACCGCCAAAAAACCCTGGCCCGTATCCCCGGCATCGGCAAAAATATAATCTCCAAGATCGGTGAGCTGGTCGAAAAGGGCAAAATGGATAAGCTGGAGAAGCTTCGCGCCGAAATACCCACGGGTTTGCTGGAGATAATGGCCCTGCCCGGCATTGGTCCAAAAAGGGCCGGTTTTTTGTACCAGAGTCTTGGTATAACAAGCCTGGACGAGCTGGAACAGGCGGCCCGGGAGAGAAAAATACGCTTTCTCAAGGGAATGGGCGCCAAGACCGAAACGGAAATATTGAGCAATGTCAAAATGATCCGGAACAGAACGGGTAAATTTCTCCTGGGGGTGGCGCGGGAACTGGCGCAGGAATTATCCGGGTACCTGGAGGAAGCACCTGGTGTGGTGAGGGTGGCCGTGGCCGGCAGTGTCCGCCGGTGGAGGGAAATGGTGGAGGACGTGGATTTGCTGGCCGCCTGCCGTGATTTTGGTCCCGTCCTTGATGCCCTGGCCCGTCACCCGCGCACCAGGGAAGTCATTTTGCGGAAAGAAAATTATATCAGGGTAATGACCTGGTGGGGAATCCCCGTGGAACTGGTGACTGTCAGCCCGGAAAATTTCTGGACCACCCTGCTGTGGGAGACGGGCAGCGAGGGACACCTGGAGGAACTTGCCCGTCACGCCCGGGAGGATAACTGGGAGCTGACGCCGGAAGGTTTAAAAAACCTGGATGAAGCCGTCCCGTTCAGGGTGCCCGGATCGGAGGAGGATATATACTCCCTGCTGAAATTAAAATACATACCCCCGGAGCTGCGGGAGGGGGCCGGTGAGGTGGTCTCGGCCGGGGCGGGCGCACTGCCGGACCTGGTGGGGATGGAGGATATCCGGGGCGACCTGCACCTGCATTCCCAGTGGAGCGACGGGGCCGCGCCCATCGGGGACATAGTGGACAGGGCACAGGAGAAGGGGTACAGCTATGTGGCCATCACCGACCACTCCCAGTCCCTGAAGATCGCCAGGGGACTTTCCCCGGAGCGGCTGGCCGAACAGTTTGACTACATAGACCGCCTGAACAGGGAACTGAACGGTTTTACGGTTCTCAAGGGAGTTGAGGTCGATATACTGGCCAGGGGGGACCTGGACTTTGCCGGCCAGGTGCTGGAGAGGGCAGACGTGGTGGTTGCCTCGGTGCACACGGGGTTCAAGCAGGGCCGGGAAAAAATAACCGCCCGGATACTGGAGGCGGTGCGCAACAGGCACGTTGACATTATCGGGCACCTTACCGGCAGGCTTTTGGGACAGAGGGAGGCTTACAACCTGGATGTGGAAGGGGTGCTGGAGGAGGCCGGAAAGCACGGCAAAATCATGGAGATAAACGCCTCTCCGGACAGGCTGGACCTTAACGAGAAGCATGCCCGGAGGGCTGTGGATTTCGGCGCCCGCATCGCCATCAACACCGATGCCCACGACCTGAGGCGGATGGACGAGATGGAGTACGGCGTGGCCGTTGCCCGCCGGGCGGGGCTTGAGGCCGCCGACATTGTAAATACCCTGCCGCTGGACGACCTCATGAAGATACTGAATGCGTAGGCGGCCTTAGTATATCCTTGGGAATCGGGGTTTTTAGCTTGAGCGGTTTTAAGTTTGACCAGGGGGATATCCTGCCGGCCGGCTTTTACGCCAGGGATACCACCCTGGTGGCCGTTGACTTGCTGGGAAAAATAATTGTCCACGACTCTCCGGAGGGGGTGACGGCCGGAATGATAGTGGAAACCGAGGCCTACCTGCAGGGAGATCCGGCCTGCCACGCCTACCGCGGTATGACGCACCGGAACCGGGCAATGTTCGGCCCCCCGGGCCGCGCTTATATATATTTCACATACGGGATGCATTACTGCTTCAATGTGGTCACCGCCGCCGAGGGAGTTGGGGAAGCCGTTCTGATCAGGGCGCTGGAACCCGTGGCGGGCATCGATGTGATGCGCAAAAGGCGGAGGCGGGAAAGGCTCTCGGATCTCTGTTCGGGCCCGGCCATGCTGGTGCAGGCCATGGGCATAGATTCCGGGATGTACGGGCACAACCTGTCCCGGAAGCCACTGGTGATCATTAAGGGGAAAGGTATTTCCAGGGAAGAGGTGGCGGTGGCCGCCAGGGTGGGCATCAATGTCGCCGCTGACCTCCCCCTGCGCTTTTACATAAAGGATAACAAGTTTATATCTAAAAAATAGTACCGGGAGATGATTAGATGAAGCTCAAAGAGATTTATGACCTGGCGGTGGCCGTGGGAATGGAGGCCGATCCCAGGGGGATCGAAAAGGTCAGGGAAGTCCTTGAAAAGGAAAAGAAAAAATATGATGAGATGAAGGAAGAGGAGAAAAAAGAGTTTGATCCGGAGAGCCTGGTCAATCCTTACAGCGACACCCGGATACTGGCGGGTGACCCGGACCGGGAGGTCAAAAGGGTGCTGGTGGGCATTGACATGGAAGTGGGGGAGGTGCTTCTGGCCGACCGCCTGACTGAAAAGGGCCGTCCCATCGACCTGGTTTTATCTCACCACCCCGAGGGAAAGGCAATGGCCGCGCTGTATAAAGTGATGCACCTGCAGGAGGATTTACTGGCCCAGGCCGGGGTTCCCATCAATGTGGCCGAAGGAATTATGTCCGCCCGGATTAACGAGGTCAGGCGGACCATCCTGCCGTTAAACCACAACCGGGCCGTGGATGCCGCCAGGGTCCTGGGCTATGCCCTGATGTCGGTACACACTCCGGCGGACAACCTGGTGACCTCGGCCCTGCAGAAGACCTTTGAACAGAAAAAGCCGGAAACTGTGGGCGACGTGGTGAAGCTGCTCAAGGAAGAGCCCGAGTACGCCGAGGCCGCCAAGCTCGGTGCGGGGCCCACCATCATAGCGGGGACAAAGGAGCGCCGGGCCGGCAAGATAATGGTGGATATGACCGGGGGTACCAGCGGTTCGGAAGACGCGTACGGAAAACTGTCCCAGGCCGGAGTAGGCACGCTGGTGGTGATGCACATGGGTGAGAAGCACCGCAAGGAGGCCGAAAAGAACCACATCAACGTCATTATCGCGGGGCACATGGCCAGCGATTCCATGGGTATGAATTTGTTCCTGGACAGGCTGGAGGCCAGTGGGCTGGAAATCATACCCTGCGCCGGCCTGCTCAGGAACAGGAGGAGCTAAAGGGAAAAGCCCTGATCACTATGAAGAAACCGGAGTTGCTGGCTCCCGCGGGTGGATGGGACGCCCTGGTGGCCGCCGTGGAAAATGGAGCTGATGCCGTTTACCTGGGCGGGCAGATGTTCAACGCCAGGCGGTCGGCGGCCAATTTCGACGACGGGGAGCTTGCCAGGGCGGTGGAGTATGCCCACCTGCGGGGAGTAAAAATATATGTCACCGTGAATATACTTATCGCCGGCAGTGAAATGGACGAGGCCCTGGAGTTTTTGTTCCGGCTGCAGAATATGGGGGCCGACGCCGCCATTATCCAGGACGCCGGGCTGGCCGACCTGGCCCGGAAGGCCATACCCGAACTGCCCCTGCACGCCAGCACCCAGATGACCGCCCACAATACCCCGGGGGTATTGCAGCTTCTGGAGAGCGGGTTCTCCCGGGTGGTGCTGGCCAGGGAATTAAGCCTGGAAGAGATTAGAAGCATCAAAAAATCCACCGGGGCCGAGCTGGAGGCTTTTATCCACGGCGCCCTGTGCATTTCCTACTCCGGCCAGTGTCTTCTTTCCAGCATGATTGGCGGCAGGAGCGGCAACCGGGGGCGCTGCGCCCAGCCCTGCAGGATGCAGTATGCCCTGCTGGACCGCAGCGGCAGGCCGGCGGCTGATCCCGCGGTAACCGGGGAGTACCTTTTAAGTCCCAGGGACCTCAACATCAGCGCCCACATTCCCGAACTTATCGGGGCCGGCATAAATTCATTCAAAATAGAGGGCCGCATGAAGAGGCCGGAATACGTTGCCACGGTGGTGAGGATATACAGGAACCTGATCGACCGGGCGGTTTCCGGCGGGCAGTATTATGTTGATCATGTGGAAGAAGAGGACCTGGCCCAGATATTTAACCGGGACTTTACCAGCGGGTATTTTTTCGGATCCCAGGGCAGGGATATGATGAGCTACAAGCGCCCCAACAACCGTGGTGTCCGTCTGGGCAGGGTAAGGGGCGTGGACAGGAAGTCCGGACTGGTGGAAGTGGTTCTTGAAAAACCACTGCGTACCGGTGACGGGCTGGAGGTGTGGGTTACCGAAGGGGGCCGGGTTGGTTTTGAGGTGGGTGAAATTTTTGTCGGCGGGGCCAGGGTGGAAAGCGCGGCCGCCGGCCAGGTTGCCCGCCTTTCGGTGCCCGGCCGGGTAAAGCCCGGCGACAGGGTCTTCAAGACCCACGACGCCGACCTGATGGAGCGGGCCAGGGATAGCTTCACCTCGCCCAGGGGGGCGCGGCGCAAGGTATCCCTACATTTTAAAGTACAGGCCGGCGTCGGAATGCCGCTTATACTTACCGTTACGGACCCCGGGGGCCGAACAGCCAAGGCGGCCAC
Source organism: Bacillota bacterium (assembly GCA_049323615.1). Lineage (GTDB taxonomy): Bacteria > Bacillota > Desulfotomaculia > Desulfotomaculales > Desulfocucumaceae > JBMOPD01. The sequence continues at coordinate 68,960 of JBMOPD010000017.1, read as the reverse complement.
CGGCTCTGCCGGCCAAACCGCCAGCAAAAGGCCTCTGGACGGGGATTTCCTGTATGATCAGCTAAGCCGTCTGGGCAATACCCCTTTTGAGCTGTCGGCCCTGTCCAGTGATCTCAGGGGCCCGGTTATATACCCGGTCAGTGATATCAACCGGGTCCGCCGGGAGGCCCTGGCCGTATTGGAGGACATGATTCTCAAGGACCGCCGGCGGCCGCCGGTGGACCGGGAATTGTTTCTATCCCGCCTGGACCGGGCGGTGATCAGACGGGCTGATCACGGCCGGGGACCGTTTAACCGGGCTGCCGGGAAGGCGGCTGCCGGACGTGGATCAGCCCCGGCCCTGGCCGTTTCGGTGGGAGATATACAGTCCCTGCGGTCGGCGGTGGAGTCGGGGGCCGATATTATTTATTTCGGACCGGACGTTTTCCGCCCGAAGCCCCCGGTGAGCCGGGAAGACCTGGCGGAAGCGGCCGTTATCTGCGGAAACAACAAGGCCCTGCTGGTCCTGTCAACGCCCAGGATTGTAAAGGACGAAGAAATTGACGGGCTGGTGGAGGCCTTCCGGGGCGTCCCGGCCGGCGGGGTGCTGGCCGGAAACCTCGGCCTGCTGCCGGTGCTGGCCCGGAGGCTGCCGGGCCTTTCCATGATATCCGACTTTGGCCTCAACGCCTTCAACCGGTTTACGGTAGAGTACCTGCTGGGGCTGGGGGCCGTCAGGGTCACCCTCTCACCCGAGCTTACCATGGGCCAGGTGAAGGATCTGGCGGCGGCATACCCGGTGGAGGTGCTGGTGCAGGGGGCACTGGAGTTGATGGTGTCGGAGCACTGCCTGCCCGGGGCCGTCCTGGGCCACCGTTCAGCGGACAGCCCCTGCCGCAGAGTTTGCCGCAGCGGCGGTTACCTGCTGAGGGACAGGACCGGGGCGGTTTTCCCGGTGGAAACCGACCGCCAGTGCCGGATGCACATATTCAACTCCAGGGACCTGTGCCTCATCGAGGATATTCCCGAACTGGCCCGGGCGGGGGTGGCCTGCGTGCGCGTAGAGGCGCGCCGGGAGCAGCCGCAGTATGTGGCGGAAACGGTGGAGATTTACCGGCGGGCGCTGGACGGCCTGTCCGGCGGCAGGAAGGCCGGGCCGGACCCGGAACAGGCCCGGGAAAAATTGCTGGCCTTGAGCCCGGCGGGGTTGACGAAAGGCCACTACTACAGAGGGGTTTAGCATCTAACCGACTTTGCCTTTGCCGATTGCCGGCGGCTGACTGCTGAAAGCTTAGCAAAGCGAGGTTTTCGATGGAAGAGAAAACTCTGAGAAGGCTGGAATACTACAAAGTGCTGGAGCGGCTGGCCGGGTTCGCCGGGTCCCCCCTGGGCCGGGAGCTGGCGCTGCAGCTTGTTCCGGTGGGCAATATAGACCTGATCGTCAGGCGGCAGTCCGAGACCACCGAGGGCCGGGAGCTGATGCGCCTGGATCCGGCCGCTGATCTGGGCGGCTGGTATGACGTGCGCGAACAGGCCCGGCAGGCCCGGCGGGAGATAGTGCTGGACCCGGAGGGCCTGCTGGCGGTGGGGCGTACCCTGTCTGCCATAAGAAGGATAAAGAAATTTTTCCTGGACAGGTACGACCGCTACCCCCTTATGGCCGGAATATCAGAGGGCCTGGGCAATTTTGGCGACCTGGAGCAGCGCATCCTTTCCTCCGTCCTGCCCGGCGGGGAGATAGCCGACGATGCGTCGCCCGGCTTAAGGCAAATCAGGCGGCAGCTGGCCGCCGCCCAGGTCCAGGTGAAGGCCAGGCTGGAGGACTTTATCCGGTCCGCCGCCTACCAGAAATACCTTCAGGACCCCATAGTGACCATCAGGGAAAACCGTTACGTGATACCGGTCAAACAGGAGTACCGGGCCCAGGTGCCCGGTATCGTTCACGGCCAGTCGGCCAGCGGGGCCACCCTTTTTATCGAGCCCATGGCGGTGGTGGAGGCCAACAACGAGGTGCGCCGCCTCCAGGCTGCCGAGAAGCAGGAAATTGCCAGGATACTTTTTGAGCTCTCGGCGGCGGTGTCCGGGGTTTCCGGGGATTTGCTGGCCTCTCTGGACGCCCTGGGGCAGCTGGATTTCATTATGGCCAGGGCGAGGTACAGCCTGAGCCTGGACGCCTGGGAGCCCGTCATTAAACCGGAACCCCGCCTGGACATAAGACACGGCCGCCACCCGCTGCTGGAGGGGGAGGTGGTGCCCATTACCGTAAACCTGGGACAGGAGTTCGACACCCTGGTGATTACCGGCCCCAATACCGGGGGCAAGACGGTGACCCTTAAAACGGTGGGACTGCTGGTGCTCATGGCCCAGTCGGGCCTGCATGTCCCTGCCGGCGAGGGTACGGTGCTGGGCGTTTTTGGCCGGGTATTCGCCGACATCGGGGATGAGCAGAGTATAGAGCAGTCCCTGAGCACCTTTTCTTCACACATGACCAATATCGTTGGTATATTAAAAAAGGCCGGCCCGGACAGCCTTGTGCTGCTGGACGAACTGGGGGCGGGCACCGACCCCGCCGAGGGATCGGCCCTGGCCCAGGCCATACTGGAACGGCTGCACTCTGCAGGGGCCAAAACAGTGGCCACCACCCATTACAGCGAGCTTAAAAATTTCGCCTACGCCAATCCCAGGGTGGAAAACGCCAGCGTGGAATTTGACGCCGTCACTTTAAGGCCCACCTACCGCCTGCTGATCGGCCGGCCGGGGCGCAGCAACGCCTTTGAAATCGCCGCCAGGCTGGGTTTGGAACCCGGCCTGGTGGAAAGGTCAAAAGAGTTTATGTCGGCTGACCAGTTAAGGGCGTCCGATCTGGTGGACCACCTGGAAAGGACCCGGCAGGAGGCCGGCCGGGACCGGGAAGAGGCGGCGCGGCTGCTGGCGGAGGCCCGCCGGCTGGAGGAACACTACCGCCGGCTGGACGCTGATTTGGTTGAAAAGCGGGAAGCCGTCCTGGCCAGGGCCCGTGAAGAGGCCGCAGGTTTGGTGCGCGGCACCCGCCGTGAAGCCGAGGAAATGATCAGGGAACTGAGGGAGAGGCTCTCCTGTGAGGCCGCCAGGGACAGGGAAGCCGGCATCAGGGAGGCCCGGGAGCGGCTTGCCGCCATGGAGAGCAGAAACAGGCTGAAATCCGGCCGTGCCGTTGAACACCCGGGTGAGGTGCCGGATGAGGTGCGGCCCGGGGAGGAGGTCTTTATTCCCCGCTTCAACCAGAAGGGGTACGTGGTGGGAACACCCGAGGACGGACAGGTCCAGGTGCAGGTGGGGATCATCAAGGTGACTGTGCCACTTTCCGACCTGCGCCGCGCCGGGCATTCCGGGCCTGCCGGCGGAGGAGTCCAGGTGGCCGGGATCATGGCCTCCAAGGCCAGGGAAATTTCCACCAGCCTGGACTTAAGGGGTATGACCGCCGACGAGGCCCTGGCCGAGATGGAAAAATACCTGGACGACGCCAGCCTGGCCAGCCTGCCCAGGGTCTACATCATACACGGCAAGGGTACCGGCGCCCTGCGGGCCGCCGTTCAGCGCCAGCTGAAGACCCACCGCCGGGTCAAATCCTTCCGCCCCGGTGAGGCCGGGGAAGGCGGCCTGGGCTGTACCGTGGTTGAACTGCAGTAAAAAGCTGACAGCTTATCGCTGTCAGCTTTTTTAAAATCGTTTTAACACAAGTAGGCAGGAAGTACCCGATAATTAACGAATAATACTATATTATAGTCGCCTTGCCAGGATATGGTAATGTATACAAGGAGAGGAGTAGTGTTATGAATCCGGAAATGGAACAGATGCTTGAAATATTAAAAGAGCACATTGATGATAGAATGGCCGAATTTGCTGGCCGTGTTGAAAGAAAGATAGAAGACGTAGATGCTGCATTAAGGATTGAGATGTCTGATCTAGCCAGCCGTTTTGATCGAAAGGTTGATGATTTAGAGAACCGTTTTGATAAAAAGGTTGATGGTTTGGAGAGCCGTTTTGATAAAAAGGTTGATGATTTAGAAAACCGTTTTGATAGAAGGATTGAGGATTTAGGAATCCGTTTTGATAAAAAGGTTGAGGATTTAAAAGAACAGTTTGAAAGAAAAGTAGAAGAAATAAAGGTGGCTGTAGTGGTGGAGAACGAAAAAACCCGCCACGACATTAAGGCTATTGCCGAAGGATATCAGGATGTTCACCGTAAAACTATGGAAAACAGTGATAATATAGACAACCTCGCCGCTGCGGTTACCAAACTGGAGTGGCGGGTAAGAAAACTGGAAAGTAAAAGTTGAAGTCGCAATCAGCCGTTTATAAAGGGAATAACACAGCGGCCGTAGTATTTTGGAGGAGCAGCAGGGAAATGGTTGAATGTCCTGCCGCTCTTTTTGTTTGGGTGCAATAATATTTAAAAGGGGGATTATGGATATGGCAGAATTTGTCCGGGCTGAATCCGGAAAATACCTTCGGCACATTCGCCAGCTTTTTACGGAATACGCGGCTTCCCTTGATTTTGACCTGGGCTTCCAGAATTTCAGCCGGGAGCTTGCCGGGCTGCCGGGCGATTACGCCCCTCCGGACGGCTTAATTCTGCTGGCCCTTGACGGGAAGCGGGCGGCCGGTTGTGTGGCCCTGAGGAAGATCGGCCAGGGTATCTGTGAGATGAAGAGACTCTACATACAGCCGGAGTTCCGGGGAAAGGGGATTGGCCGGGACCTGGCCCTGGCCGTCATTGAGGAGGCCCGCAAATTGGGATATACCCGTATGAGGCTGGATACCATTTCGTCAATGAAAGAAGCCAATGCTCTCTACCGTTCGTTGGGGTTTTATGAAATCCGGCCCTACTGTTATAATCCGGTAGAAGGTGCGGTATTCATGGAACTTGAACTGGGATGAAAACGTCTTATTAGATGAATGTCGCAGCTATCCTGGCCGAATCCAGAATTCAGAATAAATTTTTGCCGGCATCTAGGGCCACAACTTTTTTAGAAAAAGGGAGAGCGGTGAGATCGAATTTGTCTGCTGCTGATAACGGCAGTTATCCTTCTGCCGGCCTGCTCGGTCCGGCCCGCCGTATCCGCTGAAACCGGAACTCCCGGCCGGTTTGCCCGGGCGGAAGAACTGGGGCAGTTTGTCCCGGTAGACAGGTCGGTGGACTGCAAGGGGACCAGGGTCACCATAGAGAAGATGCTGCTGGACAAGACCGGCACTTTTATGATCGCCGCAGTTGACGGGAATATCAGGGGCGAGATGGATACATTACCAGCTCACCGTCCGGGGGGACTATGACGGCATTGACCACGGCTGGCTGTACGACTGGTACAATAATTTCTCCCCGGAGGGGGAGAACCGTCCCCATTGTGAAAAAGGGGGGCAGGTTTTTCCTGCCCCCGCGCACTGATTCTGGCGTTTTGAAATCACCACATTGTGCGGTTTCTCAGCTTCGGCGCTGCCTTAAGCACCGCTGCAGACAGCTCTTCCCAGGTGACGGCGGCGCCCGGCCTGAAGTTCTGGGTGCCGTTCCCCGCCATGAATCCCAGCCCGTTGGCCAGCCCGATGTAATTTTGATCCTGCCGGGAAAGTTCCGCAATGTCGTTGAAGGGGGATTCAATTTTATTGGTTATTGAAGCCACATTTTTGTACCCCATGCTGTTGACCAGCCAGGCGGCCAGTGTGGTCCGGGTAAGGTTATCGCCGGGCCGGAACTGGCCGCCCTTTTCTATAATACCCATGTCTGCGGCCCACTGGATTGTACGGTAATCCGGATCATCGTTCTTAATGTCCTCGAAGTAAGGGCCTGCCCGGCGCTCGTCGCCGTCGCCGTAGCGGTTCCCCGCAGCGGCCATCAGCAGGCGGATGCCGTCCCGCCGCGTTACCGGCGCGGTGGGGCTGAATTTTTCCGGCGGGGGCAGCAGTCCGCTCCCGGCCATTATTTGCAGTTGCTGGACGGCCCAGCTGCCGGTAAAGTCATATTTGTTGCCTGCCGCCTGATTAAGGGGCCGGCCGTCATCCCCCAGGGCTTCGCCGGTATGGGCGTCAATATACTGGGCCCCGCTGTATTCCGGCTGGTAGACCAGCTTTGGCTGCTGGAGCCTTATGTTCTCATCCCGGGGGAAGAAATATTTCAGTTTTAACGGTGAACGTTCCAGCCAGGTACGGGCTGCATCTCCGGCAGATATTTCGGCCCTGGCCGGGGGGAAAGTAACCCGGTGCCACTGGCAGTTGTAATCAATTATCTTACCGTCATGCCCTACGGTCATATTTATACCGTCCAGGGGGAAGGGAACCCCGTTGGCCACCCTGGAAAAACGGATGTGATGGACGGGAGGTCCCTCGTACCAGGGGGCGGTTTTTTCAAGGGCCAGGTATCCGGCCAACTCCGGCTCCACCTTCTTTATAAATTCCCGGGCTATTTTCACTGCCTCTTCCCTGGCAATAGCTTTGCCTTCCGGGATAGAGGCCCGTTCGCCGTATGGGCCACGTCCATGGAAGTGGGCTATCCGGCCTGTAAACACTTCAATACCAACGCTGATATATTCAAAATACCAATCTTGGCCTTCCTTTTGCTTCAGGCCGTATGACCAGTATTCCTCACGGCCCAGGGGCCCGCCGCCGGAACCGCCTCCCCTGCGCTCAACCTCTCCTTCGTATCCCAGGGCCCGGAAAAATCTTGCGGCCTTTTCCATGGCCTCAGTGGCGCCGATTCTCTCCTTGCCGGGCACGGGGGGGTTCATCTCGCCGCCGGCGGCAGGGATGTCCTCAAATTGTTTGGCGTCCTTCAGCTCCACAGGCTGGCCCTGGTAATCCAGTGATTGACCGGTAACCGCATCCAGGATCACCGGATGGCGGGTGTTAATCCGGTAAACCAGCCTGGCCCGGGGTGTGCCGCCGGTATATTCGCCGTACGGGACGTGGTAAATGAGGGCCATTCCCGTTTCATTCATTATTTTTTCAGATAACTGGGTTTCATTTAACCTCTCCCTTCTTTTCCGCCGGACAGGATAGATAATTAATGAGCTAAAACCTCCCAATAAATATAGACGTTTTAAACAGTATTTTGTTTCCCTGATTAATAAAATTTTCCATTCTTTTTTTAATTTTCCTTGGTTTTCATAAACCTGTGTTATAATCTATTTATGGTTTGCCGGGAGGGAAACGATAAATAATAATCGTAGAAAATACTTCCAAGGAGTGATGGTTGATGCCGGTTATGACTTTTAAGGCCACATCAAGAAAACTGCCCGAGGGTATGGCCGTGGAGAGCGAGGCCCGGGGCTTCAAGCTGATTGCCGACGAGCCCCCTTCCCTGGGCGGCACCGACAAGGGCATGAACCCGGTGGAAATGCAGCTTTGCTCCCTGGGTTCCTGCATGACCATAGTGGCCTACTTTTTTGCCAAGCAGAACGGGGTAGACCTGCAGGGCTTCCGGGTGGACCTGGAGGGCGACCTGGACCCTGCCGGGTTCATGATGGGGAAGGGGCGGCCTGGATTCCAGGAAGTCCGGTATAAAATGTATTTTAAGACCGATTCTCCGGCTGAAAATGTGGAGAAGCTGGTGGAAGTCATGAAGACCAGGTGCCCGGTGGGCGACTGCCTGAGCAAAGAGGTTACCATGACGTCCCGCGGGTATGAAATTGAGAAATAGCGGTTTGCCGGGATGGCAAACGCATACGGCGGATAAAAGGACAGGGCCCTTACCCGCCCCGTCCTTTTATGTTGCCAATGACAAATAAGTTATTTAAAAGGATGACACGCTCATGGCAATAAGTCAGGCTTACCCTGTGACAGCGGCCGTAATAGTGGCGGTGGTCTTTGGTTTTTCTTTCATCTTCACCAAGGGCACCCTGGCCTATCTGGACCCTTTCCAGCTTCTGGGGCTGCGTTTTGCGCTGGCGGCCTTAAGCCTTACCCTGCTGGCGGTATTCAGGCTGGTCAGGCTGAATTTAAAGCTGGAACACATACCCGCCCTGTTGAAAATAGCGGTATGGCAGCCGGTGTTGTACTTTGTCTGTGAAACATACGGGGTAAAACTCACCTCGGCCTCGGAGTCCGGCGTAGTCATCGCCCTGGTGCCGGTGGCCGTAACGGTGTTATCGGTATTCATGCTGGGGGAAAAAGTCACTGCCGGCCAGGGTGTCTGCATCAGCGGGGCCGTGGCCGGGGTCATGCTCATGGCCCTGGGCGGGGCCGGCACGGCCTCCGGCGGCCCGCCGGGCCACCTGCTGGGCATATTGCTGCTCTTCGGGGCGGTGATGGCCGGCGCCTTTTACAATATATTTTCCCGCCGGGCGGCGGACAGCCACGCTCCCCTGGAAATAACCTTCGTTATGATGTGGCTGGGCGCCCTTGTGTTTAACGCCATTGGTTTGACCCAAAGCTACCTGACCGGTCAGCAGGCCAATTATTACGCCGCCCTGCAGCACCTGCCGGCGGTTACCGGACTTCTCTACCTTGGCCTGCTGTCCTCGGTGGTGGCTTTCTTCCTTCTGAACTATGCCCTGTCCCGCATGCCGGCCTCCCGCACCGCGGTTTTTCTAAACCTCATACCGCTGGTGTCGCTGCTGGCCGGAGTTGTGTTTTACGGTGAGCGGCTGGGCCCCTGGCAGCTTGCCGGCTGTGCCCTTATCCTGCTGGGTGTGTGGGGAACCAATTATTTTGCCGGGAGGCCGTTGAAGGTAAGTAAAGTCCATAAAATAATTTAAAATTATGCTTTATTTTAACAATTTAGGCCCGCTGTCTGATATAACACCGGTGAAAATTGGGTATTCTGAAAACTACCAATAACATTTTTTCCGGGAGGCATTATGCAGCCAGCAAAGTTTAAAAGACTGCCCAAACACGTGGGGATTATTCCGGACGGGAACAGGCGGTGGGCCTTGAGTAACGGTATGGAAAAGCAGGACGGTTACCAGAGCGGCCTGGCCCCCGGCCTCATGCTGTATGAGATGTGCCTTGAGTTGGGCATTCCGGAGCTGACTTTTTACGGCTTTACCCAGGATAATACAAAGCGGCCGGCGGTGCAGAGGAAGGCCTTTCAAAGGGCGTGCGTGGAAGCGGTCAACATGCTTTCCAACCGCGACGCGTCCCTGCTGGTGATCGGGGATCATTCCTCCCCTTTCTTTCCCCCCGAACTGGTCGAGTTTACAAAAAGAAAGACTTTCGGGAAAGGCCTGATACGCATTAATTTTCTGGTCAATTACGGGTGGAAGTGGGATTTAAACCATATTTTAAATAAAGAGGCCAAAGCGGGCAGCAGAAGCGCCAACCTTTTAAAAAAGGTTGCCTCTTCGGATATTTCACGGGTGGACCTGATAGTGCGCTGGGGCGGCCGCAGAAGGTTGAGCGGCTTCCTGCCGCTGCAGGCCATATACTCCGATTTTTATGTGGTGGATGATCTGTGGCCGGATTTCAGGCCGGAACATTTCTATGAAGCCTTGAGCTGGTACGAGACCCAGGACATAACCCTGGGGGGGTAAGTCTTCCGGCGGCTCCGGGACCCCGGGGCGCTTTTAACGTATAGGCGGGGGATTATTTCCTGTCTTTCCAGTTCCACCACTTCAGCAGTTTGGGGATTGTGCTTCTCGTTGGACGCGTAATATACGGCGCAGCGAAAAACGTAAAGCATGCAGCGGTCCACCACCGTGCCCTTCCGGGCGCAGTGCCGCAGGTACATTTCCTCCGGGTCCGGGCCCTTCAGCCCGTGAACCGAACGGAACCCCAGGTCGTACAAATCCCGGGCGATCGTTTTACCGACCCCCGGGATTTGTTTTAAGCTCCTTTAAAGCCGCTTCTTTGTTGGAATCTTTCCCGTTCATGCCGCTACCTCCTTAATATCACCAGGTGGTAATTTTTTTTGCCTTTACGGAGGACGATATACCTTTCAAAAAGCCTGCTTATAGCGGATACTTTCCTGGCGGGGTCAGTTTCCCTGGCATCGTTGATGTATATGGCGCCGCTTTCAATGTCGTTCCGGCCCCGGGACCGGGAAGGGCTTAAGCCCGTTTCCACCACCAGGTCCAGCAGCGTCATGCCGTCTTTCTTTTCTCCCTCCAGTAAGGTTGTGGGTACGCCGGACAGGGCGTCTTTGAGCTGGCTTTCGGTAAGGGAGGCCAGTGCGCCCCTGAACAGCGCCTCCGCTATTTTCCTGGCCATAATGGCTTCGCTTTCACCGTGTATCAGCGTGGTGACCTCGTAGGCCAGCCTCTGCTGGGCTTCCCTTTTTTCAGGGTGTTTCTCCACCGCCTGTTCCAGGTGGGAGATGGTGTCCCGGTCAAGGAAAGTGAAATACTTGATGAACCTGATCACGTCCTGGTCGCTGACATTTATCCAGAACTGGTAAAACTGGTAGGGCGAGGTCTTTTTGGCGTCCAGCCAGATGGTGCCGGCTTCGGTCTTGCCGAATTTCTTCCCCTCCGAAGTGGTGATCAGCGGGAAGGTCATGGCGTAGGCGGCCCTTTGCAGGGTGCGCCGGATAAAGTCGATGCCGGTAGTAATGTTACCCCACTGGTCGCTGCCGCCGATCTGCAGCTTGCAGTCGTAATTCCTGGCCAGGTAGTAATAGTCGTAAGACTGCAGGATCATGTAGCTGAACTCGGTGTAAGAAATCCCCACGTCCCTGTTTTCAATCCTTGACTTCACCGAGTCCTTGGCCAGCATGGCGTTGACCGAAAAATGCTTGCCTAAGTCCCTCAAGTATTCTATGACATTGAGCTGTGAGATCCAGTCATAGTTGTTCAGCAGCAGGGCGGGGTTGGTCCGGGAGTCGAAATCAAGGAAACGGGAGAGCTGGCCCTTTATGTTTTCCAGGTAAGAATCAACCACTTCCTTGGGGTTCAATGTTCTCTCCGCGGTCTTGCCGCTGGGGTCGCCGATGAGCCCGGTGCCTCCCCCGGCCAGGGCGATGGGCCTGTGCCCGGCCCGCTGAAAACGCTGAAGGCCCATCAGGGGAAGCAAATGGCCTATATGCAGGCTGTCCGCCGTGGGATCGAATCCGCAGTATAGAACAACCGATTCATTGGATAAAAGACCCTTTAATTCTTCGGGGTCGGACATGTCATTGATTAAACCCCTGTATTCCAAATCTTCCAGCAAGTGCATTTTAAGATCCCCTCTAAAGTCTGTTTTTTCCAGTCCGCAAAAAGCACAACTTAAATATATATTTCTTTTCAGATGGTGTCAAGTTTGCCGTGTCTTATGTTTGCCGTGCTTTTAACTATTTCACCCCCGGCGCGGGGGTGATTTGTGCCATCATTTTTAATATATTAATATTGTATAATGTATACCATTGCAAGGAATTTTTATCATAATGGAGAATAATTGATTAATAAGACTGTTCAAATATATTAAATTTCCGAAAAGGGTGACACATATGGGTGCATTGAGGAGACCGGTGGAGGCCAAAGAAATGCTGATCAACCCGCCGCACAGCCGGCTGAGGGAACTGGCCAGGCACGAGGAGAAGACAACGAAATACGGCAGCCCGGGGTATGTATCAAAGGTCAGGAACAGAAGCGCCAAGTTTACCTACATAGTGGAGGACGGAACCCCCCTGGGGGTTGACCAGCAGGGTATTTCCCCGGCAAAGGCCCGGGCCGTAGCTGATGAGGTTTATGAATACCTGAAAGGCGCCGGGGTGATCAGGCTGGACCGGCAGATGGGCCGGCACGAAAATTTCAGCCTGCACTGCAGGCTGTACATAACCCAAAAATATGCCCGCATTCCCCTGAAGTGGCAGGTCATGCTTTTTGACACCGCCGACCCGGAGGGGGAACCGGACCTGATCAGCATCTACGTTCCCGAGTGGCCGGAAAAGATAATCTTTTGCCACCCGGAAGAGAGGATCACCTTTATCCTGGGCACCGATTATTTCGGCGAGGCCAAAAAATCCTTCCTCAGGATGGCCATGTACATATACAAGAAGGCCGGCGGCCTGGGATTCCACGCCGGCAGCAAGGTGCTGCGGGTAAAGAACGGAACCGGCTCATTGAGTGATGTGGGCTTTATCCTGTTCGGCCTCAGCGGTACGGGGAAGACCACCCTGACCATGCACAACCACGGCCTGAACGGGAGCGAGACGGTTTTTATCAGGCAGGACGATGTGGTGATGATGAGGCCTGACGGGTGCTGTTTCGGCACCGAAAACGGGTTTTATATAAAGACCGAGGGCTTGGACGAGAGCCAGGCCGTGTTGTACCACGCGGCCACCTCGCCGTCGGCCATTTTTGAAAATGTGATGATTACCGGGGGCGGGGAGGTCCTGTTTGATAATGATGAGCTGACCTCCAACGGCAGGGGCGTGATACTGCGCGGCGACGTGGAGAACACTGATCAGGAGATAGACCTGGAAAAGGCCCACAAGATAATTTTCATCACCCGCCGCAACGACATAATACCGCCGGTAGCCAGGCTCTCGCCCGAGCAGGGGGCGGCCTACTTTATGCTGGGAGAATCCGTTGAGACCTCGGCGGGGGACCCCACCAGGGCCGGGCAATCCAAAAGGGAAGTGGGCACCAACCCCTTTATCATCGGGCCGGAGGCCGAGGAAGGCAACAGGCTCCTGAAAATATTAAGGGAAAACCCGGATATGGAGTGCTACCTGCTGAACACAGGGGCCGTTGGGGCCAGGGAAGGTTCGCCCGGCAGGAAGATCACCATCGGCGTTTCCACGGGCATCCTGAGGGAAATAGCCAGGGGGACCGTCAGATGGAAAACCGACCCCGACTGGGGTTATCTCGTTCCCGAGGAAATACCCGGACTTGACCTCGCCCCGTACCGGTCCGAACAGTATTACTCCCGGGAAGAGTACGGCCGGCTGGTGGATAAACTGAGGCGGGAAAGGAAAGAGTGGCTGGGCAAATACAGCGGGCTGAAAAGGGAAATTGTAGACACAATCTAGACCAGGGGGGAATGTGCGGGCTGTTTTTGTGAAAAAATAGACACTGGTAACGGGCGCCTTAAAGTTAAATTTCGCCGTTAAAGGGTCTGATTGTTGCTTGTTGTATACAGATATAATATATATTTAAGTATAGTATTTAAATTTTACCGGGGGTGTTTATATATGCAGGGAAAGATGGACACGGTCAAAGATTTGATGATCACCCTCTCGGACTACTCAACCATCCACAAAAACGCCACCTTCGAAGAAGCTGTCAGCCTGATGCACACTTCAGCCAAAGAAAAGGGATTTCGCTGGGTGCTGGTGCTTGATGATGACGGCAATATCACCGGCATTCTTACCCTGCGGGCGGTGTTCCAGGCCCTGGGCACTTTGGCCCCGAGGGCCGGAGGCTGGCTGGGCATCTCCTTCAACCGCCCTGAACTCTTCTTTTGGGACGGACTGAAGCTGATCAAGGACACTCCGGTAACCAAATTTATCCGCCCGGTGGTGGACGCCTACGTTATGGACACCGACCCCCCGGCCAGGGCGGTGGAAACAATACTGAAGCGCAAGATCACCATTGTGCCGGTCCTGAACAACAAGCTGAAAGTAGTTGGCATAATCCGCCCCGTGGACCTCCTGCCGTTCATCAAGATGCTGTTTGAGGTCAATCTTTCATGACTGTTATTTGTACCGGAACATACAGACTGGCCCGGTGCATTTTTTATCTATGCCGCCCCCGGGGCGGTTTTAAATGGGCGTGGGACGGGCCTCCGGCTCCGGCCCGGTGAGCATTTGGTTAATCAATCTATCCGTTAGGAGGGGTAAGATGGGTTCGGAAATCTGCTGGATGAGTGCCGTTGATATGGCGGCCGCGGTAAGGGAAAAGAAACTTTCTCCGGTGGAAACAACCGGGGCGGTAATCAGGCGCATTGAGGAGGTAAACGGAAAAGTAAACGCCGTCTGCACCCTGGCGGCTGACACGGCCATAGCCGCCGCCAGGCAGGCCGAAAAGGAAATCACAGCCGGGACGGCCCCCGGACCCCTGTGCGGGGTGCCGGTGACCATCAAGGACCTGAATTACACCGCGGGCATCAAAACCACCTTCGGTTCAAAACTATACGAAAATTATATTCCGGACCAGGATGATGTGCTGGTGACCCGCCTGAAACGGGCCGGGGCCATTGTGGTGGGCAAGACCAATACTCCGGAATTCGGCCTGATCGGCATGACCGACAACAATGTCTTCGGTCCCAGCTTTAATCCCTGGAAGCTGGACAGGACGCCGGGAGGGTCCAGCGGCGGGGCGGGGGCGGCTGCGGCGGCCGGATTCGGGCCCATTCACCAGGGTTCCGACGGGGGTGGCTCCATCCGCATACCATCCAGTTTCTGCGGGGTTTACGGCATTAAGCCGCACTTCGGCCGGGTTCCCCACCACCCCAGGAAGTACGGCTTTGAAACCTTATCCACCATGGGACCGATCACCCGCACGGTGGCCGACGCCGCCCTGATGCTTCAGGTGATGGCAGGGCCTTACCCATGGGACAGGCAGAGCCTGCCCCGCCAGGATATAGACTTCACCTCCGCCCCGGGCAAAGAAATAAAGGGCCTCAGGATGGCCTGGACGCCTGATCTGGGGTATGCCCCGGTGGACCCGGAGGTAAAGTCCATCTGTACCGCCGCCGCCCGGAAATTTGAAGCCGCCGGCTGTAAAGTGGAAGAAATCAACCCCGACCTGATCAGCACCGATTTTGAGTGGCTTATAATGGTGCTGACCGAGACTGCGGCGGCCAACGAAGAAAGGCGGGAGGAATGGGAGGCCGTCATGTACCGCCACTACCGGCCCTTTATTCCCATGGCCGACGGCTTTAAGGCCACGGATATCGCCAAGGCCCTGTTCAAGCGCCACGAACTGGGGGTTAGAGTAGCCCGGATTTTTGAGCAGTATGACGTTCTGCTCACACCCACCATGCCGGTGACGGCGTTTAAGGCCGGGGAACTGGGGCCGGCCCAAATTGACGGCAAGGACGCCCCTCCCACCGCCATGGCTTCCTTCACCATACCCTTCAACATGACCGGGCAGCCCGCGGCCTCGGTGCCCTGCGGCTTTACCGCCGAGGGACTGCCGGTGGGGCTGCAGATAGTGGGCAGGCCTTACGATGAACTTACCGTGCTGGCGGTTTCGGCGGCCTTTGAAAGGATTTCCCCCTGGATTGACAGGCGGCCGGAGATTTAGGAAGGAATATGATGAAAAGCTGGCGGGGTTGGATATGGCTCAGTGGAGAAAAATGGTGGCCGACTTTTTAAATACAATAAAACCCCCAGTTTTCGGGGCTGGATTCAAGAAGGAAGGCGTGGACATAACAGGCCATCCCAACCTCATATCCTTTGACGGCCACAGTGTTTATTTTTTCGGCCTCAAGGAGGCTCAAGCCACCAGGCTGCTGGACGGGATTACCATGCTGAACGGCCGCACCGGCTGGCTGGCGTACATACTGCAGGAATTATTTTATGACGAAGAGACCGGGGACGGCCTTTACGGGGAGATATTCGACAGGATCGACACCGGGGGCATAAAGGGGCCCCCGGAACTGTCCGGGGAATCCATTTACCGGTGGGTTGAAGACGTCGCCCCGGAGGTGGAAGAAATAAAGAGGGGACTGAGACGCACCTCTCACCTCTAATTTGGATAGGGGACCTGGTATGAATTCAGGCGGCAATACCCCGGCAGGCGGAAAAATCAGTTTGGAATACGTCCCGGTTCAAGTGAGGGAAGTACTGAACCGGCTGGAGGAAAACGGTTTTAGTGCTTACCTGGTGGGCGGCGTGGTAAGGGATATAATTTTGGGCAGGGAACCCAAGGATTACGATATTGCCACCAGCGCCACCCCCGACCGGGTCCGTGAACTTTTTCCCAGGTCAGTGCCCACCGGGGAGAAGCACGGGACGGTGACGGTACTTTACGACGGGATGGCCGTGGAGACCACCACCCTGCGCCGGGAGGGAAAGTATTCCGACCACCGCCGGCCGGACAGTGTTGAATTTACCGACAGCCTGAAGGAGGACCTGTCCAGGCGGGATTTCACCATCAATTCCATGGCTGTGGGTCTGGACGGGAATATTTACGACTTTTTCGGCGGGCTCAAGGACATTGCCGGCGGCATAATCAGGGCCGTGGGCAATCCCCGGAAGAGGTTCAGGGAAGATGCCCTGCGCATGATAAGGGCGGTAAGGTTTGCCTGCCAGCTGGGTTTCTCCATCGAGGAAAAAACCCGGGACTGCATCCGGACCAACCGGCGGCTGATTACCAGGGTGTCCATGAAAAGGGTCCGGGAGGAGTTGAATGCCATCCTGCTGAGCAGGGAGCCCCACCGGGGGGTGGATCAGATGCACACCCTGGGCCTGCTGGATTTTATAATCCCCGAACTGGCGGATTGGGCTGAGGTGGCCCGGGAGGCCGGGATGGGTGACGTGATCGGGTATACCACGGAAGTTTTAAAATATTCCCCGGCCAGGCTCAATGTCAGGCTGGCCGCGCTGCTTCTCGGTATAGGCAGGCGGGAATTCACGGCCGGGGACGGGAGGGGCGGGGGCCCTTTCCACCGCCAGGCGGGAAGCGCCGCACTGGCCGGGGAAATTATGGACTGGCTGAAATATGACCGCAGGACCACCAGGTCGGTGGTGGCCCTGGTCAGGGAACAGGGGATCGGGTGTAATTTACCGGAGGAAGAAAAGGATATAAAAAAATTTATCGCCCGCGCAGGTGAGGAAAACCTGGATGACCTGTTCGATCTCCTGCTGGCCGTGGCCATGGCCGCCGGACAGCCCGGCGGGGTGTCCGCCGTGGAGAACTTCAAAAGGTCCGTGAAAATAATACTGAAGAAGAATGACCCTTTGCGGATCAAGGACCTGGCTTTGAACGGCAACGACCTCAAGGCCCTGGGGATCAGGCCCGGCAGGGAAATGGGCAACATTTTAAACAGGCTCCTGGAGGTTGTGCTTGAGAACCCCGAAGCGAACGAAAAATCCCGGCTGCTGGACCTGGCCCGGCGGTGGAGGACGGCTTATCCTGAAAAGCTTATTTAAAGATATATTTTCCCTTCGTCACCATCCACAGTGATTATCTGTTCATCCTTTATTATCTTTAACACTCCCGGAATGTTAACAACCGCCGGCACACAATACTCCCGGGCCACAATGGCCCCGTGGGACAAAAACCCCCCTGTCTCCATCACTATCGCAGAAGTTTTTAAAAACAGGGGTGTCCAGGCAGGATCGGTGGAAGGCGCCACCAGAACATCACCGTCTGACAGCTTTCCCCCTTCATGGGGGTGATAGATTAGCCTGGCCGTACCGGAGGCACTCCCTGCAGCCACGCCCAAACCCGTTAGCACGTTTCCGGCTGTGCTGGCAACGGGCCTAACGGTTTGGGGGACGTCTTCAATAATTAAATCCGGAGGTGAAAGAGCTTCCATTTCTTTTCTGCGGTCCTTTCGGTCTGACACCAAAACGGCCAGGCCCTTCCCGTCCCAGTCCCCCTGCAGAATGGACTTAATTTCGGTTAAGGTGCAGTGGAATATATCGGCCTGTTCTTTAATAATGCACCTTTCCGCCAAGTGGCGCCCTATTTCCAAAAACATCATGCGTTCAGGCTCAAATAGCTTTACAAAAACGGACTTGCACATTTCCCTCATTTCCACGCCTTTAAGCGATTTCTTCAGCCAGTATTTTACCCATATGCGCCGGTAAAAAGGCATGACCCGGTTGATCTCCCGCCAGGCCCCAGCCACTTTTTCTTTTTGCCGGGCCTTTATTTTGCCGAGATCGGCGGTTTCCATGGTGCTCCTGACGACATTCAAAAGGTAAGAAGGATCTTCCCGCCAGCGCGGATTTATAATATCCAGCTCATAAACTCCCCGGTGCCCGTATTCCTCCAAAAAGCTTTTAAAAGATTGCTTGAACCGGGAGTTATCAGGCAGCTCTTTTTCCCATAAAAGAGGCGCAAAGGGTTCGGAGGAAAAATACCTGCGGGCGTCGGCATCCCCGCGGGCTATTTCGGCCATTTCCAGCAGGCGGTAGCCGTGCTGCGCGCTGGTTATGTCCGCGCTTCCCGCCATAAGTCCGTTGGCCAAAGCGTTACCCCTCCCGGGAAAATATTTTTCCAATGTCTTGACCATCATCCCGACAGGACCGGTAAAAAACAAGGATGCACAAAATATAGTTGCGAATTGAAAATATACGCTTTCAAAGTTATTTATGGCCTCGAAAAACTCTCGATCTTTAAAGACCTTAAAGTCCTTTTTTGATAAACTGTTCGCCATATCACTAAACGCGTTAATAATCTTTTCTGCCTTCCCCCTAAGCCTTGAAACTGCCAGAAAAAGCTTCAGTACACGGCCCCTTCTTCTAATCCCCTTGATGCCGGCAAAGGGTTTTTTTTCGTTAATTCTTATTTCCGGCTGGTGGCCGCCCAATGCAGCGTTTGTTTCCCGGGGTGTTACGCCAAAAACGTCATACCAGAACCATTGAAAAAGTGACAGGTTTTGATAAGCCCTTCCGTGAAACAGTTTAAGAAACTGAAGTCCTGCGGGCAGCTTATAATCAACCATTTGAAACGGTATATGATAAAATAGGTTCAGAAAAGGTTTCGCCCTGGACCAGCACAGGGATGACAGCACCATTGGCACAGCATCCCTGAAATTGGCGTTGGACCACATATCAGGCTGATGTTTAATTTCAGCGCAGGTATACCTGGGCAGCGCCGTCACCGGCCGGGCCTGGACCAAAATAAATCCGTTGCCGTCAAATACCCATTCAATATCCTGGTGTTCCTCCCCACGTCCCAGGGCTTCATACACCCGGAGTGTCAGCAGGCCCAATTTTGATATATTCTCGTCGGGAAGCACCTGGCCCCCCGGCAAATCACCGGGTTTGACAAACTCTGTCCCGCCATCTTTGCCGGTGACGGTAATACCCTCCTTGCGGCCGATCCTTTTTCCCGTAATGGCAGCATTCAGGTCCAGGCGGTATTCATCCGGCTCCACAGATCCGCTGACCACACTTTCACCCAGGCCGTAATTGGCGTTTATCAAAATAATATCTTCACGTCCGGTCCGCGGGTCGCAGGAGAAGGCTATTCCCGCCGCTTTCGCCTCCACCATGGCCATGATTACCACGGCCGCCATCACCCGGCCATCCGGGATGTTCATTTTTCTCCGGTATGCTACGGCCCTGGGGGTCCAGAGGGAGGCATAACAACCTTTAACCGCCATGAGGATGTTGTCCGGTCCCTGTACATTTAAGAATGATTCATGAATCCCGGCAAAGGATGCCTCACCGGAATCCTCGGCGGTGGCCGAAGACCTGACAGCCACAGGCCTTTCCAGGATACCCGTTTCGTTCAATTTAGAGAGCAATTCTGCCTGAACGCGTGGAGGAATATGGCCGTCCTTGATTCTTTCTCTGAACCGGGCAAGTTTTTCTTCGGTTTCACTTGTCCCGACATTTTCCAGTGTAACAGTTGGCAAAATAGTATCTGCATCTTCCCCCAGGTTGTTATATTCGATAAAATCCCTGTAGGCTGCTGCGGAAAGGACTCCGCCCGGGGGAATATTAAAGCCGTACCTTTCAAGCCTTCCCAGGTTCCACCCCTTACCTCCCACAGAAGCTGCGCCGGCCTTGAATGCCTCGGGCCAGGTGAGAAAATAATCGGTACCGTTTACCACCGTATATACCCCTCCCCCAGAAAAAATTTACTGGTGACTCAAACACTGCTGCCGGCAGCTGCTCCCTTTAAAAAAAGATCTACGTTCAGGGTTATGCGGTCGGGCAGGGAGAATTTATCCGGCTCAATCAACCAGACCATAAAAGTAAAAAAGTTTGCGGATTGCAATTGTTCAGCCAGCATTTCAGCCGAAATGTCTTTTCTGACTTCCCCTTTCTCCTGGCCCAGTTCGATGATTTCAGACAGGACGCCGCTTATACCGCTCCTCAGGTTTTGGTCCTTTACGGATTGACCGAGGTTATTCACCCGGTAAACTAAATATCTCCTGTGCAGGTCTTTAGTTATCATTTTCTCCGCAAACTCCAGGGACTTAAGATAAAAAGCGATCAGGCGGGCCCGTGTATCCGGCAACTCACGCATATTGTGGATTATGTTGGATTCCCGCTCCCTTACCGCTGTCCGTACGTATTCATCGATAATTGCCTCTTTGACTGGGAAATGAAGATAAATTGTTCCCTTGGCAATGTCGGCTTCTTCGGCTATTTGCTCCACGGTGGTGGAGTCAAAACCCTGCCTTTTAAATAAGTCCATGGCCACGGTGACGATTTTCTTTTTGGTCTCCTCTTTTTTTCTTTCCATCCTATTTTTTACCATCTCAACCTCCTGCAATTGGCCTACTACTATAATAAGTTTAGTAATGTACTAAGTTAATTATACTGTTATCAGGTAATAATTACAATAAAAATCCTAGCTAGACTGTATAAAAATAAAACGGCGTCTGTGACCCTTACAACACCTGGGATGCCGTTTTTTCAGCAGCAAATATGCTCAATGCAAATGGTTTTACCACAGATCCACGCGCTGCAATATTCTGTTACAACCATGCAAACTGGTATGTTAACAAGGTTTTGGATTTCGCAGACTGAGACCGGGGAAAGGGCGAATACGAGGTGGTGGCACAATTGCGGGAAATAGCCCCAAGGACCATAATCAGGGAAGATAAAAGATTTATAGACAACGGAAAAATAATGACCTCCGGTGGTATTTCCGCCGGAATCGACCTGTCCATTCACGTGGTAAAAAAGCTATATGGCCGGGAAGTTGCAGACAAAACCATAAAATACATGGAGTACGGAAACTGGGAAACTCTGGGCTGATGTTTAACTTTCTTTTAATTTTACTTTTGTCAATCAAAAAGGGACTCTTCCGTAATTTAATACAGAAATATGGTATATTATGGTAACACCTGCGGCGTAATTATCCCGTTTGCCTCCGGCTGCCAAAGCATATGGAGATCCAGTGGTGCATACACCACATCCTGCAGCACCACATGTCCCGGGACCACAGGGTGATACTGGCGCTGCGGGATCTGAACGGGCTGAGCTATGAAGAGGTGGCCGGGGTGCTGGGCATTTCCATGAGTGCGGTGAAGTCCCACCTGCACCGGGCCAGACAGGCGTTCCGGGACCACCTGCTCCAATCGGGGTGCGCCGACCTGCTTAGGGACTAACCTGCTATTGCGAGGGGGTGCTGGAATTATGAAGTGCAGCGAGGTTTCCGGACTGTTGAGCCAGTACCTGGACAGTGAAATGGACGAACTTCGTCGCCAGGGTGTTAAACGGCACCTGGAGAAATGCGCCGGGTGCAGCCGGGAACTGGCCACGCTTTCCAAAGCGGTGAGGGTGATGAGGGCTGTGGCGGAACTGGACCCTCTAAGGACTACAGGTTTGCCGTGCTTCCCGCCGGTGGCCCGCAAGCCTCTTACCCGGATGCCGGGGCCGGGAAAAAGAAGTGAAAATAATGGCCGGTATTGAGTGAGGGTCCCGGAAAATATCTCGTAAAAGGAAGTGTTTTATGCCCAGGATAGGCATTATCACCTGCTCCAACTTCACCGGGGACCTGGACTGCGCCTCGGTGGTGTGCCTGGCGGACCTGCGGAAGAGGAAGGGGTTTTTAAGGATTACCCGCTGCACGAGAAGTTGGACCTGATCGGCAGCATCAGCTGCGCCGGCTGCCCGACGGTGAACGCGCCGGAGAAGATTCTGCGCCGGGTCAAGTCCATCGCGGAATTCAAGGTGGACGCGATCCACTTTTCCTTCTGAATGACCACCCTCTGCTCATTCAGGAAAAGTACGCTGCCGTAATACGGGAGGCTTATCCGCAGATCAGACTGGTTATGGGAACCCACACCCCAAGGGACCCGAGGGAGTTCCAGGGGGAAGCCAGAGACCTTCCTGTGTGCCGCCCGGGCCATCATGGCCGGCCTGATCAAGGGGCACCCGGTCAACAATGCTTTATAAGGGAACAAATCGACCAAACAGCAAAATTGGCTGCTGGTTTTACATGGCATTGGATGTTTACCTGTCCGGATCCCTCTGCTAGAATGAGGTTTAATAGCGGCGGATCGCCAAAACAAGAGGGTTTTCAATGAAAAATAAAGACTTCAAGTCCGGTGTAAGGGAAGGGCTCCCCTTGGCCCTGAGCATCTTTGCCTACGGCCTGGTTTACGGGGTGCTGGCCCGCCAGGCCGGCCTTTCCTGGTATGAGACGGTGCTTATGTCGGCGGTGGTGTTTGCCGGATCGTCCCAGTTTGTGGCCGTAAGCATGATTGCGTCCGGGTATGGCCCGGGACAGATTATCCTGGCTGCCCTGCTCCTGAACTTGCGCCACCTGTTGATGGGGGCCTCCCTGGCTCCTTACCTGTCAGGGGTTAAAATCTGGAAACTGGCATTTCTGGCCCACGGCCTCAATGACGAGTCCTACGCCCTGACCATCAGCCGCTTTCAGCGTTACGGGGGCAGTGCCCTACAATATGGATATTTATGTTTTTGTGGCCACATGGTAGCCGAAATAACAGCTCTTCTTACCTAAAATGCAACGCCCGGCAGACCAGGATTAACCACGATTTTTGTTCGTCACCTTCGGGTCAAGGATTTTTTTCTTGATCATCAGCCAGCTTCCAGAGCGGCTTCCGGACGGGGTGGACAGCCTGGAAACGTCCACCGGTATGAGTTTATCAACGCCGGGAACAACATAAAAAAAACGGGTCTTGTCTTAACACTTAAGACCGTTTTTGTATCCGGCTATTCTTGACAGTTGGGAGCCATTGAGTTATTAACTTATTCAGCCCATATTATCGGGGGAATACTACCGATACTTTTTTCCCTCTCCCTGGAGTCTTCGTCAACCAGGCTGTAAATCCGGGGGTCCTTCAGCAGCATCTGCCAGGCAAGGGCCACAGTGTCGATAAAATCCCTGCGCAGGGGGATGTTCCTGGTAATAAGGGGGCACTTGTAAGGCAGGCGGGCCGTTTCGTGGATGAGGAGGAGGGTTCCGTCAGTGAGCAGGTGCGGCGCCAGGGGGAATAAACGGCAGGCCATGGGCCTCCGGTCCCTGGGGCAGGGTGCGGTGCATTTTAAAAAATGAACCGGTTCTTGCCAGTTGCCCGGAAAATCGTATTCTCCGGGGTTGTGATACTCCCGGGTATGCCAGGGCTCATTTTCGGCAAACCGGGACTCTTCCCCGGGGAACAGGTAGACGCCCAGGCTGTTTTTAGGGTCGGGCCGGCAGCAAATTTTTCCGCAAAGCAGCCCGCAGTCGTCATCCAGGGGAGTGACCCTGCCAGTCAGCTCAGAAAGATAGTTGTAGTCAACAATGGGCTGTCTCAAGGAATGTCCCCTCTCTATAAAACAGTTTTTAACCTGTTCACCCGTCATGTATGGACAAAAGGTCTTTCACCTTTCCGGTTACGGATCGGAAAAACTCGTCTATATCATCCTCCACCACCTCTGCGGCCAGGCTGATCAGTTTGGCCACTTCGGCCACATTAATGTGTATGCGGTGTTTGTAATACATCTGGTAGTCGTATTTGGCGGCCAGGCTTTCGGCTGTGGAGGCGCTCAGGTCGATATAAGACGGGAAGTTTGACAGCCGCTGGAGGAAAGGCTGGAAGCCTCGGCCGAAAAAGGCCCCAAGCCGGTCACAGATTTCTTCCACCAGGTTTTTGTTTTGGAAGGCCTCATAAAGATATCGTCCGTAGTTCCCACCGGTGCTAACCCGCATCTCGATACCCATCTCAATAATATTGTGGGATTTCCACCAGCCCATTTCCTCCGGCAGGTTGCATGCCCTGATAGTGGGCTCCACCAGGATGCGTCCCTTTTCAAAACAGTACCCGCGCTCACAGGGCGGGTTTTTTTCATCTCCGTAATAATCAAGCCCGCTGGGGTTTACTCCGTGGGTAATGTTGGCCAGGGCGAAGTCCCGCAATTGATGGCTTGATTCCAGAAATTTAAGTATTTCAAGGCCGCTGCCGTGGGATAAATCCCTGTTTACCCCGGCGCCGATGGCCATGTCGGGGAAAATACTGCCCAGCGCTACGGCATCATTCATTTTTCCCAGGACCTTTTCGGCAAAATAGACATGGGTTTGTGGATACATAATTTCCCCCCGGAATGGAGAATGAAAATATTATTTTAATTATACAACTGATTAAGGGAAAAACATATTGACAGCCGTATCAAAATATCATATGATCAAACATAAGTTCGTGGAACATGTGTACGATACGAGGACTGGAGAGGAAGTATCATGACAACCGCTCAACTGGCAAGTAAAATCAAACTGGAATCGTACCGGGACTGTCCGGGGCAGGGGATCAGGGCCGCAGGCGTAAATCCCGCCGGGGCAAGGACAAGGGTGAATACCCCGGGCAGGTCGCTGGACAGGCTTCTTCTGGCGATAGTAAAGCGAATGGAGAGAAGCGATACCCTGGCCGACAAGGCGGCGGGCTACGGCCTGTGCGGGGTTGCCATGGCTTATTTAACGGCCCACGTAGTAAAAGCCTTGTTTGGTTAACTGGCTGTATTGGGACAAACATTATGCTTTGAAATTTTACAGAAACCGCCACTGAGTGCCAAAACAACCCGGCAAGAACCCAACAGCAACTTACTGCAGCGTTAATCCAAAAGCATCTTGACGTCTCACATATAAAACCTTGCTTGATACTGAGATGGAGGGTATATTGTAAAGTTTCCGGACTTGAAATATTGCACTGGTACTGGCGATACAATAGAGCAGGCTATTGAGGACGCCAAAATCGCTAAAAGCGAATGGATCAAGGAAGCGTACGAAAATAATACCAGTGTACCGGAACCGTCTGATCAAGAAAAAGAAGAGGAATATAACGGACGCATTTCATTAAGAATTCCGCGAAGCCTGCATAAAATGGTGGTCGAATTGGCCAAACCAGAAGGGGTCAGTGCAAACCAATTTATTTTATTTCACTTAAGCATGGGTGTTGGTAAAAAAAATGTTTAAAAAACAACCCTATTACTGATTGTAATAGGGTTGTTTCACTCCGGAATTAGGCTTCCAGGCTAAGAGTTGACGGCTGAATCGGCTGACAAAGCCAGGCGAAGTTTATCACAGCCCGTAAAATCAATATTCCCATTCGAAGGGTGCTACCTCCGGATACCTGCCCAGGGCCTCTTTCATGGTTTTGGCTATCTCCCTGAGCCTTTCCGGGGTTTTGGCCTCGCAGCGGGCCACCAGCACCGGCTGGGTATTGGAGGCCCTGACCAATCCCCACCCGTCGCCAAAGAGCACTCTCACGCCGTCCACATCTATAACCTCGTGTTTATCCCTGAAGTAGTCCTGCAGTTTTTTTACCACGCCGAACTTCTCCTCGTCGGGGCAGGGTACGCGTGTTTCGGCCGTGGAGTAATACCGCGGCAGACCTTCAATCATGGCGGACAGCGGCCTGCCGGTATTGGATAGCAGCCGCAGGAGCCTGCCGGCGGCGTAAAAGGCGTCGTCATAACCGTAGTATTCATCGGCGAAAAACATGTGTCCGGACATTTCCCCGGTAAAAGGGGCTTTCAATTCTTTCATCTTGGCCTTGATCAGGGAGTGGCCGGTGCGGTAAAAAACCGGTTTGGCGCCCAGGCGGCGGACCACGTCCACCAGCGCCTGGGAGCACTTTACTTCTATTATGGCCGGGGCGCCGGGGTGCTTCTTGATTATTTCTTCCCAGAACAGGGCCATCAGCTGGTCGCCCCAGATTACATTGCCTTTGTCGTCAACCACGCCTATGCGGTCGGCGTCGCCGTCAAAAGCCACTCCCAGGTCGGCCCCCCGTTCCTTGACCAGACTGATCAAATCGGTCAGATTTTTCCTTTTTACCGGGTCCGGGTGGTGGTTGGGGAAGGATGGATCGGGGCTGCAGTACAAATCCAGCACCTGGCAGCCCAGGGAAGAGATGAGGTCGACGGCAAAGTAAGAAGCGGTGCCGTTTCCGCAGTCCACGGCAACTTTCAGTTTTTTCGGGCCCAGTTTGATTTTTTCCCTGATCATGGTCATGTAGTCATCGACCGGGTCAGCGCCGGTTACCTCGCCCCTGCCCGTTTCAAAATCGCCGGCCTCTATTAACCGCCGGAGATCCTGGATTTCTTCGCCGTAAATGGTTCCCTGGCCCAGGGCAATTTTGAAGCCGTTGTCCTCCGGAGGATTATGGCTTCCGGTAATCATCACAGCCGCCCCGGTATTGTAGCGGATTTGGGCATAGTAAAGAATTGGGGTAACCACTGTTCCTATGTCAACCACCCTGCACCCGGTGGAAGCCAGCCCCCCGGCCAGTGCTTTTTTCAGCCTGGGGGAACTGAGGCGGTTGTCCATACCCGACACTATCTCTTTGTAACCCTTTCTGCCGGCTGCGGTTCCAATGGCCTTTCCCAAAAGGGTTACCGTTTCGTCGGTAAGGTCCCGGCCGGCCACCCCGCGCACGTCGTATTCCCTGAATATAGCAGGATTGATTTGCATAATGCTCCTCCTGTGCATTTTTGGTTATATGTACATAATATGGATGAGTATTACTTACGTTGCCGGCTGTCAAAATCCTTCTGCCGTTTAATACAAATTACCGGCACTGGTTATTTTTATAATTATAATTTTTTTTATACCTCTTTCCCTTTGCGCAGAAGCGGTCAACTTGGATAAAATAAAGGAATAGGATGCTGACCGTCGAATTGATTTAAAATGTGGGAGCCTCTCCATTAATAGGGAAGGTGCGGGCGATGCTGGCTGATTTGCATGTTCATACCACCGCTTCCGACGGCACCGACAGCCCGGAAGAGGTTGTGGTCCGGGCGGTTTCCGCCGGTCTCGGGGCGCTGGCCATAGCCGACCATGATACCCTGGATGGCATTCTTCCGGCCATGGAAGAGGGGCAGCGGCGGGGCCTGGAGGTGTTGCCGGCCATTGAACTGGGTACGGAGTTCAACGGGCAGGAAATTCACCTGCTGGGGTACCTGATCGATGTAGCCTGCACGGACTTTCAGGCCGAACTGGCTTATTTCCGCCGTACCAGGCGGGAAAGGGTGACCAGGATGATCGGCCGGCTGAATAAACTGGGGTTTCCCATCACCCTGGAACGGGTATTGGAAATCGCCGGGCCCGGATCGGTGGGCAGGCCCCATATCGCCAGGGCCATGGTGGAAACCGGGCGGGTGCAGTCGGTGGAAGAGGCCTTTAACTTTTACATCGGAGAAGGAAAGCCGGGCTTCATGCCCAGGTTTAAATACACTCCGGCCCGGGCGGTGCGCCTGGTCAGGCTTGCCGGCGGCGTGGCCGTGCTGGCCCATCCCGGGCTGGCGCAGGCCGACGACCTGATACAGTCCCTTATTCCCGAGGGATTGCAGGGCGTAGAGGTTTACCACCCCGGCCACACACCCGAGGCCATTGAACATTATCGCAGGCTCTGTGAACAATACGGGCTGGTGGCCACCGGGGGGTCCGATTACCACGGCGCGGAAAGCCAGAAGCACAACCGGCTGGGGGCCTGTACGGTACCCTGCCGGGTGGTGGAACAAATCAAGGCCCTGGCCGGGATAAATAATGATTTTAAGGAGGATAGATATGCAACTGGCTGGGCGTTTGAAGGGACTGGAGTCAGGAATTTTCAACGAGATGGAGAGTCAAAAAAGACGGGTTGAAGCCAGGGGAATCAAGGTTATCAACCTGGGGGTGGGGACCCCGGACCGTCCTCCGGCCCCCCATGTGCTGGAGGCCATGCACAGGGCGGTGGACAGGCTTGATAATTACCGGTATCCCCTGGAGGGCAGGCCGGAGCTGTACAGGGCCGCTGCCGGCTGGTACCGGCGCAGGTTCGGCGTCGATCTTGACCCTGAAAGCGAAATTCTCGTCCTGATGGGGTCCCAGGACGGCCTGGCCCACATTGCCCTGGCCTACGTGGACCAGGGGGATATTGCCCTGGTGCCCGACCCGGGATATCCCATCTATTCCTTCAGTATCACCATGGCCGGCGGCGAGCTTTATCCAGTGCCCTTGCTGGAGGAAAACGGTTTCCTGCCGGTGCTTTCCTCCATCCCTGCGGAGGTTGCCCGCAGGGCCAAAATGATGTGGATTAATTATCCAAATAATCCGGTAGCGGCTGTGGCCAACAGGGAATTTTTTAAAGAAGTGGTTGATTTCGCAAAACAATACAATATACTTGTATGCCATGATGTGGCCTACTCGGAACTCTGTTACGACGGCTTCAAACCCATGAGCTTCCTTGAGGTGGACGGGGCCAGGGAGGTGGGTATTGAATTTTTTTCGCTCTCCAAAACGTATAACATGGCCGGATGCCGCATCGGTTTTGCGGTGGGCAACAAAGACGTGATCGGCACATTGCGCAGAGTCAAGTCCAATATAGATTACGGAGTTTTTTACGTTGTGCAGGATGCGGGCATAGCGGCCCTGGAGGGCCCCCAGGACAGCGTGGAGGAAAACGCCAGGGCGTACCAGAGGCGCAGGGACCTGCTGGTGGACGGCCTGGCGGCGGCCGCCGGCTGGCATATGCCAAAGCCAAAGGCGTCCATGTTTGTATGGGCCCCCCTGCCTCCCGGCTACACTTCCTCCACCCGGTTCTCCCTGGAACTGCTGGACCGGGCGGGAGTACTGGTCATCCCCGGGATAGCCTTCGGGGCCAGGGGAGAAGGATACGTCCGCATCGCCCTGGTGCAGGAGGAGGAGGTTCTGCAGGAGGCCGTAAGGCGTATAGGCAGTGTGTACAATTTTAACGCCGCCGGGAGATCCCCTTCCTGAGCAAAGCGAAGGAAGCCAAACGTCTAAATTCACCCCTGAGGGCATATACTAAGACCAAAGCTTGATTCGGAAGGCTTATGTTTACTGCCTAATTAGACTCATGCAGGGGTGAGATTCAGGTGAACTACGAAGGTGACGT
Source organism: Bacillota bacterium (assembly GCA_049323615.1). GTDB lineage: Bacteria > Bacillota > Desulfotomaculia > Desulfotomaculales > Desulfocucumaceae > JBMOPD01. The sequence goes on along the minus strand of JBMOPD010000017.1, from coordinate 40,112 downwards.
AATATACTTGCAGAGAAGGGTAAGGGAACTGGAGGAAAAGGTGGAACAGCTCAGACTCAGCCGCAGGGTTTTGATGAACCTGATAGAAAAACTGGAAAAGGAGAAAACCAGTTTCCGGAACCGCCTGGAGAAAGAGAATAAAAAACTGCTGCATGCCAATTATCGATACGCCCGCTGGTTGTTGTGTAAAAACCGGCAAATAGTAGAGCTGGAATCAAAATTACAGGAACTGCCTCCTCGTAATTCTGCAAATTAATTACTTATCCACAAAGATATGCACAGCTGGGGATAATGGTAAAATATGGCAATTTACGACAAGCCTTATAAATGTTCGATTTTAACAAGGGAATTGTGACGCCTGGTATGTGGGCGGGTAGTAATTGACCCGTCCTTTTTTTATTACTTTTTGTGGTATAATAATAACCGGGGCGATATGTGGTGAGGATTGCTGTCATTGACGGCCAGGGCGGGGGAATAGGCAAACACATAGTCGAGAAATTAAGGCGGGAGTTCCCCGAGGACGTTGAAATCCTGGCCCTGGGCACCAATGCGCTGGCCACTTCGGTAATGCTGAAGGCCGGCGCCAATGAAGGAGCTACCGGGGAAAATGCCGTCATATACAACGCACCCGGGGTCGACTTGATCCTGGGGCCGGTCGGCATTATGTTTCCCAACGCCATGCTGGGTGAAATGACTCCCGGGATGGCCAGCGCGGTGAGTTCCAGCCCGGCAAAAAAGGTGTTGATACCGCTGGTTCGCGGCGGTGTGGAGATTGTGGGAACAAAAACCGAGCCGCTTCCCCACATGATAGAGGAAATGATGGCCCGGGTGAGGGATATGGTGGCGAAGGCAAGAGCCAAGTAAAACGGGAGGGCTTTTTGATAGGGATTTTTCCCCGGTCGAGGCCGGGGATTTATTTTTAATGATGACTTACAGCCATTTACAGGAGAAGCGCCATGAAAGATAAAAAATTTGTTCTTGTTCTGGGCGGATCCCGCAGCGGTAAAAGTGAGTTCGCCGAGGAGGTTGCCGCCCGGCTTGGAGGGCCGGTCACGTACCTGGCCACCCTGGCTGCGGGCGATGAGGAGATGTTGAGGCGGGTGGCCCTGCACCGGGAGCGGAGGCCGCCGGATTGGGTTACGGTGGAGGAGACGCACCATATTCCTCAAAAAATAGCCGAAATGGGGCGAAATTCCGGTGTGCTGCTGGTTGACTGCCTGACCGGATGGATAACAAACCTGCTCCTGGACGGCCAGGTGCCCCATCCCGGGGCTTCCGACGCCGAAAAGGAGGAATACATAATTTCCAGGGTGGCCGAATTGGCCGACGCGGCGGCCAATTCCAGGGCCAGCATGCTGGTGGTCTCCGACGAGGTGGGCCTGGGACTGGTTCCCCCTTACCCCCTGGGCCGGCTCTTCCGTGACATATCGGGGCGGGCCAACAGGCTTCTGGCTTCCAGGGCCGATGAAGTGTACCTCGTGGTGGCGGGGCTGGCGGTGGAAATTAAATCTCTGGCGCTGAATTTGGGGATAGGAGACAGGAGAAAAAAATGAATGTGAATTGGCATTCCGCCGATATAAGGCAATTTAAAAACTGAAAGCTAACTGCTAACAGCTTTTTACCGGAGGTTTTGTTATGGCCAAAACGATTATGGTTCAGGGGACGGCCTCCCATGTCGGCAAAAGCGTGCTTGTGGCGGCGCTCTGCCGGATTTTTTACCGGGACGGGTACCGCGTGGCGCCTTTTAAATCACAGAATATGGCCCTCAACTCTTTTGTTACCAGGGACGGCGGGGAGATGGGGCGGGCCCAGGTGGTCCAGGCCGAGGCCTCGGGCCGCGCGCCCGAAGTGGACATGAACCCTGTTTTGTTAAAACCCACCGGACAGGCTTCCTCCCAGGTGGTGCTGCTGGGGAAGCCGGTCGGAAACCTGTCCGCCCAGGAATACCACAGGAATTTCGCCGGTAAGGCCTGGCAGGTCATATGCCAGGCCCTGCAGAGGCTTAAAGGGGATAACGACATAATTGTTATCGAGGGGGCCGGCAGCCCGGCCGAGGTAAACCTGCAGGCCACCGAGATTGTCAACATGCGGGTGGCCAGGGAGGCCGGCGCGCCCGTACTGCTGGCCTGCGATATAGACAAGGGAGGCGCCCTGGCGGCCATCGTGGGCACACTGGAACTGCTCGCCCCGGAGGACAGGGACCGGGTGGCCGGTATTATCATCAACAAGTTCCGGGGGGATTTATCCCTGTTTCAGCCGGCCATTGACTTTCTGGAGGCCAGGACCGGAAAGCCGGTGATCGGAGTTGTTCCTTACTTCCAGGGGTTCAGGATCCAGGAGGAGGACACCGTTCACGAAGATACACTGAAAAAATCCAGGGAGCAGGGCGCCAGGGACGTGGAGATCGCGGTAATTCACCTGCCGCATATTTCAAACTTCACCGATTTCGACCCCCTTGAGGACGAGCCCGACGTAAACCTGAGGTATGTGGGCAGGGGCACCCCTTTGGGGCACCCCGACCTGATCATTATTCCCGGCAGCAAGAACACCATAGAGGACCTGGCCTATCTCAGGCACACCGGCGTGGAAAGAGATATCCGCAGGCTCAGCGCGTCCGGGACGCCTGTAATCGGCATATGCGGCGGGTTTCAGATGCTGGGCAGGGAACTGCACGACCCCCTGCACACCGAATCAAACATACCTTCCATTGACGGCCTGGGGCTGCTTGATATAACCACCACCTTTGCCAGGGACAAGATCACCACCCAGGTGCAGGCCAGGGTTTGCGGGCCGGGACCGCTGCTGGCAGAGGCCCGGGAAACCGAGGTGGTGGGCTATGAAATACATATGGGCAGGACTGACCTGGGGAACGGGGTGGTCCCTGCCTTTGAAATAACTCACCGGTTCGGGGGGGCCGACCTGACCATGGACGGCGCCGCCGGTCCCGACGGCAAGGTCTGGGGGACGTATATCCACGGTATTTTCGACAGCGCCTCCTTCCGCAGGAAGATTATCAACTCCCTCAGGGTGATGAAAGGGCTCTCCCGGCTGAACGATTCGGTATCCCTGTCGGCCTGGGAACAGAGGCAGAGGGACTATGACAGGCTGGCCGGGGTGGTCCGGGGAAGCCTGGACATGGGCAAAATTTACGGTATCCTTGGGCTGCCTGCGGGGGGGAACCGGGCGTGACGGGGGCAGCCGTGGTCCTGCTGGCCTTCCTTGTTGATTTGGCGGTGGGCGACCCTCCCCGCCTTCCCCACCCGGTGGTCATCATCGGCAGGATGATCTCCGGCCTGGAGAGGCTGCTGTATACCCCCCGCAGGGTTGGGGGCATGATCGGCGGCGCTGTCATGGCCGTAATCGTGGTTGGCGCGGCTTATGCGGCCACCGCCGCACTGCTTTATTTCCTGCAGAGGATTCACCCCTGGCTGGCTGTAATTACAGAAATATGGATTATATCCACCACCCTGGCGGCCAGGGGACTGGCCGGGGCCGCCGGGGAAATCCTGCGGCCCCTGGCCGCCGGCGACATCGACCGGGCCAGGCGCCTGGTAGGCGGGATTGTGGGCCGGGACACCGCCTCCATGGACACCCGGGAGGTAACCAGGGCCACTGTGGAAACAGTAGCGGAAAACACCGTGGACGGGGTGTTGGCCCCCCTGATTTACGCCTTCATAGGCGGCGCTCCGCTGGCCATGGCCTATAAGGCTGTGAACACGCTGGATTCCATGGTGGGGTACAGGAACGAAAGGTACATGTATTTTGGCCGCTTCCCGGCCAGGCTGGATGATATCGCCAATTTCCTGCCGGCCAGGATTGGCGGGGTGATGCTTTTGGCCGCCGCCTGGATCACCGGCAGGCGGGCCGGAGGGGCACTGCGGGCAATGTTGAGGGACGCCCGCCGGCACCCCAGCCCCAACAGCGGAATTCCGGAGGCCGCGGTGGCCGGCGCCCTGGGGGTGCGGCTGGGGGGACTGAATATTTACGGGGGAGTTGAATCTTTCCGCCAGCACATGGGGGATGATATTTACCCGCTGGCACCCGTGCACATCCGTCAGGCGGTGGATTTGATGTATATGAGTTCATTCCTGGCGGCCGTTACCGGGGCGGCGGTGTGTGCACTTTTGGGTAAGTAGTTGTAAGTGCTTTTCAGGATAAGCTATAGTGAGGTGTTGGTTGTGTCAATGCCCAGGATTGTCATTGCCGGTGTGCACAGCGGTGTGGGCAAGACCACTGTGGCCACGGCGCTGATGCGCACACTGGCCCGGTCCGGGCTGAAGGTCCAGCCCTTCAAGGTGGGGCCGGACTATATCGATCCCGGTTACCACACGGAGGCCACCGGGCGCTTCAGCCGCAACCTGGACGCCTGGTTCCTGGGCGACGACGGGGTGCGGGAGATGTTCATCCGTTCGGCGGCCGGAGCCGATATCTCCGTAATCGAGGGGGTCATGGGCCTTTACGACGGCAGGGGTTCCGGTGGCGAGGGGTCAACGGCCCACGTGGCCAAAGTGCTGGGCGCCCCGGTTATTTTGGTGCTCGACGCCAGGTCCATGGCCCGTAGCGCCGCGGCCATGGTGCTGGGGTATAAAAATTTCGACCCGCAAATAAATTTATGCGGGGTAATCCTTAACCGGGTGGGATCGCAAAGACATTTTCTGTTGCTGAAGGATGCCATTCAGTCCTCCACCGGGGTGTCCGTGCTGGGCCGGATAAGTTACAGCGCCGGGATGGAACTGCCCGAAAGGCACCTGGGGCTGCTGCCCACGGCGGAAAAAAACAACCTGGCTCCCCTGCTGGACCTGATGGCCCATAAAATCGGGGAGGAACTGGACCTCGAAGGACTGGTGCAACTGGCGAAAAAGGCCCCCGCCCTGCCGCCGCCTGCTGTAAGGGTGTTTCCGGAGACCCCGGCGGATCCGGCGGTAAGGATCGGACTGGTGCTGGACGATGCCTTCAACTTTTATTACCGCGACGGGCTGGACTTTTTGTCCGCCCTGGGGGCCGAGATCGTCCCCTGCTCGGCCCTGGAAGGCAAGCTGCCTCCTGACCTGGACGGCCTGTATATCGGCGGCGGCTTTCCGGAAATGTTCGCCGGCAGGATTGCGCAAAACAGGGAATTCATCGCGGGGGTCAGGCGGGAGGTCAGGCGTGGGATGCCTGTTTACGCCGAGTGCGGGGGAATGATGTTCCTGTCTGAAGGAATTACCGACTTCAACGGCCGTGAGTACCCGATGGCCGGGATTATACCGGGAAAAACGGTAATGCTCAAAAAGAGGGCGGCCCTGGGTTATGTTACCGCCCTCACACTGAAGGATAATATCCTGGCCCGCTCCGGGCGGCGGATAAGGGGCCATGAATTTCACTACTCGGTTATGCACGGGCTGAATCAGCCGGATCATGCCTACCTGCTGGCAAAGGAAGGGGAGGAGGATCCCCGCCCCGACGGGTATGCCTGCGGCAGCCTGCTGGCCTCATACCTGCACATACACTTCGCAGGCTGCCCGGAGGAAGCGCGGAATTTTGTGGAAGCCTGCCGGGCTTTTCGGTCGTCGGCCGTCAGCAGAAACTAAAACCGGGGGTTATATAAATGTCCAGCTTTATTTTTGCCCTGCAGCACCTTACCCGCCTGCACCTGTGGGATGTCGCCTTTGATGAAAGGCGCCTGGGCCGTTCCGGGATGTTCTTTCCCCTGGTGGGGCTTGTTTTGGGGGGCCTGCTCATTGCTATAGACAAGCTGGCTTGCTTCCTCTTCCCGCCGGCGGCGGCATCGGCGGTGGTGGTGGTGGGGCTGGTGCTGCTGACCGGAGGCCTGCACCTGGACGGGTTCATGGACACAATGGACGGGTTTTTCTGCGGCAGGCCGAGGGAAAGAATGCTGGAAATAATGAGGGACAGCCGCGTGGGGGCCTTCGGGGTCGTGGGCGTGTTCTGCCTTCTGCTGCTCAAGTTTGCCCTCTTAACCGGGCTGGCTGGAACTGACAGGTTCCCGGCGCTGATCATGATCGCGGTTTTCGGCAGGTGGGCCATGACTTACGCCATTGCCAGGTTCCCTTACGCCAGGGAGGAGGGTCTGGGCAAGCTTTATTCCAGGTATACCGGCACCCCCGAACTGGCGGTGGCCTCCCTGACGGCGCTGGCCGCGGCCGTAGCCGCCGGCGGCGCCGGCGGGGTGATTATCTTTTTTATTTCGGCCCTTTGCGCCCACCTTTTATGCGTCTATTTCAGCAGGATACTGGGGGGGCTGACCGGGGACACTTACGGGGCCTTGAACGAGATAACCGAGGTTCTTGTTCTGCTCGTTTACCTGCCGGTGGACAGGTATGCCCCCTTTCTCTTTATATGGTGAGGAAGGAGAAAAAGGACTTTCATCTAATCATATAATTAATTAGGGATTGGGGATTGGGGGCCGGCGCGCAAGCGGCACCGGAATAAAAATTCCCATTGCTGATGGCTGACAGCTGATTGCTTAATTGACGAGGTGATAAATTTTGAGCTGCCGCATTTTTTTAATCAGACACGGGGAAACCCTCTGGAATACCGAGATGAAATTCCAGGGCCACGTAGATATACCCCTTTCGGCCAGCGGGATAGAACAGGCCAGGGCACTGGCCAAACGGCTGGCTACCCAAAAAATTTCTGCCGTATACAGCAGTGACCTCGGGCGGGCGGTGGAGACAGCCCGCCAGATAGCAATCCCCCTGGGGCTGGAAGTAATCACCCGGCCGGCATTGAGGGAAATGAATTTCGGACAGTGGGAAGGCCTCACCTTCGCCGAAATCAGAGAAAAATACGGTGACCTGCTCAAGCGGTGGTGGCAAAAGCCCCTGGACATCCGGACTCCCGGGGGTGAAGGCCTCTCCGACCTTGTTTCCAGGGTGGTTCCGGCCGTCAGGGAAGTAGTGGAAAAGCATCCGGACGAACAGGTGGCCGTGGTGTGTCACGGCGGACCGGTACGCAGTATAATCGGAACGGTGCTAAATATGGACCTGAATAAATACTGGAAGATCCGCCAGGATAACGCGGCCCTGAATATAGTTGATTTTAACGACTGGGACAACGGCATCGTGGCCCTTATGAACGACCGCAGCCACCTGCCCAATGACCTTGAAATCCCGCCCAGGGCCAAAATAGAACGAAAAATAAGAAGTGAGATGTCTTAGTGATCCGTCAGTTAACGAGAGATTAGAAAGAATCCGGCAGACATCGAACCTCGAACACCGAACCTCAAACCTCGAGCAGGGGGTGAACGGGTGACCGCCGAGTGGTTTTCCAAAAAAAGGCTGGCATTCATTCTTATTCTGTTAACGGCATTCTTTACCATGCTGCTCTTCCGGCTGTCCTGGCTTCAGCTGGTGCAGGGGGAAGAGTTGAGCAGAAAGGCAAAGGATGTAAGGGTCAGGGACGATATCCTGGAACCCAGGAGGGGTATAATTTATGACCGGAACCACATTGAGATGGTGGGCAATTACCCGGTCAAGTCAGTGTATGCCAACCCGGATATTTTTTCCGTCCAGGTTAAGGTTGCCGAAGGCGGGGACAAGGAGGAAAAGGAGAAGGCCCTGAAGGAGAAAGTGGTCAAACAGATGGCCGCCATACTGGGGCTGGACGAGGCCGGCACCCTTAAAATAATGAATTCAAAACAGCCCTTTTACTGGATCAAGCGCCAGGTTGACTATGAAACCTGCCAGAAGTTAAGCGACTTTCTGAAGGAAAATAAAGTAACCGGAATCGGTTTTGTGGACGGAACCAGGCGGTCGTATCCCCAGGGTATGATGGCCGCTCACGTGCTGGGTTTTGTGGGCATGGATCCCTCGGCCCGGGGAGGTATTGAAAAAAGCTACAACAACGAGCTGTCCGGAGTACCCGGCCGGATGGTCACCGAGATCGACGCCAGGGGCCGGGAACTTCCCCAGACCAGGTCCCAGTACATACCCCCCGTTTCCGGCAATAACCTTATTCTGACTATAGACTACACAGTACAGTATTATGTGGAGAGGGAACTGGACAAGATTGATGAGAAATACAAGCCGAGCAGGGCAGCCATAATCGTCATGGACCCGGTCAGCGGGGAGATCCTGGCCATGGGCGCCCGGCCCAATTACGACCCGGCCAGGTATACCTCTTATCCCCAGCCGGTCTGGGATTTCAATCCGGCCGTCCATTTTAATTACGAGCCGGGGTCAACCATGAAAATGTTTGTGGCGGCCATGGCTCTGGAGGAAGGTATAGTCAGGGAGGGGGATGGTTTTTACGACCCCGGCTACGCGGTGGTCAACGGAATAAAAATTAAGTGCTGGGACTGGGCCGGGCATAAAGCCGAAACCTTTGCCGAGGGAATCATGAATTCCTGTAACCCTGTATTTATCCAAACCGGGCTGAAAGCCGGCAAGGTCCTGTATTACAAATACATCAGGGGCTTCGGATTCGGACAGCGGACGGGGCTGGATTTGCCCGGGGAAGAAATTGGCCTGGTTATTCCCGAGGCCAAGGCCAGTGAGATCGATCTGGCCACCATGGCCATCGGCCAGTCCATTGCCGTTACGCCGATACAGTTGATTACCGCGGTTTCAGCCCTGGCCAATGGCGGTTACCTGGTTAAACCGCACCTGGTCCGGGGGGTGGAGGACCCGGAAAAAAAGACCGTCAGAAATATTGAACCCCAGGTGGTAAGGCAGGTTATCTCCAAAAACACATCCCGGCAGTTGACCAGGCTGCTTCAGAGGGTAGTTCTGGAAGGCACGGCAAAGAAGGCTTATGTTGAAGGCTACGCTGTGGCCGGAAAAACAGGGACCGCCGAAGTGCCCGGGCAGAAGGGATACAAAGAGGACAAGTACGTGTCCTCATTTGCCGGCTTTGCTCCGGCCGACAATCCGCGGATCGCCGTCCTGGTGGTGGTGGCCGAGCCGAAGGGACCGCTGTACCACGGTGGCGATGTGGCGGCCCCGGTGTTTCAGGCTGTGGCCCGGGATACCCTGCACTACCTCAACGTCCTTGAAGACCCCAACCTGCCCAAGCCAAAAACCGAGCAAAAGTTGGAGGACAGGCCTCCCCAGCCCGCCGACAGCGAGATGGCACGGGTTCCCGATGTAAAAGGTTTTCCGGTGGGAGAAGCCCGGAAATTCCTGGAGGAAAACGGACTTCACCCTCAGGGGGCCGCCAGGCAGGGACTGGTGTCGGAACAGAATCCCCCCGGCGGCAGCATGGTCAAAAAGGGTTCGGCGGTAAGCCTGAAAGCAGCTCCCTATAACAGCGCCAACCCGCCGCCGCAGGTCATGGTGCCTGATATGAGGGGACTGACTATCAGGAGAGCCGGATTCATACTGCAGGAGTTGGGTTTGAATTTCAGGTCACTGGGCAGCGGCCTTGCCGTCGGTCAGAGCCCCCGGCCGGGCCAGGTGGTTCCCAGAGGCGCTCTGATTACGGTTGAGTTCACCCCGCCAAAGAATTAAGCAAACCGGGATTGGAAAACAGGTTGCAGGTCAGGGACATTGGCGAGCTGTTGCGCGAGGCCGTGCGGGGTTAGTTATTTTTTGGTTCAGGGCCTTCCGGCGGTGATTTGGGCAACTTTGGAGCTTTTTCTGGCTTCATAGGTTTCCCTGGCTTTTAAGGCCGCGTCCGGGGGGAAGGAGTTTGCCTTCAGCTCCCTTTCAAAGGATTCCAGGACGGCGTAAACTTGCGAGTCGCACTCCGCTTCCAGGGCCCTTCCGGCGGCATAGTACTTTTTTACCAGCGGGGTGATGTCGGCGTTGGGGTTGTCCTTTCTGGCGGAGGCCAGTTCGTTCATGGCCGCCGCAACAAGGCCGTTTAATTTGGCCTCGTAAATTGATCCCAGGGACTGCAGCCGGGATATGTATTTCTGTTCGATACGGCTGAGCAGGGGGTCGGCCTCACCGGAAGAAGGGTGGGGCCGGCTGTTTGATTTTACCCCGGGCCCGCCGCTTCCGGGAGCCCTTTGGAGAACGGCGTCTCCGGCTTCCCCGCCTTTGGTTGCGGCCGCCGGCTGCTTTACGGGGGCGGCTTCCTCATAATCCTTAAACTTTAAGCGCAGGTCGCCGGTCCGGTTTTGAACAGATATGCCTTCTTTTCTTTGTTCATGCACCGGTCTCAGCAATACCGATCCTGCCGTCACGGAGAAGGAAAGAACCATGAAGGCGGCTAATATTAAATACTTTTTGGGCATATTGATTGATCACCTTTTGGGGGTTTGCCGTTTGGCTACGGTTACCTGTATTCTTACCGTAAAAGGGATTGCGGTAAACATATCGCAATCCCTTTTTGGTATATTTTCCCTTTATTTCATCCGTTCGACCAGCCTTTTCAGCATTACCGCGGCCTCGGCCCGGGTGGCCCGGTCCAGCGGGGCAAAAGCAACCGTGCCGTTCAGGGGCTTGCCCTTTATGATACCGCTGTTGACTACCTGGGCGACGGGAATTCTGGCCCAGCCGGATATGGATGAGCGGTCGGCGAAAACGGCAAGCTTTCCTTCCGCATCGGCTGCTTCTTCCAGAAGGGCCTTATGCCGCAGCGCATTGCAGATCATGGCCGCCATCTGCTCCCGGGTGATCGGGTCTTCCGGCGCGAAGCTGTCGGCGCTTATTCCCCTGACCAGCCCGGCGGCATAGGCCCGGGCCACGCTGCCGTAATACCATTCACCCGGCGGCACATCGGTAAAGGGGATTTCAGTGTGAACGGTAAGTTTCAGCACGTTGACCAGCAGGGTGGCAAACTGGGCCCGGGTTATGGCCGCACCGGGGGCAAATATGCCTCCGCCCATTCCGGATACGTACCCGCTGTTGGCCATGTATTCAATATCTTTCTGCGCCCAGTGACCTGATATATCGGAGAAAGTTACCACCTTCTTCGCCAGCAGGGACCAGTGGCTTAACCTGTCGGTGCTGAACCGGAACACACCGTTTATCCCGTCGTAGTCGCCGGGAACTTCATCCCATGTTCCGGCGCCGCTGTTAAACCGCCCGGCCCTGAGGGTGCCGTTTGCCGCCGCGGCGGCTGCCGCCTCCCGGTATGCCCCTGGTACCGGCAGAGTGACCGCAATGCCGCCATTCAGCTGAATGTCGTTGCCCTTATTGTCATGCACAGTCAACTGGTAGACGTCCCCCATGAATTTGTACACCCCCGGGGCGCCTTTGCCGGTGAGTTCCGCGGCTTTTTCGGGGCTCAGTTTATCCGCGCCGAAGGTGATATTTCCTGTGCTGCTAAGGTCCAGGGCGGCCAGCACGGCCGGATCGATAGTGAAAGTTACTCCAGACACAACCAGCTCAAGGGGCATGCCGGAAGCCGGCACTTTCTTCAACTGGGACGCCGTAAGGGTCAGCTTGTTGTCCGATGCCGCCGCCTGCAGGGTAATCTTGCCGGTGGTTTGGGCCAGTTCCAGGGCGCTGTTCAGGGTGGATTCACTGACCGTCCCGCTGACCGGAGCAGCGCCGCCGCCACTACCACCGCCGCCAGTCTTCCAGCTGCCGATACTGATTAAAATCGCCCGCAGCTGGTCTTTCTGGCCAGGTGTAAGGCTGTCCAGTATTTTTTCGATGTTATCCCAGTTTAATCCGTATTTAGCTGCTGTATCTTTGCCTAAAGGGGCGTTGGAGGGATAACTGTCGATAATTTTTTCAATATCCTCTCTGGGCAGGTTGTTCCATGAATTTATTTGAATGTTAACCAGATCTACGGTGGCCGATACAAGGTCTGCTATTGTAATACCGCGGGCCTCTAAATTATCGATAAATCCCTGCCCGTTCAAATCATTTTTTATCTGGTTTGCCAGGTTGGCCACAGCGGCCAATTGGGTTGATGGAACCGGACTGGTCAATTCATTCCAATTGTTGGTTACTGCCGCTTTGATAGATTTAAGAGCAGTTATTACATGATTTTTAGTTAGTCCATTTCCTATTAAACTGTTGATTTGATCACTATCCAGCCAATCTATACCCGCTTTCTCAACCACCGCCTGGGCAATATCCAATGCCTGAACTGCCTGGTCCTGGCTGAGGCGGCTTAGTTTTTTTAAGGCTGACAGCGCGCCTTCTATCTGCTCAGGCGTAATATCTGCATAAGTCCTGGTCAAATTAACCGTGAGCGCAGAAAAAAATAACAGCAGGCCCGCCAGCAATACCGATAGTATTTTTCTCCTGATCATGTATATTAACCTCCTACTGTGTTATTTTGAATTTAAAAGATATGTATAAGAATTTAAAAGACATGTAAAACCGCGCACCTTTTGTCTTTAGGGTATAATTTAAAAATATTTTTTGTTGTTTCCCGACCACATAAGCCGAACACCTCCATTGCCCAGGTTTATTCCCCATGCCCGTATTCATCTAAAATACCGAATAAAATATGCTCTTGCCCCAAACCAGTTGAAGTAATAATTTCAACACATAGCCATAAATTCCTTTAAGTGGAAATAAAAATGTATATGATTTAGAAAAAAACTCACTAATCCCTTAAAAATCAATCAGGGCATAGCCCTCCACATGGACCGGCCGGGAGAGCTTGATACCAGGGAAACGGTCCACGCGGCCCTGGCCGCCCTGCCGCCGGACGGCAGGGAGATGATTTACCGCCGGTATTTCCTGTACCAGGATAAAGAGAAGATTGCCCCCAAAGAGGCTTGTTTCCTCTTTGGGGCCGGTTTTTTACGGTTTTAAGCGCCAAATGGCAGGTTTTTTAGACACCATACTTCCGTCAATGGCAAAAGAGGTATATAATGGAGAAAGTAAAAATTTGTCGATACTTACTTTAATCCATGAAGGGAATGATTACGGTGACTATCAAAGGTAAAATGATAGTTGGCCTTGGGATGGTTATGCTGATAACGGCAACCGTCATGGGGTACCTGATTTATAATATCAACATGACGGACAGGCATTACAGCGACTTGATTGCCAACAAGTTATGGCTGAAAGATCAGGCCCAGGCATTGTCCACCGACTTTATCAATTCGGGTTACAATGTGCGCGGGTATCTTTTGACCGGATTGGCCGAGTACCGGGAGTCCTCCCGTAAATCGCTGCAACAAGCCTATGAAAGAACCGTTGAGATGAACCCGAGGACTCAGGTCCTTGAAGAACAGGTACTACTGGAGAATATCAGCGGCAAGCTGGCCGCATACGACAAATTTGTGAAAGACCTGATTGACCTGAAAGACGCCGGCAAAATGGAGGAGGCCATCAACTACAATCTGGAAAACATGCGGATATTGAATGAAATTACTTTCGCCATTGATGAATTTGTCCGGTATGAAGAAAAAATGGCGGAAGAGCATAATGTCCAGCTCAGCCGGAATGTTAAACAGGTTTCTTTCATATCAACGGTTATAGCCGTTTTAGCAATTATAGTCGGGCTTGTTATAGTCTTTTTGCTTTCACGGTCCATATCACGGCCCCTGGCCATGATCAGCGGCAAGGCCGAAATAATTGCCGGCGGGGACCTGACCGGGGGCGATATGGAGGTAAGGGGCAGGGATGAGCTGGGACAGCTGGCGCGGTCGTTCAACCAGATGAAAAACAGCCTGGAGGAATTTGCCGGCAAGATCACCGAGATAGCCGGGAAATTGGCGGACCATTCGTCACGGCTGGCTGCCCAGGCCCAGCAGACCTCCGCCGGGGCAAGCCAGACCGCGGCCACCACCGGTGAAATAGCCGCCACGGTGGAACAGGTGGCGGCAAACACCCGGGAGGTGGCCCGGTCGGCCTCCGAGATGGCCTCCCATGCCGGTACCGGACGGGAGGGGCTTGTCCAGATCAGCGGGGAGATGGCCGGCATTGCGGCGTCCACCAATAAAGTGCAGGAGGCTATAAACGATCTGGCTGGTGATATTAACAGCATAAACCAGTTTGTGGACATGATCACCGGCATTGCCGAACAGACCAATCTCCTTGCCCTTAACGCGGCTATAGAGGCGGCCAGGGCCGGTGAATACGGCAGGGGCTTCTCGGTGGTGGCCGAAGAGGTCAGGCAGCTGGCTGAGGAATCCGGACGTTCCGCCAAGGAAATTCAGCAGCTGACTGCCAGGGTATTGAACCGCTCCAACCAGGCGGTGCAGGTGATAGCCTCCGGAGCGGACAAGGTCGCCCACGGAACACAGGTGATCGAAGAGGTTAGCGCATCCCTGGCGGGAATAATCAACCTGACCGAAGGCCTTACCGAACAGGTGCAGAGCGTGGCGGCGGCGGCCCAGCAGGTGTCGTCGGGCGTACAGAACATGGCGGCCACCGCCCAGGAGCAGACGGCCGCCATGGAGGAAGTGACGGCGGCCGCAGAAAACTTAAACAGGTTGGTTTTGGACCTGGAAAACCTGGCCGGCCGGTTTAAGGTAAAGTAGCTGTCAGCCGTAAGTCATCACAGTCAATGGACGGTTAGGATAAAACATTTAGTATTGATAGGGGATTACCAATTAGTTATAATTAAGTTTAATTGAATAGTTTTAAAAAACGTGTTGGCCCTTTAGATTGTCTAAAAGGGTTTCAAGGATTTGGACTTACCGGGGGGGGTGGTCTTCAAGACTGCCTCTCTTTTTGGTGAGCTAAATGAACAAATCAGGCTCGCAGGGGGTGGTCAGACAGGCTACCCCTTTAACTTTTAAGCATTCTTAAAGGGTGGGCCGGAACCGGAAAAAAATTAAGGACAGGGTTTGGGGGGGAGAGTTTTTGTTTGAAAACAACCAGGTGATTTTTGCCACAGCTGTATTTCTGATTACTTACGCGGTAATTGTCTCCGAAAAAATCCACCGGGCGGTGGCCGCTCTGGTGGGAGCGTCCCTGATTGTACTGACCAAGGTGCTCAGTGTGGAACAGGCGGTAGAAGCCATCGACTTTAACACCATCGGCCTGCTGGTGGGGATGATGATCATTGTGGGGGTGACAAGGCAGACCGGTGTCTTTGAGTACCTGGCCATCAAGGCGGCCAAGAAATCCGGAGGCCACCCCCTGAAAATAATGGCCGCCCTGGCCCTGGTAACGGCTGTTCTCTCGGCATTTCTGGATAACGTTACCACGGTGCTCCTGATTGTGCCGGTGACCTTCGCTATTTCCCAAAAACTTGAGGTCAGCCCCCTGCCTTACCTGATTGTTGAAATTCTGGCTTCAAATGTAGGGGGGACAGCCACACTTATCGGTGACCCGCCCAATATTATGATCGGCAGCGCCACCAAATTGGGGTTTATGGACTTTGTAATCAACCTCACCCCTGTTATAGTGGTGATTTATGTCCTGACGATTTTTCTGCTCCGGTTGATTTATAAAAAACAGCTGGTGACCGATCCCGACCGGCAGAAAGAAATAATGGACTTGAACGAAAATGACGAGTTAAGGGACCCGGCCCTCCTGAAAAAGTGCCTGGCCGTGCTTTTCCTGACCATAACCGGTTTTATGCTGCACCAGTTTGTGCACCTTGAATCTTCGGTCATTGCCCTGAGCGGCGCCAGCCTCCTGCTGCTGCTTACCAGGGAGGACCCGGAGCATGCTCTGCACGCGGTGGAGTGGCCGGTAATATTCTTTTTCATAGGACTGTTTATTATTGTCGGCGCTCTGGAGCATGTGGGAGTGATTGAGGCCGTGGCCAGGGTCTCCCTCGCTGTTACCGGGGGCGAGGTGGTTGCTTCCGGGATTTTAATCCTCTGGATTTCCGCCATCGCCTCGGCCTTTGTGGACAATATACCCTTTGTGGCCACCATGATTCCGCTGATTCAGGACATGGGGAGGCTGGGGGGAATCGAAAATCTCAACTTCCTCTGGTGGTCCCTGTCCCTTGGCGCCTGCCTGGGGGGCAACGGCACCATTATAGGCGCTTCGGCCAATGTGGTGGTGATTGGCATGGCGGAGAAGAGGGGTGTTATGATCAGCTTTTTGGGTTTCATGAAGGTGGCCTTCCCCCTGATGATCATGTCAATCGTCGTATCCATGGGGTATCTGCTCTTCTGGCTGTATTTCCCCGGCCTGGTGTCCCTCCTCGGCACTCTGGCGGTGGGTTTTGTGCTGTCTCTGGCCCTGATGCCGGTAAATAAAAAACTGGAAAGAAATCAGGCCTCAGCCTGATTCTTTCCAGATTCCTTTTTTGTCCGCCCTGGCCTTCCGCTGGATTTTTAAAAAGGTGTCCGCCATGCGCACGTTGGGGGGGATGGTGACAATGGTGGCCAGCCCCTCCTCCAACAGCCTGGCGTTCAGGAGTGTCCCGTCTTCCAGGTAAACGTAAGCCAGCAGCCTTCCGTACTTATCCCTTTCCTGCACGTCGAATTCAAGCCGGACCGGCTTGCCCTCGATCAGTTTCTTTGTATAATTGCCCGCTTCAATTCCGAATGGTTCCACCTCGGCCCCGGGTTTGACCGACTCGGGGGTGTCCACGCCGATTAATCTTACCCGCTCTTTTCTACCCCTGTTTGTAATTTCAAAAGTGTCCCCGTCTATGACCCGGATTACCTTTACCCAGTTTCCGCCTTCACCGGGGGGCGGGCCAGGGGGTCCCTTTTTGCCGGCGTTGTCCGGGGTGGTGTCAGACGCCGGGTTGGATTTTTCAACAGGAGACCGGTGGGCTGGTCCGGCTGTGCCGCACCCCGCCAGAAGCAGGAAAAAAATAACAAGTAAGGTTGCCGCTTTTTTCATTGTTTGTTGTCCTTTTCCTGTGATGTTCGGTTCTTATATTATATTAAAACAAAGCAGTTTTTTTGCCAATTAAGATGGGGGGAATGCGGAGAATCAGCAGACTTTTTGCCAATAGTTGACATGTTTATTTAATTTTGGCTGAATATCTTGTCATAATGAATCTGTAAATGATAAACTAAATAAGGTGGTTTAAGGCCTGAACACCTCAAAATACTTATTTTGCGGGGGATAAGATGACCTCTTATAAAAGCCAGAGAAATTTTTGGATTCTTATTGTGTTGGTTTTAATCGGAGGATTGGCGGGAAGCGCGGCGGCCGATGTGATCGCTCCGTACTTTCCCTATGTAAAATCAACTGCCAAAATAGGCTTTGATCCTTTCATCCTGAACCTTCATTTCATGTCCCTGACGGTGGGCTTTAAAATGGCGTTGGGCCCCCTAACGGCCCTGGGGCTGATAATTGGATACTGGGTGTACAGGAAAATATGAATGGCAATCAGAACTGAATGGGAGGTTTGATTCATTGCTGCCCATATACCTGGCTTCCGCATCCCCCAGGCGCAGGGAGTTAATGGAACAGCTGGGTTTACCTTTTACCGTGGTGATCAGTGATGTGGATGAAAGCATTGCGGAAAGCCTGCCTCCGGGAAAAATGGTGGAGGTGCTGTCGGAGAGAAAGGCCCGGAGGGTGGCCGGGGAAGTGGACCGGGGACTGGTTATCGGTTCGGATACCGTGGTGGTCTGGCGGGACCGGATACTCGGCAAGCCCAGGGACCGGCGGGAAGCGCTGGAAATGCTGTCCTGCCTCCAGGGAGATGAACACAGTGTGTATTCCGGTCTGGCAGTAATCAATGCCGGGACCGGGGCGGCACACGTATCCCATGAGCGCACCCGGGTTTTTTTCAGGCCCGCCGCAATGGAAGAACTTGAAATGTATGTAGATACCGGTGAGCCCGTGGACAAGGCCGGAGCTTACGCGGTCCAGGGCCTCGGGGTGGTTTTTGTGACGGGAATAGAGGGCTGTTATTTCAATGTGGTGGGTTTACCGCTAAACAGGCTGACCAGGGTTCTAAAGGATTTCGGGATAGATATACTGAAAGGAAGTTAAAATGCGGTACCACGCTAAAATGAAGGACATGCCCGCCGACCAGCGCCCCCGGGAAAGGTTAATCAGGGAGGGATCCCGTGCCCTCAGCGATCCGGAACTGATGGCCATTTTGCTGCGTACAGGTTCATCCGATAAAACCGCGGTGGAGTTGGCCACAGAGGTTTTAATCCGTTTTTCCGGCCTGAAGAATCTTGTCCAGGCAGGCGTGGAGGAATTAAGCTCCATAAAGGGCATAGGGCCTGCCAAGGCCGCCCAGCTAAAGGCAGCCTTTGAAATGGGCAGGAGAGTGGCTTCTATTTCGGAAAGCGACCGGCCGGCCGTAAAAGGACCCGAAGATGCCGCCCTGATGGTGATGGAAGAAATGCGGCACCTGGACAGGGAACACTTTTGCGCGCTGCTGCTGAACACAAAGCACCAGGTGGTGGCCAAGGAAACCATCTCCATCGGTACCCTGAACTCTTCCCTGGTTCATCCCAGGGAGCTGTTCAAGACGGCTATCAAAAGGAGTGCCTCAGCAATAATACTGGTTCATAACCACCCAAGCGGCGACCCTTCTCCCAGCAGGGAGGACCGGGAGATAACCCAGCGCCTGAGGGATGCCGGATCAATAATCGGCATTGAGGTCTTAGATCACATAATCATTGGAGATAATAAATTTATCAGTTTCAGGGACAAGGGTATGATATAATTTTTGGGTGACAATTTTTGATGTATTAGAGAAAGGGGCCAAAAAATGAGATTCGGGCTTTTTTCCAGGGATATGGGCATAGATTTGGGGACCGCGAACTCCCTGGTATACCTTAAAGGAAAGGGAATTGTTTTAAGGGAACCCTCCGTTGTGGCTATACAGAAGGATACCGGCCAGGTCCTGGCCGTTGGCGACGAGGCCAAGCAGATGATCGGCCGCACACCCGGCAACATTATCGCCATCCGGCCGATGAAGGACGGGGTTATCGCGGATTTTGACGTTACCCAGAGCATGATCAAATACTTTATAAAAAAAGCGCTGCGGGGGAAAACCTTTATGGTTCACCCCCGGGTGGTGGTCTCGGTGCCCTCCGGAGTCACCGC
The DNA here is from genome assembly GCA_049323615.1 of Bacillota bacterium. Classification (GTDB taxonomy): domain Bacteria; phylum Bacillota; class Desulfotomaculia; order Desulfotomaculales; family Desulfocucumaceae; genus JBMOPD01. The sequence continues at coordinate 21,318 of JBMOPD010000017.1, read as the reverse complement.
CGTGGAGGAAAGGGCGGTCAAGGAAGCGGCCATCCAGGCCGGGGCCAGGGAGGCTTACCTGATCGAGGAGCCCATGGCGGCGGCCATTGGGGCAGGTCTTCCGGTGCATGAGCCCACCGGCAATATGGTGGTGGACATAGGCGGAGGTACAACTGAGGTGGCGGTGATTTCCCTGGGGGGAATAGTCACCAGCCGGTCCATACGCATTGCCGGGGATGAGATGGACGAGGCCATTGCCCAGCACGTGAAGAAAGCCTACAGCCTGATGATCGGCGAGAGGACTTCAGAAGAGGTAAAAATTGAAATAGGGACGGCGTATCCTCCCGATCGCAGTGAAATATTGGATATTCGCGGCCGGGACCTGGTCACCGGCCTGCCGAAAACGGTACAGATTTCTTCCGAGGAGGTATTCAAGGCGCTTTCCGAGCCTGTGTCGGCCATTCTGGACGCCATCAGGGCAACGCTGGAGATAACGCCGCCGGAACTGGCGGCCGATATTATGGACAGGGGAATAGTGATGGCCGGGGGAGGTTCCCTGCTGAGAGGGCTTGACAGGCTGGTGAGCGAGAACACCGGCATGCCCGTCCACCTGGCTGACGAGCCGTTGTTGGCCGTTGCTTACGGGACGGGAAGGGTGCTGGAAAACATCGATATGCTCAAGAGGGTCCTGATCAATCCCCGTAAAGCGGCCAGGTAAAAAGTGATTACATTGAAACAATTTCCTGGTGCTTTGACGTCTATTAAGATATACAATATCTTTGGTGATCAAACGATTACAGGAAGTAATTTAACCGGGCGCAATAGAGTGAAAAAGGCCACATCCTAACGAACATGGAAACTGTCATATTCCGGGGTGATGGTGTGAGTCGTAAGGGAAACACCATAAAGATTATTCTTTTGGGCGTGCTGGTTATCTCCATGCTGACGCTGATGTATTATACTGGATTCGGCCGGGTCGGTGTTTCCCCCATGGAGTCTTCATTGAAAGACATATTCGCCCCTGTACAGGGGCTGGCCATGAATCTGGGACACCGCTTGAGAGGGCTGGTGTCCTTTCCTTTTGACCTTGTAAACATGGCCGATGAAAATCAGTTGATGAAAAAGAAACTGGCCGAACTGGAGGGGCGTGTAAGGCAGTACGAGGAATTAAAGCTGGAAAATGACAGGTTGAAAAAGATGCTGGATTTTAAATCCGAAGTAGCTTCGGCAATGGGTTACAGCCTTACCGCAGCGGCTGTTATCGGGCGGGACCCCGGCAATATGTTCGGAATAATTACCATAAATAAAGGAGCCGGGGAGGGATTAAAGCCCAATATGACAGTTTTAAGTGATCAGGGCCTGGTTGGCAGGATTACAACGGTATCCCCCAATACCGCCGAAGTGCTTTTGATCACCGATCCCCGCAGCGGGGTGGCTGCGCTGGTTCAGGAAAGCAGATCTCCGGGAATAGTTGAGGGGCTGGCCGGTTCTCCCGGCCAGGTCAGGATGGTTCACATTCCCATCGGAACCGAGATCAACAGGGGGCAGGTGGTGGTGACCTCCGGCTCCGGCAGTATTTATCCAAAGGGAATTCCCATCGGCTGGATTCTGGAGTCCGGCAGGGAGCCCTCAGGCTTGTTCAGCAGCGCGGTGGTTGTTCCTTTTGTTGATTTTAGCCGGCTGGAAGAGGTAATGGTGATTACCGGGGCCCGTACTCCTGCGGGAGAGATAAAGGTGGCCGAACTGCCTTACCCGTGGGGCGAGGGAAAAACGGACCTGAGAGGACGTTCACCTGCAGCCGTAAAGGCCGGTGAGGGATAGCGGGGTGGTTTGTCGGTGAGGCTTTACTTTTTACTGGCCATGCTGGCCGTGGCCCTTTTCTTCCAGGTGACCCTGCTTAATTTTTTTACCATATTCGGGGTTAAACCGGACCTTGTGCTGATTATTGTGGTGTCCAACGCTTTTTTAAGGGGGTCCAGGGAAGGGGCGCTGGTAGGCTTTTTAGCAGGTTTCTTTGTGGACCTGGCAACCGGCAGTTATATAGGAATGAATGCCCTTTCGGCAATGGCTGTGGGTTATCTGGTCGGAATGACCGAATCGAAGCTTTATAAGGACGGCTCCCTGATTGTTGTTTTTTTGGTGTGGATGTCGTCCTTCACCGCTCAAGTCTTGAACTACATCCTTTTATCCCTGATGGAGGTTTATATTGTTCCCGGCGTGGCGCTGTTTAAGGTAATTATACCCACCGCCACCTATACGGCCGCACTGGTCCCCTTTTTTTACCGGAGGTTTTACCGCTCAAACCAGGAGGGCTGGCTTTACAGCAGCAAGATTTAATTTTCTTAGGGAAGGGTGCAGCTTTGGAAAGAAAAGTACTGGAAAAAAAGATGAAGATACTGATCTGCCTGCTGGCTGTTTTCTTTTTATTGCTGTTGGCCAGGCTGGCTTATATGCAGATTATTGAGGCCAACCGGTACCGCACCCTGGCTACCCAGAACCACCAGCGTTTAATCACGGTTGAGGCCCCCAGGGGGGAGATAGTCGACCGGAACGGAGTGCGTATCGTCAGCAATAAACCGGTTTACACGGTATCTCTTATTTACCTCGGGCAACAGGATGCAAAGCTGGTCATAAAGCACCTGGCGGCCCTCCTGGAGGGTGAAAACAGCTTTCAGGGGATGACCGCCGAACAGATTGAGAAGGATATTGAGGAAAAGATTAAGGGCCACCAGCGCCTGTACGAGCCGGTGCGGGTGGCGGTAAACGTGTCCCAGGAAACCGTAAACAGGATTGAGGAACAGCGCCTGGAACTGCCGGGGGTAAACATCGACATTGAACCGGTAAGGAGCTACCCGTACGGAGATTTGCTGGGTGAAGTACTGGGATATGTGCGTGAAATTACCGGTGAGCAGCTTGAGGCGCATAAAGACGAGGGCTATCACATGGGGGATTCCTTCGGGCAGGTGGGGCTTGAAAATACCTATGAGAGCTATCTGCGCGGCATAGACGGCGCCAGGCAGGTAGAGGTTGACGCCCAGGGCCGCCCGGTCAGGAATCTGGGGTTCAAGCAGCCGGTGCCGGGGAACAACCTGGTTATTTCCGTTGACCACCGGCTGCAAAGGGTCGCCCAGGACGCGGTTGCGTCGGCCATCCAGCAGGCCAGGCATTACGGTTATGCCAAGGTGCCCGCCGGGAAAACAATATCGGGCGCCGCCGTGGTTATCGACGTTAACACCGGGGAAGTGCTGGCCATGGCCTCGATTCCCTCATACGACCTGAATATCTTTTCGGGATCCCTCACGGCCATGAAATACAACGAGCTCCTGAGCACCGGCGCCCTGCGCAACCATGCCATTCAGAGCACCTATACACCGGGTTCCACCTTCAAGATGGCTACCGCCACGGCTCTTTTGGAAAATAAGATAGTGGACATTAACACCTCTATCTTTGACCCGGGTTACTACAAGTATAAGAGGGACTGGAAGCCCGGCGGGCACGGGGTTGTCAATGTAGTCAAAGCGCTGAAGGATTCCTGCGATACATTTTTCTACACCTTCGGGGCTATAGCCGGCCCGGACCGGATGGGTAAATACGCCGCGGAATACGGGCTCGGCCAGGTTACCGGCATCGACCTGCCCGGAGAGGAAACGGGCCGGGTGGCCTCAAGGGAATTGAAGAAAAAAATATGGGCCGGCAATGAATGGGAGTCCCAGTGGCACGAGTACGACAGCATGGACATGGCCATCGGCCAGCAGGAGACTAAAGTCACGGCCGTCCAGTTGGCCAATTATACCGCCACCATTGCCAACGGCGGGACAATGTACCGCCCCCGCCTGGCCCAAAAAGTGATCGCTCCCGACGGAACTGAATTGAAGGTTTTCCAGCCCGAAGTGATCAAAAAGGTCAATGTGTCCAAGGAAACCCTTGATATTGTAAGGCAGGGGATGCATGAGGTGGCCATAGACGGAGGCACCGCCGCCGGCGCCTTCTGGGGGGCGCCTTACACCGCCGCCGCCAAGACGGGTACCGCCGAGTTGGGAGATGCGGCCAAAAACGCCCACGCCCTCTTCACCGCCTTTGCTCCTTATGAAAAACCGGAAGTGGCTGTTTCGGTTATCATTGAGTACGGCGGTAAAGGAAGCGCCATCGGGGGACCCGTGGCCAGGAAAATTTTGGATACCTACTTCGATTTGAAGAAGGGAGTTGCGCCTGAGGCGGATGGAGCGGGGCAGGCAACACCTCCCACCGGGCAGGGAACCGATCAGGCAACTCAGGCAACGCCCACCCCCAGGCGGGAGCCTTCCGCCACCAATCAAAGCAACAGTGTGCCGGGTAATACCGGCCAGGGCCAAACCACGGGGAATAGCGCCCCCCGCCCCGGAGGAATTGTACCGGGCAATCTGACCGGGCCGCCAAATAACAGTCAGCCCGGGCAGATACCAACGACGGGAAGTAATACCACGCGCACCGATATAATTCAAACGGGTAATAATCGCAGTAACCAGTAGGTCAGGGATTGGGGATTAGGGGTTGGGGATTGGGATGATAAAATTCCTCTGAGATATTTGTGTTCGCTGTGGTTACTTCAACTTGCATCTGGTACTTATTACCAGATATTTTTTTTAGACTCTTGATTAGCAGGAATTGGTTACCGCCTGTAGAATTCATTAAACCAGCCAATTTTTGAGGTGAGATTTTTGGATAACCGCAAGAAGAATCCCGGCAGGCAGCCTTTAGATGACGTCGAGGGGGATGAAAATACAATATTGATCAGGCGTACGCTGAGATCGGGGCAGAAATTTTACTATAACGGCAATGTTGTAATCATGGGGGATGTAAATCCGGGCGCCGAAGTGGTGGCCACAGGCAACGTCATAGTCATGGGTCAGTTGAGAGGTCTGGTGCATGCCGGGGCCGAGGGTGATGAGTCGGCTACGGTAATGGCGTTTCGCCTTCTGCCCACCCAGCTCAGGATAGCGAATCATATTACCCGCCCGCCCGATGACGAGGTTTTGGAGGGCAATATTCCGGAAATAGCCAGAATAAAGAATGGAGTAGTTACCATTGAAAGCTACCTTAACAGAGTATAGGAGCGGGAGAAGTCCCGCCTCCAACCTCTCACCTCGCATATCTCAAAAGGGAGGACACAGGTAATGGGTGAAGTAATCGTTGTTACTTCAGGGAAAGGCGGAGTTGGCAAAACCACCACCACCGCTAACATAGGAACCGGGCTGGCCCAGATGGGATGCAAGGTGGCCCTTGTGGATGCGGATATCGGGCTGAGGAACCTGGATGTGGTCATGGGCCTGGAAAACAGAATAGTTTATGATATCACTGATGTTACCGGCGGGCATTGCCGCCTGCGCCAGGCCCTGATAAAGGACAAGCGCTATGAAGGACTGTTTCTTTTACCCGCCGCCCAGACCAAGGACAAAACGGCGGTAACCCCCGCTCAGATGAAGGAACTCTGTGAAAATTTAAGCCAGGAGTTCGACTATGTGATTGTGGACTGTCCGGCCGGTATTGAACAGGGTTTCAGGAATGCCATCGCCGGCGCCAACAGGGCGATTGTGGTAACCACACCCGAGGTTTCCGCCGTCAGGGATGCCGACCGCATAATCGGGCTGCTGGAAGCCGCTGAATTAAGGGATCCCAAGCTCATTATCAACCGCGTGCGCTACAAAATGGTCAAGGCCGGGGACATGATGAGTATTGACGACATTATTGATATTCTGGCCATTGACCTGCTGGGCGTGGTGCCGGAGGACGAAATGATTATTATCACCACCAACCGTGGGGAAATGGTCATTCAGGATGAGCGGTCCCGTTCGGGAATGGCATACCGGAACATAGTGCGCCGTATAACAGGTGAGCAGGTTCCCCTTCTTTCCCTGGAAGAAGGCGGGTTGATGAGTAAAATTCGACGGCTGATGGGCTTTAAATAGGCGGAAGGGGTGAACATGGTGCTGGATTTTATTACCAGGATATTCGGCAGGGATAGCGGCGCCAGTAAAAACATAGCCAAGGAAAGGCTCAGGCTGGTGCTGGTGCACGACCGGTCCAGTGTCTCGCCGAACTTGATGGAGGCCCTGAAAAAGGATTTGATAACAGTTATATCAAACTACATGGAGATTGACGAGGATGCCCTGGAGGTCAACCTGGAGAATTCCGAAAACCAGGTGGCCCTTATCGCCAATATACCGATAAAAGGCATGAAGAGGCAAGCCAGCGTGGTCTAAAAAGCTATAGTATAAGAAATCTGCCGAAAAATAACAGGCCGCAACTGCAAGGGAACTTCCCGGATTTAAAATAAACCGGAAGGAGAATGCTCTGTGTCCCAGGACCGTATAGACCAGATTTACAACATGGTCACGGATCTTATTCGGGTTGTCGGCAACACCAATGCCGCGGTTGAAGAACTGCGCAAGGACATGGCCGAAGTTAAGTCAGATATGGCTGTACTGAAGGAAGATGTGGCTGAGCTCAAGTCAGATGTGGCTGTACTCAAAGAAGATGTAGCCGAACTCAAAGAAGATATGGTAGTACTCAAGGAAGATGTAGCAGTGCTCAAAGAAGATGTAGCCGGACTCAAGTCGGATGTAGCAGTGCTCAAGGAAGATGTAGCCGGACTCAAGTCGGATATAGCAGTGCTCAAGGAAGATGTAGCCGGACTCAAGTCAGACGTCGCTGTGCTTAAAGAAGATATCACCGGCTTGAAGGAGAGTCAGGCACGGATTGAGTCCAATACCCAGGGAACCAAAGAAGAATTGAAGTCTATCTTTGAAATCCTTGGTGAACATGATGTTGCCATCAGGACACTGCGCAGGCGGCCTGTGTAAGTGGAAAATATACAATGGTGAATATCAATGATCGGGGCAGGGGTTCTCTGCCTCTTTTAATTTGAGCACACTGTTTCTGACAGAAATAACATATCGAAATATGTTGCTGAAAGTTATATAATTTACTATTGAGGTTGTCTCTCATCCATTTCGGAGAGGTGTGGCTTTTTGTACAGGCGTTTGATAAAAAGTATGGACTACCCTTTGCTGGGAGTGACGCTGGCGCTTCTTTTCTTCAGCCTTATTACCATCGGCAGCGCCACCCTGGAGTTTACCAATTCTTCCATAGAAAAGATTCAGGGGATGAACATCCTGCTACGGCTGCTGGAACTGGACTATTATTTTGTGGTCAGGCAAATAATCTGGATTTTTCTGGGCTTGCTGGCGGCGGTAGTCATTCTTTACATTGATTACGAGGAATTGACCAAGTATTCCAGACACCTTTATGTCATTAACCTGGCCATGCTGGCGGCGGTAATTGCCGTGGGACACGCTGCCCTGGGGGCCCAGAGATGGATATCAATCGGCCCTTTTTCGTTTCAGCCGTCGGAGTTTTCCAAGCTCATCATTATCATTACCTTTGCCGATTTTCTCAGCAAGCGCAAGGGCAGGCTGAATTCCTTCCGGGAGCTGGTCCCGTGTTTTATTTATATCGCCATTCCCATGCTGCTCATATTAAAACAGCCTGACCTCGGCACTTCCCTTGTCTTTTTGGCCATAATGTTCGGGATGCTGTTCCTGGCCGGCGCCAGGACGTCAATCCTGGCAGGAATAATTGCCCTGGGCATACTGATGGCGTTTTCCACCTACGAAGTTCACCACCTTCTGCACGAACCGGATGCCAGGCTGAAGGAGAAGATAGCCCATGTCAGCAAGGCTTTAAACGGTAATGACTGGTACCTTCGTAATAATGAGGAATTGCAGAAAGACATCCGCAAAAAGGGATATACCAATTCCTCAGAAGACCTGAAAAAATATCTGGACCGGATTAAACAGGAGCAGCAGGCAGCCCAGAAAAGTCATGAACGCTTTCACAAGTACACCATCAAGGAATACCAGATGACCAGGCTGACCGTATTCATGAACCCCGAAAGCGACTTACTGGGGGCGGGCTACCACGTCTGGCAGTCCCGGATCGCCATCGGTTCCGGGGGGATAACCGGCAAGGGCTTTCTCAAGGGAACACAGAGCCACTACACTTTCCTGCCTATCCGGCATACTGACTTTATCTTTTCGGTGGTGGGCGAGGAGTTTGGCTTTATCGGTGTAACTGTGCTGTTAGGCTTATATTTTGTCTTTCTCTACCGGGGCATCCGGATAGCGGCCATGGCCAAGGATACTTACGGAGTCCTTCTGGCCGGCGGCATTGTGTCCATGTTCGCCTTTCACATACTGCAAAACATCGGCATGACCACCGGCGTTATGCCGGTGGCGGGAATTCCCCTGCCCCTATTCAGCTACGGGGGGAGCAACATGATTATGAACCTGGCTTCCCTGGGACTGCTTTTAAACGTGTATATAAGAAGGCAGAAGCTGATTTTCTAATATGATTCCGCCGCCCGGCAGGGCGGCTTTTTTACCAGGTGCCCAGCCTGATAAAGGTAAGCGCCGCCACCAGCAGCAGGAGGACGGCCACCCCGATGAGAAAGTTCCGCCTGTCTTTTTTGGACTGTTTCCTTTCCCTCAGCAGGTCCTTTTTTTCGGGGGAAACATAATTGACCGACTTTAACCTCTTTTTTCTCTCCGGGTCGAACTGGTAGACCCTGGACTTTTCCCGATTATTGTTCATGCCACAACTACCTCATAACAGTTTTCAGCCCTTGCCGGGCACTCCTCTTAATATTTTATCACCGCTTGACAATACTTTATAGTTTTCCTTGTCCAACTGTCAAACGAGGCGTACTAAATCCCCAATCCCGACCCGATTTCACTGTTCCCTAATTTAACAATAGTGTCATATTTATCCACCGGCATAAATATATATTCTATAACTTTATAAGTGATTTCCGGGGGTGATTGCATTGTTTTGGGACAAGAAGGATAAAAAATCACAGACTTTGCATGAATTTTATCAGGACAAAAAGTACGCCCAGGATTATAACTGGATAGATTACTACCGGCCCAACAAAAAAAGGGGCAACTACGGCTGGGGAAATCCCCCGCGCCGGCAGGGGTCCGTCAGGCGTGCCTTTTACCGGGCAGCGGTTGTGCTGTCTATCCTGGGCCTGCTGTTTTATCTCAATCAGTTGAGTTATCCCTTCGGTGAGGATATCCGGGCGGGCCTCCGCTACGTACTGACAACCGACTGGGATGTCCGCCCGGCCATGGAAAAGGCGGTAAAGTTCGGGCTCCAGGTGGCCGGTGTGGACAGCCCGCTGGACAGCGGCATGCCCCCGGAGGGAATGAAGGAGACAACGGCCCCGGTCTCGGCTTTCAAGGGAATGGTAATACCGGTTTCCGGCAAAGTAGTCCGGGAATACGGATGGAACAAGGATTCTCTTGATGACATGGACAGGTTTCATCCCGGCATCGATATTGCGGCGGCCCCGGGCACTCCGGTGAAGGCAGTACTGCCCGGGAAGGTTATGAAGGTGGGTTCCAGCGCCCAGTACGGCCGGTATGTTCTGATAGACCACGGCGACGGGGCATTTACCCTCTATGCGGGCCTCGGGAATGTCAAGGTCAGTGAGGGCCAGGCGGTCAAAACCGGGGAAGTCGTCGGGGATATTGCCAAAACCGGCGATGTAAAAGGAGGGGGCCTGCACTTCGAGATGAGGGAAAAGGGCAGTTTTGTTGATCCTCTGACCAAGCTTGAATTCCCGTCGGTAAAATAGGGGGGGTCGCTTTTGAAAATAGGCAGAATCTGGGGTATAAACCTGTACCTTAACCCGTTTTTCCTGGCCCTTTTGGGCCTGTTTTTTGTGGCCGGCATACTGGACAGGGGACTGATTGCCTTCGGCGTGGTGCTGGTGCACGAGCTGGCCCACGCGGTGGTGGCTAAAAGGCTGGGGGTGGCCGTGGCCGACGTGGAGCTGCTGCCCTTCGGCGGGGTGACCAGGATGGCCGGGGACATGGCCGTCAATCCCCGCCAGGAAATTCACATAGCCATAGCAGGTCCCACAGGCAACCTGGTCCTCTTTTTGGCGGGTATGGCCCTGAAAAATTACGGCCTCTGGGATGATGAGCTGAACCGGTTTTTCCTCCAGTGCAATGTACTGATAGCCCTTTTTAACATACTGCCGGCCCTGCCCCTGGACGGGGGGCGGGTGTACCGGGCTTTTCTGGCCGGCAGGATTGGTGTCAGGAATGCCACCTGCCGGGCGGCCGGTCTGGGCCAGGCCTGGGGTGTGGCGGTAATTCTGGCGGGGGCGGCCGGCCTGGCCCTCGGCCGGGCCGGCCTGGACATACTGATTACCGGCCTTTTTCTTTTATATGCGGCCACCAGGGAGCGGACGGCGGCCCCTTATCTTTTCATCCGCCACATGATACAGAAAAAGGAGGACCTGATCAGGGAAGGGGTGCTCCCCGCCGTGACGCTGGTGGCCCGGGAGGACGCCGTCCTGGGGGAAGTGGTTCGCCTGTTCATGCCCCGGAGGTTTCACTTTGTGGCAGTTTTTTCCATGGGACTGGAATTTAAAGGGGTATTGTCCGAGGACAAAATAATTGACGGCCTTTTTAATTTTGGCTTTGACCACCCCGTCGGCGGGATTGACGGGCTGATCTCCTGACGCGGTCAACCCCGGGCATGGATTCATGTTAATGAGGTAATACTCTTAATATGAACCGAAACGGGGGTGACAGGTTGGAAGTAAAAAATAAAGTGGCCATTTTTGTCGACTATGAGAATCTTTTTTACAGTATGTACAACAAGTTTCAGACCCAGCCGGATCCCATGGAATTTATCAGGATAGCCCGCCAGTACGGCCAGATAATAACGGCCAGGGCCTACGGAGATTTTGAGAAAAATCCTTATATCAAGAACGAGGTGCCCAAGCTGAGGGCGGCCAGCTTTGAGGTGGTCCACACCAGGACAGAGGTGGTGGGGGGAAAGGAAAAGTCCTACACTGATTTTAAAATAGTGGAAGACCTGTTTGTTTTTAAAGAAGAAAACAGGGATGTGGAAAACATCATACTGGCTACCGGGGACGGCCATTTCTCCAACATTGTGGCCAGGTTGAAAATCAGGGACGGCAAAAGGGTAATCGTGGTCGGGGTGAAGGGATCCATAAGCCGTGAGCTGCAAATGGCTTCGGGCAGGGATGATGTCATTGAAATATCGGGGATCGGCTACGAGGTGGATATCGAGGATTTAAAACGGTTTATACTGATGCAGGAGGAACGTTACAGGTACCTGACTTTTATCAGGACGGCCCAGGCGTACCTGGAAAAAATGGCGGCCCCCACGGAGTACAGGGACTGCTACCTGAAGAAGGTAATCACCGCCATGAACAGGCTGATTGATGAAGGGTACCTGGAACAGGTGAGGATATTGAGAAACGATGTACCCATAAATATTATCAAGGTGGCCGGGCAAAAAAACATTGAAAAGCTTGGCTGAGCAACCGGATTTAGATAAGGAATTCTTTTTACCGATATCGCAGGTAAATGGTAAGGCACCGTAGAAAGATATAGTCAGACAGGTAAATTGTGTCATCGTCAATCCGACATCAAATCTTCTGGCGGGCTGTACCCCCGGTGGGGGTGTCGGCCGGGGAGGGGTAAATTATTGACATCTTTAAAACAGCAGGAATTCGCAAGAACTTATGAAAGACTGCTGGCCCGCGTGCAGAAGCCGGCCCGCTATGCCGGCGGCGAGTGGAATTCCATTGGCAAGGACTGGGAAAAAACCGATATAAAAATAGCCTTTGCTTTTCCCGATGTCTATGAAGTGGGCATGTCGCACCTGGGGCTGCAGATACTCTACCATACCGTCAACCGGAGGCCGGATACCCTGATGGAAAGGGTTTTCGCGCCCTGGACAGACATGGAAAAGCTGCTCCGGGAACACGGCCTGCCCCTTTTAACCCTGGAGTCCAGAAGGCCGGTAAGGGATTTCGACATCCTGGCCTTTACCCTGCAGTATGAGATGAGCTTTACCAATATTCTCAACATGCTGGACCTGGCCGGGATGCCCCTGCGGTCGTCCGGGCGCGGGCCGGGCTTCCCCCTGGTTATAGCCGGCGGCCCCTGCGCCTTTAACCCCGAGCCGCTGGCCGACTTCATCGACGCCTTTGCCATCGGTGAGGGGGAGGAGCTTTTCCACGACATAATTGATGCTTACAAAGAACACAGGGGCCGGGACAGGGAATTTCTGCTGCGCAAGCTGGCCGGTATCGGGGGGGTTTATGTGCCCGGCTTCTACCGGGTGCGTTATAATCCCGACGGCGCCATCCTTTCGGTAAGCCCGGCGGTTGAGGGAGTGCCCGCCAAAGTTACCAAGAGGGTGATCACCGGCTACGACCGGGCGGACTTTCCGGTAAATCCCATCGTTCCCAATATGGGTGTGGTGCATGACCGGATAATGCTGGAGGTGATGAGGGGGTGCACCAGGGGGTGCAGGTTCTGCCAGGCGGGGGCTATCTACCGCCCGGTGCGGGAAAAATCCCCGGAAACCCTTATTGAGCAGGCCGGTCAGTTGGTAAGGAACACCGGTTACGGCGAAATATCCCTGACTTCGCTGAGCTCGGCCGATTATTCGGAAATAAACCGGCTGGTGAGGGGCCTGCTGGACCAAATGGACGGCCTGGGGGTGGGGGTTTCCCTCCCCTCGCTGAGAGTTGACGCCTTTTCGGTGGACCTGGCCAAGGAAGTCCAGAGAGTGCGCAGGTCCAGCCTGACCTTTGCGCCCGAGGCGGGCACCCAGCGCCTGCGGGATGTGATCAACAAGGGAGTGACCGAAAAGGACCTCCTGGGCGCCGTGTCCGCGGCCTTCGGGGCCGGGTGGCAGGCGGTAAAGCTCTATTTCATGATCGGGCTGCCCGCCGAAACCCGGGAGGACCTGGACGGAATAGCGTCCCTGGCCTCTCTGGTGCTGAAAAAAGGCGAGGAAATGGGGGTAAAGAGGGGCCGGCTTAAGGTCACGGCCAGTGTCTCCTCCTTTGTGCCCAAGTCCCATACCCCTTTCCAGTGGGAGCCCCAGAACAGGCTGGATGAAATCAGGGATAAACAAAAGTACCTGAAGTCGCTTTTCCGGGACAGGAGAATTTCCTTCAAATGGCATGATCCCGAGGTAAGTTTCCTGGAAGCCGTTCTGGCCAGGGGCGACCGCCGGCTGTCGGCCGCCCTGGAAAGGGCCTGGCAGTTGGGGAGCCGTTTTGAGGGGTGGTCCGAGTGCTTTGATTATAGCCTGTGGCGCAAGGCCTTTGAAGATGCGGGGCTGGACCCGGAGTGGTACGCTTACCGCCGTTACAGTTATGAGGATGTACTGCCCTGGGACCATATAGAGGCCGGAGTGAGCAGGGAATTCCTGGCCAGGGAGCACCGGCGGGCCATGGAGGCAAAAACCACGCCGGACTGCCGGGGAGGGAAATGCCCGGCCTGCGGGGTCTGCACCGGCATGGACATAAGACCTGAAATTGGTGGAGGTGGCGGCCATGCCCCGCTACAGGATCAGTTACACTAAGGAAGGTACAGCCAGGTTCATATCGCACCTGGACATGATCAGGCTCTTTGAACGGGCCGCGCGCAGGGCCGGGCTTCCGGTTTCACTGAGCCGGGGTTTCAACCCGCACCCCAGGCTGGCTTTTTCCCTGCCGCTGCCGGTGGGCATGGGGGGACTGCAGGAGTACCTTGATATGGAACTTGACACCGGGGCGCCCCCGGCCTGGATTGTCCGCTCCTTAAACTCCGCCATGCCCCCGGGATTGGGGATTACCGGGGCCTGCCGGCTTGATGAAAAGTCCCCCGCCCTGATGGCCGAGGTGGAGCGTTCCCTGTACATTGTCCGGGCCGCCCGGGAGGAAATGCCGGAGTTGGAAGCGCTGCGAAAGTGCCTGGCAGGGATCATGGCGCTGGCCGCAATACCCGTTGCCCGCAGCAAAAAGGACGGCCCGCCGGCTTTGTTCGATATCCGCCCCGGCCTGCTGTCCCTGCGGGCGGTGGAAGAAGGTGACCGGGTGGCCGTGGAGATGGAACTGATGACGGGAAGCAGGTTTAACGTCCGCCCCGGGGAGGTTATCACGGCCATCAGGGAGCGGTGCGGCATATTTGGCGGGGACGCCCATGTGGAAATCACCCGCACCCGGATGCTGGGCCGCGGGGGAAAAGAAATGTTTGACTATTGTGCGGGTGAGGTAGAGGGCTGATCATATTTTTGGGGTTTGATATACAGATTTTAAGGATGGATTTTTATGCTGAAAGAAATTGTTATTAATGTAAGTGACGAGGAAACCAGGGCCGCCCTGTTGGAGGACAGGACCCCGGTTGAGCTGTACATAGAGCGGTCGGTTACCCAGCGGCTGGTGGGAAATATATACAAGGGCAGGGTGGAAAATGTGCTGCCCGGCATGCAGGCCGCCTTTGTGGATATCGGCCTGGACAAAAACGCCTTTCTTTACGTGGAGGACGCCCTGCCGGCCAGGTCCCCGGACGGTCAGGGACAGGGCTCGGTGCTGGGGACAAATATCTGCGACGTACTTAAACACGGCCAGGAGCTTATAGTACAGATCGTCAAGGAGCCCATCGGGACCAAGGGCCCCCGGGTGACCACCCACATCACCCTGCCGGGCCGCTGCCTGGTGATCATGCCCACCATGGATTATATAGGCATTTCCCGCCGGATAGAGAGCGAAAAGGAACGGGACCGCCTGAAGGATCTGGCCGCACGGGTCAAGCCCGAAGGCATGGGGGTCATCGTCAGGACCGTGGCCGAAGGGGTGGACGAGGAGGATCTCCGGCAGGATGTCAACATCCTCACCAAGCTCTGGCGGAAGATTCTGTACCGGGCGTCCCACGGTCCGGTGCCGAACCTGCTGCACCGGGACCTGGAGCTGATCCAGAGGATCATGCGGGACATCTTCACCGAGGACGTTGACCGGCTGACCATAGATTCCCGCTACGAATACGAGAAAATACTGGACCTGCTCGACATTACGGGGCCAAAGCTGAAATTCAGGATTTTCCTGGAAGAAAGGGACAACATTTTCCAGGATTACGGCATTGAGCAGGAACTGGAAAAGGCCCTGAAAAGAAAGGTCTGGCTCAAGTGCGGGGGATACATAGTGATCGACCAGGCCGAAGCCCTCACCGCCATAGATGTCAACACCGGAAAGTTCGTGGGCTCCACCAACCTTGAGGACACCGTACTGCGCACCAACCTGGACGCCGCGGTGGAGATTGCCCGGCAGCTGAGGCTGAGGAATATAGGCGGCATTATAATTGTGGACTTCATCGACATGCAGAGGGAGGAGCACCGGCAGCAGGTACTGCAGGTGCTGGAGGAGGAAATCAAAAAGGACAAGACCAAGACCAATATCCTGGGCATCACCCAGCTGGGACTGGTGGAAATGACCCGCAAAAAGGTGCGGCCCAGCCTCAGCGAGGTAATGCAGAGGCCCTGCCCGTACTGCGAGGGAAGAGGCAAGGTGCTTTCCGAGGAGACGGTGGGCATTCACTTCAAAAACTACATCTGCCAGCAGGCGCGCCAGACCTCGGCCGACACCATCCTGGTGGAGGCCAATCCCCTGGTGGCGGCCAGGCTTATCGGCAGCGGGGGGGCCAACCTGCGGGAACTGGAGCAGCGGACGGGCAAAAACCTGTATATAAGGGGCTCCCAGGGCCAGCACATAGAATCGGTGAACGTACGCCCACTGTACAACCAGGCCGACATACTGGCCAACACCCTGCCTGTCCGGCAGGGGCAGATGCTTGAGGTCAGGGTCGAGGAGCCCCACGTCACCAATATAAACGACGGCATTGCCAGGATAGACGGCTTCATACTGGACATCGAGGGGGGGGGCTCCCTGGTGGGGGAAACTGTGCCGGTGGAAGTGGCCAAGGTGTACCGCACCTACGCCAAAGCAAGGCTTGTTAAATAGCCAGGCCGGCCGAAAAGTCCACCTGCTGCGTTCCGGCTGCGGCGCATAATTACTGATGGTCAACCACCGACTATCTTATTCAACAATTCAACAACCGGCACCGTCGTTCACCCTTCTTGACAACAGGCACTTTACCGTATAACCTATTTATAGTTTTATTGTGACAACAGAGACCGATTAAATCATTGTTTCCGCCTGGAACGGGTGGGGCGATGGAGTTCGCCTAACGCTTCAGCAAGCTAATAACTCCTACCTTCGTGGTGGGAGTTATTTTTTTGCAAATTTCTAAAGCAGGGGGTGATGTGGTTTTAATTTTATCAGAATAAAAAGGAGGCAAAAAACGGAGGTAAGTGATGAACATCTGGTTTGATGCGGCTTTTTGGGTGGGGCTGGCCCTGGCGGCATCGGTAATCTCGGTGCGGCTGGGCGTTTCTGTTGCCATGGTGGAGATTATGGTTGGAGTTATCGGGGGTAATTTCCTGGGTTTGCATACGACCCCCTGGGTGGACTTCCTGGCGGGTTTCGGCAGCATTCTCCTGACGTTTCTGGCCGGGGCGGAGGTTGACCCGGCAGTACTCCGGTCAAAATTCAAGGAAAGCGTTTCCATCGGGGCGGTTTCTTTCCTTTTTCCCTTTCTGGCCTGTTTTGCCTACGCATACTACATAGCCGGCTGGACGCTGGAAGCTTCCCAGATAGCCGGTATAGCGCTGTCCACCACCTCGGTGGCCATTGTGTACGCGGTGATGGTGGAGACCGGTCTCAATTCCACGGAGATCGGCAAGATAATACTGGCCGCCTGCTTTATTACCGACCTGGGCACGGTTTTAGCCCTGGGTATTCTGTTTGCCCACTTTAATTCATGGCTGTACCTGTTTGTCGCAGTGACGGCTGTAATTCTATTTATCTCCTCAAAATTCACCGGCCATTTCATAAAGGCTTTTGGCGGCCGGATAAGCCAGGTTGAGGTGAAACTTGTTTATTTCGTTCTATTCCTGCTGGGCGGGCTGGCGCTGAGGGCCAATAGCGAGGCTGTACTGCCGGCATACCTGCTGGGCCTGGCACTGGCCACGCTGTTTGCCGGGGAAAAGGACATGCTCTACAGGATGAGGACCAGCGCCTTTGCCCTGTTAACCCCGTTCTTCTTTCTTAAGGCCGGATTGCTTATATCCTTAAAGGCGCTGTGGGCGGGAATAATTCTGATACTGATTTACCTTGCCGTTAAGATGGCGGCTAAATTTATCGGGGTTTTACCCCTTACAATATTTTTCAGATTCGGGAAGCGGAAGTCGATGTATACCACCCTGCTCATGTCCACCGGCCTTACTTTTGGCAGTATTTCCTCAATGTTCGGCCTGACGCACAATATAATAAATCAATCCCAGTATTCCGTTCTGGTCACGGGCGTTGTCTTAAGCGGGGTTATACCCACCCTGATTGCCCAGGGATTTTTCAGACCGGACCGGGAGCCGGTTTGTGAAAAAAAGGAGGTAGATTGACTTGTTTGACCGGATCATGGTTGCCTTTGATAATTCGGAACACGCCCACAAGGCGCTGAAAACAGGCTTTGAAATGGCAAAGGCGCATAACTCCCACCTGCACATAGTGGCCGTTATTCAACTGCCGGACTACGCCGGAACGATAGATGAAGTGGACGAATTCATGAGGGAAGGCAGGAAATTTTATGAGGATGAAATGAATAAAGCGGTTGCGGAAGCTGAAAGACAGGGCATAAAAGTATCGGCAAAAATGCTGTATGGCCACATCGGTGAGACCCTGGTCATGTATGCCGGTGAAAACCAGATAGATTTAATAATCACGGGATCCCACGGGAAAAGCGCGGTAAAAAAGCTGTTTATGGGAAGTGTTTCAAATTACCTGTCGAAACACGCCAATTGTCACGTTCTGATCACAAAGGAAAGAAAAATAAAATAACCTGCGGCATGAGGGTCAATATAAAACAACTCTTTCATAATTCCCAGGTTTTTAAAATTTTTTTAAAGGGAAAATTTTGGCGGTGGAGAATACAAAATTGTCGAAGTACTTACTTTAGGGAGAGTGAGATCATGGCCGTATCCGACGAGGAACTTTTCTCCGCGCTGCTAAAAGTAACAAGTTTGCTGCCTGCCCTTTTTGTTTCCGATGTTGCCATCGGTATTACCGACAAAGAAAAGTTTGTTTCCGTTAAACAGGCCAATACTTTCAACCTGAACATTCAGGAGGGCTTTGAAATACCAAGGGGCGGCTCTTCGGAAAGAGCCATGCAAAGCGGACAGAGGCAGATGGCGCGATACCCGAAGGAAGCCTTTGGTTTCCCCATTGTTGCCTATTCCGTTCCCGTTATAAATGAAGAAACCGGAAATGTACTGGGAACAATCACTTATGCCGTTCCCCAGGAAAAAGAGCAGGAAGTTATAGAGATGGCAAACGATCTGCAGTCGTTTACCGAAGAGATTTCGCAATCCACGGAAGAACTGGCCGGAGCCGCCCAGTCTTTAGCTACAAGCAGCCAGAATATCAGCCAGGCCGTCAACCACGCCCATGAGCACATTAAAAAAACCGATGACATACTCCAGTACATAAGAAATGTTGCGGAAACCACTAACTTGCTGGGCCTGAATGCGGCTATTGAAGCGGCAAGGGCCGGGGAGCACGGGCGGGGATTTTCAGTGGTGGCGGAAGAGATAAGGAAACTGGCGCAGAACAGCAAATCTTCAGCGGCTGAAATCACAAACACCCTGAAAGGCATCAGGGACGATATAGACAACATCATGAACTCCATAAACGAATTTGCCGCCATAAGCGAGGAGCAGGCCGCCCAGACCCAGCAGATAGCTGCTGGTAACAATAAATTAAGTGAATTTGCGCTTAAACTGAAAAGTTTGTCTGAAAGCCTCCAGTGATAACCGGGTTTCATCGGGGACGGTTCTTTATGTAAAAAAGTGGTTATTTGTCGGCGCCGGAGAAAAAAGTGTTGACAACCGCAATTTTACAGGCTAAGATATCCATTAACCGAATATTAATAAAGTTATGACGGGGAAAAGTAGGCGGGAAACCACCCTCCAGGGAGAAGGCGCCGGCGGCTGGAAGCGTCTTCAGGGCAGGACCGGTTGAAGTTCTCCCCCGAACTGTGAGGCTGAAACCTTTAAGGGAAAGTAGGCCGAAACGGATTTCCCCCGTTACAGGGAAGGGGTATAAGGATAATTTAGTCACGTACCTTTTAAAAAGCCGGGCCTGGCAACAGGCCAAGTAGGGTGGTACCGCGAGCCGTTCGTCCCTATGGGATGAAACGGCTTTAATTTTTATCAGGGTATGAGACTTAAGCTTATCCCGTACCTGCTGAGCGGGTTTCTTATGAAACCAACCCGGGTGGTACCGCGGAAAAAATCCGTCCCTTTAGGGGGGCGGTTTTTTTTATTCAGGTTGCCTGATCATACAGGGGGTGAAATATGCCGGAAATTCTTAAAAGTTGACTGTGGGCTTAAGAAAGCAATTGATTGCGGGATTGAATTTGTAAGGAGGGATTTTAGTGCTGGGAATGGCGGACGGCTGGACGGCCCTGGTGTGGATTTTAAACGTGGCGTCCATGCTTTTGTGCGTTGTTTACGGAATTATCAACTGGAACAAGGGCGGTGAAGACTGGTGAATATTGGTCTTTTAGCAGTAGTGTTGACCTGTTATATTTTAATCGTTACCTACCTGAGCTACCTTGGTTACAAGCAGACCAAGAACGCCGAGGACTACATGGTGGCCGGCAGGCAGATGTCGGGCTGGATCATGGCCCTGTCCTATGCCTCCACTTTCATCAGCACCTCGGCCATCGTAGGGTTCGGCGGGGCCGCCGGGGTCTTCGGCTTTACCCTGATGTGGCTGTCTTTTTTCAATATCATACTGGGTATTTTCGTGGCCTTCATCTTCCTGGGCGAGCCCATCCGCCGCATGTCAAGAAACCTGGGGACCAGCACCCTGGCCTCCATGCTGGGCCAGCGCTACCAGTCCAAGTTCATCACCTGGTTTATCGGGCTGATGATATTCCTGCTCATGCCGGCCTATACCGGTGTGGTGCTGATCGGCGGCGCGCGGTTCGTCGAGGAGTCCCTGAAGATCGATTACAACCTGGCGTTATTACTTTTGGCCGTCATTATTGCCCTCTACGTGGGCTGGGGCGGGCTGAAGGGGATCATGTACGCCGATGCCTTCATGTGCGGGATGATGATTCTCGGTATGTTGGTACTGCTGGTTAAAACATATGCCGTCGCCGGCGGTGTGGTGGCCGGGCATCAGGCCCTGACCAGCCTGGCCAGCCTGGTGCCGGAAAACCTGGCCAAGGGCGGCCACCTGGGCTGGACGGCCATGCCCAAATGGGGATCACCCATCTGGTGGACGGTGATCAGCACCATAGTGATGGGGGTGGGCATCGGGGTGCTGGCCCAGCCCCAGCTGGTCTTAAGGTTTTTGACCGTGCCCAGCAAGAAGGCACTCAATCGGGCGGTGCTGACCGGCGGCATCTGCATCTTCCTTTTCACCGGTACTGCCTTCATGGTGGGTCCCCTGACCAACGTTTATTTCCATGATACTCTGGGCAAGATTTCCATTGTGGCGGCCAAGGGCAACACCGACCTGATCATTCCCACCTTTATCAACGCCGTGATGCCCCCGGCCTACATCTACCTGTTCATGGTCACTCTTCTGTCGGCCTGCATTACCACGGTGAACGGGCTGATCCACGTCCAGAGCGTGGCCTTCTCCCGGGACCTGCTGGCCACGTGGAACATTAAAATAAATCCCCTGGCGCTGTCCCGCATCGGGGTGGCCGTGGGAACGGTGGCGGCGGTGGTTATGGCCTACATCCTGCCCATCAGCATCATCGCCCGGGCCACCGCCTTCTGGTTTGGCATCTGCGCCGCCGGCATACTGCCGGCCCTGCTGGGAGCCGTCTTCTGGCCCCGGGTGACCAAGCAGGCGGCGGTAACGAGTGTGGCCCTGGGGTACGGGGTGTCCATCTTCGGGTTTGTTTTCCTGCACGCGGCTGAAGCCGTGCCCTTCGGCATCTGCAAGGCCATCTTCGGCCGGCCCACCCTGCTGCCGTACCCCTGGACCCACGTGGACCCGCTGTTCTACAGCATAGTTATTTCAGCCGCGGCCCTGATTGTGGTTACCTTCCTGACCAGCCCCCTGTCCCGGGAACATATAGAGAGAAGTTTCCGGGGCGTCGGCAAGCGACGGGATCTTGCCTCCGGGGAGCAGGCGGGAGCTTAAAGGATTCGTTTAAAAAGTGTTCTTATAAACTGAAAGGGGGCGAAACTGCCCCCTTAATTATTTTAATCTGACTTTTCTGGCCGGGGTGCACGACAATTTTGTGAGTAAATAATTGGCAACTCATTTTGAAAGAGCCTGTTGGGGAATCCTGTAATTGTTAATCCTGTGGCGGACCCAGAAGGCGTCAAATGTGCCGCTGAGCAGACTGC